>WTFY01000020.1:0-22163 GCA_011523795.1 Gammaproteobacteria bacterium
ATTTTTACGTCGGTGACAAGGGCGACAGCTATGGTAACCTCTATGACGGCGTCGGTGACTTCGGAGCCAACGGGAATGACAGGTGGAAGAAGAGATTCAACATCAATGCCAGGTATTACTTCAGCCTGTTCAACTAGCCTGTAAACGAACCGGAAGCATCAAGGTTCGGCGCCCTGTCAGCGCAAGCGGGCAGGGCAATTTAGAAACTTTCCGTACTAAACCTGCTGATGGTTCCATTCAAACTTGGGTCAAGCTTGAGAGGCATGACCCTAGATAAGGAACGAACGATACTCGGGTTTCCTGTCTGGGTTTCGTTCAGGGCCTACTTCAACTATTTAATTCAAATAACGGTATTAATGGCAGCGATCAGCGTAATAATTATCGCCTTGTGACATTGAGCTTTAAATGTAAAAAAGAACTATAGATTAGGCAGGTTGGAGTGCATGATGCGCAAGTGTGCCTGGTGAACCTGATAGGTCAAGGCTGGCTCATGACTTGATTTAGAGAGGGCCTATATACGAAAGTTACGGAAGCTAATTGCTACGCCGAATTTTTACAGCATGCTGAAGTATGGAAAGTCTGAAGCGAGTAGCCATAAAGCACCGCTTTGTGTTTCAGTAGGAAAATGTGCACCTTACTAGAAGCTTTGGTAACTGCTAGTATCATCTGCTTTGACTGTGGAATGAAAAGGAGCTGAGGAGATGAAATTCAAATCAATACACTGTTTATTGATTCTGACATTTCTCATGTTCCAGAGGCAATCACTCCTAGTAGGTAGATGACTGTTTTTCTTACATGGGTTGTAGAGCAGGCTGCGTGGCTTATTGCAGGAGTAGCAGTTAGTGCAGCTATGTGTTTTCTTTACTATAGGAAGCACAAAAAACAGATGCCGAGTGATCAATCAAGGTCCCTTCAAAACCGAAGTCACTCAAAATCCCGTCCTAGAAGTCCAGAGGAAATTCAGCTTGCAATTAAAAAAATGGAAAAAAGAAATGAAGTTTGGGATGAAATGTCTCTAATCATATTTTTTTTAGGATTAGTTGCCATGGGGGTTGTCGTATTGATTGTAAATTAGCGGCACTTAATCCCTGGGGGAAGGGCCAGAAAAAATCTCTAGAGCTGGACGTCCAAATTCAGGTTTTTTTAGGAATTCACATGACTACCAGGGTCTGTTCAGTACAAAGGATACTTAGAGTCTAAAACTCCAGGATTAACTGCAGAAATGCGGATTTACATGGGTACCCATGTAAAAGCCAGGGATCAAAACAATCAGCAGGGGCGCCATAACCAGTCAACTCGATGGCTATATTTAAAGGATCTCCTTTCGGTTGCTGTGCTGCCACTTGGGCAGCAAGCAGACTTCGGCGACCCAAAGATGACCACGGCGCTCCTCGACCAGCTTACCCACTATTGCGAGATTGTCTTGCCCCCCTAAACTTGATCCAGATTATAGTGCCAGACTCTCATAAGAGGTTGATATCAGGGGGATCATCATGCGCAAGCGATTCAAGGAATCGGAGATCATTAATTTACTGCGGGCGATTGAAGTCAAGATCAGTGGCGGCATGGTCACGGAGGAGGCCTGTCGCAGCCTAGGGGTCAGCGACAAGAGCTATTACCGGTGGCGCAAGCTGTATGGCAGTATGGGCCGTACGGAGGTCAAGCGTTGCAAGGACCTGGAGAAGGAGAACCAGCGCTTACGCAGGATCGTATCGGACCTTGAGGTGGACAAGAGCATATTGAAGGAAGCCCTGGATTTTTTTAGGGCACAGGGGGTAGGTCCGGAACAGGTACGCGACACAGTGGTCCATGTTCGCCAACGCCTTGGCTGCAGTGAACGCCGTACTTGCCAGGTACTGGATCAACCCCTCAGTACTCAACGCCATACCTCCCGGCGCAAGGTCAAGGATGAGGAGGCCCTGCGACTTGCCCTCATTCGCCTAGCCAAGCAGTATGGCCAATACAGGCATAGCAAGATCACCGCACTCCTGAGTGTCGAAGGCTGCATATCAACCACAAGAAGGTCGAACGCCTGTGGCGCGGAAAAGGCCTGCAGGTCCCAAGGCGCCACAAAGCCTACAAGCGATCATATGACCATCCACATTCCTTCATCAGAAAACGTCTCTTGTATCCGAACCACATCTGGAGTGTGGACTTTGTTCAAGATCGGTTGTTTCGGGGACGCCGATACAAGATGCTCACCGTCATCGATGAATACACACGTCAGTGCATTACAGTGAATGTGCAGTTCCAACTGAGTTCACAGGGAGTGCTGGAAACCTTGAGTGAGTGCTTCATGCAATACGGAAAGCCGAAGTATATCCGCAGTGATAACGGTAGCAAGTTCAAGGCCGGTGTACTGCAGGAATGGCTAAGTAAGGTCCATGTTGAACCCATCTATATCTATCCGGGCAGTCCCTGGGAGAATGGGTACAACGAACGCTTCAATGGCACGCTTCGACATGAAGTGCTGGATACGGAGGCCTTTTACTCACTGAATGAAGCTCAGTCTGTAATCACGCAATGGGTCCACCAGTACAACCATACGAGGCCCCATCAATCGCTGAATCACCGGCCACCTGTGCCGGAAACCATCAGTCCAGCTCTCTCACAAACACTGGTACATACTCAGGGGGCTTGACAACCTTCTATAATTATAATTTCGGGACATGGCGATATACCAATGGCTGTTGGAGCTATTCAAAATAGTGCGATTGATTTCACTAGAATAGCCTTTCAGAAATCAAACATTGTTAGATTCTATTCGTAATAGCTATAAAACTAGACCTACAATTACGAGAATCATTTTCTAAATTTGCTAGACTCAGTTTCTTGTACGTTCATTAACGGATAGGAAAAAATATGCGTAAAAACACCTGTTTAAAACGTATCTATACGTATATACAGGTGTATATTAATAGTGCAATAATACTTCATAAAGTTAAATCAATGGCTGCGCCTTACTTGAAATAAACATTCATTTTTTGGACCTTCAGCAAGAATGGAGATGATGAAAGTATTGGCACTTTTTTCCAAGGAGTGAGCACAGCAGTCGAATGAACGCATCCCGAACAGGTGCATTTATCGAGTCAGGAACGTCCAATATGGTGTGGCTGGAGAATTAGACCTGAATAGGAGTATCTAACTATGATAAATAAAGAAAATACTGGTATGTCGCGTCGCAACGTGCTGAAAGGTCTGGCTGCGGGCACAATTGCCGCCGCTGGCGGACTTGCACTCGGTTCCCGGGCCGCCTTCGCTGGCAGCGGGCTCACCAAGGTCCGTCTGGCCTGGGCGGAACCCGCGTCCTGCCATGCGCCTTTCGCGTTCGCGATTGATAAAGGCATGTTCAAGAAACAGGGTATTGATCTCGAGCTAACCTATCACGGCCTCGCCGGTGCTGACCAGATCAAGGCGATAGATGCCGGGGAAACCGACATGGGTTCCCATCTTTTGATCGACTGGCTGAAGCCGATATACGACCAGAATTCGTCCGTGAAGATCATCGCCGGCACACATGACGGTTGCCAGCGCATTCTCGTCTCGAGCTCGTCGAAGATCGCGTCGGTGCAAGACCTGGAGGGCAAGTCGATCGCGGTCGGTGGGCTAGGCGACGTGGCGCATGTGGCTTTCCTCGTGACGGTGGCCAAGGCCGGGCTCGATCCGCATAAGGACGTCAACTGGGTCGAGGTCCCGTACGATAAACTCGGCGAAGCCGTTAATACCGGCAAGGTTGATGCACTCGCCACCTTAGATGCGTTGGCCTATATCAACAAGAATTCGTTCAACATGCGGGAAATCGCCAATACGCATAGCGGCCATTATCACGGCCGTACCTGCTGTGTACTTGGCGTCAACGGCGAGTTCCTCCGCAAGAATCGCGATGTGGTACAGAGGGCAACCACAGGCGTCCTCGACGCTTACGATTATGCCGCCGCGATGCCGATGGAAGTCTCAGAGCACTACATCAGCAAGTACAAGCCCGGGTATACGGTAGATGATCTCACCGCCGTGCTCGCCGCCCTGCCTCTACGACGCCATCCGCTTGGAGAGGAACTGGTCAGGCAAACTGCGGACTCGATCGACGAAATGAAGGAAGTGAAAGTTTTGTCTTCCGACGTGAATACGGCGGAGTTCGCAAGTCATATTACCGACAACATAATTGTCTAACCCACAATGTACAAGCCGCCAGGGGGGAGGGAGACTCCCTTGGAGGTCAGTGCCGTGATCGATCAGTAATCTGCCCCACGGGAAGGTCCAGTTTCAAGGCAGTAAACTGCTGAGAACAGTCAAGAACCGTTGCAACGGATGCTCAGGTCAGGAGTAGTCGCGGTGAAATTCAGCACGGCCCTGGCTTGGCTTGGGGCCATTGAGTTGGGCACAATCGCGGGCAACCTTGAGGCACTCTCTTTACAAAGGCAGTTCAAGCATAAAACCCCGAGCCTAAAGCTTGGGGTTTTTTGTTATTTTGCATTTTTTGTGTTCTAGATACATCATTGCAAATGAACTGCAAATATGAGGGCAAATTCATGCAAGATGATCAGTCTGATGATGCGAACATTACCATCATAGTGTTTGATGATGAAGCGGACGACGAACTTGAACCGGATGAAGGTTCAGGTGTGGGTTCTGGTTTTGTTTGGGGTGTATTGGCCGCTTTGGGTTTAGGGTGGCTTTGCTGAAATTTGGTCATTGAAACCTGAACTTGTAGGCAAATTTGTGGACAAGGCCAGATTTATTATCCAGTAACTCATTGATAATAAAAAGAAATATACCTATTAAACTGGCGGAGAGAGTGGGATTCGAACCCACGGTCCAAGGATTACTCAGACAACTCCTTAGCAGGGAGCCCCATTCGACCACTCTGGCACCTCTCCACGATTTGCAATTAAAAGTATATCGAATACCTGTGGATGTATGTAGTTCGGAGTAAAAATTTAGCTATAATTCCTGTTTCTGCGCCCGTAGCTCAGTTGGATAGAGTACCTGGCTACGAACCAGGCGGTCGGGAGTTCGAATCTCTCCGGGCGCGCCATTTAAGCCTTTTTTATCAAGCAGTTTGACACGTGCTTGGCTGTTTGTTTTCTTCCGTCTCTGCCGACTGTACCAAATTTGTACCAACTAGCCGGCTTTGCGTGAGGCTGTCTGCATACTTTGACAGATGTTCGACAGACAAATGGGCATACCGGAAGACCATCGGATAGTCTGACCAGCCGCCCATCACAGGCAGGGATTCTACTAGGCATGCAATAATCGAAGGCACTATGGATTACCAATGGCATGATTTCCTAGGCAACCTCGGGGTGTTCTTCATCATCGGAACCTATCTTCTCCTTCAGCTGGGTCGGATGAAAAGCACAAGCTTTACCTACTCGATCCTGAACGCGCTGGGCGCATTCCTTGTCATCATCTCGCTGATGTATGACTTCAATCTGTCGGTTTTTATTATCGAAGTCTTTTGGGTGGCTGCAAGCCTGATCGGTATTGCCAGACAATTGCAGGCGAAGGGCAGGCAGGCATGAGCTACGAGTGGCATGACATTTTGGGCAATCTCGGTGTGTCCTTCATTATCGGGACCTATATCCTGCTTCAGCTCGAGCGCATGGACAGTGCGAGCTACACTTATTCAATCCTGAATGCACTCGGAGCGTTCTTTGTCGTCATCTCGCTGATGTACAACTACAATCTCTCGGGAATTATTGTAGAGGGCTTCTGGGTGGTGATCAGTGTAATAGGGCTTATTCGGCAGTGGCGATTGAGGCACCAGGCATCCTGACAGCCCTGGTTATTCTGATTTCTTGTTAATTTAGGGAATTCTATACAATAGTGCCGTACATGCTTGATCGTTTCGACACTCTGGAATCTAAGCTAGATCAAGTTCTGAACGGCCATGCTAAATGACCGATCTGCCCTTCAGGGGGGCTTCAGCACTATTGTATATAATTTCCCATGAAATCATCCATGTATCGACCGGAAAACCCATGACGGAATATATTAATGCCCTTGGCCAGCCTATTGGCTTCCCGGTTCCGGACAAGCTGCCAAGGCCGCTTCCCCCGCCGACCCCGATGCGGGGACAGCATTGCACCGTGGTGCACCTTGACGCTGACACCCAGGCCGAAGCGCTTTTCGAAGCCAACCGGCAGGACGAGTCCGGGCGCAACTGGACCTATCTTCCCTATGGCCCATTTTACAACCTGGAAGACTACGCGAACTGGCTGCGGGCGTACTGCACCGGTAAGGACCCCCTGTTCCATACCGTGCTGGATGTGAACGGCCGTCCCGCCGGCATTGCCAGCTACCTGCGAATCCATCCGGAGGCTGGCTGTATCGAGGTGGGGCATATCCACTTCTCCCCCCTGCTCCAGCGCACCATCGCTTCCACGGAAGCCATGTTTCTGATGATGTGCCGGGTATTTGATGAACTCGGCTACCGGCGCTACGAATGGAAATGCGATGCCCTCAACGCGCCATCAAGACAGTCCGCGGAACGTCTGGGCTTCACCTTCGAAGGGATTTTCCGTCAGGCCACGGTGTACAAGGGGCGCAACCGGGATACCGCATGGTTCGCGATGACCGACAGGGACTGGCCGCGAATCCGAGAATCTTTCGAGCGCTGGCTGGACCCGGACAATTTCGATGACCAGGGCCGCCAGCGGCGCCCACTCAAGACCATTGGTTGACATGAAGACCGCCGGACCAGTGCAAGCTGAATGATCAAAAAAGGGAAGTGAGTGAAATAAACGGGAATGTTATAGGACCCTTGAAAATCTAGAGGAGTGGTCGATTGAATTTTCTGTCGGCTCCTTTTTGTAGAGGCACAGTTTTTTTGTTGAATGAAGCTACAATAAAGGGAGCAGAAGCAGCACAAAGTAACCATACTGCTAGTGGGACAGCAATCGTCCAGAGTGTAACTACAGTCAGAATGATTAAGACTAAACCACCAATCAAATTGGTGTACATGAATCCAACCGGACCCAGGAAAGCTGCAAGCAGAAATGCAGAAAGAGGTGACCTTACTCGCTTCATCGCAATCTAGGCTAGCATGTTTGGAACCAGTTTGAAATCAAGGTTTCTCAAGTTATGTGAACGAATTTGTATATATTGTAACCGATGCCTCGAACCTGCAATTCCAACACATTTTGAATGTAGTTACTTTCAAGCATTCATCAAGAATCAAAGTGGTGAGAGATTAAATCAATATCTTGCTGAACAGGCAAAACTTTTTTTAATTCCATGGGTCTGAAAGTTGCAGGGTCACCATTTGGGTTGTTTATTGCAGTCATTGTTATTTTGGCCAGCTAACTGTTGGCAGAATTAATCAGAGCACTTGATTGTCAATGAAAAGAAGGAAAATTAATGTTAGATTCAATTTCGAGGCCCCAAGTCCAGGTTACCCGAATAATTCGTTTCCATTAGATGTTGATTAAAGTTGTCAAGAAGAGTGATGTCAATGAACATCATGTCACTGATGAATCGCTATACCTGAACCGAAGGCGATTTATGCAAGCATCTGTTTCAGGTGCTGCCATTGCAGCCGTACCCTTCATGTCCTTATATCCGGCAGCAGGTAATGCAAAGCTGGAATTTAATAGCCTCAAGAAAAGCAAGTATTCTACTGACGAGGAGTTAACTTCATTCGACGATATAACCCGATACAATAATTTCTACGAGTTAGGCTTGAAAAAAGGTGACCCGAAACGTAATGCGCATCACTTAAAAGTTAAGCCTTGGGCTGTCAAAGTAGAAGGGGAGTGTGAAAAGCCAGGGGAGTATGGACTGGAAGATTTGATTTTACCTTCGGAACATGAAGAGCGCATTTATCGTCTCCGTTGTGTTGAGGCCTGGTCCATGGTCATTCCGTGGGTTGGTGTTGAGCTGGGAGGGGTGTTAAAACGCTTTCATCCAACTTCAAAAGCGAAGTATGTGCAGTTTTTTACAATATATGACCCAGATAATTTACCTGGTCAAAGGCGCCCTGTCCTGGAGTGGCCTTACCGAGAGGGATTGAGGATAGATGAAGCCATGCATCCACTGTGCATTCTTGCCGTTGGCTTGTACGGGAAGGAACTGCCCAACCAAAATGGTGCACCGTTAAGGCTGGTAGTTCCGTGGAAATATGGCTTTAAAAGCATAAAGTCCATTGTACGAATACGGTTTACAGAGAAACAGCCTGCCACCAGCTGGAATCTTGCCGGACCAAGAGAATACGGTTTTTATTCCAACGTGAATCCTGAAGTGGATCATCCTAGATGGAGCCAGAAAAAAGAACGCAGGATAGGGGAGGTTTTTAAAAGAAATACACTAATGTTCAATGGTTATGCGGATCAGGTGGCAAGTTTATACGAAAGTATGGACCTCGCTAAGTATTACTGATCTGGCAAATCCCAAGCGATGCCGTCCTGAACGAAGATTCAACCGATCCTTGTCTGAAATAAATGGAATTAGGCAAGCCTACCGTATTTACAGTCTGTCTGATCCCTTTAGCATGTTATCTCTTTTGGTTTTTCACAGATTCACTGGGTGCAAACCCTATTGAGGCCCTTACAAGGAGGACAGGAGACTGGGCCTTGAGAATTTTGCTGGTTACCCTTGCAGTCTCTCCGATTAGGCGGTTAACCGGCTGGTATTGGCTTGGTCGATACAGAAGGATGCTAGGCCTGTTCGCATTTTTTTATGTGTCGGTACATCTGTCTTTGTATCTTTCGCTGGATAAGTTTTTTGATCTGTCGGAGATTTTTGATGATGTAATAAAGAGACCTTTTATTACAGCAGGATTTGCAGCATTTATTTTATTACTGCCACTGGCAGCCACATCGACGAATAAATTGGTGGAGATCCTCCAACATCGCTGGGTTGTACTTCATCGCCTGGTCTATCTGGCCGCTATGCTTGCTGTGCTACATTTCTGGTGGATGGTCAAGATTGATACCCGCGAACCTGCAATCTATGCGTCTATTCTTGCAGGGTTGCTTGGATTCAGGCTGATTTTCTACCTGAAGGCAAGGGCCAGGGAGTTCCGGTAAATCTTGCTGTACTCAATGACTGCTGCCGATTGTGATACTCATACTTCAGCCCTTGTGGTGTCCGCTTGACCATTGCAGTTTCTGTTACTTCACAGAATTCACGAAATGAACTCTCGACCGAGACTGTGACCTCAAAGTTTTACTGAAATTAGGTATCTTGAGTAGCTTTCACGAACTGATGTGTCTTCCTCGATAGACAATTCAAGAATTTTTTCAAGCACATCTTCAAATTCACGCTGGATAATTTTAAAAAAGATTTTGCTGAGAGGATATCTTTCTGTTGGCAATGCAATCACTTTCTGCTGGAATCTGATCGGGAATATCATCTTCTCCTGGAAATAAATTTTCACTGCGAATACCCAGCGCCAGTCCCAGGAGTATACTGACAACGCGGCATTTCCTGCATAGATCTCAAATGATTCGCCCTCTTTCATCATTCCTTCACTGAATACAATGGCACGATAGGAATGGATGTTGTTAGAACTGATGAGATTGGCACCGACTATGTCAGGCTTTTCCGAATAAAAACTGAGTTTTTCGTACAGGGTAGGGTAAAATAGCTGCAGGAAAGCCAACAGTTTAGGATAGTGTGCGCTCTCAACATTCATTGTTGGCATAGAGTGTTGGTTCAAAATAGTTCAATTACAAAGCTAGTCGTGCGCCCGTAGCTCAGCTGGATAGAGTACCTGGCTTCGAACCAGGTGGTCGGGAGTTCGAGTCTCTCCGGGCGCGCCAATTTAATCAATAAAATCAATTAGATATGGCTGCATCACCTTCGCCTGTTTCCTGCCTCCTTTCAAATTGTGTCAAATTTGTGCCAACTGGCCGGATCTTGCAAAGGCTATCCGCGTATTCCGCAAGATGCCCGACCGACAGATGGGCATAGCGGCGGACCATCGAATAGTCCGACCATCCGCCCAGTTCCTGCAGCACATGCAGTGGCGTTCCCTGCTGCACATGCCAGCTGGCCCAGGTGTGCCGCAGGTCGTGCCAGCGGAAGTCATCAATCCCGGCTCTGGCAAGCGCCTTTCGCCAGGCATGGTTGTTGGCTTTGGTGACAGGCTGTCCTTTGTAGGTAAACACCCGGTGTGAGTGTCTGCCTATCTGCTGCCTGAGCACCAGTACCGCTTCCGCGTTCAATGGCACCGGGATGGCTTTGCGGGCCTTCGCCTGGTCCGCATGAATCCAGGCACAGCGTCGATCCAAGTCGACCTGTGACCACTCGAGTCCGACCACGTTGGCCTCTCTCAATCCGGTTGCAAGGGTAAACCTTGCCATCGCTTCCAGGTGGTCGGGCAGTTCCGCCAACAGGCGGTCCGCCTCTTCCCTGGTGAGCCATCGTACCCGGCGTTTCGGTTGCTTCAGCATACGCACATGCGGGGCACGTTCCAGCCATCCCCATTCGCGCTCGGCACGTCTGAGGATGGCGCGCACGACCTCCAGCATCCGGTTGACTGTCGCATTTGAAACCCCGTCGGATAGCCTCGAACCAGTGAGATCATCCAGAACGTCACGGTCGATTTCGTCCAGATACTTCCCATACAGCCAGGCATGTGCCCGGCGCAGATGGTAGATATCATTTTCCAGGGAGGCTTTCTCCCCTTGCTTCTCCGTCAGCCAGCGTTCCACCGCTTCCTCCCACTTGCGGCGCGGCTTTTCTCCCAGTCGGGAAGCCCGCCAGTAATCGGCCTTGAGCCGATCGTGGTATTCCTGCGCTAACCGCCTGTTGGCAGTTTTAGCAGAGCGGCGTATTCGCTGGCCGCAGGGGGTGCTAAATTGCACCCACCAGGTCTTACCGCGTTTGTATAGTGACATGGTTGGTTCTCCTGTGTCCTGTCACTTTGCGGCGTTTGCCCATGAGCAGGGTAAAGCGATCGCAGGTAATCGGCAAGGTCATCTTCAAGAAAAACCCAGCATTTTCCGGGTTTGGCGCCCAGAATGATTCCCGCCCGCGCCTTCTGGCGCACGACGGCGGGTGACATGTGCAGGAATTCGGCCGCCTCGTTCAGGTCGAGGGTTCTGTGTCCAGTATTCATTTTCCTGTTCTCTCGGAATGTACCACCCGGCAGTGCACCGGGTGATAGCGTAGCTTCCGTACTACGTTATCACGATGCAAAATTCACGGGCAATGGGAAAATGTTTATCCTAACGATAAAAAACGGCAGGCACCCGTAGAGGGAAGGGCTGCCCAGTGCAACCCGCGCGCCGGCAACCAGACGATCAGGTATCGGACAGCAGGTGTGATGTATCGGCGCGGAGGCGGCCGGAGATCAGCCACCCGTGCCAGAACCCGGCGCTTGGGCGTTCCTCCGAAGCTGGTGACAGGGCTGTCCAAGCTGCGGACAGCTCACACGACCTTTCCCTTGAACACCACCACCCCGCAAACGGTGACCGCCTTGTCAATTTCTACGATGCGGTCGGGCCAGTCAGGATTGAGCGCCCGCAGGAACATCCGGTCATCCTCATTCACGAACTGCTTGAACGTGGCCTCGTCCGTGCCCTCCTTGCGCACCACCACATGCCTTCCGTTGGCTGGTTCCACTTCCGGGTCCACGTAGATCAGGTCTCCCTCAGAAAACTCTGGCTCCATACTGATTCCGCGTACTTTCAGGACGAAGGTCCGCAGGCTGCACCGCACCGGGCAGGGCAGCCATTCCACCTCGTCTTCCGGTACGGGGCTTGCGAGGTTTTCGCTCCAGTGGCCAGCCTGCACCCAGGAGACCAGCGGGCGCAGGTGGGTGGGCACCTCGCCATGAGCCGCCGGCTCAATAGTGTCCCCGGCCAGGAACGCTTGCGGTCCATGGGATTCATCCATCCAGCCATCAGGCTTTCCCATGGCGCGTTCAAGTACGCCGGCCAGTTCATCGGTCACTTTCCTGTGTCTGCCGGACGGTGTGCGCATCCGGTGGCGGACCTGGCTGAGGTAGGAACTGCTGGTGTCTGCGCGCCGGGCGAGTTCTTTCAGGGTCCCGGCTTCCCGGATCAGGCGTTCGAGATTCTCGCTGCGCAGGCGTTCGAGTTTCCGTATCATGGGGTCAGTATAGCAGAATATTTATCTTGAAGATAAACATTTAGGGCTTGATTGGATTTCTCTTCGTGATAAATTTAGATTATGAAGCTGAGACAGTTCCTGCGTGCCGCAACCAAGCACGAGCGTGGCGAACTCGCCGTTGTCTGCAACGACTCCATTCGCTATCTGTATCTGCTGGCGGGCCGGCATCGGTACGCGAGTGCCCTGATGGCGACCCGCATCGAGCACAGGACCCGCGAGGTGGCTCAGGGAACGGAGGGCCGTCTTGACGTGGTGCCACGTGAAACCCTCGTCCGCCATCCCGAGATCTTTGACCGCCCCGGTGAAGGGTCTGCGTCCCCCGGCGCGGAAAAATGAGTTCTCCCGACCCCCCGTCACGACCGGCGGACCCGCCCGAGCATGCACAGACCCCGAGTGGTCTCGTGAGGATGGAGATCACGCGCATTCGTGCTTATGAGCGAAATCCCCGCCGCTGCGACAACCCGGAATACGAGCGCATCAAGGACTCGATCTGTGCCCATGGCATGGACCAGCCACTGACGATCACACAGCGCCCGGGTGAGTCTGGCTATTTGGTGCATTCCGGGGGCAACACACGCTTGCGTGTCCTTCGGGAGCTTTTTGAGGAAACGGGCGACGAGCAGTTTGGCCGGATCCATTGCCTAATTGTGCCATGGACCTGCGAGTCGGATGTCCTGCTCGCCCATCTGCGCGAGAATGATCTGCGCGGCAGTCTCACGTTCATTGACAAGGCGCTGGCCGTTCAGGAGGCTGGGAAGTTGCTGGCCCAGGAACTCGGGGTGGAGGCGGTGACCCAGGACCAGCTCGAGACCGAACTGCAAGAAGCGGGGTACCGGATCCATCAGGGCCTGATTTCACGCATGGCCTATGCCGTGTACAGGCTGCTGCCGCTCATGCCGCAGGCCCTTGAAGCCGGTCTGGGCCGACCGCAAGTGGGAAAGATCCGTAGTCTTGAGCGCGCGGCAAGGAACCTCTGGCTAAGATTCTGCCAGGGCGAGGACGCGACTTTTGATCCTGTGTTCGAGGCACTGTGCAGCCGGTATGATGGCCCGGTCTGGGAGACCGATATCCTGCAGGGTGCCATCGAGACCGAGATTGCGGAAGAAGCGGAGCTCAGCATCCATTCCGTGCGTGTGGCCCTCGATGCCGCACTCGCCGGGCGCGAAGTGGAACTTCCCGCGATCGAACCGGATCCCGGGCCCGAGTCCCCTACAGACCACGGGGTCCATGAAGGCGGTGAAGTCGAACAGCCTGCGGTCACCGAACGGGCTGCACCGCAGGTGCCGGGGGATGACGCGCAGGAACCTCGCAAAGGGGTTGGCGATCAAAGGACGGCTCCCGGCGGGGCTCCACCCGTGCCCGGACTCTCCAGAGCGCCCGGCGAGACCGGACTCCGAGACCTGAAGTCCTTGCGCGCGCGGGCCTGGACGCTTGCGGCCCGGCTCGCACAACGCAACGGAATCGGGGATCTCGTGGTACCGCTGCCCGGCAAGGGGCTCGGGTTCGTGTTGCGTGATGTCCCCGACCCTGCACTGGCCGAGCAACTGGACGATGAAAGCCTGGGCCAGGTGTCGATGCTCTGGTGGCAGCTTGCGGCCTGCGCCGAGATGACATTTGCGCCCCTGGATGCCATCGTGCCGGAGCTGCCCGAGGAGTCCATATTGCGCCGTGCACTGGAAGAACAGGATGCCGCGCTGCTGTTCAGGAGTGTGTGGACGCTGGATCCGGGCCAGACCGGCTACCGGCTGTGGCGCACGCTGCACGAGCGGGACTGGCAGGACCTGGTACATCTGATGGACACCTACCGGCATATCCGCCATCTGGCCGCACAAGGCGGCACATCCCTCTGGGAGAAACCACCACAATCCGGGAGAAACGACCATGAGCAATGACACCAAGGAAGCGGGACTGGTGAGTTCCGTATTCATGTATGCGACCCGCTGCCTGGCCGAAGCCGACTGGACGGCACTTCGCGCCATGCGCTTCGGGCCCCGGGAGATCGAGGCGCTGCGCGAGATGAGCATGGCCGACCTGTACCGGATCGAGGCGCTGCGCGGACACTGTCTTGAGATCCGGCTGGACCGGCAGGCCTGGTGGCAAATGATCGAGCATCTGCGCAATCAGCGCAAATCCGAGGAAACGCTTCATTCCCTAGTGGCGGCCGATGCTCCGCAGGAGATGATACGGGTCCTGTTCGGGATCCATGCGCGCGCCTACAGCCGCCTGCGCCGCAACCTTTCGGTGGACCCTTCGGTCGGCCGACCGGCCGAGCCGGACGAGGAGAGCGCGCACCGGCTTTGGCAGGCCTGGCCCGGGCAGGAGGATGACGAGACCCTGCCGGACCCGCAGGTGTACCTGCGGGTCCATCATGAAACCGGCATCCCGATGCGTGCCATCTGGAACCTCACACAGCGCTGGGCCCAATACGGCCGCCCGGGGTCCGGGACTGACCCTGTCCAGACCGACCGGTATGGATGAGCCGGCATCCGGGGTCCGCGCGCACGCGCAGGCCCTGGATGCCCTGATCCGGGAGGCGGTCGTCCGGGCGCAAGCCGGAAAGGAGGGGGTGGAGAGCGATGCGATGCTGTTTCTTGGCAACCGGCATCAGTCGTTTCCGGCCCTGATGGTCCGCGACCCGGTGCTCGAGCCGGTGGACAAGCTCGTGTGGATGGCCATCATGCTGACGGTGTACAGGAGCACGGGCAACACGGCCTTCCCGGGACATGACGCCATTGGCAGGATCGCCAACATCTCATCGAGATCCACGGTCGCGCGTGCGATCGCCGTGTTGCGCGCCACCCGCTGGCTGACCCTGTGCGCCCGTGTCCGGAGTGCGCGCGGGCGTTTCAGCGGCAACGTGTATGCCCTGCATGACGAGCCGCTGGGATTGGCCGATGCCCTGCACCTGGATGACGGCTACATGGCGTTCCTGGAGGCCTCCCTGAACCATATCCATGCCCGCGTGCGCGCCGTCGTCCGGGCCGTGCTGGATTCCATGGACGAGGACATCGGGGCCGGGCGCGATGTCCTTGCGCAGATCCATCTGCTTCAGCGCAGGCTCGAGAGCATGGCGTTGTCCGGGGAGGCCGGTACATCGCGTCGGTTTTTTGCCTTCACTGCAAGCACGGTCCGCCAGCTCTGGGGGCAGTCCGGCAGTACGGAGGCTCAGGACATCCACCGTGACCAAAATTCGAACACGGTAAATCACCATGACCAAAATTCGGTCATGGTCAGTAGTAGTAGTAATATAAATAAAACCACTACTACTACCCCTGGCGTCACTGAAAAAAAATCCGCACCCGGGTGCGGGGAATTCAGGTCGCTGGTCTGGCCATCCCGTCTGGATGCCAACCAGCGCATCATTGCAGAGCGCTACCTGCGTACCATCGGTGCGGAGCACCGCCAGACCGTGCTCGATGAACTGGAGGGGCGCTTTCGTGCAGAAGCGAAGGGCATGGACCCGCTCTACGACGAACTCAGTTTCCTGCATGCCCTGTGCAAGGCCGTGACTGCAGGGAAGTTCAATCCCCGCTTGGGCCTTCGGGTGTGCAGTGACCGCACCGGGCGTGCCAAAACCCGCATGTCGGCGAGCACTCCCCGAATCGCCGAGCCCGCGGAAGAGACCGCCGAGCAGAGAATCGAGCGAATGGCGCATGCCCGTGAGCACATGGCCAAGATCAGGGCCATCCTGGGAATGGCTCCGCCGGCAGAAAAGTCTGCAGACGGGAGCGCCGGTGGGCAGGAACGTCCAAAGGCGCCCTCCTGAACGAATCCAAACCCCAAAAACTCCATGAATTGCCGGTTTTCGGGTCAGGCTGATAAAAAAAGTGAAGTTTTTAGCGCTGTGCTAAACATGCAAAATCATTGAGTTATACGAAATACTTCATCCTTTATAGGGTATGTCACTGACATAATTTGAAGGCATGTTCAAAATTCGAACCCGGTGACCCGGACAAACTCCTGCAGCGATGCGCGGGATTGATGCTTGGCGCAGGTGCCTGACCGTGCGCTCATAGACACATGAATCCCGAGATCTCCAGTCCGCAGGAACCGGTCACGACCGCACCGCCGAAGGCCGCGGACATGCCTGGTGCACTGCGCGGCCAAGCCTGGCTGACCCTGCAGACGCGCCAGGCTCTGCGGCTGGTTCGAGGCCGAAAACCGATCCGCGGCAAGCCGGCCATCCTCGGCCTGGTGCAGTTCGCGGAGCGCCTGCGGCTCATCTGGCAGGCTGCACGTGATGACGATCCCTGGGCCGACTGGTGGCTGATCCGGGTGCATGAGTCGGTTGAAGCCAGCGCACGTTATTTCGAGGATCGCAAGACAAAGCTGGAGGACTTGCTGGCCCGGGACCCGGCGATGGACATCACGGTCGCCGGGTCCGAGCGCCCGTCCCGGGTGCCCCTTCAGTTTGCCAACCCCTATGCGTACCGGGGGGCGCGCCTGCTGGGCCAGTACGACACCCTGGTGTGCATGGTGCTGACCGTGCGACGGGTAGGCCTGCTCGACAGCGAGGGCAGCGACCAGGTGATTCGCAGCTGCGGGCGCAAGCTCCGATCCACCTTCACGGTGGTGCACGAGTACCGCTTCACGGGGGTCAGCCGGGAATTGCTGGTGCGCGGCGATGCCAAAAGCGATGCCGCGCGCGCAGCCATGGGCGAGGTACCCGATGAAATCGTGGACGGCGAGCTGCGTGCACCGATCACCCCGCGCAAGCTCCGGTTTCCCACCGCCTATGCGCAGCACGGCACCTTGCAGGTGGCACCTTCGCTGGCAACACCGGATCCGGCCCATGCCGGAAATGACGACCCCTGACGTACCGGGTTTTCGCTGGTATGCCGCGCTGCAATCCCCATACTCCTGTCCTGTGAGCTGCATTGACGAGACCCATGGCCCAAACGACATACGGGGTGTGCACGGTGGTGCGCCTGGATACGCGCATCGCCCTGGAGGCGATCCTCCTGAACCGCTACGAGCGTGTGCCGCAGGGCCGGCGCGAGGAGTGGCTTCGAAGGCTGCTGGTGCAGGGATTTCTTTCGGAGTGCGGCGCGGTTCGAAGCGTGCAGGAAAGGCCGGGTCGCAGCGGTCAGAAAGAATTTGGCGACTGGCTGGTGCAGGAATCGAAAGGCCGGACGGATGCAAGATCGCCGCTGGCACCATGCCGCCCGGCCGCACCCGGGGCCGAAGGCAAGCCCTTTGCGGCCTTGCGCCGGGTGATCGGCGGGACCGCTCCCTGATGAGCATAAACGAACAGGAGGACAACCCATGACAGATACATCACCTGCAGCCCCCGTACTGGTGGGCTTGGATGACGGCTACGCCCTGACCAAGGTGGCGTTGCCGGGCGACCGGCTGACCGTCATTCCCTCCCGCGCCCGGGTGGGGCCATCCGGTGTGACTGCGGTGCTGCAGGGCGGGCCGCGCATCTTCGAGTACGAGACCGGCGACACCGTGTATTCGGCCGGGGCGGTGGACGGGGCGCCCACCCATTTCGAGGGCTATGCGTGGTCCGGCCTGAATCGGGTCATCGTGCAGCATGCGCTGCAGCAGGCGGGACTGGCCGGGCGTACCGTGCATGCTGTCTCGGGCCTGCCGGTCAGCGCCTTTTATCGGAAAAGCGGTGCACTTCGCGAGGAACGGATCAACAAAAAACGTGACAGCCTGAAGAAGGCGGTGCGCCCGCTCTCGGCCCGGCCTGCAGAAATCGCCTTTCATGAGGTGATCCCGGAAGCGCTTGCCGCCTGGTACGACCATGTCATTGTCGAGCGGGGAGATGAAGCGGCCGTGGACAAAGAGCGCCTGTCCACCCCCATCGCGATCGTGGATATCGGCGGGCGCACGACCGATTACGTGGTGGTGCAGGACCAGGGCATTGTGCACGCGTCCTCCGGATCCCTGCCGTGCGGCATGCTGGATGTCAGGCAACGTGTTGCGGATGGCATCCAGGAACGCTTTGATCTGGAAAAGTTGAGCGAGCCGCGGGTCACCGGGGCCATCGAGCGCAAGACGGTGAGACTGCAGGGGCAGGACCACGACATCGCGAGCTTGGTGGATGCTGCCAAGTGCGAGGTCGTCGAGCGCATCCATGCGGAGACTCGCCGCAAGCTCGGCCTGGGGACGGAACTGGACTGCGTGCTGTTTGCCGGTGGCGGCGCCGTGGCGCTGGCCGGGCATATCCGGGGCTGGTTCCCGCACCAGCTGATCTCGGAGCATGCCGCTTTCGCCAATGCGCGCGGCATGCTCAAGTACCTGCGCTATGTATGCGAGGCCCCGGATGCGGCCTGAGAACGATTTGATCCGTGGCCACTGCGGTATATCAGTGGCAAGGAGGCGCCTTCGGACCGCGAAACAGGCGCCCAGCGGCATTCGCCGCCGGTCCACACTCAATGAAACGCAAGCCGTTTCACTCACCCTGCCGGGGCACACACCCCGCAGGGGTGCGCTTGCCCCGGACGAAACCAACCAGAAGGAGTAAGTGTTATGTCCAATGAAAAGACGAAGTATTTCGATCTTCATACCACCGGCATCGGTTATCTCAACCGTGTCCGGGAAGTGACCCCGGAAAAGGGAGTCCCTTTTCTGAGTGTCATCATTGCTGCCCTGCGGGGCAGCGTCGACGACGTCCAGTACACTCAGTTCGAGTGTTCCGTGGCCGGCAGGAAGGCTCAGGCGACCGTGCGTGAGCTGCAGTCGGCCGTGGAGGGCGGACTCAAGGTGCTGATCGGGTTCACGCTCAGCAATGTGCATGGTGAACCCTTCACCTACAAGAACGGCGAGAAGGCCGGCCAGCCAGGCGTCAGCCTGAAGGGCCGCCTGCTGCGTATCTCGTATGCCAAGGTCGATGGCCAGCCGTTCATCACGGAGCAGGAACCTGCTGCGTGAGTCAACAGTCGGCCGGGCACGGCAGTGTCCCGGCCTTTTTCCACCTCGCGGGGGATCCGTCCCCCGTGGGGCCGGTCTCCCTGCATTTCCAAGGAGACCAGCCATGATAACAAGCAAGACTGACCGGTTTTCCGGTCTGAAACTGTCAGAGCTCAGCGATACCGAGAAGGAGTCGGTGGTGAAGCTGGCGATCCGGTCGCTGGCGATGAAACATCGCGCAGGCCAGACCCTGGGCAGCCCGGACGCGACACGGAACTACCTGTGTCTGCGCCTGGCCGAGTACCGCAACGAGGTGTTCGGCGCCCTGTTCCTGGACAACCTGTGCCGCATCATCGCCGTGCGCGAGCTGTTCCAGGGCACCGTCAACAGTGCCTCGGTCCACCCGCGCGTGGTCGTGCAGCAGGCGATGGACGCGAACGCCGCGGCCATCGTCTTTTTTCACAACCATCCCAGTGGGGTCGCTGAGCCTTCCCGGGCTGACGAGATGATCACCCGCCGCCTCAGGGAGGCGCTCGCCCTCGTGGACGTGCGCGTCCTGGACCACTTCGTGGTCTCGGCGGGCGACAGCGTCTCGTTCGCAGAACGGGGGCTGCTCTGACGTTTCCTGCTTTCAATACAGCCGATCGGGGAAGCATTCCTTCCCTGACGGGGAAGGGGTGCGACCCGGTCTGCTTTCCACAAAGGAGGTATACCATGTCCAACCCTTCAAACGAATGTGTGGACGCATCGCCGTTTGGCGATGTCGTCTACACGTATACGCGTGCCCAGGCCCTGGCCGACGGGGTGCTGGTCGATGCCGGCGCCCTGGCTCAGGAGGCCGGCTTCGTGCTGCCGGTGGCCCTTACCGCCGCCGCCTGGGACGACTGCGTAGCCTGGACCGAGCACAGCAGCCGCAAGCAAATCCACCAGGATGAGTCCGGCCGGCTGTGGGACGTGCTGTTCATGGCCGCCCATGCGATCCGCACGCAAGCGGGCGCAGGCGCCAGCCAGCGGTTCTGGCTTCACAGGGTGCCCCGCAACGGGCGCTCGCTGCAGGCCACACCGGTCCAGCTGAAGCTGGTCATCGGGCCGGGTGACGACGGCGAACCCGTCGTCACCATCCTCCTGCCTCAGGAGGACTGAACCGATCAGGGGTAATCCCCCAGCAGCTTCCCCTGGCCACTTGGGTTAAAGTGGCACCTCTTGCCGCAACCGTTTTCCGATACCCAGCCATCCCCGGGCAGTGGAATACCCGTCGCCCAACCTGCATACGTTTCCATCCATGACCGCTCGACCCTTTTGTGCACATGCGTACCGGCATCGAGGCTGTTCCCGGAGTCCTCAGGCTGCCGGCACGGGCCGGACAAGCTGTCTGAATCGCAGCGAAGCCGCCCTCGTCACTGGCAAGCCAGGCGGGCAGTGACGAGGGCGCTCATTCAAGAAACGGTGCGCTCCTGCGGCGGGATTTCATCGTGACAGGTGCGTGAGGCGTTCCTATACTGCTGTTACGGGATTGATTTTTGCCGTGGCCACTGCGGGTACAGTGGCGGTTGAGCGCTCCGGACCCTTTGAAGCGCTGCGGCTTTTGCCGAGGGTCCATTTTCAAAATACACGGGCCGAAGGTCCGATTTTTCACACAGGCATGCGCCTGGATCCATGAAGCGCAGGAGGCCGTGACCGCAGGTCATGCCGCCCATGCGTATTTTCCACGAACCGTGAACCTCTGGGTTCACACATTTAATGAAAGGAGGTGATGACACCCATGATTGAAGAGCACCCGTTACGGGTACGTTGGTCTGCGCGGACCTTCCCCGGCAGGGGAAAACCGCGTTGCCTGTGATCAGGCACATTCAGGTCGCATGGGAGTGGTGTCCCGTGACCGGTCCGCGCTAGCGGTCCCTGATGGCTACGGCTACAGGGGGGTCAGAAACACTTACCTGAGAAGGAGAACACTGTGAGAGAGCTGAACTACCAACTCAAGCAAATCTGCCGGTACAATCGTGACGGCAGCTACCGGACGCAGGCCGACCGTGAGCGCTTGCTGACGCTGATCGCCAACCAACTGCATGCGCTGGGCTACCGCCAGATGAACGCGCATTCCCTGAAACCGAAGCATGTAGAGGCTCTGGTCCGGCACTGGCAGGAGACGGACCTGTCGGTTGGTGCGATCAAGAACCGGTTGAGTGTCATCCGGTGGTGGGCGATGAAGGTCGGGCGCAAGAACGTCGTGGCCCGCTCGAACGACCATTACGGCATCCCGGACCGCCAGTTCATCACCCACACCTCGAAGGCGAAAACCGTGCAGGCACCAGATCTGGAGAAAGTGCGCGATGAGCATGTGCGCATGAGTCTCGAGCTGCAGCAGGCCTTCGGCCTGCGCCGCGAAGAGGCCATCAAGTTCCAGCCGGTCTTTGCCGACAGGGGCGATCACATCGTGCTCAAGGAGACCTGGACCAAGGGCGGGAAATCGCGAGTGGTGCCGGTACGTAATGAAGCACAGCGTGCGGTGCTGGATTGTGCCCGGTTGCTTGCAGGGCGAGGCTCGCTTATCCCCAGTTCGAGAAACTATGTGCAGCAGTTGCGCATCTATGAGCGCCATACTGCAAATGCTGGCCTCTCCAGAATGCACGGGCTGCGCCACGCCTACGCACAGCAGCGCTACCGCGAACTGACCGGTTGGGCGGCACCGGCCGCTGGGGGGCCGACAGCAAAAATGCTGAATCCCGAACAAAAGCTGGTGGATAGGGAAGCGCGGCTTGCGATCAGCCAGGAGCTGGGACACGAGAGAATCCAGATCGTTTCAGTTTATTGTGGGAAGTAGGTGTTAACGTAAAGTTGCGGATCAAAGCCCGATCCTGTCAGACCCTTGACTCTCCAGTACTTAACTCAACTGACTTTTTTTGCACACAGGTGACGCAAATCATCCAGTGCAATTCTAAACGTGGCACCGGGCTTGCTCTCCCGACCCCAGAACCATTCCCCATTGCAGTCTTCATACGGCCTTGAGAGGTGAACCTGAAGCCCCGCCACCGTGTCCCACGCTTGACAACATGGATACTTACGTCTCGTTGGACAACGCTCGCTGTTTATTATATCGGCTGTATGATATAGCATAGGAGACTCCCCAATTCGCACAGTCAAGGTCGCCTTGTAGACTAGTGATGAGATAAAAGATATAAAGATTTAACTTGACATGTACGGACTAGTTTCACAGGCTTCTTGTA
>WTFY01000020.1:22263-42518 GCA_011523795.1 Gammaproteobacteria bacterium
AGCCAAGCCAAGCCAAGCCAAGCCAAGCCAAGCCAAGCCAAGCCAAGCCAAGCCAAGCCATTCTTTTGGCACACAACCTGCTCCCTTGAGAGTCCCACTCCACAGGCATTTACGCATTCTGGCAAGGCTGGGCCTCGCCGTCCTGTGCATGGCCGGTGGCGATGTCTTCGCAGCTCCTGAGTGCAGCGACACCCCGGCCACGGGGAATCACATCGAATGTACGGAAAACGACCAGTCGACCAGTGATATCGACATTGATGCGACGGGGATTGATATCGATCTTACAGGCACGGGTGCCGTGGGAGCGGGCGTGTTCGCCGAGCATAAGGGCACCGGGAATATTGATATTGACATCACCGGGCAGACCACGGGGGGCACTACCACCCCCTCGACGATCGACACGATGGGCCAGGGCTACAGCGGTATCCGTGGTGTGCATACTGGTAACGGGGCGCTCGGCATCACCCTGCAGGACACCCAGATCCGCGTACAGGATACTGACGGCTTTGGAGTAATTGGTATTCACCAGGGTCAAGGCGACCTGACGATCGACCTGATGTCGGGGGTCACGATCGATACACAGGGAAGCCAGGGTACCGGCACGTATGTGGTACATCAGGGCGCCGATTCGAACGCGATGAGCAACGTCATCCTCAGGACGGACGGGATTTCCGTGACGACCGCAGGGAGTCAAGCAGCCGGCCTCTGGGCAGCCCGGCACAACGGGCCCGGTAATGTCCGCATGACGGTCGAGGACAGCACGTTCGTGACAGACGGCGATGACGCACCTGGCGTTTATGGCTACCGGCCCCACGTCGCCGATGGCGGTGTGGATATGGATATACAGGGCGGGTCGGTCACCACCAGGGGTCTGTACTCTATTGCCGTTTTGGGATCTCTGCAGGGCATGGGCAATGTCGACATCAATGTGCGGGACGCTGTCCTCCGCACCGAAAGCACGGCAAAGGACACCCAGTACGGAGAGACATTCGCCCCGGGCATCCAGGGCTGGATTGCCAACACGGGTACAGGCAACGTGGACATCGATGTGCGGGGTGGGTCGGTCACCACCCGGGGCGTGTTCTCTCCCGCCGTTTACGGATATCACGATGGCACGGGCAATATCGACATCGATGTGCGGGATGCCACCATCGCCACCGAAAGCGCGGCACTGGCCGATTATGGCGATACACTCTCCCACGGCATCTATGGCAGGATTGACGATGCAGACACCGGCAATATCGACATCGATATACGGGACGGCTCCGTCACCACCGCCGGAACCTTTTCCTACGGTCTCTACGGGGATCATCGCGGCATCGGCAGCGTCGGCATCACCTCGTCCACGGACATCACCACGACGGGGCCGTACGGGCACGGTATCGTCGCCTATCAACGGTCGGAGACGGCCTCTCCGAGAGAGATTGATGTCAGGGTGAACGGGGGCACGATCGACGTGCAGGGCACCGGGGCGCGGGGCATCCGCATCGGCTGGATCTCGGATGGGGCGCCTTATGCAGGCGCAACCCTGGACGACGACGGCTACCGCCAGCAGACGGTGATGCTGAACGGTGCGATCACGAGCGCCGGGGAGGGGATCTACTTGGCGGGCGGCGGCCGGGTGACGATCGGGCCGCAGGGCAGCATCAATTCGGGCTCGAATATTGCGATCCTGGCGACGGGCACCGTGCCGGAGGTGATGGACGATCCGCAGACTATGGACGTCGACGAGACCATGGCAGCCATTTTGCCGAAGCTGCACGTGAACCTGAACCCGGAGGGGCAGCGCATGACGGGCGACGGCAGCTGGCTGGAGACCGCCCTGGGCGGCGGCTGGATTCTGAATGACGGCGGCGAGACCACCATTGCCGTGAACAACACGGTGCTGCACGTGGGGGCCACGGGCGTGGTCGAGAATGCGGTCGCCCGCAACGGGGTGTGGGACGTGCGCATGCGCGCGCAGGGGGTGCGGGTGACGGACCGCAGCACGGCGGTCTGGATATTGACCCCGCAGGGCGACGGCGTGATTGCCGACCGCGACTTCTCGGCGGAGGACTTCATGGAGATGCGAAGGCCCCCACCTCCACCGCCCCGCTGTCCGGCCGGTCAGGTCGGGACCCCTCCCAACTGCACCACGCCACCGCCCGAGCCGGAAGTGCACCGGGTGGATGAGCGGCGGGTCACCGGTGCGGACATGATGGCGGGCGTTCAGGTCGAGGGCGACGGCGAGGTCTACATCGGCTCGCAGGGCAGCATCGATTCGGACTCCGGGATTGCTATCCTGGCCACCGGGGATGCCCCGGACCTGCTCGTCGACATGGACCTCGACGGCCGCTCGCTCGGTGGGGTGATCGGCGACGACTGGATCATCAACGACGGCGGCGGGACCACGATCGTGGTCAACGGCGTGACGCTGCACGACGGGGCTACGGGCGTGGTGGCGGATGCGGTGGCCCCGAACGGGGCGTTCGATGTGCGCACCTCGGGGGAAGACAGCGTGCGGATACTGGCAGAAGGCGTGCGGGTGCTGGACCGCACCGACCCGGACCCGGCGAACTGGGTGGTGAGCGAGCGGGCTGCAGGCGTCATTGCCGATCGCGACTTCAATGTGGACGACTTCATCCATACAGCGGATACCATGGACCCGGTTGACCCGACAGACCCTGACCCCGCACCACCACCGATGTTCATCGAGGAGTATGCACCGCGCGCCGCCCTGTACGAAGCCCTGTCGGATGTTCTGCTGGGGCTGGATACAGCCCTGCCCGGGCACCGTTCGGGTGTCCCCGGGTCGCCGCTCTGGATTGAACTGTCGGGCAGCACCGGATCGCGGGACTTTGACCGCTCTACCGTGGATACGGACTACGATATGGGACACCGGGTCGTGAGCGCCGGGGCCACGGCGCTGCAGGGTGCGCACTGGAGCATGAGTGCCTCGGTACACAACGTCTCGGGGTCTGCAGAAGTGTCCTCGCCGGTGCGCGGCGGCGACATCGATGCGCGGGGCACAGGGATGTCATTCGATGCGCACTGGCGCAGCGAGCGTGACTACTACGCTGGCGGGCATATTGCATGGACGGACTATGACCTGAAGATCGCCTCAGACAATGTCGGCAGGCTGGTTTCCTCGGTGGATGCCGGGCGCCTGGCGGTGCAGATGCAAGCCGGGCGCCGCCTGAACTGGGGAGAACATGTACACTGGAGTCCGCAGGTGCGTTTCTCGCATACGTGGGTACGGGTGGACGATTTTACCGATGCGGTGGGCGCGCGGGCCTCGTTTTCGGATGCAAAGCGTACCCTTGCCAGCCTGGGGCTGAGTGCGGACACCCCCACTAGTATCTGGGGCGCCGAGGGGCTGCTGTGGGGTTCGCTGGTACTTGAGCACCGGTTCGGGGATACGGACACCACGTCAAGCGTATCGGGAGAACAACTTCGTGCCGAGGCCCCGCAGGAGAGTGTGCAGGTAGCCGTGGGCACGGTCTTGCGCCGCGGTCCGTGGTCCGGTGCTGTGGCACTGTCGGCCCGCCAGGCCGGTTCCGGAAACCACGCGTACACGGCCCGCCTCAACCTCGGCCTGCAGTTCTGACGCCCCGAAGCCCGGGCACAATGCCCGAGGGCGTCACCCTCGACGCTCTGGATGCGGTGGCGCACGCCACCAGCGACCTCAAGGCTGCACAGGCCCTGAACCGGGCTCGTAACGAGCTGTTCCAGCGCCTCGGGCGTGAACAGGAGAGCGCTGCCTGAAGTCTTCAGCCTTGCGTTCCCTGCGCCTCAATCCGCGGCCCCTGAAAAACCCTGCCCAAGCCTTCAGGATAGGGCTTCGTTGAACTACGGTCCCGACGCTCCCTATGGAGTTCCCTCTCTCAATGAGTTCCCCTCCCTCCCTACATTCCAGTATGGGATTAGACTGTGGGCGCAACGACACTTCGCTTTCCCTGCCTACTTCCAGACTGACCTGATTCAGCACTGCGGCATCATCCGGACCGACTGGGTATTGAGGTCTGGATTTCGCTTGCCCGAATCACCGGCGAGGTTGCCCTGAAACCCTACCCGCTGCCGGATTGATTTTCCATTTCAAGGACACGCACAAGGCGTGATCATGGTGTCCTGTACGAGGCCGGTCAGTACCCCGGGCGAGTACAGTACATAACAGAACGCGCAGGGAGAACCTTGTCAGATGAGCAACGCACACAAAGCAGTCGCTGGAGTACTTGCCCTTGGGCTGATGATGCCGGGGTTTGCGGCAGAGGTGACGCACACCCGGGCGCAGGAAGCGGATACGGGCAAGAGCCTATTGAATGAGCACACGCTGACACCTGCACAGTGGGCCCGCATGCGCACTTGGGGACTGTCGAAGACCGAGTGGTACCGGTACAGGGCATTGATGCAGGGCATTCGTGGCAGCGTGAGCCCTGCGACCCTGTCGCCGATCGAGGTGCTGGGGATCCATGCACGAAACCGCGATGAGCGAAGGCGGTATGCCGAGCAGTGGGCGAGAATGATGCGCGAAGACGCCGAGCGCATCCTGGCGTTCCAGCGCGCCTATGACGAGGCGCAAAAGCGCCTGTACCCGGACAGTGTGCTGATCGATGACGATGCACTGGTCTCTGCCCGCTCCGGACCGGACCGGGCAGAGGCACTTGGCTGGCAGTTGGAGGATCGCATCCTGTTCTTCACCGACACGCAATGTGCGGGCTGTGATGCTGTTCTGGAGCGCATGCTCGCGCGCATTGGGCAGTTCTCCGGCATCGACCTGTACCTGGTCGATGTTACCGCCGAGGAAGAATTTCGCATCCGAGAATGGGCGGCAACAAGGCAGATCGATCCCCAGTGGGTGCATGAGCACAGGGTCACCCTGAATATCGATGGCGGTGCGTTTAAGCGGGTCCTCGCACACACGGGGCTGAAGGATGCGGCGCTGCCCGTGCTGGTGCGAAAGCGCGGACATCAGATGACTCCTTTGCCGGCCTCGCGGTTCTGATGTAGGTCGCGAATGAATCATCCTGCAGTCATCCCCTGGGTCATTGCCGTTCTGTGCTGGAGTATGTCTTCACCGGTATTCGCAGAGCTTGTCGTGATTCACGACAGCGGTCAGACCCGCCCACTTGAGCCCCTGCTGGACCCGTTGCTGTCCGATGCGCCGCAGACGGACGAGGTCACTCGTGCTAAGGGTTCATCCAGCCCTGATTCGGACCCGGGGCACATCCCGGATGAAGGGATGCTTACCCGACTGTTGCCGGTGCGCTCGCCCGGATTGCAGCCCGGCGCTCTCGTGGACACCGTCCCGGCATCCGGGGTGTTGGCCCGCCTTGCGCAGGGAAATCCACGGCCGTTTTTCTTGGTCGGGTCGGACCTGTTCTCGCTGCGCTGGCTTGTGGCCAACGCGAAGACCCTCCGGGAGACCGGCGCGATTGGGCTGCTGGTGCAGGCGGATACAGAGGAGGATATCAGGCGGGTCGCCGGGGCCGCACGGGGGCTGTCCATCACGCCGGGTTCCGGAAGCGACCTCGCCCGCGCACTGGGCGTACGCCGTTATCCGGTACTGATCACGCGGGACGGGTTCGTGCAATGAACCGGTACCCGATGGAAGCGCTGCTGCGTCCCCCGGTGGAACTCTGGTCGATGTGCACCGCCTGGGCGGGGGGCGCACTTGCATGGCTGGCCCCCGGGATCCTGATGATGCCGCTCAGGGTGGCCGGGGCCACCGCTGCAACATTCTTCGTATTCGGGCTGTGGCGAGGCCATCAGGCCTTGCGGGTGTTGCGCTATCAGTGGCATCTGCGAAAGTTGCCAGTGTACCGGCTGCGGTCCGGGCGGATTCCCGTCAGCCGTCACAGGCTGTTCCTGGGACGCGGCTTTCGCTGGACCCAGCAGCACACGCAGCGCCTGCGAGACACCCTGAGGCCCGAAGTACAAGGCTATCTACGCCCCGGTGCGCTGTACCTGTGGGCAAGGCAAAAGGAGATCGCCTGGGAGCCGGTTCCGGGGCTGTCCTGGCTGTCGCGCGCCCTGCGCAGCCCCTCGCGCTGGAATCCGTTCGCGCCCTTACCTGCAGTGGGCGGCAAGCTGGCCCTGCATGCAGTGGAGCCCGAAGAGCAATCCGTGTGGATGGACCTTGGCGAGCGGGTAGGGCACACCCTGGTGCTCGGCACCACCCGGGTCGGGAAGACGAGACTGGCGGAACTGCTGATCACCCAGGACATCCGCCGCGGGGACGTGGTGATCGTGTTCGATCCCAAGGGGGATGCCGATTTGCTGCGGCGTATTTACACCGAGGCCCGGTGTGCCGGGCGCCTGGACCACTTTTACCTTTTTCACCTGGGCTTTCCTCAGCTTTCGGCGCGCTACAACGCCATCGGCAATTTCTCACGCATCACGGAGGTCGCGACCCGTATCGCCAGCCAGCTGCCGAGCGCGGGCAACTCGGCCGCCTTCAGGGAGTTCGCCTGGCGTTTCGTCAACATCATCGCCCGCGCCCTGGTGGCCTTGCGGCGAAGGCCGGACTACCGGCAGGTCCGCCGCTACATCAACGACATCGAACCGCTACTCGTGGAGTATGCCGGGCACTGCGCCCGGCAATCCGGAGTGGAAGACTGGGAGACATTGATCGAAGAGCATGCCTCGAACATCAGGGAACGTAGCCTGCCTTCGGCCCTCAAGGGCCGTTCCAGGGAGGCCATCGCCTGCATGCAGTTGCTGCAGGACCAGGGGGTCTACGATCCCGTCCTCGACGGGCTCGTCTCGGCTTTCAAGTACGACCGGACCTATTTCGACAAGATCGTCAGCTCTGTCGGCCCGCTGATGGAAAAGTTGACCACTGGCACCATCGCCGCACTGATCTCGCCGGACTACGGTGATGCCCGCGACCCGCGGCCTATCTTCGAATGGATGGACGTGGTGCGCCAGCGCGGCATCGTCTACGTGGGGCTCGATGCGCTCACCGACACCACGGTCGCAGGCGCCGTGGGCAACTCCATGTTCGCCGACCTGGTCTCCGTGGCCGGGCACCTCTACAAGCACGGGGTGGGCGCCGATCGTGGCGAGACCGCGGGCAGGGCGCCTGCCCGCAATGAAATGCCCGTGATCTCCCTGCATGCCGACGAGTTCAATGAACTGATTGGGGATGAGTTCGTGCCGCTTCTGAACAAGGCCGGCGGTGCCGGGTTCCAGGTCACGGCCTACACCCAGACCTGGTCGGACGTGGAGGCCCGAATCGGCTCCCGGGCCAAGGCTGGGCAGGTGGCCGGCAACTTCAATACGATGCTCATGCTGCGAGTGAAGGAACTGGAAACGGCGGCTATGCTGACCGACCAGCTACCCCGGGTCGAGGTGTTCACCCTGATGAGCGTATCGGGCGTGGATGACTCCTCGGAACCGGGTTCAGGCATCGATTTCAAGTCCCGCAACGAGGACCGGATCAGTGTCTCGGAGGTGCCCATGCTGACTCCGGCCGAGCTCGTGACCCTGCCCAAGGGACAGGCCTTCTGCCTGCTTGAGGGCGGACAGCTGTGGAAGCTCCGCATTCCCCTGCCGGACGATCGCAAGGATGCTTCCATGCCGGAGGATTTCGAGGCGATGGCCGGGGCCATGCGTCGGCGCTACCGTGTCAAAGAGGAGTCCGGTCCTGTGCAGGATCACGAGCGACCGGAGGAGTCTCGGGTATTGAATACTGCACCCGGGGCGGCCCGTTCGCATGGCGAGACCGGCTGATCCGCGCCGGACCGTCGTACGGCGGGGCACGTTCTCCCGCATCCTGACAGGCCTGGCCCAGGGTCTCAAATGGCTGCTGGTCTCGCTGTTCATCTCCATCCTCATCGAATGGACCGGCATGGTGTTCTGGTGGGAGGAACAGGGCGCGGCCCACAGCCGGCAGATGCTGACCAACGAGCTGCGCTGGCTGGGCACAGGCTTTCATCAAAATGGATGGATGGGCCACATTGGCAACCATGCCTACCATCTTTCAGACCGGGCATACAGTCTGCTCTTCGAACGGACCGGGATCGTGGAGCTAGTTCACTGGATCACACCCGCACCGTCCCCGCATGAATCCGGCATCCGGGCGGTGCTGCACCGTCTCCATGCACCGGTATCCGAATATGTTGTGGCGGCCATGCAGATGACGCAGGTTTTTACCGTGCGACTGGCTATCCTGGTCCTGTCATTGCCCGTGTTCGTGCTGTTCGCCTGGGTGGCACTGGTGGACGGCCTGGTGCTTCGGGATCTCAGGCGCTGGGGCGGCGGCCGGGAAAGCTCCTTTGTGTATCACTACGCCAGGAAAGCCATGCTGCCGTTGTTCCTGTCCGCTTGGGTGCTGTACCTGGTGTTACCGGTCAGCGTGCACCCGTCCTGGATCCTCCTGCCGTTCGCCCTGGCATTCGCCCTGGCGGTCAGGGTAACGGCCGGTACCTTCAAGAAGTACCTCTGAACCACGTGAGAAATCTTCGGCGGTCAGCAGTGCTTTGCAGGGTGCCTGTTCGATGCCGATTCTGACAGTGGCACCATCAAGCTGTGCAGTGTCCGGAAAGCAAGTGGCGGGTGCTCACTCCTCTGGAGATTTCAGATCGTCAAGCAGTGCCTGTACAATCCTGCGCAGTTGCGGCAGGTTGCTGCTTGCATAAGTCCAGACTCGTCTTGATGACACATGCTCATAGCCATGAGCCAGCAGGTTTCTGAAATCGATGATCTCACGCATTCCGGGGATACGTTCAGCGAGATCCGGATTATTCTGGTGCAGACGATTCACTGCCTCGCCAATGATCTCGAACTTGCGCTCCACTGCGCTTTGCATCACCGAATCGGTTACATAGGCATCCATGTCCATGTCTTCTGTAAAGCGTTCAATATCGGCACCTGCTTGGTCGATATCTGTCAATAATACGCGAGCGTCATGGCGCATAGACAAGTTCACGTGACTGGTTGATGGAGGCGCGCAAATACGGGTTGCGGAACTCATGGTTCTCAACAAGGTCGACCGGGCGACCCAGCGTCTTGCGCAATTCCTCGGCGAGACCAAAATACTGTTCAAACGGCGGCAGGGTGCTGTCGGGGTCGAACTCGACCAGGAAATCCGCATCGCTTGTATCGGGATCAAAATCCGTGGCTCGTGCTGCGGAACCGAAGATTTCAAGGCGCACGACATCGTATCGTCGGCAGAGTTCGGCCAGTTCCTCTTTCTTTTCAGCAATGTGCGCATGCATATCCAATTCTCCAGTCCTGGCACTGGAAGGCACAGGGTATCGCAATAGTGCCTGTGCCAAAAGCCTCTTGCAACCGGTTGATGACATCGGTTGCGTAACAGCATTACTTCCGTCCCAGCCGCGGCCAGTTCCCTAGATGGACCGGGATAGCAAGGTATCCAGTCCTTCGGCATGTGGTTCTTACACCCGAAGCAGAATGCATGTCAGGCTCCGAAAAACTCCCCCACCTGCTGAATCGATTTTCCATCGTCAAATCCGGCGGATTCCAGCACTATGCCCCGTAATTAATTACGGGGCATAGTGCCATGAAAAAATCCCATTGCCGGACCCCGGCACACATCATTCTTGGGCTGACTGTGCCTGAACCGCCGGTCCATGAGGCAGGGCACCCATGAGTCCAAATGCTCTCATTCGCTTTCGTTTCGACCGGGTGGTCAAAGGCTTAAACCAGTTATGAATTGCATCCATTCACAGATCTTTCACCCATACTCATTTGTGCCTCTGTGAAGCCATCGTGACAGGCAGCATTCAATGAGTCCTGCACAACAGGGTGCGTTCCAGGCCGGCTCCGGTGTGACACCCGGCACGTTACTGACCGCGATCGCCTCGGTGACCCTGGTGCTTGCGTTCGTATGGGTGGTCTGGGTGACGGCAGGTACCTTCCGGGCCTGGCAGGCAGGCCAGGCCACGGTTTTTGACCTGTCCTGGAACGCGCTCCGGGCCAGTATCGTGCTGATGGTGCTGGGTTTTTATCTGCGGTGAAGTCATCGGGGGAAGCCCGGCAAGGGCAAACGAAGGCTCATTGCAGCAGGGTGCGGGGAGGCTCCCCGCTTGGTTCAGCTTGACATCAAGAGGGCAAGATTTATGTACACATCGAATGCACGACATGGATTCAGGGCGCAGGTGATTGCCGCCTGCAGGACAGTTCTGGCCGCAGTGGCCGTATCCTTTCCGCTGTCGCTCTGGGCGGCGCTGCCGACGCCGGTGGCGCCGAGCACTTCCCCGGCGGCCGGCGACTGGATCGGCCTGATCCGGGGGTACATCAAGGATGGCGGGCTGGTGCTCGGCCTAGCGCTCGCCGTGATGGGTTTTCTGTGGGTGGCCTACCTGGGCTTTGCCAAGTTTAACGAGGCGCGCCAGGGCAAGGCGGAGTGGGCCGAGGTTGGCGTGCTCGGCATTGTCGGGGCGGTGGTCCTGATCTTTGCGAGCTACCTGCTCACCGAGGCCGCAGGCGTCATTTAAAAGTCTGCCTGCAACGCATCACAGGTATCGACCATGTCCGGTTCACATGAAGTCCTGGCCGACCGGCTCAATGCCGAGCCGGCCATCTTCAGGGGCTGCTCGTCTTCCGAACTGGGCATGATGGTGGGAGTCGCGATCGTGGTCTGGCTGCCGCTGGGCTTCCTGCTGGCCTGGCTGATGAGTGCGGCCACCATGGGATTCGGGATTGCGGGGGTCGGCGTGGTGGGATCCGTGGTGATCCTGGCCACGCTGTTTCAGCGCATCAAGCGCAATCGCCCGGAGGGCTATTACCAGCAATGGCTGCGCATGCGCCTGCATTCGCTGGGACTTGGCCGCGCGCCCTGGGTGTTGCGAAGCGGGACCTGGGATATCGGGAGGACGCATGCGCCGCTACCGGCTCGAAATTGATAACGTCCGTGTGCACCTGCGCTCGCTGTGGGTCGTGATCGGCATGCAGGGGCTTGTCATTCTGGCGCTGTGGTTCGGCTGGAGCCAGGCGCCCCGCCATCTTCGCATTCACATCCCGCCCGATCTTCGCTCCGGGGCCGTGCTGGGCATGGAGGAAGTGTCCGCGGCCAACGTCTACGCCTTCGCCTTCTACATCTTCCAGCAGTTCAACCGCTGGCCGGACGACGGTGCCACGGATTACGGCAAGGCGATCTTCCGGATCTCGCCGTACCTGACGCCGCGTTACCGCAACGACCTGATCGCGGACATGGAACTGAAGGCCAGGCGGGGCGAGTTGGCATACCGTGTCCGGGGTGTGCAGCAAGTTCCGGGTCATGGCTATGAAGAGCGCCGTGTGGACATGCTGTCACCGGGTGTCTGGGTAGTGTGGCTGGACCTGGAGCTGCTGGAGTCGGTGAAGGGCATGACCGTCAAGCGCACCACCATCCGTTATCCGGTCCGCGTGGTCCGCCTGGCCGTGGACCCTGAAACCAACCCCTGGGGGCTGGCGCTCGACGGCTATGAAGGTGAGGGCCCGCGGCGCTTGGGCGATGCCGAGTTGGCCTCGCAGGATGCGCTCCCAGTCACAAGGAGGCCGCCTGATGCCTGATTTGCCTTTTCCGTCCATGAAAAAAGCATGGCTGCTCGCCGTGCTGTGGTGTCTTTCGACTGCAACCCTTGCAGGTGCTGATATTTCACCACATGATCCTCCCGAGCGGATCGTCTGGCGCAAGGTCCCCATAGAGCTCTCTCTGGTGGTGGGCGAGGAGCGTCTCGTGCATTTTCCGGATTCGGTACGTGCTGGCCTTCCCAGGTCACTGACCGCAGTACTTCAGGCCCAGAGCATTCACGGCACGCTGTACCTGCAGGCCCGACAACCTTTTTCGTCCACCCGCATCATGGTGCATACACAGCCCGAGGGGCCGATCTATCTCCCCGACGTTCCCAGTTCCAAGACGATACGCGCGGAGATCCGCGATACGTATATTGGAGCTACGGGGCCAGAGTAACGAACTGGCTACTAGAGGCCCTTGTTGCGCAGTGCGGATGCGTTCGCTGACCATACGCCCTGTGTGGCGGAGGCTTGACGGCAATCCTGAACCTCCCCGCCATGATTCGCTATGACTGCCGCGAGGCAGCCGTGCGGGAAAACACTATGAGTCAGAAGAACAACAAAGCATAGATGCGCAAGGCATCTGGCAAAAGTGCCGTGGCCAGCAGCGATCTGCAGATGGCATACCTGGGGGGAAGCGGTGTGCGCTGCAACGTCAATCTTCCCGTGCTTGCCATCCTGTTTGTCCCTGGAGCTAAGGTGCAGGCCGCACTCCATGCGGGGATTGTTGAGCGGTGCCCGGTAAGGTCCCCGGGTCTTATCACCACATACATACTGGCCTTAATTTCTTTTCGGTAGAGGTACAGCCTGATACCAAACAAAGAGATGCAACTAATAGCCAATGCCAATCGCCTAGCAGAAACCATGGTTCAGTAAAGAATTATACCGATATTACTGTCAGACAGAATCCAATATGCTACTTAGTGGATTTCAGTATCCACGGACATCACCATGAATTGCTTAATCAAGCATATAATTCTGGACTTTTCCGGCCAGACCATCGAAGGATGCGTGGGGTGCACAGGTGAAATCTACGTGCAGATTACCCGCCTTGCCGATTCCGTGAGCCAGATTACAGGCAAGTTCCCTGATGAGGTTTTTTCACCCTTAATCCGGTAGCTATTGTATATGATCCCCTTAATTTGGGGAATCATATACTTTCATAACACTCTTTTATCTTGACCCTCCGAATGATCCCAACAATCCTTGGGGATGCTCAAATACCCCACCCACTTCCTCGTGGTTTGGGCCGTAGAACACACCCGATATCCGGTCATCATCCGCATGATAGCGGCTGAACTGCCCGTCCGTCACAACCATGCCCGCGTGGTTCACATCACTATAGGCTTGCCCGGTGGTGACATTGGCCATGCCAGTCAGGTGTACGTCCGCTAGCACCGCCTCACCAATGCTCACGGATATATTGGCATCCCCCGTCACGTAAGAGGTGCGATCCGTACCTGCCGTGTCATCCCTGGCCGATACAAAGCCTGTCCAGGAGGCTTCCATCCCAGGACTGGTACCTGTCGCATTCCCGGTCACGGTAGCAAACACCTGGACCACCCCCTGGTCAGGATCCAGGTCGTTCTTCCAAAGAACAGCGGTCGAAGCAAATAAACTGTATTCCATCCAGCCACCATAGGTGTACATGTCACCCCAGCTGCTCCTCCTGTAATCTTGTACGGCCGTACTGATTCCGGCGGTATCCGGCAGTATCGTGAGATCCTCAGTAAAAACTTGAACCACCTTGTTAGAGCGTATGAAAGCCGAGTAGCCAACCGAACAGTACATGCCCCTGCATTCCACGGAAACGCGTTCAGGTTCGGTGCGCCCTGGCACCCAGTTGATCCTGTCCGTGGAAAGCAGGACGTTGGCATTCGAAGCGATCCGCTCATAGTTCTGTATCGCGTAATATTCAGGAGGCGGTATGGGAATATCACTGGACCCGCCACTCATGCAGCCGGTGACCAGCGCGCACAAGACAAGCGAAACGATACCTCTATATCTCAAAAAAGGAACTATATCCTTAGTACCCCAAAATGGAGTGTGCAATTCCATTCCCTGTGATTGGCCAGACAAATCATTTCCTATATTTAAGTTGATAAAATGATTCCGTTGCAGTAGTCATTTAACCATGATGGTTAAAGCTATGAAATCTAAAAAAGCACCCAGAAAGTCACACTGCAAAGGCATCTAACTATAAGAGATTCTTATACTGATTCGACCAGTGTAATCCGTGCAAACTATTGTCACAAGAAAAACTTCTGATTTTGTTTGTTCAAACAAAAAACATCTGTATCATTCGAGTTGGGAGTTCATTCAACGGCTGGTTGAATTTAGGTTGTGTGCTGATGAATTGTAGGACTCGCAATCACTCCCTATCAGTGAAGTCAGCGCATGACGGACAGCCAGGGAGGGAGATGCTGACAGGCGGTTAAATTTTCGAATTGTTATACCGACCCGCTGGCCCGATTCCCTGGTGGTCTGTCCCTTTGAAAAACAAGACTGATGCAGAAAACTGACACTACTGAACAAACTGAAACTGCAATCTGGAGGCCGTACTCGAACTGCAAGCCAGCATGAATGAATTAAAGACTGATTTGAAGCAGTTCGAAGAGGACTTGGGTATGGTGAAAATGCACATTGGATTGATCAATCAGAACGTTAAGCTAATCAAAGAAAACCTTGATGGAGCCGACATGCTCCCATCTATTTAAGTAGATAATCCCCAAAGTATTCGTAAAGGGTGAAATAGGTGCACGATGTATATAGTACCTTGAGTAATCCGTGTGTGATCGCCAGGAACGCGACGAAGGTCATGAAATTCTTGGCCGTATCCCCGATGAGGTTTTGCGCAGAGCCTTCCCGCAGGCGAGGCGGATGAGTCCGATCAGCAACAAGACGCTTGCAGCATGTAGCGCGGCAACTGGTGTACGGGCCACAGATGACGAGATGTACAGGTTGCCTACCGGGGATCGGTGAGCTTATGATACGGCGGGCGTCAGTCCATTGGGATTCGAATGACCACACCACCCATCACCTCACCCACGCTCAGATCCCTGCGCGGGGAATCCTTGTGGTTGTTGTGGCACTGGACACAGGCTTCCACGACGGCATAATCGGGGTACACCGCGCTGAAGTAGCGCTCACCGCCCAGTTCCTCTTCCCCGTAGAAGCTCTCCCCCGGGCTATCGGCAACATGTTCAAGCCCCTGCCGCTCCAGGTCCGTGGCAGGGCCGTTCTTTTTGTTGATGGGGTGCAGGGACAACAGTGAATAAGAGAAGTCTTCCGTGTTGTCCAGCACTGCCTCGGCCACGAATCGAAACATCTGTGACGGCAGGGGCAGGCTGGCATCGTCCTCGAAGTGCTCCGAGGCAGTTAGGATTTTCTCGTCCACGGTAAGGCGCTGGACCACGACACGGGTGTAGACCTCACGGTTGGCCGACATCACTTGGTAAAGCATGTCCGCGACCTTCGCGTAGGAAACTCCCTCGGAGGCCCATGCAGTTGTCATGGCCACGCCAACACTCCACAAGAACCCGACCGCCACTGCAATTTGTTTCATGATTCTCCCTCCATCCGGCACACAACTGCATTGTCACTGAAATTCGTGTGCGGTTTCAAGGTACGCTGGGGAGCATGGGCCGAACGTTGCACATGTCTCCATCAGTTCTCCGCCGCGTCTGGATTCGACAGGCTGCGCGCGACCGCCCAGTCTATGCTTGGCACGTGAATCTGGGGCCTGACGGCAAAGTTCTTACGGATGAGCCCGGCATCGGCAAGCGCATTCAGTGAAAAACCGAGGCTGTGACAGTCCAGGCAGACGGTCCGTATCATTTTCTCGTTGGGCCGCAGGTTGTCGTTCTGGTTGTGGGTGGTGCGCACCTGCCTGTGGTGTTCAAGTTTTGGCATGTGGCAGCTCGCACAGCTGACGCCACTGCCGGGCGGTGCCTTGCCGGCCTGCTCCAGCCGCCAGAACGTATGGTGGGGGCTGTCGAAATAGCTGCGGGTGTGCGGGTCATCGTGGCAGGATGCACAGGCCTCGACTGCGGCACGGACGGTATCGAGGTTATGTTCGCCGTGACAACTGCCGCAGTCGACGGCCATGGTGGGGTCCGCATCGGCATGCATGGGCAGGCGTGCCTTTCCGACAGTCATCCAAGTGGGCACGGCCGGGTCACTGAGCCAGTGGCTCATCCACCCCGGCATGACCCGGGAGAGCCCGAGCCTGGCGAGGCCCTGCTGCGCATCCCTGGGCTTTGCGATGCCGGGGTGCTGACGCATGCCGTGACGTCCCATGACAAATGTTTTGGCCTGCGGCTTGTGGCATGCCATGCATACGCCCATCGGCGGGACATCAATCCAGCGTGTCAGCACCTGGGCTTTTGGGGCATCCTCGGCAAGATCCGCTGCATGGCAGGCGGTGCAGTTGACCCCGGCCTGTGCATGGCCGGAACCCGCCCAGTGACCCAGCACATCCGGGCTGGCCAGTGCAGCCGGTGGAGCAATGGCATCGCCTCGTTCCAGAGCCTTGTCTGTGGGCCCCGGCCGGGCAAGGTAGCGTGCAGCCAGCACGTGTACGGCCGGGCGCACAGGTTCGGGCCGGGCGGCATGCCCGAGCAGGAAGTCCTCGAAAAGTGCGCGGTTGTCGTGGAAGTTGTGGCAGCCTGCCGTGGCACAGGTCTCGAAGCCCAGGCCTGCGTGACTGGCCCTGGTCGTGCGGATATCCTGCTCGCCCTGCGAATGGCACGCCACGCAAAAGTCCATCGCCACGGTGACTGCACTGGCTCGCGTGATCTCCGGGTGGTGCTCGACATGACAGGTGGTACACAAGCGGGCATCGAGCTTGTTCCAGTATTCTGCCATGCGCGGGTTGCGGAAGCGCTTGCGCGAGTGACTGTTCTTGGCAGCCTTCAGCTCGTCCTCGTGACACTTCCTGCAATTCTTATTCAGCGACTTTTCTGCAGTCATTGCGCTGGCAAAAATGGAACGGCCATGGCAGGTCTCGCAGGCCATCTCCAGCTGGTGATGGGCATATGTGGTCTGACCGCTCAGCAACATGCGCCGGTCCCCGGCCACAGTCATCGTTACGGCCACGTACGCTGCACCCAGCAGAGTCACCCCCAGCACAGCCTGCATGAGTCTGCGAAACACGTGATGCTTCCTAGTAGAGGTATGCAGTCAGGATGTGCACGATCAGGAGGGCGGGTAGCGGGCACAGTGCTAGGGCATGCACCCGGATCAGAACACGCCGCGCCGCAAAGATCCTGTTCAGGCTGATCTGCTTGAATCGGGGCGCGCCTCCGACCACGACCCCGACTAGTGCCCCTGAAAGCAGCACGGTGAGGTAGGTGCCCATGAGCGCGGCATTCAGGTTGCTGCCCAGGCGAAACCCCGTATGCATGAACAGGGTGAACACGCAGGCGATCCCCAGAACGAGGTGGGAAAGCCTCCAGCGATGTGAACCAGAAACCCAGACCAGCAGCTGCTTCTTGAGTGCAATGGCGATCGCTAGGCCTACCAGGCTAAGCACGAGCAACAGGTAGCCACTGAACTGCTTCCAGGAGCCATCAAACCAGAGCTGCGCAGGGAGTGAAAGACCGTAGCGGTCCGGAACCCCGATGCTTGGGACCAGCAAGGTTACGATGATGGCCACGCTGGCCGTGAGGGCTAGAGTCAGCAGCGACCTCTTGAAGCACGCCGCCTGGGCGCGTGCTGCACGGATGATCTGGTCCTGGATTTCGCTGATGGCCCCGGTGAGTTCGCGACCGATCAGGTCCATCTTACGCAACAATTCGAGCCGGGAGGCGGTCTGTTTTGCCTCCCACTCGGGAAACAGGTCAGGAAGTATCTGGCAGGCGTCCACCAGGCTGATCAGAGCCACGTCCCGGGGGTCCGGAATCTCATCGGAGACGACGTCCTCGATGCGCGATTTGACCGCCTGCAGGGGAGCCTCATCCAGGGTGGGATAGCACACCGAGCGAAATACCCCCAGGAAGCGGTTGTGCTGCCTTTTTAGAAAGCGGCGATCGATCAGGCTGTCTAGGGCCTGTTCGCGGATCAGGGCAGCATCCTCGGTGGCCAGCACCCGAATCCATGCCGGTGTATCGGTAACATCCGTACGGGCAGAAATCTTCTCCAGCACGCGGTCGAGCATGGGATTGCCCGTGGGTGTGGGGTCTGTGATCACGAGCGCCTGCAGGTCCGTGTCGATCCGGAAGGCAAAGGCAAGATCCATCAGGATGGCACCCGCCAGGGCACATTCGAAGGCATGTTCCTTGACGGGAAGAAACAGGCCCTCCTCATCGCCTAGCAAAAGCAAGAGCTCCTCTGTGAATGTCAGCATAAGCTGTCCTGCAAAGACCGGAAGTACTTGGTGGAGGCCGGTGCCCGTGTAGGTTCCCTAAAACAGGGCACGCGCCCTTTCAACTGCTGCCAGGAATCTGGAAGCGTGTACAGTCGCAGATCGCCACGACGACCTCGCCAGCTGTCAGATCCTCGGCAGCCAGCAGCACCGGCCTTCACCCGCGTTATGGCACTGCGTCCACTGGCGTTGATCGTCACCACACCTCTGTTGGCTTGCTCGACCATAAATCTATATACACCGCCTTTTCAGATTGCTCTTAAGTGTACGCAGGTTCAGCGCCTTGTAAACTCCTGATTGATTCCAACAGGGCCCTGAGTTTCCCCCATGCATGCTTAGAGGATCCGTCCATATCCCTTGTCGGCCGGGATTGGGTAAGTGCTGGCCGTGAACCATGCATCCCGCAACTTTTGTAACTGGTTGCTTCGATTCCATCCATGAAGGTTTCCCATGGTCCCGGAGAGGAAAGTGCACCTTTTCGGGGCACTTTGGAAGGGTTTGTGCAAGCCGCCTGATTGAGGACGATGCTGCCTACGAGAGCGGTGCCAAGGAGCGCCGCGTCGATGTCGCGTTTCGCTACAGCCACGCCGTGGACGTGCTGGACATCGTGCGGAACACCTTCTCCGGTACCAGCCGCGAACCCCGGTTCGTGATTGATCCAGGCACCGGGCCCATAGCGGGGATGGACGCCCCCATGCTGCCGCGCTAATAGCCATGTTCCCTGGGTATACAGGTCTGCCCCAGGGTATCGGGTTGCCCTTATAAATCCCTGATCCCCAGTGCAGTGTAGCTAAAGCAGGGCTGGAAGCCTGACTCTCTCAAGGTTACCAAATTCCGCAATATCTTGTACAGATGAGCAGCAAATCCACAAACGATAGTGAAAGCCAGTCAAAGCGGTTCAAGGACAAGGCCCGTGAACTGGGTTGCGATGAGTCCGAAGATCGTTTTAACGACATGCTCAAGCAGGTAGTCACGCCCCGGAAGGCAGGCAAGCCTGTTTCCTGACCGAAAAGCGTGCGCCAGCTTCACCATTGAGGAATGACTGCGGGTCCTCGGTTCCGCCAGCGCACGACCTACGCCGCCAGTTTGGCAATCAGGTATTCCTGCCCTCGATCCCCTTTCACCGAATTGCAGTGACCACAAATCAGTTGCAGGTTGCTTAAATGATCCGTGCCGACGGATGCACGGGCAATAACGTGAGTCTTGGTGCGTGATCTCATTTAGCCAGTTAAGTATCGCCCGATGTTCGTCCCTGAACCTGTCTGCTAGCCATACGACGATGACGGCTTGCAGGCCTACAGCATAGATCAACAGCTTGCCAAGGTGATCATGGTCGGTCTGCTCGAGCTGGTTTTTGATCAGCACCAAAGCTTCCGTGTCGATGTTCCTGCAAACTATGTCGGCACGGAACGATCCAACCTCTTTATTCTACCGTAACGAATTCAAGGTCAAGCCATGTGTTTCGCTGAGGACTGTGAGATTTTCCAGTTCGGCAAGCCATGGCGTGAACTCTGTTGGCTCACTCGCCCATATGGTCCAAAGGTTAACGCCCTGAAGACGTCCAAAAAGCTAATCGTTATAGTGGATGCTCACTTGCCTTTGCCTTGCTGTGAAGTCGCAGATTGTAACTCAAAAGGATCGGGTTGTAATCATCAGGCTTTTACACCCTGTGCAACTGGTCGGACTCAGAAATTCCCGATATCGACCTTGGACAAGTTGCTCATTATTCTTAATCTCCAAAAAGCAGCTTCTTCGTAGCCTCGCTAATAACATTCAGCATAATGGATTTCAGGGCGTCCGGTACGCTCCGTTTAAGCTTCCCAATGAAATGATCTTCCTGTAGCGATGTGCAGCCAACTCTATTTCTCGGTGAATTCAATGAAAGAGAATTATATACCTAGTGCCCCACGATTGGCCCAAGCTGGCCTGATCTGAGTTTTTTTGCAACTCATTGATTGGATGACGCTACACTAAACTTGCCGTGCGCCGCACTAATCTACCATATGAGGGATTGAGGAAGGAATGGAAGCTGGTTAGGCATGTGATTTCATGAGGTTGTGTGTCAGTGAAGCTTAACTTGTTAACGTACCGCTTCTAAATGGCGAAGCTAGCGCATACATATGGACACTAGCACATATAGTTCCCTAAATATAGAATACCCTTTTTCTGGTGCTATTAGTGTTCTGTTCGCATTCAACCTTGGTCAGTGCATCTTGGCTACAATCAATTTTCTCTGCTGACAAGACAGTGATCGGAACCACAACCAGCACCAGAATCGAAAGCACGATCAAAAGCTATGAAAGACACCTTTGGAATTTAGAAATAAGAAATTTTGGAGGACAATTGGGGGAATGTTATGAAGAAGAATCAAGTGAAGCGAAGAAATCCCCGG
>WTFY01000005.1 GCA_011523795.1 Gammaproteobacteria bacterium
AATGGTGGTAATGGTGCTGCTGCAACGCTTATGGCGACTACGGATGCTGCGCCACCGCCACGTGTAGCGCCAGTAATCCCATGGGTGCTTGGCAGGGTGCGCTCATCGGGCGTGGATGTGTTATGGGATTACGAGAATACAATCGGAGAGCCATCAACGCACGCCGAGTATCGTATAGATTCAGGTCGCTGGACAAGGTTAGATGCATCTACCAACAGAAGAGTATCTCTAACTGTTAGGAACAAATCGACTTACACTGTTTCTGTGCGAGGAGTTAACACTACCCACAACCTAACTGGCAATGCGGTTACAATAAACGTTCTTAATCCAGCTGAAACAGCGTCGAGTGCACCCGCCAGTATTAACGCAGGGCCTCGGGCTGGCGGGCAAGGCGGTGGGGTGAACTACCGCGTTGCGTGGAGTAATGTTTCTAGTTCAGCAGGGACTCGGACGCGCTGGGAGTATAGACACGGTAGTGCGTCGTTAAGCGGTTGGATGTCGCTGAGTGCCAGCGCTAATCGCATTCTTGATTTTGCAAACTTAACGCCAAGCACCTACTATGAAGTTCAGGTTAGAGAGGTGACCAATGTTGAGTTTGGAGCGGCAGCTATACTTAAGTTTAGGGTTGAGCCGTTAACATGAGTTGGCAAACCGTATTAGATCAGATCAAGACTAGCACGCCTAAACGACTACAGTTTGAGCGAGTAACTCCACCTGCCAATCAGTCATTCATCACTGATGTCTATGGCACAAAGTGGGTGCAGGGCACGTATATGGAGCTTGATCGTGGTCAACGCTCTTACCTCTCTGTCGGTGAGGATAGGGATGGAGCGCAATTCATCCGCTCAACGCCTTACGACCCACTAGTAGCTCACGCTGCGGTGAAACGCAGCATTGATGCGGTAGAGACTTATCGGCAAAGCCTTGGCTACCAACGCCCGCAAGGTGAGAGCTTGGTGGGCTGGGTGAGATATGATCAATCTACGCCATGGCCTAATGACCGTGATTATCCCGTTGTCCCTGGCGGCACTACGCGTGCTGGGATTGACTACCGCAAGCTTGATAGTGTCTTTGTCGATGCGTTCACCGCTTGGTGTGGTTACTACTTTGATCGCATCACCAAGGTCTTTGGCAATCAAGTCGCTGATCCTATCCCTAGAGGCCTTGATGCTCGTGGTTGGTATGACTTTAGCTTCGGCGGCACACCTGCAATCTCCTATGAGGAGGCACGGTTGTGGCACGAGAACTGGGTCAACACTTACATCAACGAAAATCCTAACACCGCTGACGGCCAGCCTTACCCATTCAAGGACTCACAGCAGGCCACTGCTGGGATTATGCAATATCTCTTCAAGTGCACACAGCGGCTACTCCAGTATCTGCAACAGTACCTTGAGTGCACAGCGCAGTGGGAGATTAGCTACTATGAGCTAACCAAGCTAGTTGGTACTGATGAGTTGCAGGAGCTAACAGGCAATCTCTTGGTAGCCAGTCATACCAAGACATTGACGGCAGCGATGAATGCGGTGCTTTACGGCATCTATCACTACAAGCAACAGATAGAGAATATCGACACACCAGCAACTGTGTTGATTGCTTGGCGTGAGTTAGGACATTATCTATCGTTTGATTCGTTCTGGGCACGGACAGACGTTGTGCCAGTTGCGTTAGCGAGGCTACACCTACCGCACTGGGAGAACGATGACTTCTTCTATGACCTCCGTCGTATCGGTATCGCCATCGGCGAGGTCGCCTTACGACAGACCTTCTACACAGGCGCAGTAGGCATCTGCAACGGTGAGGTCAACGCTATCCACTCACTCGCTTTCAATGACATTGAGCTACCAGAGCAGTTGTTCAGCGAAGGTGTTAATGAGTGTTACTACCCACTCATGTTTGGTGGGTTTGATAACGGCAATGGTGGCGTTGGTAGTCGTGACAATCGCAGCATTAACTTAAGCTTCGGTGGCGACAGTCAAGTCATCCTTGACACTGCAACCGATCAGCCTCGCAACCCCTACCATTACAGGCGTGTAGCCTGCCTGACATTTGATAAATATAACCTCGGTGGCTTTGATAGCCCGCCGAATGTAGCAGCGTTAGTAACTCGGATACCAACAGACTGGCAACCACGCTACGCTACAATCACGACAACCGTGCCTGACCGACTACCACATAACCTCTACATCGTAATCAAATACACAAACAACGATGCCAAGACTCAACAGGTGCTACAGTATCTGCAACGGGTATGCACTGTGCAGCAGATGGTCAAGATAGGCGACACTATCCTAACACAGCAAGCCTTCCAAGCGGTGGACTTCCACAGCCTTCTGTGGGAAGACTCGTTGCCAGCGTCAGCAGCAGAGCCAACACTAGTGCCGATCGACGGCATTGATATAGATAGCATTGGTGATGTGCGAGAATGGATACGCACATGGGCGCGTTCTGAACGCCTTGCTATTAGCGGGCTTGGCAGTGTCTATACTTACAACCCTGTGCACATGTTACGGTTGGTGTTGATCGACGCGTACCGTGGCTTTGCTCGGAAGACATCCATCATTGACGAGACTAGCTTTGCCATCGCTGCTAGGACAGTCTACACCGAGAAGCTCGGCGCTAACTTCGCTAACGCTGGTGGTGCTAGTGCTGATCAGCTGTTTGCAATGTTGCGGGACTATCTGAATGCTGCGGTCTACTATGACAACCATAGTGATGCTATTAAAATCAAGCTGATCAGAGCTGACTATGACGTTAATGCTATCTATCCTTTAAATGAAACTAACGTCTCACAGATAAGCTCATATCAACGTAACTACAACGTTAAAGCGACCAGTGCTCTGACGCTGAACTATAGAGATGTCTATGACCAGCCACAGTCGGTAACCCTGACTGCACCTAACTTTAAGGCGACATCAGCATCAACAGCAATCAACTATGCTTGCTGCCCTGATGAACGCACGGCAATTGAGGTGGCGAGTCGAGAGCTGGCGATTGCTAATAACTCGCCATTGTCATTCAACGTAACCGTGTCTGCCAGCACTGCTAAAAACTTCAACGTTGGTGATGCGGTAAAGGTCTCGTGGGTAGCGCAACGGATAGATGAGCTAGTGATGCGAGTAACCAACATTCAGCTACAGCCGAATGACCATGTAGTGGTAAACTTGATACAAGAGATATTCATTCAGCCAACACAACAGTTAGTCGAGGAACAAGAACATACGACTTCACAGAGTGCCCGTCGTGGCTGGGGTAGAGCGTGGGGTAGAAACTTCGGGGGATAGATAATGCCAACTACTAACGCCCGCACAGGCATAACGTCTGGTTATCTACAAGACGAGGATGGCTGGACTGCCAGCATGAACGAGAACTTGGTGAGGATGTCGAGGCTGGGTATAGGCCCCAACGCAATCTCGCATGGGCTTACTGCACCACCTAGCTCATCCACACCGACTAATGGCGACACTTACATCGTTGCTAATGCTAACGCTAGTGGGGCCTGGAGCGGTCAAGAGAACAACATCGCTTACTACACAACTAGCTGGGCGTTTTATGAGCCTTTCAGAGGTCTGATGTTCTATGTCGCTAGCAGTCAGACCTTGCTTGTTTATGATGGTAGCGGTTGGATAACCGCAGTGCGCAATTCGCCTTCGAGCAACGTATCAGCAAGTCGTTTTGCGTCTTTGCTTACGGATGAGTATAGAGGCTCAAGCGGTGGAGAGCTTGGCGCAGAAGACCGTCGTGTGCTAGACTTTTTAAAAGCAAAGTTAAGCGGCACGGCGAGTAAAGATGTTTTGCGAATAGCAAACGTAACGCCAAACGGCATCTACCATACTTTCACTGGCGCTCAAGGAAGGGTAAACAAAGAAGCATTTGTAACTTCGCCTTACGTGTTGACGGGCGGCACGATGATCCCAGACGTGGCGGAGATTTATGCTGGACGCGGCACTGGCATCTATGGAGCGCTTACAGTTACTAACGCTACATATCCGACTCGGTTGCTTATCTGTATGCGTTATCAACGTCAGGACATCTCTATAGATGAAGATGTCATTGATGTAACAACCGCCGCAAAGGGAGAGGTGGTGCGTTGCACTGCAGGTGCGATTAACATCCACGAAACCAATACTACCGCTACGGTTACCAAGGCAGTAACAGGCACGCTATTCGCTAATCGTGAGAAGTTGCCTGTGGATGCGTCAGGCCCGCAACAAACGATCGCCGTATTGCCCGCGGACTTTCCGCCGAGAAATGGTGAAGTTACATTGCATATCATTGCTGATGGTGCAGACTACGCTTATCCGTTTACAATCCCATCGATCGCTAGCAATCAAGCGGGCGCGTTGATTCACACTGAGCAACTGATTGATGGTAATTATTGGAGCGTTGAGTGGAGCTATACTTTGTCTGGCCGGCAACTTATCTTAACAACGCGCACAAATGAACCACACACTTATCCGTTAGCGTTCCGTCTAGAGTATTCGGGCATGGCGACAGTTACGGAGCATAGCAATCCGGGTGAGACAAAGATCACTGATTTTAATTCTAACGCAATCGTTAATCTTGCAGTATTGGTCGATGGCTCAAACACAAGTGCCGCAAAGGTTACAGCGAGTGCAGGCAACGGTGTAGTTAGTCGCACGTTTGGTGTTGGTGCAGTGCCGACACAAATTGTGATCGGCGGGCGCAGCAGCATAATTCAGTCATTGTTTGTTGGCACTGCGACAGCGGACTTTGACACTAAGTTGCTTGACTCAATTGCGCTTGGTTGGCCAGTTGATGGCGGTGCGCCTGAAAATATTATTAACCGTAGCGGTAGTGCTACAGGACTGACATTTAGCTGATGGTTACTGCAGGAGTATTAACATGTGTAGTGCTGTTGCTCTGGGTATGCGCCAAACTAGAGCGACTTGACGGTCGGCTTGAAACCCTTGAGCAGACAGCGGTGCGCTGGGGAGAGGGCAATACCAACAAATGGTAGACGCTATGGAGAAAATGGAGAGAAAACATGGCTAGATACGATAGACGGTCGCAATATGACATCAATATATCAGCGTTACCAAACGCCACCATCAATGACATCGAGGTAACCCAGGGCTATGCATGGGTAGTTACAGACACTCATCTCTACCGCCACAACCTTACATCTGGTCGTGGCGCAGGCACAGCGCTAAACACGCAGCTCACTACAGGTATTGGTAGTGCTCGGCGTATCACTAGCAGCTACGCTCATCTGTTTATAGTCTACTCCGAGACTGCGAATGGCGTTACTACTAACCGTGTTGAACGGCGTGCGTTAGCATCGCCAAACATCGTTGATCTAACGTGGACACTTGCGTACAAGTTTGATGGTGAATGGACATCTTACAACGCAGGTAACACAGCGATGATGCCTGTAGCGGGCATTGCTTACCGTGAGAGTGGTAACAGTTCAGGTTTATACATCACTTGTGGCGGCCCTACGGCTGGAGGCTACTTCGAGGGTGCTGCTTTCTCCTCGATTGACGGAGTGCATAACACTGCTGCGCCACCGCTGGTTATCACCAATGTGGTCTATAACAACATTCGTGGCACGGTAGTCGCTGATAACAGATTATGGCGATCTTCGGTAAGTTCTAGTGCTCGTAACCTCACGGGCATGCAGTTTACTAATAATAATGCACCGCAGACTCGGCGGCAGCAGACGAGGGACAATAGCGATCCACCACCCGCTGGTAGCATGGGGTTTGCTTTCTATCAAAGCTTTGCGTGGTTTGCCTCATCTGATGCTACCGATACGTCGTTGGTATGTTATCAGCTTGCCACCACGGAACTAACTACGCCGATCATCAACCCGATTGACAGACCTAGGTTTGGTAGTCGGTTAGTGCAGTACGACTTTAGTTTTAAAACGGAGGGCTCAAGCACAGTAAGAGGGCGCTGCGTTAGTGAGGGATATGCGTGGGTGTTAACTGATACACACCTGCATCGCCATCCGATTGCTTTGCGTGATGGTACAGGCACACCGCTTACAATACCTATCACCCCTGGCATTGGAGACGCTAGGCGCATCACTACTGATAACACACACTTGTTTATTGCTTACAGCACTACCTCTGGCACAATCCAGAATAGAGTGGAGCGACGACCCCTAATTAATCCGACACAGGTAGCGTCTACATGGCGCATCACTTTCAGTAATTCGGGTAATTTTAGGGGGGCGACTGTAGTGCATAGAGCGTGTATCGGTATCGCTGCGGCAGCGGGTCAAGATAGGTTTTATATTACGTGTGCGAGGAGTGGCACTAATAACACTGATAAATGGTGGATAGCTGCCTTTGATAAGGCGACAGGTACACACGATGCCCGCGTGTATACACGGGAACAATTCCGTTTTGATGGCTATTCCAGTCGCGGCATGACAATTAATGGCAACCAACTTGTAGCGATTGGTAATAGATATTGGATTTGGTGGACAATAAACAACCGCCAGCTACAGTCTCGTCAAGACAACGACACTTACGGCGGTGCAAGTCAAGGCGGCATTGGCAGCGAGAATGGTGTGTTATGGACTGGTAGTGTCAGCAATAGGTTTTAAATATGCCTACCTATCACTTTACAGCCTACCAGCTAGGCGAGTCTAGCAACCCCTTTCATAGCAACGATCCTGCGCTATCGGTAGCGGTAACACCTGAACGTTCTCTAGTCTATAACAACGCTAAAGTTTATTTTGAGATTGAGCTATCTAAACCCGTTGCGACAATGGCAGCGAGTGCCATCACAGTGTCGGCTGGTAGGGTGTCCGACTTCACAAAGATCAGCGACACCCTATATGGTGCGGTACTTACCCCACCTCTCGCAGGTAGTGGCACAATCACAATCAGCGTTACGCCTCGTGCAGCGTCAACCGATGGCTGGGGTAAGACGTGGGGTAAGGGCTGGGGTGGTAAGCTTGGCACGTCGCTTGGTGTAACTGCAACAGCGCAAGTGCGCCATGCTCCTGCGCCTAGCGTTTCTTACGACTTTTTTGGTTATTATTTATCCGAGCCGTTAGATGTGTTCGGCGGTCAACCGCACCCGCTTGTAGCTAGCATCACGCCTGACTTTGAGCCAATCTATGCGGGCGGCAAGGTCAAGCTAGACATCATGTTCAATCGTGAGGTTGATGACTTTACGATTACAGACATTGCAACGACTGCTGGAGAGTTATCAAACTTTGCGGGTGAGGGTAACAACTACACCGTAGTCTGGACAGCACCGACTAGCCCGACGAGTGGGACAACGACTATCAGCATTCACCATGCGGGGGTGATGAACTTAACCCGCACTGCGCATGTAGACGTGCACTGGCAGCCAACGATACCTGTTACGCACAACTTCTGGGGTTACTATCTAACTGTTCCAAATATGCCTCTGGGCGGTAACCTACCACCGATAACGGCAACGATAACGCCACAGCGCCCGATAGTGATTAGGGGTGCGCCCGTGATGGTGGACATTGTGTTCAGCGTGCCAGTAACCGACTTTACGATTGCTGACATTGCGGTGAGTGCTGGAGAGTTATCAGAGTTTACTGACGTTGAAAACGAGAACATCCACTACCAAGTTGTGCTTACACCGCCAGCAGTGGGCACAGGCACTATCACCATAACCGTTGCTATGAGCGGTGTCCAAGGTCTTGTCGCTGACATGACAGGACAACTTATTTACATTGCACCAATTGAGTTTACTTCCGATTGGTATGCTCGCAAGATTACTTCTGGCAGGAGCACTCCTGCATCGCCGTTTGTTAACCCACCGCCTGCGCATGTAACCACAGGTGTAACTATTACACCGCGGCAGTCTACGGTAGTTACCAATGAAGTAGTGGTTGTGGACGTGGTATTCAGCAGGGCGGTTACTGACTTCACGCAAAGCGATATGGTGTTATCTGCGGGAGCGACAATTGCTGCCTTCACTGGTGCAGGCGCTGTTTACGCTGTAGAGATACGTGCACCAAGTTCAGGTGAGGGTGTGATTGTTATCACTATCCCTGCGGGGTCGGTAACGGGATTGATAACCGACGCTGTTACGTCAATCCGCTATGAGCCTCCAGCACCAACCATTCTAGCGAGTATTACGTCTATTGAGCCAAGCGTTGCACCTGGTGGTCAGATACTGTTGACCATTACTTTCTCGGCGGCAGTAACAGGGTTAACGTTAAGCGACTTAACTACTGACTGCGGGGTCTTATCAAACTTACAAGGGAGTGGCGCTGTTTACACAGTCATACTCTCTGCGCCTGCTGGTATTACTATCACATTGCCACAACACAGTGTGCCCGAAGGCAATAGCGCTGCCTCTTACACTGTGCCACTTACGGGTGGGAGTGCTAGTTCAGAGGTTGCGATTAGGCGACGCTGGAGTGCGGGGGCAGTCTCAAGCAGGTTTACTTAATGAAAGTCACTGACATCAACGATCACAAACGTAAGATTGGTAAGATTGCCTACGTTTATAAGTTAGAAGACCTTGACCAGTATGTTGTCGTTGGTAAACGTGTCGCTGATGAGCCGTGGGGTGAGGGTAGCTACGTGCGTTACCAATGCGGCACTAAGTTTGTCGTTGATAGCAAAGTGGAAGATATGCAAGCAGTAGTCCTCCGCGGCAAAATGGTCAAGCCCTCATAGCCGTCTCTTCTCATAAGCCTCTCGCAACTGTTGCTGTTGGTCTTGATACGCAAGCTTCTTACGCAGTGAGTCTCGCATTGGCTTGTGTGCCTTTTGCCGTTTGCGATGGAACGCTGCGCAGCGATCTCTAAAGTTAAGTAGCTTACATGGATGGCAGTAGTGCGACAGTCGTGAGCTTCTAGGCGCTTTCTTACAGCGCTTACACAACTTACCTTTGTAAGGTGGATAGCCCATAGTAACATTGTAAGCCAGTGTGTTAGCTTCTTACTATGAGGATATGTATAGACTGCGGTAAGGACATCTCTGCTAGACACGGTAAATGTATTCGCTGCATGCCTTGCCAAGAAGTAACTAACAATCGCAAGCGCCGCGAATGGTGGCATATTAAAAAGAGCAGGACTCCGGACACGTCTATATCACTGGGCTCGTGGCGCAAACACTATCGATCGTTAGATGACCCGACGCTGACTATCCCCTACACACCCTGACACACAATATAGCCTGCGGTACGTTCACAGTTAAGTTCCCCTACCGCATTGTGCTATAGTTACTTTAATGTTTTCCGAAAATCAAATTCAGTATGCATTCGTCAAAGCGATTAGGCTTGTAGCAAATATAGATAAGCGAGTTGCGCTACTACACCACATTCCAAATGGAGCAAAGCTCGGCAAAGCAAGGATACACATGCACAACATGGGTTGTGTGTCTGGTATACCCGACTTCTTTCTACCTGTTGCGGCACACGGCTTTCACGGCCTTTACATTGAGCTGAAAGCAAAGAGAGGCAAGCAATCAATTGAGCAACTGGCAGTCGCTGAACAACTGCAGGAACAGGGCTACAAGTATCAGCTGTGTCGTAGCGATGGTGCAGCGATTGATGCAGTACTTGCGTATCTCGGCTTCGACCAATGACACTGCTACACGGCGAGGCAATTGCAATTGCTAAACAAAGACTCGGCGTTGATGTATAATTGTTATCGACCTACCATTTATTAATTTACAAAGGAGACCTTATGAAAGCATTGGTATTAGCGGCTTGCGTCGGCATGTTGTCGGTTACTACAGGTTGTGCCCACAAACCTTCAGTAAGCGAATTGGTGCAAGCTGGTGCACAAATTGAAGAAGCGGTAACTGATCTTACGAAAGCTTATGAAACGATCAAAGGTGATACACACCTAAAGATTGCTAAGCAAGGGTTTGAGCAATCGCTTGGTTTTGCTAAAGCAGCTATCACACAGCTCAAAGCAAAGAACGTGTCACTTGCTTACAGCAATTTAAAGCAAGCGATTGCGTTGGTAGAAAAGTCTGTGGGTTTGGTGAAAGATGATCCAAAGATGGATGCGATTAAGTCTGATGTGCTTGATGCATATAAGCACTTGCTGTCAGCCGCATCAATACTGGGTTTCAGCCCTAATCCGCAACCAGAAATGTTAGGCAGCTTCGGCTGCCACATGTCGTGTGGGTAAGGACATGAGCGATTTTAATTTACACATTGATCCTGGCCTAACGCTCAGTGATAGCAAGATAACGGTCACGGGCCAAAAGGTTGGTAGCGTTTATGGTAAGAGCGTGAACGGCAATACTATCTATGACTATGCACAACTTGGTCTAGATTGGTTGCGCGACAACCATCCCGACTGGATAACAAACAAAGTGTGGAGCATTGATAGCGCCCTAAAGCCAAGCATTTTAATGATTAAAAACCAGTCGCCACAACTCTTGCTTACTCCACAAGCGTTGTCGCATCACACGTTTAATAATTCTGAAAGCGATGTGCCCGCTGAAGACGAGGCTAGGCTTGATTCCAGTGTTTCAGAAACGACATCTGTAACGTGGTCGGAATCGCAAACAATCGAGGAAACTGTGAGTTTTGAAGTTGGTGGTGAGTTCGCCAAAACCAGTGCTAGCTTGAGTTTCAGCGCGACAGTCGGCAAAGACGAATCGCATGAAGAGTCGTTTAACGTTACTAGCGCAGATGAAACGAGAGTGAACGTTCCCGCTGGCGAAGTGATTCTCGCGATACTGCTAATCTCGCAAGGCACGCTAAACATTGAGTGTAACCTTGAGTGGTATATTCAAGGTGGCATCTATGTTGGCAACTTGGAAACGGGGCAACGTTACTACTTAAGTGCTGACAAGTTACAGCAGTATTCCCGTGATCCCCGCAGTCAATTTACTTTAAAATTGCAGTTTGTCAGTGAGCATGAGATCCGCACGATCTCGATTCCTAACGACGATCCGACAACTATTGATAATGCGATTAAGCATGTATTGGCGGATGCGACGCACCATGACGGGCTTAAGGTTAAGCATCCAACAAAGATTGAGGTAGCTAATGCGTAAGTTTATTAACAAAGCGTTTGACTGTTTAGGTGTTGCCAGCGTTGTCTTGGTATTCGCGGGTTTGCTGGCGCTTGCTTGTGCATTGGGTCATGGAGCATTAATTAAGTATAATTTTAATTATGGCTCTTATGGCCTTGCAGCGATGATCGTTGGCGCGGCAACATGGTTCACTGCGTTGGTTGGTTTTCACATAACTGATAAGGATTGATGGTGTTATCTTTAATATTAGCGATCTTACTTTTTTTGTTAGGCGGATGCGGTGTACCCGTTGGTAGCAGCGGCACACAGCCTGATGAGGTGAGAGTAGATGGATTGTTTAGCACACTAATCCAGCACGTGCACGTTTCCACGGAGTACTGGGAGACATACTTCATGTCGGCTTACACTGATGACGATGCGCAGCAACGTTTGATTAAAGAGTTACAGGAAGCGATTGATGCTGCGCAGAGCATTAAGGAAGACGTGAGTGGATAGTGTTACTAATTGAGGATTGTCCGTTTGCTAATTGTCATCCTAGTGACTGCGGGAGTTGTTAATGTCATTTAATACTTACGATTGGCGCGGCGTTGAGTGGTATGATGAATTTGAAGAGCAGTGCAAACACACATGGCCTTATTCAGAGACGGCACGGTTTGTGATCAAATCTCGAAACTTAAACAAAGGAGAAAAGAAAATGAAAGCAACACATAAACACATTCTAGACACAATTAAGGATGCGCTAGAATCAGCTGATAGCAAGGCAAAGAGCGATAATGAGAAGCTCTTTGATGCTGAACTAGAGCATGGTGGTCAGAATCTAATGAGGCTCTATGCATCGTTAGACACTAAAGATCAATTGCTGCTTCTGCACTTTGCTGATAAGTGGTTCAAGAATGAGCCAACCAAGTCTTAAGAACATACAAATGCGGACTTTGTTGCTAAATTAAAGCCGTCCGAGTAGGATTAGATATTATCTCCTGTGCATATAACTAGTATCTTGTATTACCCCATCCTCCTAACGTGAGGGTGGGGTTGTGCTATAATTGAGTCAATGGCAAACACAGGCACAACACTAAATAGAGCGATTGCGGCTTCAGGTGTAGCTTTATTTGATAAGCTCCTAGAGCTTGCTATTGTTAATCGCATTTATTCCGTAGCGAGTGAGGTAGGCATAAGGAGCGGTATGAATGCTTGCCAGTGGGAGATGCAACGCACGATAGCTGCTAACACTGCGTTACGTAACTTCGTTGAAAGTAACTTTAGTAATTTGGCGGATGAGATAGCGGCCTTAACGGTGCTTGATGTCGGTGGTTATTTGTTAGCATTGCCTTCTGCACTTAAGACTGCGCTATCAACTACTGCGGAACCTTCGGTGTTTGTTAACAACGTTGTCTCAATATCAGAAGCAACTGATACTCAAGACACACACACAATCTCGGTCAATATAACCTTCTCTGTAGGCATTGACTTTCAGCTTGGCGAGTATCGCTGGACTGGTGGCAATAGTGATGCTGCGTTCACCCGTGCCAAGATACTGACAGCAGCAAGCTGGACGGCAGCAAGCTAATGTTGAGGATGTTTAAAAAAAAGAAGCTGGAAGTAGTTCCTCCTGCTGCTAAAGCAGAGACTACCTCACCTCTGCCTGGACAGTTAGGTCAAGGCAGAGGCGAGGCAACTCTCACGCCAAACATTAATAGAGGAGAGTCTGTTAAAGCAGGTCAGACTGTGCGCATCCGTATTAAGTTTGGTCAAGGCACACCACAACTCGCCCTCTCTCACTTTACCGCAGATGTCGGCACAATAACTGGTGATCCTGATAGCCCGACTATGGCGATTAAGCACGCCAATAAGAGCTATAGTATAGACTGGACAGCGCCAGATTCGGGTGCTGGTCAGGCAAACATTACGTTACTGGCTGCTGGCCTATCAAACCTGAATGCAGATGTAACGCTGTCAATTGCCTACGCAGGCATTGATCCTAACAAGTTTGAGGTAGATGTCTCCATCTTGACTGGGCTTAATGCTGCCTATCCGTTTTTGATTCAAAGTGAATTTTCTCGTCGGGCGAGAAATGGCAATGAGTATCATAACTACAATTTATTGGGCTCTGGCAGCGCTAACTTCCGCATTAAGTACCCAGAGGTAGTTGACGATGCGCTAGCTGGACGAGTGCTCACCACCAACGTGGTTAGCGTTGGTGATGCAATGGGTGATTTCTTCTTCGACACTGCACGGGCGGTAGCACGGGCGGTTGTTCCGTCATTACAAGCAGCGCTAGGTGCTGACACCCCACCAATCTTTGGTATGCAGACTGCTGCTATAATCATCCAGATTGCGCATACTAATGGTAATGCCACGGGGTTAACCATTAACGGAGATGGAGAGACTCAAGGTGTGTTCGCACGGATTGGGTGGCCTAACGGCGAGTACCGCTACACAGGCACACAGAGTTCCTACGACATATTGTTATCGGATGTGCTAAATCCCACCAACTGGTCAGCATCAAGTTAGATATAATAATAATGTAGCTCGTGGTGAGCTGACGGTGAAGTCCAGCCCTACACGGTGCAGGTTGAGCCGGCCGTGCAGGGCGCTTTGCCAATCGTTATCTTTATATGTGTAATTTGATGGATAACTCCTAGCCCCCCCGTGGTGGGGGGGAGAGGTCTTTAATCTTCTTTGCTGTGCCTAACCGCATCAATCTTGCGCTTTGGCAATCGCTTGATCGTGCGTATGTCATTAAGATCAAGCGCCCGCAATGTTTTAAGCTCCATCAGCGATAGTTCCTTGATCACCTTGATTTGCTTGTGAGACAAGCGTTTGGTGGCATGGTGTGCAGATGGGCGCAACAATTTAAAGGCTCGCACAAAGGCATCGTGCTTGCCTGCTAGGACGGGTGTCGCTAGTGCTAGCGACAAGATAATTAAAAGTGTGTTCATTTTCTAGCTCCTTTCATGGCGTAAAATCATCTATTCGTTTTTTGCTGGTAGCGACCAGCTCGTCTATTGTTTGCTCCCCTTGCAACAAGCTCGTCATTTCTTCGGCAACCGCTTCGCTCATCCCGCTGGCTCCCATATGGCACATTCCAGCGCTACCCAGATAGTTTGCCCAATTTTCTATAAGTTGTAGCATCCCCTTGGGGATGCTCTTCTTCTCATTTTCCTTGCTCTTTGTTTCCATCTTTTCCCTCCATTTTCTTCTTGATTGCTGGGATAACGTTGTTGACTAGTGAATGATAGACAGCGCTGAGGGTCGCGATCTGCTGATCAGGCGTTAGCTTATCAGATAGCTGCCCCTTCATCTTCACGACAGCGTGTTGACCGCCTATCATATGGCACTCAAGTATTAACTTGCTTACCAACCTCCGCTGCGACATGTCTACTGTCCCGCCAGTCGGTAGATTGCCCATAGCACTAACGTAATTGTAAAGCCAGACAAGCCGATCAGAATATTGATCTTGGCGCTCAAATACTTAACCTCTTTGATTCTTAGGTCATCCATTGCGCAACCTCCTGACGGCAATAGCGGTAATGTAGTTACACTCCTCCTCGGTAAGGCGATGGTACGGGTCTATATGCGACATATTTGCTGCCACCGCCATGCGATAGCCTTTAGCACCGCAGTCCTGCAAGTAGCTCGCTAGCTCCTTGCTAGCAAGCTCTACCACCTCATCCACCATCGTGTCTATTAATTCAGCGATAACGCCGTTGATTTGGATGTGCGCCCTCATTCGATCGCTCCTCTCTCGTCGATCAGAGCATAGGCGATGTCAGCAATAGCCTCAGCATCGTCTCGATCACTACTCGCTTGATACTCGCTCAAGTCAGCGAGTAGGTCAGTGTGTGTGATAGTGTCTTGCAATGCCATTATCTCGTCTGCCAACGCCTCTGCTGCCTCGCCCTGCGCCTGACGGCGCTCATCTAAATCTCTGTACCTCATAACCCCGCCTTCAACGATCCACGTTTCATTTTTACTTTCCCTCGGCATCTGTAGCAGATGCCGTAGCATTTGCATATAGGCGTAGATAGCGTTCAGCGCTACGCAACGATCCAAAATATTCAACTTTTGTGGTCTGGCTATAATCTGAATATCGCTCAATGCGATATTTAGGTAGAAACGGTTTGTCATTTTCACCGCCCGTCTGGATTGATAGCCCACTCGTCACACGTGATAACCCAACGCCGTTTCGCTCTGCTAATCGCATTAATTTGTCGTAATATTTACTCATTTTTTAGCTCCTCCTTAAAAAATTAGTTATGGCTGCAGATCGATTGCTGTGCCCAGCGCGTCCTCAATCAGCCGTTTATCGGCTGCGACTGTGTAGTCGCTATTAAGATAACGCATTAACTCACTCCGGCAGGCATACCAACGATCCTCGTCTGTGCGCTCCGTTAGTGCTGGGTCATAAAAGTCACGTTTAGCGTTAGCCACCACCCTTGCCTTTGCAGCCTCATAATCCTCGATCGCTACCTTAATTTTCTTAGTATTATCCATCTCTTACCTCTTCCAAGCATTAGTAGCGTAATTGCTACTATGTAACTATAATACACAACATCTATAGTTATGTCAATAGATATTTGCTATTATCACAAAACTAGCTTGACAGGGTAGTGATATCAGGATAGTGTGGGCAGGCTTATATTGCGGTGAGCGCAGCCCAGACACTCTTCCAAGGCTTGTCTCGTTCTCAAGGGTTGCGCTCTTCTTTTTTATTTGCCTGCAGCATGCGCAACTGATCTTCTAGGTGCTCAATCTCGACGTTGAGCTGGCGTAGCGTCTTACCCTTTAGGTTTTGGCGTTTCTTCTTTAGTTCCACAATTTCGGCTTGCAGGGTGTTTATCGTCTGCACCTTATCCATTCGCTACTTTCTGGATGACTTGAGCGATTGACACAACATCTATATCAAGAGGCTTGGATAGTCTGCCGCTCCGATCTTTAGCGGCACAGACATCTCGACTGGTAGCAGTAGCGACTGACTGACCCTTGGTATTTTTACCTACATAGAGGATATTGCTGAATAGATGCAGCACCTCACTCTGTAATTTCCTCCACGGCATGCGTGGCGCATGAACGGTTAGGCCATTAACGTCAAGCATATCATGCTTGGCGGTAAACACTGTGTGGCACGGCAAAGCGCGAATCTCTTTGATTAGGTCAATCATCGCATCATAAAACATTGGATAAGCGCGGCGCTGGTCTTTCTGTTCGGCACAGAACTCCTTGAGACAATAGTCCGCTAGTTCTGTTAGTGAGTCGATACATAGCGTGATTGGCGACTGATCAGCCCGCTTAATGTAATTGCGAATCTCTGGTAAGATGCTAACAAATTCTTTGTAAGAATCTACTGACACAAAATCAATATGCTTATCACTTAGCGACTGCAACCCATGCTCTAGATCAACGATTAGGGGGTCAGTTGCAGTCGCTAACCAACGAGATTTGCCCACGTCGGCAGCACCATAAACCAACATCATGACTTTAGCTCTCTTGATGGTGCTGGTGTTCTGTATTCTCATCTGCCACCGCCACGCAAGAATTCATACGTGACAGTCTCATCATGGCGATAGCGCAGATGCCCAAACATGCCAGGAGGCATATAGCAACACAGCAAATACGCTGCCTCATAAATCAATGAATGTAGCTCGTTGGTATTAAAGACAACATCAATAGGGTATTCTGACCTTTCTCCTGGGTTTTTATGTTTGGCATACTTACCTACAATTAACCCATCAGCAAACCCGCCTACATCGCTAAAAACACGCATACCCTCAAGAGAAGCAACCTGTGCTATGGCAGCAGGTAGGGGCTTATGCAGTGGTGCAGTTGGCAGCGAATCAACCATCTTCCAATTAGATGGTTGAGTGTCTTGGCAGAGCCTGATGAAACGAGGAATCGACTTCTGCGCAAGCTGATGAGCGGTTTCAATAAAACACCGTTGGTTAGCCTCAAAGTCATGATCACCATCAGCCCAGAGCATTACAGGCCGTCCCTTGCACTGAACAAAATGACGCACTGATGGGTTAATGTCTAATGGATTAGGATTACAGTTCTGATCTGGCATGAGTTCTCCTTAATCAAATGGTGCTGGTGTTCTGTATTCTCACTCGCTATTTCCGCTAAGATGATTGTTAGCCAGCTCGTGGATGAAGTCGCTGAACGAGGTAATTACTTCAGTCTTTCTAGCCTTGCTTAGAGGCAGATAGGGAATGTGATTTGAGATAAGGGCTGAGAGCGCAGTACTGACATACACGGCAGCATCACGCTCTTTCTCTGCTCTTAAGCGTTTGTCTAGTTCTTTGCACATCGCCCTGCAAACCATGTCTTCAAACTCATTTAACATTCTGTATCCTTAATCAAATGGTACTGGGTCAAGGTCATCTTTGTATGGCAAATACTGCGTCACTTCGGTGTATTTAGGATTGTCTTGCTGAAACTGCACTACTAACCGCACACGGCAATTAACTAGGTGAGTGAGATCATCAATACCCTCCTTGCCACAAGCCCACGCTAGGCGTGACAGTTTCTCGATATGCACATCCTGCCACGCCTGTGAGACGTTAGGGTCAGGTAGGACATAGAATAAATCACGGCCTTGGTCACCCATCTCAAAATCGCCCTCTAGGTCTTCTAGCGCACGGTAGATAACCCGATAGTGTGGTCGCTCTTTTTTGTCTGTGTCTTTGACAATCTGCTGCACCTGCATTGGCCAGCCTGATCCTGGTGAGATAGGGAACTTCTTCGTTGCGCCTCGCTCTTGCGCAGCCTTATCCAGCGCTTTCTTGCTGTAGAGCTTGGTTTGTAGCTTTAGATTCATCCTCATTCTCCTTTGTAATTGCTTGCGCCATTTTGCCAATAAACGCTGTAGATATGCGCATTAAGAACATACCCACATGGCGTTCGAGTGATGCTACATAGCTTAATTTGCTGGTCTGTGAGTAGAGTCTCGCAAACTCTACAATCGTCTCATAGATTTTGCGCTCAACCGCATCCTTGGCGACTGGTATGACTCTTGTCTTGCTACCGAGAGAGAGCGCATGTTGCTGCGCAATGTGCGTGCTAATCGCTCCTAGCCATGCCAAGAATAGCGCTGTGCCGTCGGTGGCATCGTCGCTATCTTTAAAAAAGAGTGGCACAGAATCTTTGTAAGCTTGAATGATAAAACGATCAAATGCAAGGTCATGGTCGGTTGGCATTGCTACCCCTCAAAATCTAGTGATGTTTTATGAAGATTACCAAAGCAATGCAAGATTTATTTGTACTTTACCGTCAGTTTCTGCGCTTGTTCATCCCAATGATAAGCAGCTGGTGGCAAGCGAAACAGCTCTTCTCGCACATAGTTAATCCGTTCAGCAGTAGTGTCGCCATGGACAGCGACATCATCGTGTATCCTGTGTTCGGCATAGCCAGCACGTGGCATTAGAATTCTATCGTTGACTAACGCCTCTTCTAGTTTCTTGGCCTTTGAATGCCCGCAGCTAATTGCATTTGCTAATCCACCCAGTGATGATCTACCTGGAATCTCATCAGCATTGATCATAATAAAATATGCTGCTGCTTGAGCTTGTCTTTCAAGCTCGTTGCGTGTTTGTTTGCGTTCTAGCATATTATCGTCAGCATCAACGATCGCATAGTCAGTAAAGATTTTGCGATCACCAACCGTCACTGATTCGGTAAACTTGAACGCCATTGCGCCAATATCAATAACCTGTGATGTCCAAGCAACGGATGTCATCTGCGCAACGGGGTCAGACACTAGCTCTACTCGTGTGTTGATCTGTGATCTAATTGACTGTGCACCCATCATCTCTGGTTTCACTCCATCTCTGATTTTATTCTCATGATGGAGAAACAGCGCCGCAATCGACTGATGATTCTCCTGCCACAGCTGTATCCATTCTTTAAAAAACGCCAGCATTCTCGTGGTGTCGGTGTTAGATGCTACGTCAATGCCCCATGCCCCAAGCATCGGCATGAGAGTATCAACGACAATAAGAAATTTGTGTTGATTTACTGTTCTTTTGAATTGTTCAAGGAAGTGAGTCAGCTGTTCGGTCATCCATTCCTCGTCTGCCATCGTTACTGACTGCAATAAGAAACGACGGTGACAGTCTGATTTGAATGTCTCCAGTACGTGCCCGCCCATCGCATTAAAGGCCTCAGAGAGATAACCAACGTAGTGGTATTCACTCGCCTCCAGAAATTTCTTAACGATAGGAATCAATAACGTCGTCTTCCCAGAGTTAGGTTGACCATAGAGCACTGTGGTGGTGTTGTTTATGATGAACGGAATCTCATCCAGAAAACGGTTTTCTGTTGAGTGATGAATCTTAATCTCATCCACAGGCTTCCAGCCATCATTTTGTTTAATTGCATCTAGATTAACACAACTTTCAACCATCGCTTTGATGACTCTTTTCTCTTTCTCTCTCTCAGAAGAGGCATGTGGGGAGAGATGAGAGAGATGAGAGAGATTGTCAATCTCTCTCGTTTTCTCTCGCTCTGTAAGCGTTGGTATCAGCGAATCTCGCTCATCATTATCATTATATACTCTCTTAGGATTCTTGTGTATAGACTCTTCTGATTTTAGCTCATCTCTCTCATCTCTCTTGCTTAAAATATCACCAAGTGGTGGATTGCCGTCTTTAGGAATGGGAAGTTCAGAGTCGTGGTCAGACATTCGTGCCCCTTAATTTTGTGTTGCTTGAAAATCTAGGGGCATATTATATGTTCAAGTCTTATTGGTAAATTGCTAATATGAGCACACGCGCCTTTATGGTTGTTGCGTTCAAAATCTGTAGCAAACCCTGCGACCCGTCGTGGGGTTTGTTGCGTTAATGGAGTTAGGCAAGACTAATGGATGAAAATTATCAAAAGATGATGGTCGTTGAGATCGATCGGTTAGATCGGGTAATTCGCAAACTATCTAAATGGCAATCTCGGATAGCCATGGCTGCTGTGGGGGTTTACATAGACCCACGGATGCGCAAGACACAAGAAAAGATCGGCGCAGGCATTCGAGAATTAATAGATTATCGTGAAGAGATATTCAAAGACCTGCATGAGCTTGATGATGATGAGTAGTTAACTTTCTTCTTTGTAAACCGTCTCTGACGCTGCCCTGCTCAAGGGCTTGCTCGGCGGGGTCTTCCTGCGAATGCGAGGTATCTTGATCTTCTCACCTGTCAGCAACATGCTGCGTTGTTCAAGCGTGCGTCTTGCCTGCTTGTCGTTAAGGATGCCTTTAGTATTAATGAAACTTTTATTTGATGCCCACCGCCCACGGTCTTTCACTGCTCGCAGCAGTCCTTCCGTGCGAGCTTTATTGTTCTTAAATACTCTCGCACCGCGCTTGAGGCTTGCCTTACTTAACTTACGGCCGGGCTTAAGATGCTTAAAAGGGTTAGAGCCTATCGCTTCTTTAGCGATCTTCTCTCTATTTTGCGCAAACCACTTATCAAACTCATTGCCTTTCTTGATTTCATCCAACACAGGTTTAGTGTCTTTATTTGCAGGCTCTATCCAACATCGACAATTGTAGTGTAACGGTGGCACGGGGCCACGAGAGTTGTAGTCATAGATTTTGCCATGATGTGGTCTACAGATATCATCTACTCGATCGTCGCCTTCAGTTAGGTACATATACTGGTCAGCAATCTCCTGCCCTGCCTCCTGTTGAGCTTGCTGCACCACATGCACCGCTTGCGTGTTATGCACCGTCGTCTGCCTTGCTTGATACAGCCGTAACGCTGACTCTAACTGATGCCGAGCTAGGCCATCATCGCTCTGCCGATACATGTTCTCAACGCCTACCCGCAAACTACGCTTAAGCTGTGCATTTACTTGTGTCGGTGTTCGTGCTGAAACAGCCTCCAGCATTGGTGTCTGGCGTGCACGCCTTACCTGTTCTGTCGCACGCTCACGTCTCCTACCCCTGTCTTTGATTATCTCTTTCTGCTCATCGCTCAAATTCAGTTTCAACCTTGAGCGATTAGCAAACAAGGATAAGTCCGACAAGCCTCGCAGCGTGTTAGCACTGAACCTACCGTTAGCACTCTGCACTATACCCATGATCTTATTGATAGCCCTCGATGCCATCGCTACATCGCCTGTCTGCCGAGCACGATAGACGGCCTCTAGGTGTGGACGGATACGCTTCACAATTGAACTTGAGGTCTCATAAGACACCTTCGCTGCAATCTCATTGAACGTCAGCTCATAGGTGTAATACAGCCCCTTAGCTTTGGTCTTGCTGATCATCTTCGCTCATCTCTTGTTCGCCTTGTGGCGCAGGCTCTTCCTTATCCTCTTCTTCCTCTTCCTCTTCCTCTTCATTTTGTAGCGGCGCATCGGTGCTCTCCTCCATACCAAATTGCGTCATCGGCATCAGCTGATCGTCATACTCTTCCTGCGCAATGCCAAGCTTCTTCAGCACATCTCTGATCTCCTTTGTAACAAGGTAACTGCTACTACCTAACTGCACCAAAGCGTTGATAGCAGCGGGGTCTAGCCCGACCAGTCCTGCTGACACATCGATCTCAAAACGAATATCATCTTGCAGTGCTAAATCAGGAGTCATGTATTCTAACGCTAGCTTCAGCGCCTCGGTCATCGCATTAGAAACGTTATTAGCGACATTGTTCAACGAGCCGTTTCTAATAGTCTCCGTTAGCAACGCCTCTGTTGCAGTTTTTGCCACTGTCATCTGATCAGCTCTTACCGCACCAAGCGCTCGCATCTGTTCATCTTTGATGCCCATCAATGCTTGTGCTGCGGCATTCGGTGCACCTTGCAAAACGCTTGCTGCTGCTGGCGCAGGTAAGGTCAGCACATATTTTGAGCCTACCCGAATCCCATCAGGGAACGCCTCCTCCAAATCTTGCAGGTTAGCGTTGCTGATAATATACGTAGCGTTACCAGCAAAGAACGCACCCTCTTCAGTGTCGGCACTACTCCGATACTGCGACAAGTTAACGCTACTGATACCCAGGAAAGGCGGTCGATCAATCACCCAGTCATTGTTCTCGCTGCCTGCCGTAAACAACGGCAACCTGCTCAAAGGCTTGCTACTAGCGTTAGTTAGCGTGCCCGCAGCCTCAACCACAAAACCCTCATCCTTATCTGGGCAATGCACTTGGAAGTGTGCGACCCCATCCACCAGATGAAAGCTTTTGAACTTATTGACGTAGCTAACCTCAAAGTCTTCTACCTGTTCAAACATCTCTGACACCACCACTGTGTCGATTGTCGGTGTGCCAAACCAGTTAATCAACTCTTTAGGCTTAACTAACCGTATCGTCGGTAACACCCGACCACTATCACTATCACCCACCGTCGTTGGCTTATCCATCATTGGATACTCCACCAACAGTCCTGCTCGACCATATGCCAACACGTAAGCAAACATCTGTTTTGCTAACTGCACCAAGCCAAGCCCATTGCCGTTGACGTTATCAACAAACATGTCCATCATCGCTGGCAACTCTTTGATCACATCCTTGCTGAAAGCCAAGCCCACCAACGTTTCTAGCTGGCGGTTAGTGTAATCCACAAACTGTGCTCTTGCTTTGTAGTCGTCGTAACGACTATCACCAGCATTGTTCAACAGCTGACCGACATTCACCGCTGGTCGCTCTTTGATATTCACAATGCTGTTGAGCATGCTACCCCCACTGCCACCACTCGGATGCGGAAGGTACTTCTCACCTTGTTTCTTGACCTGAATCTCACCTGCCAAACAATCCTCAATCTGATCATAGACAGGCATGATCTGCTTGAGCGCTGGGTGTAGCGTATTTACTGCCATTTAAAACATCCCTCCTGGTACAGCCTTACTAATTCGACGACGATATATTCTATATCTTAACGCATCATAGTCATGGTCTTCCTGGCCATCAGCAATATCCTCCACATTCACCTCATCGTTTTCCAACGCTGGCAAACGCTCAATGATGCCCTTACAGGTATCGACAAACAATAACGTCTGATCAGCTAGTCTATCACGAATTAGCTGTTTGCCTATCATCCTACTACCTGGACTCTTATCCGCTGGAAGCCACGTTACACCCGCTTTCTGGAAGGTCATGCCAATCGTCTCAATGTCTGCTCTAGGTGAGCCAAATATCTGACTGTCAGCAGCGCCACGATAGATTTTCGCATCTCGATGAATTATCCCACGGTTGCGCAACGAATGCTCACGGCTTAAAATACCCTCAGCAATTTGCCGAGGCGAGTAACGCAAACCCTTGCCACGACCGTCAGACACATACCACTCATGAAAAACGATAATTGTGCCAAGCTTAATTTCTCTATCTGCCAACACACGTTCTTCACTCCGCACCTCACAACACCACAGTATAGAACATGGTGCTGAACTACCCCAATCCATGCTGCGGTCAATGCGCCAATCCACGGGGATCTTGAATTGCGGTATCACGTGTTTCTTCCTGTCCCACAAGAAGTCAAACGCACCACCGACAACGTTATCCCATGATCCATCTATCCACGCTTTAGCAAGTTCAGGATTGTTCTTACAGGATGCCAAAACGTCGGCTATTGCCTCTTTAGGCAGCATTTTGTTCTCTGTGAAACTGCCAAAGATTGCTACATGTGTGCCGCTATCACGTGTTTGTAATTCGCCATACGGCACACCGATGAAACGTTTCTTAATCCACTTCTTGCCACGACCAAATGGGTTAGTAGTGCTGAAAGCCCTGGCCTGCAAGCCTTTCAGCGACTCTAAGGTCGCACACATGCGATCATACAGCTCTTCATCCTTCCACTTCGTCAATTCATTAAAACCAATGAATTGGTAACTATGACCTAAATACTTTTCTATCGTGTCGAGATCAGGCGCATGCCTAAACAATAAAACCGAGCCATTTGACAGCGTCCATTGATTCTTGATGTATTTAGCATGCGGATCATAGATAGGGATAATAAGCTTTGATTTAGCAATAATGTCGTCAAGGTTAGGATACAAGCGATCAAGCACAATGCCACGAATAGGCTGATGCCAGTGCTCTACAGCCATACGCATATAACACATCAATTGCGCATACGTCTTACCTGCTTTACGACTGCCACAATACAAGGTGTGTTTAGCGGGCGTGCTAATCGCTAGCTGTTGTTTTGGGAATGTGTTCATCTTTGGCTTTCTTCTGCCATGTCTCCTCGTCTAGAACTGTTATCACCGCAGGAGGCTTGGTATCTCTAGTGTTCACGCCATCCCTGATCTCACGTTCCTCTATGTGCTTTACTAATTCTAAAGCGGTGCGTGTTAAGGTACCAAATGAAGGCAGTAGGCCGCGTTGCGCATCGCTACGTGTGAGCTTTAAGCCTCGAATTGAATCAAGTGCTGCTAGAGTGTCAATTAGTAAGCGCTCTGCAACCCTCTTGGTATCTAGCTTTGGCGGGGTAGGGGTAATTTTGTTTACCCTCTTCTTGCGGTTACCATCTCTCGGCATTGCATCAACACGTTAATTAGCTATACTGTAAATAGCATAACCAACATTGGAGACTTTGTGGACACTGAACAAACACCCACTCCTGAAGTTACACCTACGGAAGAGCCTAAAGAGGCTACTAAAGGCAACGACGAAGTAACTAAACTTACGGAGTTAGCTAATCGTCTACTTGCTGACAACGATGCTCTAACCAAACAGCTGAAAAGCGCTAATAGCAAGGCTGCCAAAGCACAGCCTCCTACAGAAGAGACAGCAGCTACATCTGAAACTGTCGCTCTCAAGGCAAAAGTAGCAGAGCTAGAAAAGGCATCGGAAGCGCAAGCACAAGCACTCGCCGAAGAGCGCATGCAATACGCCAAAGAAGCTAAACTCTCTGAACTGTTACCACGCATATCCACACACAGAATTATGCGCCATGAGATATTGCCGCGCATCGGTTGCGAGATCAAAGACGGCAAGCCTGAAACTTTTGTCGTTGATGATGAGGGCAATCGGGTGGTCATGACCTGGGATAAGCTCGTCGATGAGTTCCGTGGTAACAAAGAGTTTGCTGACTTTGTGATTCAAAGCGAAGCCACTGGTAGCAAGTATGAGCCACCTAAAACAAAACCAGAAAATACAGAAAAGATACACAAAGGTACTCGCCTTAAGCGTGTATCTGATATGATGTCTAGTAGTGATCGAGCTGACTATTACAATAAACGCGCCGCCGAATTAGGCGTAGGATAAGGAGGGAACTATGGCAGCCTCACTCAAAGCAGGCAATTTTAAAATCTTTGATGCGTTCATGTATGGCGACTCGATCGACATGATCAACCAGAATCTGAACGTACTCAACCAAGCGAGTCAGGCTATCAACGTGGAGAACATGCCGTTCTCTGGTACTACGCTTGAGACTGGTTACTACGATTTTGTCGTAACTGATGGTTCAGGCACTGGATCAGGCACAGGCGTTAACACCGCTGGTGCTGGGCTTTACGACGTGCGCACTGAACAAAGCATTGCTGCTAAAGACATCACGCAAGATAGCTACAAAGCAATCAAGACCTATTGGCATAGTGGTCTCTACAAGCACAATCCCATCGCCTTCTCCTGGACACAGCAACAAGCTGGAATTGAGGGTAGCAGGGTAGCTGGGCAGATGGCGGATCGTTTAACACAACACCACATAAATGCGTTGATAGGGGCTGCTGTTGCGTGTGGCACTATTAGCGGCAATAAAACACTACTTGATTTGGTGGGTAACAAAACAGCTGGCACTGGCGGACAATATCCGACCGAAGAAAATCTAGTGCGGTTGTGCGGTCTCTTGTTTGACCAACAGCAAGCAATTAACACTCTCATCATGCACCCCACGGCATTCAACCGCTATGCTCGTGGTCGCCTGAGCGAATTTAAAGATGCATTCAACGTAGACCAAGCTCCAATCCCTGGTGTGCGAGTGCTGCAGACTCTGACTGGGATGCGCATCATCGTTACCAAATCGCCACAGCTGGTTAAATCTGAAACGATTAAGAGCGCGAACACTTCTACGTATTACACGATTGGTCTTACTGACAACGCGGCGTATCTCTTGACACAAGGCGATTACAGAGCGTGGTCTGACATCAACTTAAATGTGCGACCAGTTGCGAGCACCTACTGCTCTGAAACTACCTTCGGTATTAAGCTTAAAGGCTACAGCTGGAAGGGCAGCACTGCTGCATCTCCTGGCGCTACAGCGTTAGCGACATCTACCAACTGGGAGCGTAAGGCAACCAACGTGGAAGACAGCGGTATTGTTGTCATGCAGAATTATTGGACTAGTTAAATAGTGTGGCAAGGTCGTCAACATCATACTTTTCTGAAAACACTGGGGGGCAGCTCATCCCTGCTCTCCAGTTTATCGTTGATCACGCTCTAGACACACAACTGCCAGACAACTACGTGAGGCCTGGTGCTACTGACCCTGCCGACAAAGATTACTATTTGAGATGGGTGATCACTGATGCCGATGCTAGGATGCAAGTATATCGTTGGTCAATCCGAGCATCAACGTTAGTAGACTCGTTTGAGCCTCGTTTCACTGGCGTGCGGTTAAGCTCCTCACAAGCCCTTGCCTGGCCTCGTCAATACGCGTTCCTGAATCAGGGATCAGCTACGCAAGGCAGTATCTCACAAATGAACTCTACTCGCATCGGCGAAGACGAAGTGCCACACCTTATCTGTCTCGCTACAGCTCATGTGATAATTAGGCTAGCTAACAAGCAAGACCCGTTTGGGAACTGGTATGAAGAAGAAAACATGACCGAGGGGCGCACACTAGTTAAGCGCAAGATCGGTGATATTGAACATGAGTGGTTAGTTACAGGCAGTGGCAATCGCTCGCAAGTAATGAGCTTCTCTGTAAGAGACCTCCTGAAACCCTTGCTACGCAACACTGCCATGACGGTGAGCAGATGAACAAGTCTGAATTAAAAGAAGAGATCAAGGATGTGATATGTGCGCTTGTTGCTGATGGGTGTGGAGACAACTTTACTTACACACCTGTGAATGGCGAGCCGATCAAAGACCTCAAAGGTGTGTTGGTCAGCAAGACTACAAGTGCAACTAGTGCTGACTATGTGCGCAACGTCGCTAACACTATGCTCATTGTGGCATGCCGAGATGGGCTTGACCCGAGTGATGGCGATTGCATTAAGTCCTCATCAGGCAACGAGTATCTGGTTGAGTCGGTTGCCACACAATTCCTCGGTAACGACGATCAGGTTGGTTACTACAAACTAGGGTTGGTGTCGCAAGTATGAAGTTTACCGACTGGGACGTGATGAACAACATCACCATGTTTCTGTGTAAGGGGGCAAAACAACCCATCACAACGGAAGCCTTGATAGTCAAGGCTTACAGCGAGGATGGGTTGCAGCGACCTGTAATGAAAAATGGCAAACAAGAGCCAACACCATTCACACCTATTGCCAGCATCTTCTATCAAGAACCAACTGAACTGGATGGCATGGTTATTACAAACCTCAAGAAAAATAAGCGACCACTACTCGTCATTACGCAACAAATGTTGTCAGCATCACAAATCAATATCGGCATCAACGCCTTGTATGACACGGTGCTTGAGACATCAGTGCGTATCGACATCGCACCTACTGACGAGCTGACACCCGTGCGACCACTGATATTTGCTAGTAACTTGTTGGCACAGTGTCGCAAGTTCAACTGGAAGTCCACTCCAAAGGACACCGACGGCAAAGAGCATAAGTGCTTACCTATCGCGTTTGATTCAAGCGAAGGCGGTGCACCAATAGACCAGCAAGGCTATAACCAGCGTGGGTTTGTGCGTTACACAACAACGCTGCGTGTACGCTTCAACTACCAAATTAGGAGATAGAGACATGGCAAAAGATAAGCAAGAGAGCGGCGAACTTCTACCTGAAAACGCACCAGTGTTTGCGGCTGAAAGCCTTGGTGCGACTGATGTTGCAGATAGTTTGGTAGATAGCCAAACCACCACTCTGCACTACGAGATAGAGTCAAAGATTGGTGAGGTAACTAGTCCCAAATGGAAATTATTTGTGCCCATCTCCTATGGCACTACAGGCGGGCAGCTCACAACCGTAGAGCCTGATGAGCTTGAGAGTAGTGGGCAGACCACCAAAGGCTCACCTACACAGGTTGCTGCTACCGCCGAGTTTAGCGCTAACGTCAAGCACAGCAATCTTCAAGATTTTGTGCCTGGTATGCTGCGAGCTAAATACCAAGAGAGAGGGTCTACTGCTCGCAAAGAGACCATCACTAACCCTGAAACAGTTACGGCTGTTGTCTCTGATGGCTACACCACTACCAATACTGGCGGCGATGACTGGAGTGTGCCTACTGGCGCAGAGTTATTGATCTATGCGTCTGGTTTCCAGAATGCGGCAAACAATGGTCGTAAGATTGTTACTGCTACAACTGCCACAAAGGTGTCTGTAGAAAACCTAACTGCTGCCACTGACAAAGGTGGCAGGCTAGAGGTTATCGGCGTAAGAACGCCTGCCACAGCGGATTACAAGAAGGCAGCGTCAGGCGCTCTAGCTAAATTAGATTGTGAGGCGGACATCTCCAAGCTCAAGGTAGTCGTGGGTGAGTGGGTGCAGGTGGTTAACGATGACTCTAACCCTAGCATGCCAATCTTCTACGGTCGTGTAGCTAGTGTTGCGACTAGCGGTGGTAAGTCTAGTATCAACTTTAGCAATGTCGTTGGTATTGGCGGCTTTGATGGCGAGAATGTAGATAACAAGCGATTTGCTATCTACATCGCTAATCGCTACATCAACAACCCTGCTCGCAAAGACATCAGAGACTGCACCTACCAATTCAAGCGCACTATCAAGGACGGTCAAGTCCAGACTATCACTGGCTCACAGGCGAATACGATGAGTATGTCTGTGCCGTCGGTCGCCAAGATGGAATCAACGATGGGTTTCATCTCTCGTCGGGCGCTTACCAACGATACTAACACCATCAGTGACTCAAACGAGATAGCAGCGACTGATGACACTATGTATAACACCTCTAGCGACGTGAAGCTGGTATCGCTCTATAAAGATTCTGACAAAGCAGACCTCTTCGCCGATTTTGGCGATCTCTCTGTGGACTTCAATAATGGTTTAAGCGCACGCTACAAGATCGGGAGCAAGTTCTCGCTTGGCGCTAGTAGAGCGGCGTTCGCTGCGACCATGAGTGGCACTGCGTACTTTAGAGACCTAACGCCGATTGAGTCAGCAGAAGAAAACCACACCGTTGGTGGCGTTATCCTCGCTAGCAACGAGAGTGGTGGTGTGTGTGTAGATATGCCTGGTATGACTGTGGTCGGTGATGTGGCAATCTCAAGAGGTGAGCCAGTTACTATCAACGTTACCAACAGCGGGTTTAAAGGTGCTGAAGGCTACACCACAAGATTCTCATTTTACCCTTATCTGGAGGCACACGGCGAATGATTGATTTTAAGAGAGAACACGCACCTAACCGCCGTCAGCTTGAAGACGGCGTGTGGGTTGAGGTTGCGGGTGCTAGGTTTCTGCTAGCATCAACCAACTCACTGCGTTACGACGCTGCCCTAAATCTGTACTCCAAGGAACATACCTATGAGCTACAGCGTGGCGAGATTGATCCTGCCGTAGCCAAAGAGCTTGATCTCAAGTCTTTTGCGGTTCTGATCAGGGACTGGGAGAAGGTTGGCTGGGATGGCAAAGCCGTCAAGTGCACGTACGACAACGCTCTCATGCTACTCAAGAACTGCCCTGACATCACCAAACAGCTGCGTATCAAGGCTGCCAAGACATCGCTCTACATGCCTAGCGCAGCAGATGTGGGAAACTCCAAAGCATCGTAGAATGGAATTGTCGCTACGATGCTGCGTCGATCGCAAATGTGATCAAACGCCGTAAGGCGAGAGGCAGGCCTATCCCTAAAGAGTGGATACAACCACAGGTCAAGCCACATCTGCAATTTGCGGTGAACGCCTTCTACGCTCTCAATTCTGAACGCTATCCTGCTATGTCGGGGGTAGCTCCGATACCGTGGTCTCGTGTTATGATGTATGGAGATAGATACTGCTACAACGACAACCAGACAGAGGGGTTGTGGGCTTGCGTAAGGGAAATGGATACTGTCTACCTGCGCTACCACAACAGTAAGGTGAAACGTGGCAAGACTAGATAGGTTTACTGACATCGCTCCGAGAGTTAATCGTGTCATGCGCACGCACTACACGGAGATCAGCAAGTCCGTAGGACGGCGGTTGGTAGACATGGCGCACGAGCTTGCGCAAAAGAGTCCTGTTGACACCAGCTACTTGTTAGCGGGCTTTCAGGTGGGCACACGTTATGAGGACTTCCCTGATCCACATCAGTACATCCACGGTAAGGGTGGCGACACCCGCACGTCAAGCATTGCTAAACTAGGGCTTGATAATACACAGGTGGTTGATCGTCGGATACAGGAGCTGAGGTTATCGTCTGTGCCACGGGTGCGTTGGCAGCTGATCAACCGCACTGACTATCTTAAGTACGTGATTCAGCGAGTGGGTGATTTTGTATCACCGATCGTCAAGCCACGGGTAGCACGGATACGCCAAGCGTACCTCAAACTGCGAGTGAGTGAAAATGCCAATCGTCGATGAGATACTGGTAGACATAGCTGTTGATGCTCGCAAGATCAACGAGGGTATGCGCCAGCTAAACCAGCGAGCCGAGAGGCTTGAGGAGAGTACCGATGAGGCGACTGATGAACTCAAGCGTCTTAACGATACGTCGCTAAACCGTCTACAGCAGGGCATAGAAGCCACGTCAGCAGCGGGTTCTAGGATGGGCACGATCTTCAGAGGTGCGTTGACGCAGATTGGTTTCTTCATTACGCAACTAGCTGCGCAATTAGCTAGTACCTTCACAGGCTCGATCTTCGGCGCTACCGAGGCGATTGAGATACTGGAATCAAGGCTACACTCCATCGGTCTATCGACGGAGGAGGTGAACAACCGTATTAGATTCTTCCAGCAGGAAGCGGTGGCTCTCTCTGTGCCTGTTGAGATACTGTCGCAATCGTTCCTGCAGCTAGAGCAAGGCTTTGCTGGCGCTAACCTTACTGCGCAAGAGCTGACACAAGCGTACCGCAATGTTGCTACCTCGATCGTCAACAGTGGTCTCTCAATTGAAGAGATCCTACCGACCATTCAGAGGCTGGCAGAAGCAGGACAGAACGTGTCCGACCCACTACCTGCTATTTTGCCACTGCTGGAGAAATTTCCTGACCTTGCTAGAGCGTTCCGCGAGGAGGCGCATTCGGCGGGTATCATCGCCGAGAACTCTTTCATCGCTCTTAAGCGTGCGGCTGAAGAGGGTGCGTTCACCCTTGAAGACCTCGGCCAGGTGATGGCAAACCTAAACAACCAAACTGAGGCGACAGGCGACGCAAACAAGTCGCTCGCTAGCGCATTCACGTCGTTGAACGAGGCGAGTAGAGCGTTCATCGGTAACATTGATCGCAATCTCGGCGTTACTGATAGATTCCACGACGCGGTAAGAGCGTTAGCAAATAACTTTGATACCGTCGCAGTGCGGGGTATTGCCGTGGCTGGCAGTATCACTGCGTTAGCGACTGCATCAGGCGCTTTCAATGCTGTGGTGAACAACATGGGTAGGAGTGCCAACTTGCTAGCCAGCGCTCTCACTGGGTTACAGCGCGTCATGTCATCTACCATCGCTCGCTTTGTCATTATGGGCACGCTCGTTGCTTTTATAGTTGGTACGGTTGATAGGCTAAGAGGGCAGTTCCGAGGGTTAGGTGAAGAGATCGGATTGTTTATCGAGGCTGGGTTAGGTGCGCTTGCCAACGCTCTCAACTCTGTAGCAATCTTTTTCGGCATCACAAGCGATAGCATAGATGCTCTTGTTCTCAAACTTCGCAATATTGCCGAAGCGGTTGGCGCATCGTTTGCGGATGTCGGTGCGGTTGCTAAAGACCTTTTTGTAGACCCGACCGTGCGAGGTTTTGAGATTATCCTCGGTCAAGCGGAAGAACTGACACGACGACTGCTTAACATAGAGATACCCGAGGGTATAGCTGAACTTGGTCAGGTGCAGACAGCAGGTATCACGCCTACCCTTCCGACAGGGCCGAGCGATGCGGAGATAGCAAGAGATGCTGTGCTCGGTCAGATACAGTCAGGCGTGCAGCAGATAATGACTGACACACTCGATCGCTTTGCTACTCAACTGCAAGAGAGTGCCATTGCACCTTACGAGGATGCGGTGGAGCGAGCGCAGGACAGGCAAGCCGAGCTAACGGAGGCGTTGCAGAATTCCGTCAACGCTCTACAAGCTGACGTTACTGCGCAAGAGGCTGCTATCAGCCGATTACATGACGCTAACCGTATAATCGCTACGCTACATGGGCAGTTACTGGAGTTTGGCGACACTGAAAGCGCGCAACGCCTGCAAGACATCTTTGAGAGCAACCTGCGAGTGGTGCAAGACCACGAGGCAAACATTGTGGACATCAATGCGCAGATACTTGAGGTCGAGAAGGACAGTCGAGACAAGCTGGACACTCTTGCCGAAGACATCGTTACTGCGCAACAGCGGCTAGAGACTGCACGGGCGCAAGGTGAGCAGCAACGTGGCGCAGCGTCTACTATCTTCGGGCTTGCTGGTGGCGTGATTGGTGCAGCCCTTGCTGGCCCTGCTGGAGCGGCACTTGGTGCAGGCCTCGGCGGACAACTTGGCACTGCCGTTGCCTCATTCCAGCGTGGTGGTTTTACAGGCACAGGCACGGGTGTAGCGGGTGTAGTGCACACTAACGAGGTAGTGATACCGCCTGACCTCACGAGGCTGTTGCGTGGTGGAGTGCCCATCACAGTAGGAGATAGAGAGCCTGCACAGATAGTCGTGGTTAACCAACTCGACCCATCTGTGTTTGACAATTACGTGGAGTCGCCACGAGGTGCTCAAATGGTGCGTAACCTCATCGCAGCAGAAGCCGTCTAATGCTGGAGTTCCGTAACCTCACGGAGTTGGATGATGATGCAATTATCCCATATATGGCAACGACTAGCACCGAGCAGCTGCGCTACAACACCTCTCGGTTTCACTCTTATAACGGCACGTCGAGCTGGGTGGCGCTTAATCCTAACGCTGTATCTCATCACCAAGCTGTTAGATATGACATAGACGAGGATGAGTATGTCGGTTTTTCCGACAAACTGAATCGCTTTAGCGACGCTCGTTACAGCGTCTATGCGCCAGAGTATGCGCTAGCCTCACCTGCTAGACGGGTGGGTAACATACTCAACTACGACCCATTGCCGTGGATGATAAGCAACAACGACCCCTACCTATTTTTTAATGGCATTGAATGTATTGCCTTCAGAGCGGTGTCAGCTACACCGTCAAGCGTGGCTATACCTGATAACCTTGTGGGTAGGGTGGATGGCATCCTTGTGCCGTTGCGCCTGTGTAGCGTGATCGGGTCAGCGCAGTTTTCTACTAACCTGCGTATCGCTCAAGGGCAGGTGCGGTATGAGTTCCAGCGTCCACGAGACTACACTAACACTAGCTACACTGTAGCTGACTTCCCTGTGCCGAGGAGTGTGATAACTCGCAACACTCTACTGCCAGACTCACAGTTCCTTGGCGTGCGAGTGCGTGGCAGGCGGGGCACTAACCAAACCAAAGACAACATCTACCAAGCAACGTATGGTGGCACGCTAGATGTCCACAACGACTATAAGATCAAGAGCGTGCTCGCCAAAGCCCTGGTATCAGTGGCGTTGCTGAACTTGCCTGATGATGAGAATGTGCCGTTTGCGGCGATGCTAGAGAGTGATATTATTGCTAGCACTTACACCAACTTCCAGTTCAGCATGAGTGTAACTTACAGCCGAAGGACATTGGCTTAATGGCAATTACCTACACACTGCAAGACAATATCAATAATCAGACCTTCAGCAACGACTCTGCCCGTGCTGACTACCTGCCCATCGCTCGCACAGCAGTAACGACTAGTGGCGATCTCCAGCGCAACGTGCTATCGCTGAACATCGCTGGTGATAGGGCAGACGAGCATCCGTGGAGTCAGTATATCGGTGGCAGCCCAGGGCTGGGCAACGTGCAGTTAACCATCACTGATACAGTTGCTGGTAGAGTGCTGTTTAGGGGTCTGCTGTTCAACTGCACCGTTACGCCACAGACGATCAAGCTAGACTTCAGCTCACCATTGAACGCTGGCGCTGTTGCCGAAAGCCGTACATACCAACGTGTCTGCCCATACTATCTTTATGAACAGCGCACTTGTAAGGCTGACCTTGATGGCGCTAAAGCAACGCGACTACAGACTGCGCAGACTAAAGCAGTAGAGAGTGTGGATGACACTCTATCAATCTTGACGTTGGCTAGTGCTGTGGTTAACCCTACGTGGTTTACTAATGGCTCAATGATTTACAATGATGTAAGCTACTGGGTTAACGGCATCACCAACATCGGTAAGACTGTGCACCTACGAGCGCCTGTGCTGTTCCCTGCGTTCATCGCAGATGTGCGTGGCGGTAACAATCCAGAGGTAACGCTACATGCGGCTTGTGATAAGACTTTGGCGACGTGCACTAATCGCTTTGAGAATGCCGAGAACTTCGGCGGTCAACCTAGCTACCAAGCTGAGCAACGTCGTGAGGAATCTAACACCATCGCAGCGGACTTCACTCGTGATTTGATCTCGTCAGCGCTACGGCCAGAGACAGAGGTTAAGGAAGGCGAGCATTACCACGAGCATAAAGAGTATCGGGTGTTCTCGCTTGATGCGTTGCGTGGCCGTGAGCCGTTCAAGGGGCCGCGTTCTATCAATCGCAACGACGGCACTGCTGTCGATAACACCTACAAGCTAGATCTTACCCAGGCGGAAGAGCGGCACCCAGAGCTGTTCAGCGAGGTGGTGTTATTAAGCGCTCCGACGCTAGTGCGGTTACGACGCACATTCCAAAGCATTACTATACAATACACATTCCCACCTGATGGGATTGAGATAACTTCTAAAGAGTTACGCATCTCTCCGTTGAGTGCCAGCCCTACCCCATGGGAGGAGATAGGCGGCACATCTCGCACTGGCAGGCATACCTTTTCTGGCCTAACTCAAAACACCGCTTACAAGATTGAGATGCGTGGTAGGTCGTTTCATGGTGCGGGTGAGGTGGGTACGCTGTCTGCTGGCACATTGTTAGAGGTTATAGTCGAAGTTCCTAAAGCACCTACGCTTGATTATCGTACAGACTATGTTAGCAGTGATAGCACGGCTACGGTGACATTTGGCTACACCTTCGCTGTAACCGAGACGGTTACTAGCATTGAGTATAGATACACGGAAGGCGATGAGGTCGCTCCGTTTACTAAATGGATTGTGGCTGGTGATGGCACATCAACGTCAGTAACCATATCAGGATTAAAGCCAAGAACCACATACTCGTGGCAGTTCCGTGGGGTCAATGACGACGGTAACGGCGCGATCACTGAGCTAACAGACACCACTGCTGCTGCGCCACCTGTAGAAGTAGCACCTGGTGCACCAACAGGACTTAAGTCAGCACCAACAGAAACCACCATCGTGGCAAGTTGGACTGCACCAACAGGCACAGTTACGGATTACGAGGTGCGTATCGGCACATCAGTTACATGGCAAAAGTTAGGCAGCACAAGCACTACACACACTTTCACTGGTCTCACGCACAATACCAGTTACACATGGCGAGTGCGGGCGCTGAACGATAAGCTTATAGGGACTGAGGCAAGTGCAACTACCAAGACGTTGCGCACAATCAGTGTTCCGAATGCACCCACTGACCTTAAAGCAACTACAACGCACAGCAGCATAGACATCACCTGGAAGGCTGCTACCACAGGCGATGCGGCCACCAAGTGGCAGATACGGATAGCAACTGGATCAACAGCAGGCGGTGAGTGGACAGACACGAAATCAACATCGTTAGACTTTAGCTTCATCGGTCTCACCGCTGAACAGCAATACACCATTCAGGTGCGTGGCGTTAACAATGGTGGTAATGGTGCTGCTGCAACGCTTATGGCGACTACGGATG
>WTFY01000011.1 GCA_011523795.1 Gammaproteobacteria bacterium
GTCAAAGCTGCCCTCGTATACGGGGAAGCGGGCATCGGCAAATCACACCTGCTCTTCGACGTTCAGCGTGTGCAAGGACTATTGGAAGGCATTTCAGGATTTCACGGTTCTATTCGCGAGGCGCTGGATAACTCAACCTCACAAAAGGAGCAAGATTGGGATTACGATCTTCGGAGCTTCTTCAACGCTATAGACGAATTCAGTAGATTCTTGGATACAACGAGAGTTAAGGCGGCGGAGGTCAAAGCTGCCCTCGTATACGGGGAAGCGGGCATCGGCAAATCACACCTGCTCTGCGATGTTAGCCTGAATCGAATCAAAAACAATCAACCGACTGTTTTCCTGCTGGGCGCCCAATATCAAGGTGGCAACCCCATTGAACTCATACAAGATGCCGTCGACTTGAAGAGTCATAGTATGGGGCAAGTCCTTGGAGCGATAGATGCCGCGGGAGAGGCATCCGGTTCAAGAGCCCTAATCGTGATTGACGCGCTCAACGAAGGCGCGCATAGGGAGGACTGGGATAGGTACATCAGTAGTTTCTTAACGGATGTGGCTGAGTACAAACATATCGCCGTTCTCTTGAGTTGTCGAAGCACTTATCTCAGATACATATTGCCTGACGAAAGCGTATTGCATGCAGGCCGGCTCGTTCGGATTGAACACTCTGGGTTTCGCGGGCACGAACATCGTGCTGCCGAAAGGTATCTTTCGCAGCAGGGGATTTCAAAGCCAAGCTCTCCAATGCTGGCGCCGGAATTTACCAATCCCCTCTTTCTGAAGACTTGCTGTAAGGCGCTGAAAGCAAGAAATGAAACCGCGTTCCCAAAGGGCTTCAATGGCATTACGCGCCTATTTGAATTCTATGTTCAAAGCATCGAAGAGACGGTTGCGAAACAGAAACGCTATTCCTCTCTTGAAGGTATTGTCGAAGGTGCATTGCTGGATTTCGCATCCAAGCTGTTTCCGGGACACGTAACCGGAATGTCGATGGGTAACGCCAGGGATCTGATCAACAAACATGATCCCAACCCCAGCAGAGGTGATGCCCTGTTTGATACGTTACTACATGAAGGAGTCTTGGCAGAGGAGGTTCTTTATCAGGGTGATGACCGGGGTAAGCCGGTCATTCGGTTTACATATGAAAGATTCAGCGACCACTTTGTAGCGCAACAGCTAATTCAACAGGTTGACCCCGAAACACTTGACAGCATCTTCTATCCTGACCATCCACTGGGCAAAGCCATACGCCATCCCAATGGGTTTTACAGACATGCTGGGTTATTCCAAATGCTGGCGATAGTTATCGCGGAGAAATACGGCAAAGAGTTGGTCGACCTTCTACCCGAAGATGCAGAAGTGCCCACGAGAGACACCGACGACGTGTTCGAAAGCACCGTTGTTTGGCGAGAACCGACCTCGTTCACGGACAGGACACTTGAGTTGCTCAATCAACTGACACGATATGGACATCCTCATCCAATACTTGATATCCTGTTGAAACTCTCAACTGAGCCGGAGCACCCCTGGAATGCGGAGCTACTGCATCAAAACTTGCTCGACAAAGGGATTGCGGGGCGAGACCGATTTTGGTCAACGGATCTGGCTCTCGCCTACGCTTCCGAAGAGAGTGACGGATATGAGTCGACAGTAAGAACGCTTATTGAATGGGCAAGCTTTGGGGATATTGAAGAAGCTGAAGAGGAGCGGATACGACTCTGCTCAACTACCCTGATGTGGTTTCACACGACGTCCAATCGAAAAGTGAGGGACAGATCAACGAAGGCCTTGGTAAGAATCTTGTCACGATTCCCCTCACTCCTGCCAGACCTGTTGCAGGACTTCCATGCGGTCAACGATCCATATGTAGTCGAACGTCTATATGCTGTTGCGTATGGTGTCATATGCAATATGACCGACCCGCATATCATTTCTCAGATTGCAGCTCTGGTCTTTGAACTCGTATTCAGGGACGGCAGGCCACCGCCACATATCCTGCTCAGGGACTATGCGCGAGGTGTTCTGGAATTCGCCTTGCAGAGGGATCTGCTTCCCGAAGGTGTAAATGCTGAGCAATTCAGGCCGCCATACGTGAGCGCTTGGCCCATTGAGAATCCGACCCCCGAGGAAATTAAAGCCATCGCTGGGAACGAACGTACCTCCTCGATAGAGATATCTGTGATGAATCCTCTTGGCGACTTCGGCACATATACCATGGCGTGTGTTCACAGCTGGTCGCCAACTTCCTTAGCGGAACCTTTCCCCGAGACAGGATATGATCTAAAAAAACAGTTCGCAGAAACCCATTTGCAAGGGGACATAAAAGCCAGATTTCTGGAAGACATCCAGCCGCCTACCTCTGAGAGGCAAGAAAGTCAGTCCTCCTCAACTGCTTTACAGGAATTCACACTGGACATTGACGAAGATAGCCTCCATATGCTGCTGAACAGCATCACGAGCACGGGCTTGCAGGAACTTGCACTGGACCTTGGCGAAGATAACGGTATGCTCGAACAGGGGAATCAGTTGCAGGATAACATTTCAAGCCAATTTACGGCCCTTAGAGAACAAGAACGCATACGGAAGGAAGAGCTGGAGGAGATGGTAAAGGCCCAGTTGCCTGGTAGCGAACGAGAATACTATAGGTGGCTTTCGGGGCTACGCGACGACGGACCAGCCCAGTTCAGCCGCAAATGGGCGCAAAGATGGGTGTGCAAACGCGCCTACGAAATCGGTTGGACGGAAAAGCTTTTTTCTCAATTTGATGAGAGCTATGCGGTACGGAATGGCAGGGGAAGGGGTAGTCAAGAGATAGAAAGGGTGGGCAAGAAATACCAGTGGCTGGCTTTTCACGAACTGCTTGCGCGACTGGCAGATAACGTCCATTGGGTGAATCGCGACGACGACCCAGAAAACAAGAGCTATAGTGGGCCGTGGCAGATCCATCAACGGGATATCGACCCGACACTCGGGATCAGTAAACACGTTGATCGTCTTTCAGACTACAGACGTGTAAATGCGTGGTGGCAACCTTACAATTTCCCTGTTGCCGACATAACAGGTTTTTCTGAGCAGCAAGAATTTTTGTGGGATGAAAAACGACTTCCTGATTTCCGGGAATTCTTGCAAGTTGCGGACCCTGTTATGCATAACCAGTGGTCGGTATTGCGTGGGCATTGGCACGAAGACCAGAAGGAATTCAGTAGGAGCCCAGCCCAGACCAGACTGGATTGCTGGTTCAGAATAAACACGGTTTTCGTTCGCAAGGAGGATCTAGAGCTCTTTAGCGAGGAATTCAAAGGGCGTTGGCTTTCAGAACCCGGAATCATTCATGTTCCTTCCACAGGCTATGAGGGCTTTCTTGGTGAGTATCCCTGGCACCCTGTCTACAAGAGCACTTCAGGATGGCAGACATATGACGGCTTTGGAGAATCGAAACTGCCCAGATATTTTTCTCCCGTTGCGGAGTATGCATGGGAAGCGGGAGACGCCGACAGAGACTATTCGCTTGACAGTTCCCTGTCATTCTACCTACCTGCCAAAGAATTAGTAAGGAGCATGGGCTTGAGAAGGACCGCAGGTGACAACGGATCTTGGGAGAATGACGATGGTGTGATCTTTAGAGATCCCAGTCTGATGGAGAAGGGACCAAGCTATGCCCTGATCAAAAGTCAGCAATTGGATGAATGGTTGAACAGTGAAGGATTAGCGATCTTGTGGTTAATTGGCGGCGAAAAGCAGTTGTTCTCGCACAATAGTGACAGATTTTATGGACGCTTAACGTTTGGCGTGATGTACAGGTTGGTTGACGGCGTGCCTGAGGGAGGCAAATTCAGGTGTAGGAGAACTGAACCTCGGGATGATTATAAGCTTTGAGCTTGGCCCAAAAAAGGCACCACAAACTGTGGTGTAGGGTGGAGAGGCCCGAGGAGTAGTTGTAAGCAATGAATCGAACACCAAGAAACAATTAGACTCCGCGCTGACCTGCCCCCAAGAATATTGTCCAGGTCGTATGTTAGTTTTGGGCCGTAGCAAGGGGGAAAGATGGCCAAGAGATAACTCGCTTGCTGCCCACCCTGCTACATTGGAACGAAGGCTACCGGGCCGAAAGCGGTCGCCTGGTCCCCTTGTCCCATTAATTGCATACTTCCAATACCTGTTTCTGTGAGTACCCGCTCAGCAGAGAGGACGGTCTGAGGGCGTTTGCTGCCGCCTCTGCCGAATGAGCAGCTCCTGAACTCTCTATCCGAGATTACGCATACTGGGTGATGATCGGTTGCGACGACATCAATCTGGACGCTGTTGTAGATTACCTGCTGATTCGGGCGCGTCTCTACCGCGGCCGCCGCGATTTCTTGATTCAGCCGGGTGATCCAGACAAGCATGAAGACTATCCGGTCAGTCCGCCCAGACCGCTGTCCGATTGACCACGGGCCAATGCTGCCGACGCGCACACTGAGGAAAAGAACGCCATGACAGAAAAACGTACGGTGCTTGCGCAACTCGCAAAGCTGTTCGACATACATCCTGAACTGGTCGCTACCGAGGCACTTGGTCATATCCTGGTCGGTTCAGAACCGGCCCGAGAGGCCCTTCGAGCCTTTTTGCAGGCATACGGGCTGGACATTGGAAGAATCGCAGCCGTAGAGACCGAGAAAACCGGAGACGAGCGTGAACGTCCAGACCTGGCCTGCTCTGACCACGCGCACAACGAACGGCTTCTGATCGAAGCGAAATTCTGGGCTGGGCTAACCGACAATCAGCCCGTAACCTACCTGAAACGATTAGGGGACGACCGAGGATCGGCTCTGCTGGTTGTGGCGCCATTTTTAAGGTTTGAGGAACTGTGGTCGGAGCTGACGCGGCGCGTAGTCGAGGCCGACGGTATCGAATGGGCCGACGGCGGGCAGGATGGCGAGGTCAGATGGGCGTCGACCGGCGAGCATCGCCTGATCATGATGACATCTTGGCGCCTGTTGCTGAGTTCGCTGGCCACGCGCACCAACGCTGCCGGAGACATTCAGAC
>WTFY01000015.1 GCA_011523795.1 Gammaproteobacteria bacterium
TAAATAGCTTTCGAGGAGAACCAGCTATCTCCGAGCTTGATTAGCCTTTCACTCCTATCCACAGTTCATCCGATAATTTTTCAACATTACCCGGTTCGGGCCTCCAGCAAGCATTACCCTGCCTTCACCCTGACCATGGATAGATCGCCCGGTTTCGGGTCTACTCCCAACGACTGATGCGCCCAATTAAGACTCGGTTTCCCTACGCCTCCCCTATTCGGTTAAGCTTGCCACTGAAAGTAAGTCGCTGACCCATTATACAAAAGGTACGCAGTCACCCGCCGAAGCGGGCTCCCACTGCTTGTATGCATACGGTTTCAGGTTCTATTTCACTCCCTTTACCAGGGTTCTTTTCACCTTTCCCTCACGGTACTGGTTCGCTATCGGTCGGTAGAGAGTATTTAGCCTTGGAGGATGGTCCCCCCGTGTTCAGACAGGATTTCACGTGTCCCGTCCTACTCGATTTCACTTCATGCCAGCTTTCGTATACCGGGCTATCACCGTCTTCGGCTGCACTTTCCAGAGCATTCTACTAGCAAGCTAGAAGCTTAAGGGCTGTTCCCCGTTCGCTCGCCGCTACTGAGGGAATCTCGGTTGATTTCTTTTCCTTCGGGTACTTAGATGTTTCAGTTCCCCGAGTTCGCTTTACTATCCTATGAATTCAGACAGCAATGCCTGACCACTGAATCGCCCTGTGATCCGCCGTCTCGTGAACGAACGACAAGACCATTCAGTGGTCAGGCGGGTTTCCCCATTCGGAAATCCCCGGGTAAAAGCTAGTTTGTCAGCTAACCGGGGCTTATCGCAGACTACCACGTCCTTCATCGCCTTCTACCGCCTAGGCATCCACCGTATGCACTTATTCACTTGACCATATAACCTCAAGCACCCTCACTCAACTTGCTGCGCGCCGGATGCAATCTTTGCACCTGCCGCACAGTTTGCCTTCGTGAAGACGACAGCCTGGGCTGCCATACTGAAGCCATATGCATGAATAAGACAAAACCTGAGATAAAACCTCTTAGTGATTTATCTATTGCCTAGTTAATTTCCTGATTGTCAAAAAACACTCTGAACATTCATTTCAGAGCACGGATGTCAATGTCCTTCAGGGTTCTAATACCATACTTGGCATCGACTTACCATCTTGATGTTCCGGTGGCGCCACGCACAACCGAAACATAACGTAACCATATAATTTAACTAACAGTTTATATATTCAAACTGGTGTACTTGCCCCTGCAGTTGCCCTAAAGATAGCACATCAGCAATCATTGCAGCTATCTTTAGTCAAGTATTCAACTAGATCTCAGGATGCCAACGGAGCCGTTCAACATTTACAATTCGGGTAGAAGTGTACCATGACTCCTCACTCAATCAAACATGAGTACACCAAGGGCCAGGCTTTGTCTAGCTCTTTCAGTCCTGTTTAGCCTTCCGGAGTATCCTTTCTCCTGCAAGCGTGCCGCTTTCCAAGGGTCACTTGTAGGTGCCAAAAAGCAGGTCCCAGAGAGGTATGATCGAAGCGAAATTCTTGTTCTGGTCTTTCCAGTGGTGATGGTCATGCCGGATGACCCAGTTGTTCATCCACCTGAGTGCCGGATGCGGAAACACCAGGCTCGTATGAACCACGATATTGACCCATGCGTGAACGAATGCAATCGTCAGGAATGAAACGACACTCAAAGGCGCAAAAAGGTACATGCTTGCGAACAGTAATGTCAGGGCTGCCAGTGCCTCAACCGGGTTAATGTACAGTCCATCCAGTGCTTCGGGATACCGGACCTTGTGATGCGTACCGTGAATCCAGCGAAACATGACCGGGTGGTGTAACCCGCGATGCATGCCATAGTACAGCAGTTCGAAAACCAGCAAAATTCCGGCAACCTGGAACAACACTGTCCAGATTGTGACCGGCCCATTGTGAATCACCTGATCCCCGAACAGGAACAGGAACGCAAGGTAATACCCTGTCGAAAGCGTGCCGTTGAATCCTATGACCAGATAATGCCGCCTCACCGGCGGGTATCGCACTGTCACGGGCCGGATGCGGTACCTGTTGAATGTTCCGGAGTCAAGGGCGTAAATCGCAAGCACTCCGTATGCCATCACGAATACGAAGATAGCTGCAACCCCGGATGCGAGAACAGGATTCATGTTGCAATTCAAGCACATGAACGATCCGGTAGTCAAAACCTCCGGATTGCACTATCACCACTCGCTTGATTTTGACGCGAGCACGTGATCCGGCATCCTGTAACTGACACCGGCCTCATCATACTGGGAGGCATTGAGAAGCTGAAGGAAGTTTTCCGACTTGATCTGCTGTACGTCCTTGGCCAGGCGCGTGCTGAGCTGCTTGGTCCGATACATGTACAGGACCCCCCTGCTGGTGCTCCTTGGAAAGTGCAGCCGGTTAGCCACCTGGTTCCCGACCAGCGCCCTTGAAATCCGGTAGGCCAGGTCCCGCATGGAATCCTGCTCGCCGGGGTCCGTCAGTCCGGCCACCAGGGGAATGGACTGGATCATGGCATTGGCTACTGTGGCCGCATCGTCATCCGGAGGCGGCTCGCACATGAAACCGATCTCGAACAGCTTCTGCGCCTCCTGACGGGTACGGTGCAGGATGGTTTCCGGCACGCCCATGAGGTACCCGACATAGCGCCACAGGCTGACAATGCTGTCTTCCTCTTCCTGGCTGTACGTAGCGCCGACCGAGGTCGAATGCTCCAGTAACCGGTCCGAAAACAAGGCGGTCGAAAAGCCCATGTGCGCCGCACTGATGGGTGTGCCCCAGTCTTCTGTATTCCACCCATCTGCCGCTTTCATCAATTGCCTCACGCGCGCATGAATGAAGCGGATACGCACGGACAGCTTCCATCCGTCCCCTTTCCTCAGCATGCCGCCCGGGAAAAACACTTCCAGCAAATGGCGGTTAACCTGTTTCAACTGCCGGATACTCGTATCGGTTTCCTGCAGCATGCGGCCCGTGATGCTGAATGACTTGCTCATCAGCGTCGAGAAGCCTTCGATCAACACCCCGGTAGCCATAGCAAGCAAGATGTCGGTGGCTTTGGTATAGAAGGCCTGAACGGCCGGATCGAAGGCCTTGCAGTCGAGCCAGGCGGGCGGCTCATTGATGTGCTCGAATACATCACGCAATGCCTGTGGTGCAGTGCGTAAAATCTCATCGTGCTGTTCGATACCGGCCCCGATGAAGCGATGCAGGTCCTCACTCGGGAGCGAGGCGAGTTCTTCCATTACCGGATCCAGCTGGGGGTCACCGATATGGGTGTGCTCGATGTAGTGGTCCGCGGCGGCCTGATCGTGCTGCCGGGCCGAGATATAGCTTTCCGTGTAGGCCCAGGGTGACAGTTGCATTGTCATCACAAAGACTCCCTGGTCAATTCACCCGGAAAGCCGTATACAGCGGTCCGCCCAGTGTTTATCCAGACCCTCGGCATGATTTTTGTGGGCCGTGCAGACAGTGCATGTTTTAGCTATCAGGTACATGTCAGAACGCAAGCCAAAAAATGTCTGGAACAGGCACTATATACCTGATACACAAAGCCCGACTAGCTAAGCAGCCACGGCAAGGATACAACCACAAGTACGAGATACATCAAGCCGATTCAGGTCTTCTCGTCTTGCCCCTTGGTTTTGGCATCTTTCCCTTCGAGTTCCCCTATGCGCCGCTCCAGTTCCTTGATCCGAAGCTGGCTTTGGGTCAGCATCTCGCATTTGACATCGAACTCCTTGCGCGTGATCAGGTCCATCCGCTGAAATGTTTTTTTTGCAGCCGCCCGTAGATTTTTCTCGACCCGGCCTGGGCCTTTCTCCGGGTCCTCTGAAAGCATCTCATCAAGTTTGCGTGCCAGCTTATCCAAAATTTGGGAGATCGGGTTCACGGTTGAGTACCTCTCTATATGCGTTCGAACAACTTAAAATGCCAGACGGCAGTGTATCCATTAGAAATTGTCCCTGCAGGGGGTATCGATTTCATCAGTTCACCATAAGGATCGTGACTGGAAAACTTACAGGAGCAACTTCAAATGGAACATCCCCTCCTTTCAGCATGCCATGACCTACAGGCAATGATGATGCCATACCCTAGCAAAAGTTGCATGAATATACTGTTGCCAGTCTGGTCAATTGTGTGATTATTCCATGAATTACTGGGCCATTGATTGTAATTAGCCCCGGATTCATGGGCTGGTCAGTGCCGGGCATCCTGATGAAAGGAGGCAAGAAATCAAGACTCTGCGCACACGTCCCTTGCTTTTAAATTCGCGTTATATCAAGGAATCTCCTGGAATCCTGATGCAGTCACTTTTAGCAACCTGTTGAGTACAGGAATAAAAAAAGCCGTCCTGGGACGGCTTTGAAAGTGCATCTGGTGGAGCTACGCGGGATCGAACCGCGGACCTCCTGCGTGCAAAGCAGGCGCTCTCCCGGCTGAGCTATAGCCCCATTGATCCTGCATGAAACCTCTTTCCTTCAACCTGTCAAGAAAATGATCCAGCAGTGAGGTTACCTGATCGGTCCGCCACGCATGCGGGGCATCCAGTGGTGGGTCTGGGAAGACTTGAACTTCCGACCTCACCCTTATCAGGGGTGCGCTCTAACCAACTGAGCTACAGACCCAGAACTTCGTATACCTACCCTGCCGAGCGTATCTGGACCCGAACCCTGCAGAAATAAAAAGCCTCCCGATTTGCGTGCTTTTGTTTCCCGACCCTGCATACCTGGCACATGGCGCACACGGCCACTCAGGACAAGCGATCCTGCCGCATGCCTGGTCATCTAGATTGACTTGTGTGGGCGTTCTGCAAGCGAAGTGATAACTGTTCTCTAAAAGGAGGTGATCCAGCCGCAGGTTCCCCTACGGCTACCTTGTTACGACTTCAC
>WTFY01000006.1 GCA_011523795.1 Gammaproteobacteria bacterium
TGGTTAGAATACCGGCCTGTCACGCCGGGGGTCGCGGGTTCGAGTCCCGTCCACTCCGCCACCTTGGGGGTGCCATTCTCGGGACATCGCTTACAGCTTGACGGGCCAGGATGGCCTGTCTTGTCCACGGTGACAGGAAACCGCGGTTCACGCTTCCATGCCTGCCTTGTAAAAGCCTGCGGTGAAAGGATGGGAGTCCGGGGCACCCTTGCAATTTCCTCGACTTCGGAAACGCCCGGGGTTACGGATACCGGCTGGAAGATTTGCGGCGCAGATTCCATGGCATGGATGCCTGGCCGGGTCCGTTTTTGGACAAAACTTCCCGAACAGGGTGCGGACTGGCTGCAAGAACTTTACAATGCCTACGCAAACCGCATCGTTTTACGAATCTGAATACACTGCCGCAGGGAAGAAAATATGCTGATCGAAATTCGGGACAGGGCCAGCAGCCTCGCTGCCTACGTGATCATAGGCCTGCTCATCCTTTCTTTTGCATTGTGGGGAATCCAGGAATACTTCGGTGGAGGTGGCGCTCCGGTTGTAGCCAAGGTCAATGACGTGGAAATCACGGCGCCTGATTACAGTAACCAGCTTCAGCAGTACCGGCAAAGGCTGCAGTCGGTTCTCGGTGCCGATTACGCGCAAAGCTATCCGGACGAGAGTGTCATCAAAAAGCGGGTGGTCAACGACATGATCAATGCGGAAATCCTGCGCCAGGAAGTCACGAATGCGGGGTTTCGAGTCAGTGATGCCAGGCTGGTCGAGAGAATCCGCCAGATACCGCAGTTCCAGAAGGAGGGCCAGTTTGATCCTGAACTGTACACGAGGCTGTTGCAGGTACAGCGCTACGACAAGGCCCGGTTCGAGGGCGAGTTGCGCGAGCAGGAAAAGCTTCAGCAGTTCGAGAACGCACTCGTATCCACTTCATTCATGACGCCTGCAGACCTGCGCCGCTTCCGAAGACTTCTCGAGCAGACCAGGGATTTCAGTTATGCGCTGATCCGCATTCCTCCCGACCGGGTAACCATTACCCAGGAACAGATTGACGAGTATTACCAGGAGAACCGCCAATGGCTGCAGACACCCGAACAGGTTCGCCTCGCCTACGTGGAGCTGAAGGAACAGGACCTGTTTGACCAGGTCCGTGTCAGCGGGGAGGAGGCGCGCATCCTCTACGACGAGCAGCCCGAACGGTTCATGACGGATGAATTGCGCCGTGTCCGCCAAATCCTGATCAAGCTGGAGGACCCGGATACTGCAGGTGCCGGGGAGTGGAGCAGGGCTCTGGAGGAGGCAGACGGACTGGTAGGCGAGCTGGATGCGGGGGCTGCTTTTGACGAACTTGCCAGGGAGCGTTCACAGGATACGCTGTCTGCCGGCAAGGGTGGCGACATCGGCTGGGTCGCGAGAGGGGACCTGGCAAGTGCCGAGCTTGAAAATGCGCTGTTTTCCCTGGATGCGGGCCACTACAGCCATCCTGTTCGCACCGCACACGGAGTCCAGATTGTGCAGCCTGTAGAAATCCGGCCGTCCGAACAGAAATCCTTTTCAGAAGTGCGCCAGAAAATCATGGACGAACGCAAGGCACAGCTGGCACAGGAACGGTTTCTGGAAATTGCAGACGAGCTGGCGAACCTTGTGGTTGAACTTCCGGACGACCTGGCCGAGGCGGCTGAGCTCTCCGGGCTGACGATCCGGGAGACTGGCTGGCTTGCACCGTCGAGTGACTCGGAACTCTTTGCCTACCCGGATATCCGTTCGCTTGCCTTCATGCCCGAGATCCTGGAAGAGGGTCTGAACAGTGAACTCGTGGAGGTCGCAGACGGGCACATGATCGCCTTTCGAATGCTGGATTATCGTGAACCGAAGGCGCGGGCCCTGGACGAAGTCGCAGGGGAAATCCAGGGTTTCATACGCATGCGCAAGGCTGCAGAGCTCGCCTCGGGCAAGGGTGAGAAACTGCTGGAACAGATGCAAGGCGGCGTGAGCCTGGAAAAGGTTTCCCGGGAGAATGCACTGGAACGGATTCGTCATGGCGCCCTGGCCCGGGACGACGACCGTGTTCCGGCAAGAATTATGAGCCGGGTCTTCATGCTTCCTCACCCTGATTCAGGCCACTCCCCGGTTGCCGGCCTGCCTATGGGGGATGGCAGTTACGTACTGCTTGAGCTACACGCGGTGACCGATGGCCCGGATGAAGTGAATGATGCCCTGGCATCCGAGCTTTCACAGCGGGTCCATTATGGCCGCAGGGAATTCGGCGCGTTGCTGGATGCTGTCAGGGAAGAATCCGACGTACAGGTTTTTGAAGAGAATCTCTGATCCGGCTGCTGCCTGGAATACCGGGATTTGCAGGGCATGCTTCACGCGTGCGGTCTGAACTACACTGGCAGATGCTTGCTGCCCTGCTGCGGACAACCCTGGCTATGGGTCGTGGTGCTGGCTGTAACCGGACATGCCGACAATACTGAATCCCGCATCGACGTAGGTGATCTCGCCAGTGATCCCGCTTGCCAGGTCTGAGCAAAGGAAGGCGGCGGCATTTCCCACTTCCTCGATGGTGACGTTCTTGCGCAGCGGCGCATTCTGCTCGACGTGGTCGAGCATCTTGCGGAAGTCCGCGATGCCTGCAGCGGCGAGGGTGCGGATCGGGCCTGCGGAAATTCCGTTCACACGAATGCCGTCTGGTCCCAGGGTATAGGCCATATAGCGTATGTTGGCTTCCAGGCTGGCCTTGGCGAGGCCCATGACGTTGTAGTTCGGCATGGCGCGTACTGAACCCATGTAGGACAGGGAAAGGATGGCGCCGTTGCGGCCCCGCATCATGCGGCGGGCTGCCCGCCCGAGTGCAGTCAGGCTGTAGCTGCTGACGTCGTGTGCGATTCTTGAGCCTTCCCGGGTAGTCACCTCGACAAAATCCCCGGACAGTTCCTCCCGGGGTGCGAAGGCGGCCGAATGCACCAGGATATCCAGCCCGTCCCAGGTCGTGGCGAGCTTGTCGAACAGCTGCGCAATGTCTGCATCGTGTTCCAGGTCGCAGGGCAGGCAGAGGTTCGAACCGCAATCCCCGGCAAGTTTTTCGACCCGGGTTTTGAGTTTTTCATTCTGGAAGGTGAAAGCCAGTTGCGCGCCTTCGCGATGCATGGCTGCGGCGATTCCCCAGGCGATGGACCGGTTGCTGGCCACGCCGATCACCAGTGCACGTTTTCCCGCTAAAAATCCCATCTTCCGTTTCTCTCCTGGTTAATATCGGCGAATTCAGTGAATCCTGGTTGAAACATTTTCCCGGGCAGGCATTCTATAATGGTCATTCAGGGAAGAAATATCCATAATAGCGCCCGAGTATAATACACCCCACGCACGTGAACGACCGCACTCTCCTCTTTTTGCAGTTCATCCTGGTCTGCATGCTCACCGCATGCGACTCCGAGCCCTGGAACAATCCGCATGCGGGCGGGGAGGAATCCCTGAACATCGTGTATTCATCGTTCAGCGAGCGGCCCAAGCACCTCGACCCGGTCAGGTCCTACAGCTCGAACGAGTACCAGTTCCTCGCACAGATCTACGAACCTCCCCTGCAGTACCATTACCTGAAGCGGCCCTATACCCTGGTCCCGCTCACTGCCGAACACCTGCCCAGGGTTCGGTATCTGGACGCTGCAGGCGAACCGGTTCCCTCCTGGAGGACGGATGGGATTGCCTATTCCGAGTATATCGTGACGATCAAGCCGGGCATCCACTACCAGCCTCACCCTGCCTTCGCGAAGGATGAGCAGGGGCGTGCGCGCTACCTGGAACTGCAGCGTGAGGACCTGAAAGACGTGCATGTCCTGTCAGATTTCGTGCACACCGGGACCCGTGAACTGGTTGCAGAAGACTATGTCTACCAGATCAAGCGTATTGCAAGTCCGTTCCTTCACTCTCCCATAGCAGGAGTGATGCGTGAGTACATCGTAGGGTTCGATGCGTTTCGCAACCAGGCAGGCGAGAGGTACCGGGACCAGCCGGATGCCTGGCATGACCTGAGGGAGCTTGTGTTTGCCGGGCTGTACGTGGACGACCGCTACACGTATCGCATCCGGATCGAGGGGAAGTATCCACAGCTGGTGTTCTGGTTGGCCATGCCGTTTTTCTCCCCGATGCCCTGGGAGGCAGAAAAGTTTTACAGCCAGCCGGGGATGGATGAGCGGAACATCTCGCTGAACTGGTACCCGGTGGGCACGGGGCCCTTCATGCTGGCTGAAAATAACCCCAACCTGCGCATGGTGATGGAAAAAAATCCCAACTTTCACGGTGAGCGCTACCCGTCTGAAGGGGAGCCGCAGGATCGGGGTAACGGGCTGCTGGCGGATGCCGGGAAGGAATTGCCTCTGGTGCACAAGGCGGTATACAGCCTGGAAAAGGAAAACATTCCCTACTGGAACAAGTTTCTGCAGGGGTACTATGACGCCTCGGGAGTCAGTTCGGACAGCTTCGACCAGGCCATCCAGTTCGGTTCGCAGGGAGATATTCAGTTGACGGACCGGATGCGGGAGAAAGACATCCAGCTGGAGACTTCCGTCACCACCTCGATCCTGTACATGGGCTTCAACATGCTGGACCCGGTGGTAGGCGGGGATTCCGAGCGGGCGCGCCTGCTGCGTCGTGCGATCTCGATTGCCGTGGACTACGAGGAATACATTTCCATTTTTGCCAACGGGCGCGGAATACCCGCCCAGAGCCCTTTGCCGCCGGGAATATTTGGCCATGTCGAGGGCGAGGCCGGCGTCAATCCGCATGTCTATGACTGGGTGAACGGCGAGCTGAAAAGAAAGGATATTCGTTATGCCCGGCAGCTGATGGCCGAGGCCGGTTACGAAGACGGATTTGATCGCGCATCCGGCAAGCAGCTGGTCCTGTATTTCGACACACCCGGTGCTGGGCCGGGTGCCAAGGCGCATTTCAGCTGGTTGCGCAAGCAGTACCAGAAACTCGGCATACAGCTGGTGATCCGTGCCACCGATTACAACCGGTTCCAGGAAAAGATGCGCAAGGGTACCGGCCAGATCTTCCAGTGGGGCTGGAATGCGGACTATCCTGATCCGGAGAATTTCTTTTTCCTCCTGTACGGGCCAAACTCGAAAGTGCAGCACAGCGGCGAGAACGCCACCAACTACCAGAACCCCGAGTTCGACCGGTTGTTCGAGCAGATGAAGAACATCGGCAACGGCCCGCATCGCATGCAGGTCATCCAGGAGATGACCCGTATCCTGCAGCGGGACGCTCCGTGGCTCTGGGGGTTTCACCCCAAGGCATTTTCCCTGTTTCACAGCTGGTACAGGAACGTCAAGCCCAACCTGATGGCCAACAATGTGCTCAAGTACAAGCGGGTGGACGGCCAGCTGAGGGAGACGAGGCGCGCCGAGTGGAACCGGCCCAGGTACTGGCCGCTCATCATCCTGTCCGGGGTGCTGCTGATCTCGTTCGTGCCCGCGGTCATCGGGTTTTACCGGAGAGAGCGGGGTACGCTCAGATGATCGCCTACATCATTCGGCGGGTGCTGTATGCAATTCCGATCCTGGTGGGTGTCAATGTCATCACGTTCCTGCTGTTTTTCGTGGTCAACACGCCGGATGACATGGCACGCATGTTCCTGGGACAGAAACATGTCACGCAAGAGCAGGTCGAGGACTGGAAAACGGAGCGGGGCTATCACTACCCGCTGTTCTACAACATGCAGGAAGAAGGCGCCGATACGATCCGCAAGACCATCTTCTATAACAAGTCCCTGCGCCTCTTCATCTTTGATTTTGGCCGCTCGGACAGTGGGCGCGACATCGGGTTCGACATCACCCAGCGCATGTGGCCGAGCCTGGCCATTGCTGTACCGCAACTCCTCATCGGACTGCTGGTGGCGATCACCTTTGCCCTGCTCATCGCCTTTTTCCGGGCTACCTATATCGATTACTGGGCAGTCGTCATTTGCGTGGCGCTGATGTCCATATCCAGCCTGTTTTACATCATTGGAGGTCAATACGTCATGGGCAAGATCCTGCGGGTCGTGCCCATTTCAGGCTTCGAGACCGGTCTTTTCGGCATCAAGTTCCTGATCCTGCCGGTGCTGATCGGTATCGTGGGCGGAATCGGTTCCAGCACGCGCTGGTACCGGACCATATTCCTCGAGGAGATGAACAGGGATTACGTGCGTACGGCGCGCGCCAAGGGCATCGCCGAACAGGTGGTGCTGTTCCGTCATGTCCTGCGCAATGCGCTGATTCCGATACTGACCGGGGTAGTGGTGATCCTGCCGCTGCTGTTCATGGGCAGTCTGATTACCGAGTCCTTCTTCGGGATCCCCGGCCTGGGCAGCTATACCATTGATGCGATCAACCGCCAGGATTTTGCCATCGTGCGCTCCATGGTGTTCCTGGGGGCCTTCCTGTATATCGTGGGCTTGTTGCTGACCGATATCTCGTACACGGTTGTTGATCCGAGAGTGAGGCTGCGCTGACCATGTTTCCGGGCAAGCCTGTCTTCCTACTGACGGATATCCTGGTGTTCGGCCTCGTGCTGTGCATTGTCATGTTTTTCCTGTATGCGATGCGCAAGCCCCATTTGCGCCAGCCCTGGCAGCAGGTCGTGCGCAGCAGGGCGGGGGTGATCTCGATGATCGTCCTGTCGGTGTACGTGGGCATTGCCCTGCTGGATTCGGTGCATTTTCACCCCGTGCTGGAAAACCAGTCTGCCGCATCCGGCCATGTACAGCACAGTGGCGAGGTGATCAGCCTCTTTGACCGGATGGTATCCGGCCTTCGGGAAAGCGGTGAAAAGACGTACTCCGCGCCGTTTGCGGCCTACCTGTACGCCAAGGAGACTGTACAGCAGGATGACGGCACCAAGCAGCGTGTTTACCCGCGCCTGGCCTGGGGGGCATCGCACCTTGAGCATCCTGAAACGCAAAAGACCGGTGACGTGCTCAGGCTCGGCCTGAAGGGAGCCCTCAAGGCGGTAGTGCTCTGGGGGGCGCTGGTCCTGCTGCTGGGCTGGGTGCTGTCCTTGCGGGCAGGCAGGGCGTTCAGGGTGACGCTGGGTATCCTGTTCTCCGGGCGTTCCCGCATACCCTGGCGGACCGTGGTCGTTACGCTGGGCATTGTTCTGCTGGTGCTCATGACAGGTGCGGAATGGGCAACCAAGTATCACGTGCTGGGTACGGACAAGGTAGGCGAGGATGTACTGTACCAGGCACTCAAGAGCATCCGGACGGGCGTGGTCATCGGCACGCTGACGACCCTGCTCATGCTGCCCTTTGCGGTCCTGTTCGGGATCATGGCCGGTTATTTTCGCGGCTGGGTGGACGATGTCATCCAGTATCTTTACACCACGCTCAACTCGATTCCCGGAGTGCTGCTGATCGCGGCGGCGGTCCTGATGCTCAACGTCTACATGAGCAAGCACGCGGAACAGTTTGCAAGCCTGACCCAGCGGGCCGACTTGCGCCTGCTGTTCCTGTGCCTCATTCTGGGCCTGACCAGCTGGACCGGCCTGTGCCGACTGCTGAGGGCGGAAACCCTGAAGCTGAGAGAAGTTGATTTCATCCAGGCTGCCACGGCATTCGGCGTTGGACGCGTGCAGACCATATTCAGGCATATCCTCCCGAACGTGATGCATATCGTCCTGATCACCCTGGTGCTGGACTTCAGCGGCCTGGTGCTGGCCGAGGCAGTCCTGTCCTACATCAATATCGGCGTCGACCCCACCATGAACAGCTGGGGCAACATGATCAACAGTGCAAGGCTGGAGATGGCGCGCGAGCCGGTGGTGTGGTGGTCACTGGCCGCGTCCCTGTTTTTCATGTTCACGCTGGTGCTGTTTGCCAACCTGTTTGCCGATGTGGTTCGGGACGCACTTGACCCCAGGCTCTCAAGGTGAGTGACATGCCAGGGCCGCTGTTGCGGGTACGGGACCTGACGACGGTATTCAGTTCCAGTCGCCGCACCATCACGGCCGTCGACCAGGTCAGCTTCGAGATCAGGGCCGGGCAGACGTTTGCCCTGGTGGGAGAATCGGGCAGCGGCAAGTCGGTGACCGCGTTGTCCGTCATCAGGCTCCTTCCCGAAGCGGCAAGCTTGACCTCCGGAAGCGTGCATTTTGAAGGCAGGGATTTGCTGAGGCTGCCGGAGCGTGAGATGCGGGATATCCGGGGCAGCGGCATCTCGATGATCTTCCAGGAACCGATGACTTCTCTGAACCCGGTTGTCAGGGTTGGCAAGCAGATTTCCGAAGTGCTGATCCGGCACAGGGGCATGACGCGGGCACAGGCCAGGAAGCACGTGCTTGACCTGCTGGAAGCGGTTCGCATACCGAGGCCGCCACAAACCATAGACATGTACGCGCACGAACTGTCAGGCGGAATGAAGCAGCGCGTGATGGTCGCGATCGCGCTGGCATGCGAGCCCAGGCTGCTGATCGCGGACGAGCCCACTACGGCCCTGGACGTGACGATACAGGCCCAGGTGCTCGAACTGATCAACGATCTGCAGCGGCAGTTCGGCATGGCGATCCTGTTCATCACCCATGATCTCGCCGTGGTAAAGCAGGTGGCGGACCACGTGGCGGTGATGAAAGACGGTGTGATCGTGGAGCAGTCCAGCAATGAGGTATTTTTTTCATCACCGCAACATGCCTACAGCTGGGACCTGTTCGCGGCATTGCCCGCGATGGAAAAGCGTGGCAAGCCGTTGCTCGAGCGCAATGGGCAGGCGTTGCAAAAGCCTGCTGTCGAAGACGTGACCGGAGACAGTGTGCTGCGTGTGCGGGACCTGGCGGTGTATTTTCCGATCCGAAAGGGGCTGTTCAAGCGCACGGTCGGTCATGTCAAGGCCGTGGACGGCGTATCCTTGGACATCCCTCCCGGTCAGACCGTGGCCCTGGTGGGAGAATCGGGCAGCGGAAAGACGACCGTCGGCAAGGGAATCCTGAGGCTGGTACAGCCAACCCTGGGAGAGGTGACGTATCTCGGTATGCCGATCCTCGAACTGGATCGCAGCCGGTTGATGGAACAGCGGGCCAACCTGCAGATCGTGTTCCAGGATCCGTATTCGTCGATGAACCCGCGCATGCTGGTGGGGAGTATCATCGAGGAGGGCATCAAGGCGCTGAATGTTATTTCGGATGCCCAGGCACGCAGGCAGCGCGTGCTGGAACTGCTCGAGCAGGTAGGCCTGGACAGGGATGCCCATCTTCGCTATCCGCATGAATTTTCAGGTGGCCAGCGCCAGCGCATCTGCATTGCCCGTGCACTGGCCGTGAACCCGAAAATCATAGTCTGCGATGAGCCGACCAGTGCGCTGGACGTGTCCGTGCAGGCGCAGATTCTGGACCTGCTGAATCACCTGCAGGAACAGTACGCGATCAGCTACCTGTTTATCACGCACAACATGTCGGTGGTAGCCTATTTTGCAGACCGCGTGGCTGTCATGTACCAGGGCAGGATTGTCGAGCAGGGCGAGGTTGAGCAGGTGCTCACGGATCCCCAGCACGAGTACACGAAACAGCTGCTGGGCGCGGTGCTCAGGCTGGTACCGCCACTGCGGTCATCCTGAATGGGATCTGGAGGGTTTGGAATATCTTGCTTTCTCGCAGATGCTTCATTACCCTTTCGTGGTCTGAAAAAAACGGGTGTGAACCGCAACACCGCAACCAGAACAGGTGGGCGTGACAGGATGAAACTGAAATTATGTGGAAGCGGCCTGGTACACTCCGTGCTGGGATGCCTGCTCATGGTGGCCGTATCCGGTTCGGGTATGGCGGCAGAACCACGGGACTCCGGCTGGTATGTAGGTGCCGGTGCGGGGGTGAACTGGATATCCGACATGAAACAGGCGGGCTGGAACCGGGATACGGTCTGTTATCCCGAAGATGACTGCGACGACCGGGATGTCGGGGGCTATCGCTGGTTCTATGATCTGGACGCAGATACGGGGAGCCTTTTGGAAATCGCAGTCGGCCGCAGCTTCGGCAACCTGCGACTGGAGCTATCGGCCAGTCTGCGTGAGAACGACATCGACCAGGAGTTTACCGGGATCACTTACCTGGACGGATCTACTCGAGTCGCCAAGGCGACGAGCAACTACTCGAGCAAGACCCGGACATCCGTGGATGACCTGGAAACCCGGACATTGTCGCTGAACGCGTATTACGACTTCCCGCTCGAGGACAGCCGGATCACTCCCTACCTGGGAGCCGGAGTGGGAGTCTCCCATGTCAAGGTGTCCGGGCTTGTTTTCGAGGCCGAATATGCCTGTTCAGCAGGATGCGACTACCATCCCGCAGAATACTACAACTCCTTCCAGGACGAGTCCCTGTCCGATACCGTATTTTCGAAGCATCTGCATGTCGGTGCTGACTACGATCTGGGCGACGGGTTCCTGCTGGGGATGAAGCTGTCCTACAGCGTGGTGGACGACATGCGGGACAAGGGGCGTTACGTGGATCACCCGATTCCTGACCTGCCCAACCATACGAAGATTCGGGACATGGACCACTGGTCGCTCTCGCTGGGCCTGAAGTACCTGTTCGGGCGCTGAGGGCACGCCCGACATTCATCCTGTCTTTTTCGCGCCGGCTGCAGGTGGGATGCGGCTTGTCCGGTTATGCCAGCCACGCGCACACGGTCCGGTGGACTGACGCTCAGAAAGGTATGGTGAGGGTGCTTCCTGTGTGGATGAGGGTGCTTTTCAGCCGGTTAACCCTTTTCAGCGCGGACACGGAGGTTCCGTAGCGCTGGGCAATGATACTGAGCGATTCCCCGCGTGCAACGGTATGCCGGTATTGTTGCGCGGGAGATCCATCCGGGGGTGGATTGCGGGTTTCGGCTCTGCCCGGGATCATGAGCGTTTTACCTGCCTGGATGGTGGTGCCTTGGAGCCTGTTCGTCCTTTTCAGCGCGGACACGGAGATTCCGTAGCGCCGGGCGATGACGCTGAGCGATTCCCCGTGGGCGATGACGTGCCTGTGAGGCCGTGCGGGGATGCGGGTGTTGGCCGGAATCAGCAGGATCTTTCCCGCCCGTATGGTAGTGCTATTCAGCCGGTTAACCCTTTTCAGGGTGGACACGGAGGTTCCGTAGCGCTGGGCGATGACGCTGAGCGATTCCCCGGGTGCAATCGCATGCCGGTGACGAACGAGCACGTTTTCAGCCGGGGACGGGGCACGGTACCCGGTGCTGTACGGAATCAGGAGGGTCCTGCCAGCCTGGATGGTGGTGCCTTGGAGCCTGTTCGTCCTTTTCAGCGCGGACACGGAGGTTCCGTAGCGCCGGGCGATGACGCTGAGCGATTCCCCGTAGGCGATCGTGTGCCGGTGGGGCCTGGCCGGAAAACGTGCGTTGGCAGGGACCATCAACTTCTTTCCGGCCCGTATGGTGGTGCCGGTTAAGCGGTTGACCTTTTTCAGGGTGGACACGGAGGTTCCGTAGCGCTGGGCGATGACGCTGAGCGATTCCCCGTAGCGGATGGTATGAGTGTACAGGTTCGGGGCCTCCTCTGCCGGAAGCTGCTCGATGACAGAGATGATTTGCTCGGCCCGGTGTGGCGGCACGAGCAACCGGTGGCCAGCGGGCAGCGGATAATCCAGATGCCTTACGGCAGGGTTAAGGGCCTGAATTTCGCCGTGCACGATCCCTTCGGAGTTGAACAGCTTGGCGGGCGAGATTCGCTTGTCGATCTCCAGGATCTCCACGTGCTGGGCATTGGCCACCGGGTGCAGCAGCGTCGTTCTGAGATCGGGGTCATGCACGATCGAACTCAGCGCCAGCAGCCTGGGAACGTATTCACGGGTCTCGCGCGGCAGCCGCAGGTTCCAGTAACGGCCCGGGCTGCCTTTTCCCGTATCCCGTTTCAGTGCCCCTCTCACGCGATTGACACCGGCATTGTAGGCCATCAGGGCCAGTATCCAGTCACCCTCGAACTCTTCATGCAGGTCGGCAAGATGGTCAAGCGCGGCCATGGTCGAGGCATGCACATCGTACCGGGCGTCATAACAGCAGGTTCGTGCCAGGTCGTACTCCCGCGCGGTGCGGGGGATGAATTGCCACAGGCCCGCGGCCCTGGCGCGCGATAGTGCCTTGGGGTGATAGCCGCTTTCTACCATGGGGAGGATGGCCAACTCCCCCGGCATGTTGCGCCGCTCGATTTCCGTCACGATGAAGTGTATGAACGGTTCGGCACGGCGGGACATGATATCCAGCATCTTTTGCCTTTTCAGGTAGTTATGTCTGTACCGGACTACCTTTGGGTGGCTGTAGAGCTGCGAGAACGAAGCGTTCTCTGCAATGCGCTCCCAGATCAGCCGTGGTGCCTCTTCTGCAGGCACTGCCTGAAAAATACCGTCTCCTGTGCTCTCTGCACGTGTATTACCCGAAGAAGCCCCGGGTTTTTCAGTGCCGGTAGTTGCTGTCGGTTCTGCAGTATCCGTGGCTTTGGAGGTACCGGTTGCTTCGGTGGGGAGAGCGGGTTCCGGAAGGCTTAGCCATGTATCTCCCGGGGATTCTGCAGGTTCGATGGTTTCGACCATGACTCCTTCAGCAGGCGCGTCCGGAGGCAAGTTTGCGTTGTAGCAGGCCGTGCCGGAGAAAACCAGTCCAGCCAGCACCAGGCAGGCATTGCACTTCATGGAGTGATAATCATATGTTAGTCAGAATAGGATTCCAATACATAGATTCCATTTCAGTCAGGATAGTATATGAGTTCCGTACTGCTTGTATACCCTCATCACCCTGTTTGGAATTAGGCTAGAATACGGGGCATGCGGGAATCTGAACTGTTCAGGCTGGCCGGGCTGTTCCGGAATCTTCAGGGCTGGTATGACAGCCCTGCGGGGCAGGTCTTGTTTGCGGAATTGCAGAGTACGCTGGCCAAGTTGCTGTCCGAACTTTTCGGGTACTATGCAGTTCAGGTCGGTTCCCTCAACACCCGGGTCGACCTGCTGCAGAACAGCCCTGTCGGACAGAAATTTCATATGTCACTGGACCCGGAGCAGGGCTCGCTTGCAGCCAGTCCTCTTGCCCTGCCTTTCCAGCACGATACCCTGGACCTGGTTGTGCTGCTGCATACCCTGGATTTTTCCCACGACCCGCACCAGGTCCTTCGGGAGGCACACAGGGTGCTGATATCCGAGGGTCACCTGGTCATGGTCGGGTTCAATCCGTTCAGTGTCATGGGACTTGGCAGGCTGGCCCTGTGGCGTACCAGGCGCGTGCCCTGGGTGGGCCATTTTTATACCTCGAGACGCCTGAGGGACTGGTTCTCCCTGCTCGATTTCACCGTGGTGCAGACGGAATACGTCGGGCTGCGCCCTCCCGTACAGAACCTTCGCATTCAGCAGCGTCTGCAGTTCCTCAACCAGGTCGGCCATTACGGACTGGCCTGCCTGGGTGGTGTGCGGATATTTGTGGCCAAGAAACGCGTGCTCACGCTCACCCCCCGCCTGTCGCCCTGGCGTCCGCGCCAGCGGGTTCTGCCGGTCAATGTAGCCGAGCCCTCGGCACGGGAAGCAAGCCATGCCCGAGCGGGTCGACATCTTCACTGACGGCGCCTGCCGGGGCAATCCCGGACCCGGCGGGTGGGCTGCGCTGCTGCGCTATGGTGATGCGGAAACCACCATCCACGGGGCGGTCATGCAGACGACCAACAACCGCATGGAGCTCCAGGCGGCATTGTCTGCCCTGCAGAAGCTCAAGCGCCCCTGCAGTGTCCGCATCACCACTGACTCGGAGTATCTGATGAAAGGAATCCTGGAATGGATGCCGAACTGGAAACTCAAGGGCTGGAAGACTTCCTCAAGGAAACCCGTCAAGAACCAGGACTTGTGGCAGCAGCTGGACAGGCAGGTTGAAATGCATGACGTGACATGGAACTGGGTCAAGGGTCATGCCGGGCATGTGGAAAATGAGCGGGTCGATCGCCTGGCCAACGAGGCGATCGACAAGCTGCTGCAGTAGATCGAAACCGAACCGAGGAGAGACCGGCACGATGCGCCATGTCATTCTGGATACCGAGACGACGGGTCTCGATGCTTCGCAGGGCCACCGCATCATCGAGATCGGGTGCGTGGAGATGCTGCATCGGCGTGTGACCGAACGCGTGTTTCACCAGTACCTGAATCCCGGGCGGGAGATCGACGAGGCGGCACTGGAAATCCACGGGATCACCCGGGAATTCCTCGAGGACAAGCCCGTGTTTTCCAGGATTGCAGACGAGTTTCTCGCGTTCATCGAGGGAGCGGAACTGGTGATACACAATGCCGCGTTCGACGTCGAGTTCATCAACACCGAGCTGTCCATTGCCGGGCACCAGGTGGCCGACATCCAGGCCCGCTGCACGGTTACGGATACTCTCGAACTGGCGAGAAAGATGCATCCGGGGCAGAAAAACAGCCTGGACGCCCTGTGCAGGCGGTACGAGGTCAGCAATCCGGTGCGCGAACTGCACGGCGCCCTGCTGGATGCCCAGATCCTGGCCGAAGTGTACCTGGCGATGACAGGTGGGCAGTCTGTCCTCCGCCTGGATACGGATGAAGCCGAGCGCGAATCCCGCCAGCGGCTGGCCTCGCAGCAGGCGATGAAATCCCGGCCCGCCTTCCGGGTCATCGAGGCCGGCGAAGACGAACTGGCGGCTCATGAAGCATTCCTGGACATGATCCAGCAGGAGAGCGAATCAGGCTGTGTCTGGAGAAAGGAGCCTGACAGCTAGGCACTGCACAGCCGGCCGCCGGGGAGAATTTACGGGCAGGGTGAAGGGAAGGGGATGCATGCCCGGTCATGAGACGGTTGCCGTGCCAGTCGAATTTCGCTACATTGATGCCGCAACTTCTGGTCAGCTTCGGGGACATTTATCATGAGACAAAAGTTATTGGCATGCGCGGTACTGATCTTTTCTGTGGTGATTGCCGGGTGCAGCAAGGATGAAGCGGATTCGGACACGGACACCATCTGGGTTGGTGAAGTGTATGCCGAGGCAGGCTCCGGCTCGGCGACGGTTCTGGGAGAATTTGGTTCGTACGACGAATGTGTCGAGAAGGCACTCAAGGAGTCGGGATCCGGCGTGTTCAACTGCGGGGTCAAGCTGCCCTGACCCGTACACTGGCCGGCAGCGGGCCGCACATCCTGGGTCACTTTGCCTTTTTCAGGATTCGCTGCCTGTCGCGCTCCCAGTCCCGTTCACGGATGCTTGCGCGCCGATCGTGTTTCTGCTTGCCTTTCGCAATGGCAATTTCAAGCTTGGCCTTGCCCCGCTTCCAGTACATGGACAGTGGAACGATGGTGTACCCCTTGCGGTCAACGGCTCCGACCAGCTTTGCAATTTCGCCCCTGTGAAGCAGCAGCTTGCGGGTGCGCGTGGGATCGGCGTGGACGTGGCTTGAAGCCGTGGGCAGCGGGTTGATGTGTGCACCGAGCAGCCAGGCTTGCATGTTCTTGATCAGGACATAGCTTTCCTTGAGCTGGAGATGTTTTGCCCTGAGGCTCTTGACCTCCCAGCCTTCAAGGACCAGGCCCGCCTCCAGGTGTTCGATGATGAAATAGTCGTGCCGGGCTTTCTTGTTGACTGCGATCTGGTTATCCTGTTTGGGCTTGGCAGGGGTCATGCGGGTATTGTAATGAATTCGTACCAATCCTGCGTTTAATTAGCCCCGACACGGGACAGTATGAAGGAAAGCGCAGGCATCGGCTTATCGGCAGGATAAAACGGACCGGTCATGTCCAACTCTAGAGTTTCCATACACGGGTACTGGTCGTCCCGTCTCATGTTCATCCTGGCCGCTGCCGGTTCGGCAGTCGGCCTGGGGAATGTCTGGAAGTTCCCGTACATGGCGGGCGACAGCGGCGGCGGGGCGTTCGTGCTGGTGTACCTGGTCTGCATTGCCCTGCTTGGCCTGCCGGTCATGGTGTCGGAGGTTCTGCTCGGGCGCAGGGGGCGCAGCAGCCCGGTCAATACCATGCGCGCCCTGGCTGAAGAGGAAAATCGCAGCACCTCGTGGAGCCTGGTTGGTTTCATGGGCATGCTGGCGGGCTTCATGATCTTATCCTACTACAGTGTCATTGCGGGCTGGACGCTGGCCTACGTGCTGGAAGCGGCACAGGGCAGCTTTACCGGCTTGACCGGCGAGAAGTCCGGCGAGGTGTTCAGCCGGCTGGTGTCAAATCCGTGGAGGTTGCTGTTCTGGCATACCGTGTTCATTGTCCTGACGATGGCCGTGGTGGCACGGGGGGTCCGCAAGGGGCTTGAGAATGCCGTGCGGTTCCTGATGCCGGCCCTGTTCGTCCTGATCCTGGTGATGGTCGTGTATGCCCTCGTGCATGGAGATTTTCTTGCGGGGCTGAAATTCCTCTTCAATCCTGATTTTTCCAGGATCACGCCCGAAGTGGCGCTGAAGGCCCTGGGCCACGCCTTTTTCACCCTGAGCCTGGGTATGGGTGCCATCATGATGTACGGTTCCTATTTGCCCCGCAATGCATCGATTGGCAGTACAAGCGTCCAGGTCGCCCTGGCGGATACCGGGATCGCAATCCTGGCCGGGCTGGCCATTTTCCCGATCGTGTTTGCCAACAACCTGGAATCCGGCCAAGGCCCGGGACTGATATTCAATACCCTGCCGCTGGCTTTCGGAAACATGCCGGGCGGCATGTTTTTCGGCCTGCTGTTTTTTACGCTGCTGTTTTTTGCTGCGTGGACTTCTGCGATTTCCCTGATTGAACCGGCCGTCGCCTGGCTGGTTGAACGGTTCTCGATTTCCAGGGTCTCGTCCGCATTGGCCTGTGGGCTGGTGACCTGGACCGTCGGATTGGGCACGGTGTTTTCCTTCAACCACTGGACCCGGATCGGATGGCTTGACGGGACCCCGTTCGAAGGCAAGTCTTTTTTCGACCTGCTGGATCATCTTGCCGTGAACATCATGCTGCCGCTGGGTGGAATCCTGATCTGCCTGTTTGCAGGGTGGGTCATGAGCGAAAACTCCAGCCGGGACGAGTTGGGCATGAAGCATCCCTTCGTATACGGGTTGTGGCGCATGCTGGCCAGGTATGTTGCACCGGCCGGCATGATCCTGGTATTCCTGCACGTACTGGGTGTCTTTTAGGGTCCGCCCATGGTTCACGTGCAACGCAGTGCGATGCTCCCCTATACCACAGCGCAGATGTATCGGCTGGTCAATGATATCGAGTCTTATTCGGAGTTCGTTCCCTGGTGTACCCGCAGCGAGATCAACTTCAAAACCGAACAGGTGATCGAAGCCACGCTGCATTTCTCCAAGGGTGCCCTGGGGGCAGAGATGACCACGCGCAATGAACTGGTCGAGGACTGCCGGGTCACCATGAACCTGGTGAAAGGTCCGTTCAGGCACCTGAAAGGTGTCTGGCAGTTTTACGAACTCGATGGAAATCACTGCAGGGTGGAACTGGAGATCACGTTTGCATTTTCAAGCCGCGTGTACGAGTTTACGCTGGGACCGATCTTCCATTCCCTGGCCAACAGGATGATTACCGTCTTTCGGCAGCGGGCCGAGGACACCTATGGAAAGCGGTAGGTGGATTTCCGTTACGGTGTGCTATGCGCTGCCCGATCATCAGGAGGTGGTTCCCTTGACCGTCATGCCGCATACCACGGTGCTGCAGGCCATCGAGCAGTCGGGGATCCTGGAAAAGTATCCTGAAATCGAGGTGCGCGAAGGCAGTATTGGGATATTCGGTCATCCCGTTAGGCTGGACCGCCGGCTGAGACAGCATGACCGGGTAGAGATCTATCGCCCCCTGCATGAAAACCCGGTGGATGCGCGCAGGAAGCGTGCCGGGCAGGGCTGATGCGCCCCCCGGGAATTACGGTTCCTGAAGGCTTGTGCCGGGGGTCCGGGCTTACCGGTCCGTATCCTTTTCGTTCCCGGCTTCGTCCTGCTCCACAGGAGCCGTCTCGGCAGTCGGGATATTGTGCTTGATGATCTCGATGACCTCGTTGCGATCGAAGATGAGTGTCAGCTGGCTGCGCCGGGATTGCGCATGGCCCGGGTTCAGCATGTACAGGTAGTCCCAGCGATCGGGATGGAAGCTGTCGACGATCAGCGGTGTGCCCAGCAGGAAATGCACCTGCTCCTTGGTCATGCCCAGCCTGACCTGTTCAACGGCCTGCGCTTCCAGTACGTTGCCCTGCTGGATGTCGATCTTGTAGACTTTCAGCAGCTCGTTCCCGCACCCGCCCAGGGAAGCCACGAACAGCAGCATGCAAAGCAGGGTAAAGGGGCGGTGCTTCATGCCGGATGGCTGAGGGTTTGCTGCAGCATCTCCCTGGCATGCTCCTGTGTGTTACGGGTCATTTCAACGCCGCCGAGCATGCGCGCCAGTTCCTCGATGCGGGCCTCTTCGGCGAGATGTGAGATTTCAGCCCGCACGGTTGCACCGTGCTCGGTTTTGTTCACCCTGTAGTGATGGTGCGCCTGGGCCGCCACCTGTGCAAGGTGTGTGACACAGAAGACCTGCGCGTTGCGGCTCAGTTCGCGAAGGTGTCTGCCGACAATTTCAGCGGTGGCTCCGCCTACGCCGGTGTCGACCTCATCGAAGATCAGGGTCGGGATGTCCAGGTGGTTGGTGGTGGCGATCTGTATGGCCAGGCTGAGCCGGGACAGCTCACCGCCGGAGACGATCTTGTTCAGGGGTCGCAGCGCCTGGCCCGGATTGGTGCTGACCTGGAACTGCAGGTCGTCCAGGCCGTTCGGACCCGGTCCGGAGTTTTCCAGGGGCCGGATATCAATGCGGAAGCATCCTCCCTGCATGCCCAGGCCCTGCATGGAACCGGTGATCTGTTCATCCAGCGTGTCGGCAGCAGCCTGCCTCGACGCACTGATTTTCCCGGCTAAGCTCATGTAGTCTGACTCGGTTTCAAGTATGGACCTGCGGATGGCTTCCGGGTCTTCCCGGGCGTCTTCAAGTTCTTCTACCCGGGTGGCGATGGACGCCTGCAAGGCCGTCAGTTCTGCCGGCCTGGCATCGTGCTTGCGGGCGATGTCTTCAATCCGGGAGATGCGTGACTCGAGCTCCTGCAGCTCCTGCGGGCTTGCGCAGACCTGCTCGGAATAGTCACGCAGGCTGTGCGCAGCATCCCCGAGCTGTATCTGGGCGACGTGCAGGGCCTCGAGCGATGTCTCCAGCGCCTTGTCGTGCACGCTCAGTTTTTCGAGCTCGGCCAGCAGCAGGCCGAGTGTGTCGCAGACCGTACCGTCGGTGTCTCCAGCAAGCTGGCTGGAGATCCGCATGCTGCCTTCGTTCAGCTCTTTCGCATGGCTCAGCTGCACGTGCCGTTCCACGAGGGCTTCGTATTCGCCTTCGGCCAGTTGCAGCTGTTCCAGTTCCTGGTGCTGATAACGCAGCAACTCCAGTTGGGAGCGTACGTTTTCCCGGTTTTCCTCGGCACTTTCTAGCTGCCGGCTGAGGGTTTTCCAGCGGTGGTACAGCCCTGCCAGGGTTTCGGTGTCATTTCCGGCATAGGCGTCCAGCAGTTCACGCTGCCTGTCCCTGCGCATCAGGGACTGGGATTCGTGCTGGCCGCAGACCTCCACCAGCCGTTGACCGATACTTCGCAGCTGCATGACGGGACATGGCGAGCCGTTAATCCAGGCCCTGGATTTTCCGTCCTGCGAGATCACCCGGCGCAGCACGCAGTCCCCGCCGGGTACGTCCAGGCTGTGCTGGTCGAGCCACTGCAGGGCGGCACCGGAACCGCTTGCATCCAGGGTGGCAATGATTTCGATCCTGTCCCCGGGGTTGCGTGCCATGGAAACGTCTGCACGGCTGCCGAGTGCCAGGTTCAGCGCGTCGATCATGATTGATTTCCCGGTTCCGGTCTCACCGGTCAGCACGTTCATGCCGGGATGGAAATCCAGCTCCAGCTGCTCGATGATGGCGAAGTTGCGGATAAAGATTGACTTCAGCATGAACCTGCCGGGATGACCGGCTATTTCTTGCGCCGGGGCTTCTTGCCCCGGGGCGCGGCGTTCCAGCGCAGCTTCTTCTGCAGCACGTCGAAGTAATCATACTGCCGGGGCTGGATCAGCCGTAATGCGCGCTTGCCCTTCTTGATATGGAGGAGGTCGCCGGGCTTGAAGTGCATGTTGATCTGGCCGTCCACGGAGGCCAGGGCGTTATGGCGCAAATCCTGCCCGGTCAGGGACAGCTCTATCCGGCTGCCTGCGTCCACGACAATGGGCCGGTTGCTCAGGGTGTGCGGGCAGATAGGCACCAGCACGATGGCGCCAAGGCCGGGGTGCAGAATCGGCCCTCCACCCGACAGGGCGTAGGCAGTCGAGCCGGTCGGTGTGGAGACAATATAGCCGTCCGCACGCAAGGTATCCAGGTGCTGTCCGTCGACCCGGGTCTCGATTTCGATCATGCGCACCATGCGCAGGGCGTGCACGACGACGTCATTCACGGCAAGAGCCCGGGCATGGGTCTTGCCGTCCCGGACCAGTGTGGTCTTCAGTACGAAACGTTCTTCCTCGATGTAGTCTCCCGCCAGGATATGGTCCAGTTCCGCTTGCATTTCGTCCGGGCTGATCTCGGCAAGAAATCCGAGTCGCCCCAGGTTGACGCCCAGCAACGGGATTTCACTGTCGATCATGGTATGGGCGGCGTGCAGGAGGGTGCCGTCACCCCCCACCACGATCACCAGGTCGGTGTGCATCGCCATCTGTTTCAGGCTACTGGCCTGGACGGACTTCTGGCCGAGCAGCGATGCGGTCACGTCATCCACCCAGATTTGCAGGGACCTCCTTGAGAGGTATTTGTACAGGGCCCGTACTGGCCCTTTGATCTGCGTGTCGTCGGGCTTGGATATGATCCCGATCTTGGTAAACGTACTCATGGTCTGAGGCCTTGTCTGGATGTATCGAACGCTACCACGGATTTCGCGGCAGCACTAGCCAAACATCTTCTTGACAACGTTTGCATAGTATTGCAATGATGTTTCAGGCGCTTACCGGCATGGTGTGCTGAATTCCTAGCATAGAACGCATTGGGCCATGGCTGCAATCGAAGAGAAAAACTATTCATTCAACGAGCGTACCCAGCTGCTGCTCAAGGTTCTGATTGAAAGCTATATTTCCGAGGGCCACCCCCTGGGCTCGCGCACGCTGGCAAAGCGGTCCGAGCTGGAAATCAGCCCGGCTACGGTGCGTAATGTCATGGCTGACCTGGAGGACCTGGGATTCGTCAGCTCACCCCACACTTCTGCCGGGCGCATTCCCACCACCAAGGCATACCGCCTGTTCGTGGATACCATGCTCAAGGTCCGTCCCCTGACGACGGACGTCGTCTCGCAGATCAGGCAGGATCTCGATCCTTCCCAGGACGTGGGCGGGCTGGTGGAAAGCGCATCCACGCTGCTCTCGGGCCTGACGGGCCTGGCGGGCCTGGTGACCCTGCCCAAGATCGAACGCGCGGAGTTTCGCCATATCGAGTTCCTGTCCCTGTCGGACCGCCGCGTGCTGGCCATCATGGTCATGAACCAGCAGGAAGTGCAGAACCGTATCCTGCATGTCGACCGGGAATACACCGAATCCGAGCTGCAGCAGGCAGCGAACTACATCAATGATCTGTGCGCGGGCCAGGACCTGGTCGCTGCACGGCGCAAGATCCTGGAGGAGCTGGACTGCCTGCGGGAAGACATGAACGATCTCATGCGCACGGCCGTGGCCATGGGCGAGCAGCTCTTTTCCGAATCGGGTGCCAAGTCGGATTATGTCGTGGTGGGCCAGACCAATCTCATGGTGTACGAGGACCTGTCCGATCTCGACAAGCTCAGGAGCCTGTTCGAGGCCTTCAGCCAGAAACAGGAATTCCTCCGCTTGCTGGACCGCTGTATCTGTGCACAGGGCGTGCAGATCTTCATTGGCCAGGAATCCGGGTATGAAGTCCTGGATGACTGCAGCGTCATCTCCTCGCCCTATACGGTGGATGACGAGATCATGGGCGTGCTGGCCGTAGTCGGGCCGACCCGCATATCCTATGACAAGGTGATCCCGATCGTTGACCTGACCGCAAGGCTGCTCGGCGAAGCCTTGAATACCCAGAATTAGCCCTTATTATTCTGTTTCCGGATCCCGCTGTGACACATGGCATGTTGAACTATGAGTAAAACCGAAAAGAAACCGAAGCCGAAGAACGTGCAGGCTGACGGGGAAGCGCTGGAAAATCGTGATGTGGACGGTGAGGAATCACCGGATGAGCCCGATGGGGACGCATTGCTTGAGGAGCTGGAAGATGCAAAGCGCGTGGCGGGCGAATGCCAGGACAGGGTGCTTCGCATGCAGGCGGAAATGGAAAACCTGAGAAAGCGGGCCCAGCGTGACCTGTCCAACGCGCACAAGTTCGCGATCGAGAAGTTCGCCGGTGAACTGCTGCAGGTCAAGGACAGCCTGGAACTGGGCCTGGATGCGGGGGATGTGAAGGCGGAAAAGCTGCGTGAAGGCACGGAATTGACCCTGAAGATGCTGGTCAGCACCATGCAGAAGTTCTCCATCGAGGAAATCGACCCGGCCGGTGAGGCGTTCGATCCCAATCTTCACCAGGCCATGACCACGCAGGAGAGCCGCGAGCACGAACCGAACACGGTCATCCAGGTCATGCAAAAGGGCTACACGCTGCACGAAAGACTGCTGCGCCCGGCAATGGTCATCGTTTCGAAAGAACCGGATGCTGCCGGGGACTGACTGCGGCGGGTTCCGTCGCATGAAGGGTGCCTTGAATCCGGGAAAACTGCCCCAATATTCATGAACCATAGAAGAATTTTTACACCGGACCCGTCTAGCAGGGCCCGGACAATCTTGGAGACAGACAATGGGAAAGATCATTGGTATTGATTTAGGCACCACCAATTCGTGCGTGGCCGTCATGGAAGGCAGCACGCCGAAGGTGATTGAAAACAGCGAAGGGGATCGAACCACGCCTTCCGTCATTGCCTTCACGGAGGACAACGAGGCCCTGGTGGGGCAGTCGGCCAAGCGCCAGTCCGTCACCAATCCTGCCAACACCCTGTTTGCAATCAAGCGCCTGATCGGCCGGCGTTTCGAAGAGGACGCCGTGCAGAAGGACATCAAGCTGGTGCCCTACAAGATCATCAGGGCGGACAACGGCGATGCCTGGGTCGAGACCAGCCATGGCAAGATGGCAGCGCCTGAAATTTCGGCCAGGATCCTGATGAAGATGAAAAAGACGGCGGAGGAATACCTGGGCGAGGACGTCACCGAGGCGGTCATTACCGTGCCAGCATACTTCAACGATTCCCAGCGCCAAGCGACCAAGGATGGCGGCAAGATCGCGGGACTGGACGTGAAGCGGATCATCAACGAGCCCACGGCCGCGGCACTCGCCTACGGCATGGACAAGAAACGCGGTGACAGCAAGATCGCCGTGTACGACCTGGGTGGCGGAACCTTCGATATCTCCATCATTGAGATCGCGGAAATCGACGGTGAGCACCAGTTCGAGGTGTTGTCCACGAACGGAGATACCTTCCTCGGCGGGGAAGACTTCGACATGCGCCTGATCGACTACCTCGCGGACGAGTTCAAGAAAGACCAGGGTTTCGACCTGCATAACGATCCGCTGGCCCTGCAGCGCCTGAAAGAGGCGGCAGAGAAGGCAAAGATCGAACTGTCTTCTGGCCAGCAGACCGAGGTGAACCTTCCGTATATCACGGCTGACCAGAGCGGGCCGAAGCACCTCAACATCAAGGTGACCCGCGCCAAGCTGGAGGCCCTGGTGGAAGACCTGGTACAGCGCACGATCGCGCCCTGCAGGCAGGCCCTGCAGGATGCGAACCTGAACGCCTCGGACATCAACGACGTGATTCTGGTCGGCGGCCAGACCCGCATGCCCAAGGTGCAGCAGGTCGTGCAGGACTTTTTCGGCAAGGAGCCCCGCAAGGACGTCAATCCGGACGAGGCTGTCGCTGTCGGTGCGGCCATCCAGGCGGGCGTACTCGGGGGGGATGTCAAGGACGTCCTGCTGCTGGACGTCACGCCGCTGTCACTGGGCATCGAAACCCTTGGCGGTGTCTTGACGAAGCTGATCGAGAAGAACACCACCATACCGACCAACGCGCAGCAGGTGTTCTCGACCGCGGAAAACAACCAGACCGCCGTTACGGTTCACGTGCTGCAGGGCGAGCGCGAGCAGGCCGCGGCGAACAAGTCGCTGGGCCGGTTTGACCTGTCGGATATCCCGCCTGCGCCGCGCGGCGTACCCCAGATCGAGGTCACGTTCGATATCGACGCGAACGGCATCCTCAACGTGTCCGCCAAGGACAAGGCAACCGGCAAGGAGCAGTCCATCGTGATCAAGGCCTCAAGCGGCCTGTCCGAGGATGAAATTGGTAGGATGGTCCAGGATGCCGAGGCGCATGCGGAAGAGGACAAGAAATTTGCCGAGCTGGTCAGCATGCGCAACCAGGCCGACCAGATGATCCATGCGACCGAAAAGTCGCTCTCGGAAATGGGAGACAAGATCGGCCAGGAAGAACGGATGCAGATCGAGAATGCGGTCAAGGACCTGAAGGCCGTGCTGGACAAGGACGACAAGGACGTGATTCAAACCAAGACCCAGGCCCTGGCCGAGCTTTCAGGAAAGCTGGCGGAGCGCATGTACGCCCAGGCAGGCGGTGACGTGCAGCAGGAGGCTCCAGGGGATGCGCAGGGCCAGGCAGCCGACGAGGAAGTCGTGGACGCCGAGTTCGAGGAAGTGGATAACGACGGGAAGAAATCGTAAACGCTTCCAGTGGGCAGCCACCGGCCTGGAGATGCCGGGGGCCGGGCCACGAATGACATGATTTGATACGGAGTGACAACCAGGGACGTGTAACCGGTCCGGACTCACCGTCGTGAGCCCGGGCTGGCGCGTGCGCAAACGATAAATGGCCAAAAGAGATTACTACGAAGTCCTCGGGGCGGACCGGTCGATCAGTGCAGGGGAACTGAAAAAGGCATACCGCAGGCTTGCCATGAAATATCACCCGGACCGTAACCCGGGTGACCGGGAAGCTGAAAGGAAGTTCAAGGAGGCGAAAGAAGCCTACGAGATCCTGGGTGATCCGCAAAAGCGCCAGGCCTACGACCAGTTCGGACATGCCGGCGTGCAGGGCGGGGCGGCCGGAAGCACAGCAGATTTCAGCGACATATTCGGGGATATCTTTGGCGATATCTTCGGCAGCGGGCGCGGTGCCTCGCAACGCGTGTACCGGGGTGCGGATCTCCAGCTTGAAGTGGAGATCAGCCTGGAAGAGGCCGTGTTTGGAACCGAATCCACCCTGCAGGTGCCCAGGAAGGCGACCTGTGAAAAATGCAACGGATCGGGCGCTGCACCGGGCACTTCGATCGATAACTGCCCCACCTGCGGAGGAGCGGGACAGGTTCGCATGCAGCAGGGCTTTTTCTCGATCCAGCAGACCTGTCCGCGATGTCGCGGAAAGGGCAAGACCATCCGGGTACCCTGTGACTATTGCCGGGGAACCGGGCTCAGGCGCGTGTCGAAGAAACTGTCGGTGAAGATCCCGGCCGGCGTGGACAGCGGCGACCGGATCCGGCTGACGGGTGAAGGGGAGGCAGGACCCGACAACGGGCCGCCGGGAGACCTTTACGTGCAGGTTCTCGTGAGGGAACACGAGCTGTTCACACGCCAGGCCAGCGACTTGTGTTGCGAGGTCCCGGTCGGTTTCAGTATGGCAGCCCTGGGGGGTGAGGTTGAAGTTCCCACCTTGAAGGGGAGACTGAAGCTGAAAATCCCTGCCGGCACCCAGACCGGGCGGGTATTCCGCCTGCGGGGTGAAGGGGTGAAGCCCGTACGGGGCACTTCGGTGGGCGACATGCTGTGCAGCATCGTGGTCGAAACACCGGTCAATCTGAACAGGAAGCAGCAGGAATTGCTGAGGCAGTTCGCAAGCACCCTCGAGGAGGGCGGCAGCCATCATAGTCCCCGCTCGCATACCTGGACTGGCAGCGTCAAGAGCTTTTTCGAAAATCTCAAGTTCTGGTCGGACTGAAATCCCCTGCCACGGGTGCGGCAGGCATGATGCAGCCTGCCTCACCTGCAAATACGGCCTTCGCCCCGGCGTGAGAATGTATAATTGCCGGAGTGACAGATCAGCAAGGAGACCGGGATGCTAATGCTGGGAATCAACGGTGCGGGAGGCCGGATGGGTCAGACGCTCGTTCGGGCTTGCGTGGAAGATGAGAAAATGCGCCTGGGTGCCGCATTCGAGGCCGCATCGTCCGAAGCACTCGGTGCCGATGCGGGAGAGCTTGCCGGTGCCGGCCGCACCGGCGTGATCGTCCATCAAGACCCTCGGCAGTACCAGGAGAAATTCGAGGTATTGGTCGATTTCACGGTCCCCGAATGCACGATGCACTCGCTCAGGATATGCCGGGAATTCGGAAAATCCATGGTGATCGGTACGACGGGGCTGGATTTTGCGCAGAAAAAGACACTGCTGGAAGCGAGCAGTGAGATTTCCATCGTGTTTGCCCCGAACATGAGTACCGGTGTGAACCTGTGCCTGAAACTGCTGCAGCTCGCAGCACCGGCGCTGGGGGACGATTACGACATTGAGATCATCGAGGCGCACCACCGGCACAAGGTAGATGCCCCGTCCGGCACGGCGCTGCGCATGGGAGAAGTGGTGGCCGAGAGCCTTGGACGGAACCTGGATGACTGTGCCGTCTACGGAAGGCAGGGGCATACCGGTCCCAGGGATTCCAGGACCATCGGTTTCGAGACGATCCGGGCCGGCGACATCGTCGGTGAGCATACCGTCATGTTTTCAGGTGCAGGCGAGCGGGTCGAGATCACGCATCGTGCCTCCAGCCGCATGAGCTTTGCCAGGGGGGCGATGCGAGCCGCGGCATGGGTGGCGGGCCAGGGTCCCGGGCTTTTCGACATGCAGGACGTGCTCGGAATCTAGACCGGTCCAATGTCACCCGGAGCGGGAGAAGCACGGGTATGCCGGCAATCCTGCAGTTGCCGTCATCACTGAAACAGCCGTTAATGTCGGGAGGGGAACATGGCATTGAACTACGCAATTTTCATACTGGCCGGGGTTCTTGTGGGCGCGGGTGCTTCGTTTACCGGGCTCGGTGGCGGCTTTCTGGTCGTGCCGTTGCTGGTCGCACTTGGCTATACCGCGCAGAAGGCGGTCGGAACTTCATTTCTGGCGATCCTGATCATTTCGCTGTCCGCGCTGGTGGCGCATGGCCGGCTGGCGAACGTCGATTACCGGATCGCCCTTGCCCTGGGCGCGGGCGGGATCATCGGCGCGCAGATTGGACCGCACCTGTTGGAGCATGTCTCGACCGCGAATTTCAAGAGGATCTTTGCCGTGCTCCTGCTGGGCCTGGCCGCCTACCTGTTCTTCCGGAAATGAATGCGGGCAGCATGCTGCGCGCTCCACGCGGGCCGGTGCCCCGCGGATAACTCCAAAATTTTCCGGCAACCGGGAAATTACGGTTTCGCAACCGGCTCGAGTTGAGTACAATCGTCCCGGTCACCCCAAAGCGCTATTGATTTCATCACGGGACGGCCTGTTCGGACGTCCCGTTTTTGTGTACACGGAGGAAAGTGATTGAGTCTGCGACCCGCCTTGCTTGCCCTGGAAGACGGGAATCTTTTTTGGGGGAGATCCATTGGCGCAGAGGGACTGGCCGCAGGAGAGGTGGTATTCAACACCTCCATGACGGGTTACCAGGAAATTCTTACCGATCCGTCCTATGCCCGGCAGATCATCACGCTCACCTACCCGCACATCGGCAATGTGGGCACCAATGCTGAGGACGAGGAATCTGCCGATATTTATGCCAGTGGCTTGGTGATACGGGATCTTTCGTGCCTGGCAAGCAACTGGCGGTCGCGGTTCGATCTGTCCGCGTACCTCGCCGAGCACAACATCCCGGGCATTGCGGATATCGATACCCGCAGGCTGACACGGATCCTGCGCGAAAAAGGTGCACAGAATGGCGCCATTGTAGCGGGGGAGGCGGACGAGGAACGTGCACTGGTGGCGGCCCGGGGTTTTCCCGGCCTGAAAGGCATGGACCTGGCGCGGGAAGTCACGACCGGGTGTGCCTATCCGTGGGACGAGGGGTGCTGGCAGGCCAACGGGGAGCATCATGACCGCAACGCGAAGACGCGGTATTCCGTGATTGCGTATGACTTCGGTGTCAAGCGCAACATTCTGCGCATCCTGCATGATTTCGGATGCGACCTGCGGGTCGTTCCTGCCACCACGCCTGCCCGCGAGGTGCTTGCGCTGCAACCGGACGGAGTGTTCCTGTCCAATGGCCCGGGGGACCCGGAACCCTGCGACTATGCCATACGGGCCATACGGGAAATCATGGACCGCAAGGTGCCGGTGTTCGGTATCTGCCTGGGCCACCAGTTGCTCGGGCTGGCGTGCGGTGCGCGCACGGTAAAGATGAAATTCGGCCATCACGGTGCCAACCACCCGGTGCAGGACCTGCAGACGGGGTCCGTGATGATCAGCAGCCAGAATCACGGGTTTGCGGTGGACGAGGACACCCTGCCGGATTGCCTGCACGCCACGCACCGGTCCCTGTTTGATCACTCGCTGCAGGGAATCCGGCATGCGAACAAGCCCGCCTACGGTTTTCAGGGCCACCCGGAAGCCAGCCCGGGTCCCCAGGACGTGCGTCCCCTGTTTGAGCCCTTCATTGGCATGATGCGGGACAGCAAGGCGGCCGGCTGATCGCATGCCCAGGCGGACCGACATCGAAAGCATCCTGATCATCGGGGCCGGGCCGATCGTCATAGGCCAGGCCTGCGAGTTCGATTATTCCGGGGTACAGGCCTGCAAGGCCCTGAAGGAAGAGGGGTATCGCGTCATCTTGGTCAACTCCAATCCTGCCACGATCATGACCGATCCGGAAATGGCTGATGCCATCTATATTGAACCCATTCTCTGGCAGACTGTCGCGGGCGTGATCGAAAGGGAACGCCCGGATGCGCTGCTGCCCACGATGGGTGGACAGACCGCCCTGAACTGTGCCCTTGACCTGGAACGGGAAGGGGTGCTCAGGCAGCATTCCGTCACCATGATCGGGGCGGACAGCCGGGCCATCGACCTCGCGGAAGACCGTGAGCTGTTTCGGAATGCCATGGATGAAATAGGACTGCAGTCTGCAAGCTCATCGCTTGCACACAGTCTTGAGGATGCCCTGGAGCAGCAGCCTGCGCTCGGCTTCCCGATCGTGGTACGGCCCTCGTTCACGCTTGGGGGCAGTGGCGGCGGGATCGCCCGCAATCTCGAGGAATTCAGGGCCATCGTGGCGCACGGCCTGGATTTGTCGCCGACGACGGAGGTGCTGCTCGAGGAGTCCCTGCTGGGCTGGAAAGAATTTGAAATGGAAGTGGTGCGGGACAGGAATGACAACTGCATCATCGTGTGTTCCATCGAGAACCTGGACCCCATGGGCGTGCATACCGGGGATTCCATCACGGTAGCTCCTGCACAAACACTCACGGACAAGGAATACCAGCGCATGCGAAACGCATCCATCGCGGTGCTGCGCAAGGTGGGGGTCGATACCGGCGGTTCGAACGTGCAGTTTGCCGTGCATCCGGGGGACGGCCGCCTGGTGGTGATCGAAATGAATCCGAGGGTTTCCCGGTCGTCGGCCTTGGCATCCAAGGCGACGGGATTTCCGATTGCGAAGGTGGCGGCAAAGCTTGCCGTGGGCTACACGCTGGATGAGCTCCGCAACGAGATTACGGGCGGGGCGACCCCGGCATCCTTCGAGCCGACCATCGATTACGTGGTCACCAAGGTTCCCCGCTTTACCTTCGAGAAGTTTCCGCACACGCAGCCGAAACTGGCGACCCAGATGAAATCGGTGGGAGAGGTCATGGCCATCGGCCGGACCTTCCAGGAATCCTTCCAGAAGGCCCTGCGGGGCCTGGAAACCGGCACGGACGGCCTCAATCCCATGCACGAAACGTACGAAGGGGAGCGCAGGGCGCAGCTCGAGTCCGAATTGCGCGAGCCCGGCCCGTACCGGATCTGGTTTATCGCGGATGCTTTCCGCACCGGCTACAGTCTCGAGGAGGTTCACAACCTGTCAGCGATCGATCCCTGGTTCCTGTCACAGATCCTGCAGCTGGTGGAGATGGAGGCGGACCTGGCACGCCTGGGGCTGGATGCTCTGGATGCGGTATCCATGCGTGAGTTCAAGCGCAAGGGCTTCTCGGACCGGAGACTGGCCAGCCTGCTGGGCTGTGCAGAGAAAGCCGTGCGCGATTCCCGGCGCGCACTGGAGGTTCACCCGGTATTCAAGCGCGTGGACACCTGTGCTGCGGAATTCGCGACCAGTACGGCCTACATGTACTCAAGCTATGACGAGGAATGCGAAGCCGCCCCATCCGAAAACAGGAAGATCATCGTCCTGGGGGGAGGTCCCAACCGGATCGGCCAGGGGATCGAGTTTGACTACTGCTGTGTACATGCCGCGATGGCCCTGCGCGAAGACGGGTATGAAACGATCATGGTCAACTGCAATCCCGAGACGGTGTCGACCGACTACGACACTTCAGACCGGCTGTATTTCGAGCCGCTGACCCTCGAGGACGTGCTGGAAATCGTGCGCGTGGAGCAACCCCTGGGGGTGATCGTGCAGTTTGGTGGCCAGACACCGCTGAAGCTTGCACGTGCCCTGGAAGAAGAGGGTGTGCCGATCCTCGGCACGACGCCCGATTCCATCGACCTGGCGGAGGATCGCGAACGGTTTCTGGGGCTGGTGAAGGAGCTGGACCTCCTGCAGCCTGCAAACGCCACCGCGACCAGCCCGGAACAGGCCATTGAAGCGGCAGAACGGATCGGGTACCCGGTGGTGGTGCGTCCTTCCTACGTACTGGGCGGGAGGGCCATGGAAATCGTGTACCACGAGGATGACCTGAGGCGGTACATGCAAGAGGCAGTCAAGGTTTCCAACAACGCGCCCGTGCTGGTGGATCACTTCCTGGCCGATGCCGTGGAGGTGGACCTGGATGCCATCTGTGACGGGCAGGATGTACTGATCGGCGGTATCATGCAGCATATCGAGCAGGCCGGGATCCATTCGGGAGACAGTGCCTGTTCGCTGCCTCCCTACAATCTCAGTGTCGCGGTACAGGACAGGATGCGGGAGCAGGCGAGGAAACTGGCCCGGGCCCTGAACGTGGTGGGACTGATGAACGTGCAGTTCGCGGTCAGGGAGGAAAAGGTATACCTGATCGAGGTCAATCCCCGCGCTTCGCGCACGGTGCCGTTCGTTTCGAAGGCGATCGGGATGCCACTCGCCAAGATCGCGGCCCGCTGCATGGCGGGTACGTCCCTGGAACGCCAGAATGCGCTGCGCGAATGCACTCCGGAGTTCTCTTCCGTGAAGGAGGCGGTTTTCCCGTTTATCAAGTTCAGCGGGGTCGACCCGATCCTGGGCCCCGAGATGAAATCGACCGGCGAGGTGATGGGGATCGGGAGGACGTTCGCCGAGGCATACGGAAAGTCCCAGCTTGCGGCCGGTTCACAGCTGCCGGACCGCGGTTGCGCGTTGCTGAGCGTGCGTGAGGAGGACAAGCCGCAGACCGTGCGGGTAGCCAGGGACCTGCTGGCTCTGGGGTTTACCCTGGTGGCTACACGGGGAACCGCCCGCTACCTGAAAGACCATGGTTTGAGCTGCCTTCCCGTGAACAAGGTCCGGCAGGGCCACCCGCACATCGTGGACATGATCACGGCCGATGAGATCGACCTGATCGTGAACACGACCGAGGGCAAGCAGGCGATCGCGGATTCCTTTACCATCCGCAGGGAGGCCCTGCAGCACAAGGTATGCTATACCACCACGATCGAGGGCGCATGGGCATTGAAGGAAGCCATACGGCGTCATGGTCGCTATAATGTGTATTGCCTGCAGGATTTGCATGCGGGCAGGTTGCATCACTCCAGCACCTTCAGGGTGTAAGGATTCGTAATTTGATACCGGTATGAACAGGGTTCCACTTACAGTACGTGGCGCAGAGCAGTTGCGAAAGGAACTGCACGAGTTGAAGTCCGTGAAGCGCCCGCAGGTGATCGAGGCGATCGCCACCGCGCGTGCGCATGGAGACCTCAGGGAAAATGCCGAATACCATGCGGCCCGTGAGCAGCAGTCATTCATCGAAGGCAGAATCCGGGAAATCGAGGGCAAGCTGTCGAATGCTGAAATTGTCGATGTCTCCAGGCTCGATGCGGGAGGCCGTGTGACATTCGGTGCCACCGTGGTGCTTGCAGACGGGAATACGGGTGAGGAATTTATCTATACCATCGTCGGGGAAGACGAGGCAGATATCAAACAACGCCTGGTTTCCGTATCCTCGCCAATTGCCCGCGCGATGATCGGCAAGGAAGAGGGCGAGATCATCACGGTGGAAGCCCCGGCAGGACACAGGGAATACGAGATCGTGGAAGTCAGCTACGGAGTCGGCGAGACGTAGGTTGCCTTCCGAACAGGCCAGTGTCCGGTCCTGGCGCCGTGGTTGCTCGGGTTCGGCCAGGGGTTTTGGGGGGAAAGATTAGAACTTGTTTTATATCCCGGAGTCCCAATATTACAGACAGGGGAGCAAATGTACCCCGTAGGGGTTGCCCGGGTCTCATGGCTGGGCATGAACGGTACGGGGTGGGCCTTGTAAGGTGTTCATTCATAAGGGATGATTTTTCAAGTTACGTGCATCGGGTGTATTGGCGGGAGGAAAAGCGGTATAGTTAGGGTCAAAGGGTATGCGTATCCTGAACCAGAGGTAGCTCTTGAACGATATGGTTAAAAATTTATTGCTTTGGGCGGTGATTGCGGTTGTGTTGATGACCGTTTTCAACAATTTCGCACCTCGACCGGAGTCGCCGGCGGAGCTTGCGTATTCCAAGTTCATCGAGCAGGTGCGTTCCAACAACGTGAGGTCGGTCCTGATCAGTCCGGACGGGCGCCACATCAAGGGGGTGTACGAGAGCGGCGAGTCCTTCGAGACCTTCAGTCCGGGTGACCCGGAACTGGTCAATGACCTGCTGGAGCATAACGTGGAAATCGAGGCTGGTGAAGCCAAGCCTCGCTCGTTGCTGCTCGATATCCTGATCAGCTGGTTCCCCATGCTGTTGTTGATCGGCGTGTGGATATTTTTCATGCGTCAGATGCAGGGCGGCGGTGCGGGCCGTGGTGCCATGTCGTTTGGAAAAAGCAAGGCCCGCCTGATGAGCGAAGACCAGATCAAGATTACCTTCAACGACGTGGCGGGCATAGAAGAGGCCAAGGAAGAAGTGTCGGAACTGGTCGAGTTCCTGCGTGATCCTGGCAAGTTCCAGAAACTTGGCGGCAAGATCCCGCGTGGAGTGCTGATGATCGGATCGCCCGGTACGGGCAAGACACTGCTTGCCAAGGCAATTGCCGGCGAAGCCAAGGTGCCGTTCTTTACCATTTCAGGTTCCGATTTTGTGGAGATGTTCGTGGGGGTCGGCGCATCCCGGGTACGTGACATGTTCAACCAGGCCAAGAAGCATTCGCCCTGTATCATTTTCATCGACGAGATCGATGCGGTGGGACGCCATCGTGGTGCCGGGCTGGGCGGAGGCCATGACGAGCGCGAACAGACGCTGAACCAGTTGCTGGTTGAAATGGACGGTTTTGACGGTAACGTGGGCGTAATCGTGATCGCCGCGACCAACCGTCCCGATGTGCTGGACCCGGCCCTGCTGCGTCCCGGCCGGTTCGACCGCCAGGTCACCGTGCCATTGCCGGATATCAGGGGACGTGAACAGATCCTGAAAGTACACATGCGCAAGGTGCCGGTCGGCAAGGACGTGCGTGCAGATTTCATCGCACGGGGTACACCCGGGTTCTCAGGAGCCGATCTGGCCAACCTGGTCAACGAGGCCGCGTTGTTCGCGGCACGCGCCAACAAGCGTACCGTGAACATGGAAGAGTTCGAGCGTGCCAAGGACAAGGTACTGATGGGCACCGAGCGTAAGTCCATGGTGATGAGTGATGACGAGAAGAAGCTGACTGCATACCACGAGTCAGGACATGCGATCGTGGGACGCCTGGTACCCGAGCACGATCCGGTCTACAAGGTCACGATCATTCCCAGGGGGCGTGCGCTGGGCGTAACCATGTTCCTGCCCGAAGAAGACCGCTACAGTCACAGCAAGCAGCGCCTGGAAAGCCAGATCTCCAGCCTGTTCGGAGGACGCGTTGCCGAGGAACTGATCTTTGGCCATGACGCGGTGACCACGGGTGCATCCAACGACATTGAGCGTGCCACCGAGATTGCCCGCGCGATGGTCACCAAGTGGGGGCTTTCTGAAAAAATGGGGCCGCTGTCGTACGGGGATGAGGACGGCGAGGTATTCCTGGGTCATTCCGTGACGCAGCACAAGACTGTCTCGGACGACACAGCCAATTCGATCGACCAGGAAGTGCGCAGGATCATCGACAGCAACTACGAGCGCGCGCTGACAATCATCAATGAAAATATGGACAAGCTCCATATCATGGCCAAGGCGCTGATGAAATACGAAACGCTGGATACGGAGCAGATCGATGACATCATGGCGGGAGGCGAGCCGCGCCCGCCTGAGAACTGGATGGATTCGGATGATGGTACGGACCCGGGCAAGACAGCCAAGCCCTCCGGCGAAGACGGGGCTTCCAAGGATTCGGACCCGATTGGCGGTCCTGCAAGCGAACACTGAGCCGGCCGGCCAGGCAGGCCCGGGGTTCCCTGGACTGCAAGAAGGTACGTAAGCAAGGGGATCTTCGTACAGACAGGCATCACTTTGCTACTCTCGGGGTTCGGTCAACATTCTGGGGAGCGCATGGGGCGAAAATATTTTGGTACGGACGGCATACGCGGTCGCGTGGGCGATGGCGTGATGACGCCCGATTTTGTACTGAAGCTGGGATGGGCCGCAGGGCGTGTCTTGTGTTCGGATGACCGGAACCTGGTCCTTATCGGCAAGGACACGCGCATTTCCGGCTACATGTTCGAGTCCGTTCTCGAAGCCGGCCTGTCTGCAGCCGGTGTCAGCAGCCGGTTGCTGGGTCCCATGCCCACCCCGGCCGTTGCATACCTCACGCGTACCCTGCGTGCCGCGGCCGGAATTGTCATCAGCGCATCCCACAACCGGTACCATGATAACGGGGTGAAGTTTTTTTCCGCGGAAGGGAAAAAACTGCCCGATGAGGCCGAAATTGAAATCGAGGAACAGATCGGGTGCGAACTGGCCGTGGTCAGTTCGAACAGGCTGGGCAAGGTGGAGCGGGTCAATGATGCCGCGGGCCGCTATATCGAGTTCTGCAAGAGTACCGTGCCGGCAAGAACCTGGCTAAACGGCCTGAAGATCGTAGTCGACTGTGCGCACGGTGCCACCTATCACATTGCCCCCAGCGTGTTCTCGGAACTGGGCGCCGAGGTGATCTCCACCGCATCCCAGCCAAACGGCTTTAATATCAACGAAGGGTGCGGATCCACGGACCCGGGCGTGCTTTGTTCGGCGGTGCTGGACCATCAGGCTGATCTTGGCATAGCGATAGACGGTGACGGTGACCGGGTAATCATGGCGGATGCCACCGGGGCGACGGTCGATGGGGATGAGTTGCTGTTCCTGATCGCGCAGGCACGAAAGTCTGAAAATACCCTGCAGGGAGGGGTGGTGGGCACCCAGATGAGCAACCTGGGCCTGGAGCACGCCCTGAGGGATGCGGGCATCGGGTTCAAGCGTGCAGCAGTGGGGGACCGCCACGTGGTGGAGATGCTGCATGCACATTCCTGGATACTCGGCGGGGAGCCGACGGGACATATCATCTGCCTGGACCGCATGACGACCTGTGATGCGATCGTCTCTGCCTTGCAGGTTTTGCAAATACTGGTCACGACCGGACGCAGCCTCCACGAAGCCAAGTCGGGAATGTACAAATACCCGCAAACCCTGATCAATATTCCCGTGAATTCCAGGGTGGACATCGAAAGTGTGCCCGAGATCCAGCAGGTAATCCGGCATGCAGAATCGGACCTTGGTGACTCGGGCAGGGTGTTGCTGCGGCCTTCCGGCACGGAACCCCTGGTCAGGGTAATGGTGGAGGGGGCAGATGCCCTGAAAGTGGAGCAGCTGGCCCAGCAGATTGCAGAACGCGTCTCGACCTGCTGCTAGCCGGTACCTGGCAGCCAAAAGGAATACGATGACCTGTTTCCCGGGTTTGCTTAATTAGCCGGTGATAGGTAAGCTGCGCTCTTTTGATTTTGAGCGGATCGGATTTCATGCGTAAGCCTCTAGTGGCCGGAAACTGGAAATTGAACGGTTCCACGGAGATGGTTTCTGCATTGCTGTCCGGCATCTCGCAACGGCTTTCCACCTCCAGGAATGCAGAGGTTGCCGTATGCCCGCCTTTCATTTACCTGGAGCAGGCCAGGCAGCAACTGGAAGGTGGGGAAATCGCCCTGGGGGCCCAGGATTGCTCGGACCAGCAGGCGGGGGCCTACACGGGAGAAGTTTCAGCCGAAATGATCCGGGAGTTCGGTTGCAGGTATATAATTGTCGGGCACTCGGAGCGTCGGCACATCTATATGGAAAGTGACGCCATGGTCGCGACAAAATTTGACCGGGTCAGGGAAAGCCGCATGATGCCCATATTGTGCGTGGGAGAAACCCTGGAGGAACGTGAGGAAGGCAGGACACAAGCCGTGATTTCCAGGCAGCTTGATGCGGTGCTGGATCGTTCCGGAACGGCAGGGTTCAGGGACGCGGTGATCGCGTACGAACCGGTCTGGGCAATTGGTACAGGAAAGACCGCAACGCCTGACCAGGCCCAGCAGGTACACGCTTTCATTCGCGGCAAACTGGCAGGGCTGGATGAAGAAATTGCAGCCCGTATACGAATTCTTTATGGTGGCAGCGTGAAGCCGGAGAATGCCCGGTCACTGCTGCAGGAAAACGACATCGACGGGGGCCTGATTGGTGGTGCAGCGCTCAAGGCTGAAGACTTCGCGGCCATCGTCGCGGCAGGAGGATGATTCCCTGATGACTGGTGGATACAGGTAACTGTCATGTGGCTATACAGCATACTGGTGGCCATTGACGTCCTGCTTGCCGGCGCAATCATCGGGCTTGTTCTGATGCAGCAAGGCAAGGGTGCCGATGTGGGAGCGGCATTCGGCAGTGGTGCTTCCGGTACGGTCTTCGGGGCCAGGGGTTCGGCTTCGTTCCTGTCCCGGGCTACCGCGGTACTGGCTGTCCTGTTTTTTGCCAACAGCCTCTTGCTTGCGTACCTTGCAAGCAACCGGCCTGTCACGGAAAGTGTCATCAGCCAGGATGTGGTCATCGAGGACATGATCGATGTGCCTTCGGCCTCTGCAAGGGACGAGGACCTGTCCGAACCGTTATTGCCCGGCGAGGAAGCCGACCTGCCCGTATCGTCATTGCCCGGCGAGGAATCTGACTTGCCGGAACTGCCGGACACATATGATTCCGGTACAGTGGACTCTGACTTGCCTGAAACGGACTTTCCGGGCAACTAGAGCAAAATCTCTAGTTGATGGCTCCGATGGCGGGTATCGATGTCATCAGGCCACGCCCTTGGTACCCGTTCTTCCCGTATCATGAACCTAGGTGAGTGTGGATGAGCAAGTCCAGGTCATATGCCTGGTATGAGAAGCATGCCAGGGAGACCGCAGCTCTCTACGAGTCAGTGAGCGCGCAGGATATGCTGGGCTGGCTTCAGAATTTCATGCCCGCCGTGGGTGCCCGTATCCTGGATGTTGGGGCAGGGAGTGGCAGGGATGCGGCTTGGTTGGCCAGGCGGGGATACCAGGTAGTGGCTGTCGAACCCTCTCCTGCAATGCGAGTAGAAGCCGGGAAACGCCATGAAGGGCTGAACATACAATGGGAGGCAGAACAGCTTCCGGATCTGCCCAGGGCATCGGGCAGGGGCCCCTACGACCTGATCCTGCTGAGTGCGGTTTGGATGCACGTGGCCCAGGCAAAACGAAAGAGAGCGTTCAGGAAGCTTGTCAATCTGCTCGGGCCGGGCGGGACCCTTGCAATCACCCTGCGCCAGGGCCCGGAAATTCCCGAACGCGGTATCCATGAGGTAACTTCGGCAGAACTGGAAAACCTGGCGCATGATCACGGGGCGCTCGTGGTGCATTGCGACGAAAACGTGGATCTGCTGGGAAGGGAGGATGTTTGCTGGACACGAATCGCGATACAGTTTCCGGATGATGGCGCCGGGACTTTACCGCTCCTGCGCCATATCATTCTCAAGCAAAACAAAAGCGCTACCCACAAGCTGGCTCTCTTGCGAACGCTATGCCGGATCGCGGAAGGCTCCGCAGGCATCGGGCGAATTAACGAGGACGGCACAGTAAGCATCCCGATGGGCTTGGTGGCCCTGACTTGGCTTCGCCTGTTCATGCCCTTGCTGGCGAGGCATTACCCGCAGCATCCGACGAATGTTGGAACCAGGGGTCTTGGGTTCGTAAAGCAGGCCTTCCTGAAGCTGCAGGGGCTTTCACACCTCGACCTGAGGATGGGTATGCGGTTTCAGGGAGCACAGGGCGCTGCATTGCATCAGGCGTTGAAGGATGCGGCGGCTAACATCAGGGCGATGCCGGTAAAATACATGACTTATCCCAATGGGGGCCCGATCCTGGAAGTAATGAAGACGGGCAGGCAGTATCGGCCGGGTACGATTCTGCTGAGCGAGGAGTACCTGTCTGGATTTGGTGAGATGCGGATTCCGCTGGACCTGTGGCAAACCCTGAGAAAGCACACGATATGGGTAGAGCCCGTAGTCGTGTCTGAGTGGGGTGAGATGATTCGAGAATATGCGAAGGGCCAGGAGAGGGAACTGGAGGAATCCCAGATCAGGCAAGCCATGGTATGGGCGGAACCGGACCGTGATGTATCCGTCCCCAAGCGGCAGGCGATGAAACTGCTGGATAAAAGGCAGTTGTTTTGCGTGTGGACCGGACAGCACCTGGGCAAAGCGTCTCTTCTGGATGTGGATCACTGCCTGCCATGGTCGGTGTGGTCCTGTGGAGACCTTTGGAACCTGATGCCGGCTCAACGCTCGGTGAACCAGAACAAGAAAAGAGACCTTTTGCCGAGTGATACCGTGATGGACAATGCCGAGGAGAGAATTCTGGACTGGTGGGACAGGGCGTACTACCGAACGCCCTGGTTGCAGGAGCAGTTTCTCCTGGAGGCTTGTTCAAGCCTGCCGGGCATACGGCCGGATGATAGTGCACCGGAGTCGGTATTCGAATCTGTCTGCCTGCAGCGTGCCAAGCTCAGACGGGATCAGCAAGCGCCTGAATGGGATGGGTGAAACGGCTTAAGTCGCTAGGCTCCTTTCCTAACCGACCACGAATGCCATGATGATGGCATACAACACGATCACTACACCAACAACCAGTGCAATCATGTCGTATCTCTTATAGTCATTGTCTTCAGGCATGACTTGTACTCCTTGATCAAACAGTAATAACCATGGATAGAAACTTTCGATGCGAGTAATAATCCCATGAACGGTATGGCTTGTCCATACGGGGATTCCAGAAACAGCCGGCTGCCTGATGCTGGACCGCCCGTCTCCACAGGTATTCGGTGAGCGGATTTCTCCTGATATTTTACACCATTGACCGCTTCCTTCCTGCGTATGTCGAAGTCAAAAGTCTGCCAGTTCAGGGTACCAGCATGCCAGACAGCAGGCTCGCGATTCCCAGGAAAAAGAAAAATCCGCTGATATCCGTCACGGTTGTCAGGATGATTGAGGATGCGGCGGCAGGATCCTGTCCGAGTTTCTCCAGCGTGATCGGAACAAGTGCCCCGGCCAGTCCTGCCATGACCATGGCAAGCACCATCGAAGTCGCGATGACAATGACGAGACCAATCTGTCCGCTCCACAGGTATACACCAACTGCGCAAGGTACGGCTACTGACAAGCCGTTCAATATCCCTACACTGGCCTCCTTGCCTGTCACTTTCAGCCACCCGGCAACCCTGATTTCACGCAGTGCAAGACTGCGCATGGTCACGGCAAGAGCCTGTGCACCGGCATTACCTGACTGACCGGCAACAACCGGCAACAATACGGCCAGGGCAGTAAACTGTGCGATCGTGTTTTCAAACAGGCCTACCACGGCGGCTGCCATGAATGCTGTGATCAGGTTGACCTGTAACCAGGGCATTCTCTTTTTGAATGCAAACCCGATACTTGATGTTGCACGTTCATCCTTGCTCGCACCCACCATCGTCTGGATATCCAAGGATGCCGACTCCTTTACAGCCTCGATGAGTTCAGAATGACGAATTACACCAAGCAGGACTCCCTCGCGATCAATGACAGGCATTTCTTCCAGCTTGTAGCGGTCCAGCCGGTCGACGACTTCTTCTACCGGGTCCATCGGAAACACGGCAGTTGCTGCATTGTGCGAGAGGCTTGCAAGTGTCGTGTCCGGTTCTGCAAGAATGAGATCCTTGATTTCTATGACGGAGACCAGCTTGTTGTCCTCGTCTGTAACGTTAAGTTCGGCCACGTCCAGGTTTCGTGCCCTTCGCCTGAGCACCTCGACTGCTTCTGATACGGTCTGTCCGCTTCGCATGGCCACGATGCGTGTATCCATGATGTGGCCTGCCGTGTCGGGCGGATAGCTGAGAAGGCGCCTGAGTTCGGAGGCGCTTGCAGTGTCAAGGTTTGTGAGAACTTCTTCGCGGTCCTCTTCTCTCATGCGGCTTAGCGTTACTGCAAATCCCTGGATATTTACCTGTCGTGCAAGTTGCGCACGGTGATCGGCCGGGAAGTGAAGCAGGATCTCGCAAGCTGCATTCGGTTCCAGTGCCTCCCAGGCTGCATTGCGACTTGGGAGCGGCAATTCTGTCAGCAGGCAGGCTGCGTCTTCGGCCTCGAACTGCTCGAGCATTACCGCGGCTTCTTCCGGGTGGCTTTCAAAGAATTGCCTGACCAGGGCATCTACTGCTGGTGAGGCCTGCTCCTGTGTCTGCATGTTACCGGCTCCCTTTTTCAGTCATGGGGTTCTTGACGGACAGAGATGTGCTCAGGATGTTGGCGAGCCCGAGATAGCATGTTTCGGCAATGTCCAGCAGGGTTTCAGAAGAACTCTGTTCCGTACGTTTGGCACGAGGTCCTGCCAGTACGGAAAGCAGGGTGGCATGTCTCAGTACACCAAGAAATCGTTCCTGTCGGTCGATCACCGGCAAGTAGTCATGGTTCTGCCAGCCTGGGTTATTTACCGCCATCTCGAGTGTCGCACTGGCTTTGAGTATGTGGGCTACAGGTTTGAGGATGCGATCCAGCAGGATATCTTCATCAATAGCCTGGATCAGTGAGATCAGGGGGATGGTGCCCTTGAGATGGTGGACCTCGTTTACTACGTAAATCCGGTCGCAATCGGGATATCCCTCATCGCTCAGTCTTTCGCGTGCCTTGCCGATCGTGCCGCCAAGCGGCAGGGTCAGCACAGTTGGCTCAATCCAGGCTCCCACCGTGGCTTGCGAGTAATTCAGGATCAGCGATACCCTGGCAGCGATGCGCCAGGGAAGCCTGCCAAGAATCTGCTCGCGCTTTTTCTTCGCCATATGGTGAAGAATCCTTGTGATGGTCTTGAGTTCCAGCGCCGAAAGGTACTTGGCGGCAACGTTTTCAGGGAGTTGGGCTACGCATTTCGCAGCAGGGTACGGGAGCATTGAAGCAAGCAGCCGTGCACCATGTTGATGAGGCATGGCCTGGATAAACTCCATGGAGACTTCCGGCGGCACTTCTTCAAGCACGCGCGCGGAGGTTTGCGGATGGCATTTTGCGAAGTGCTCGGCCAGTTCAAGTTTATACGACATCGTCTGTCTCCTGTTGCACCAGAAGGCTTGATCTTTCGCTGAAAGTCTTGGCCGGGATGGTCATGCGGCCTTCGCTGGTTTCCAGGATCACGGCAACGGGTGAAAGTTCAATGATGGTCCCTTCCGTGTCCCCGATACGAATCGTTTCGCCCACGCGGTAATCCTTGTTGAGGTAGCGTGCACCGATCAGGTTGCTTACCAGGTTTTTCGAGCCAAGCCCAAACGCGATTGCAACACCACCCAGCAGGGTACCGATTACGATTGAAATGACAGTCAGCAGTACGGCGATGTTGATTCCGATCTGGTCCACCCCAATTACGATCATTGTCACCATGGCAAAGGTCTGGGCTCCACGTGCTAGTAGCGCCCGCTGTCTTCGTGGCATGGCTTGGGCCGCTGTTAGGGTGGCATCGCGTGCCAGGTTTCCAACTACGATTCCTGCAACGATAATCAGGACACCCGACAGGATATTGGGTAGATGCCCGATGACCTGGTCCAGCCAGCCAGTGAACATGGTCAATCCCATGAGATGTGTCGCGGAAGTCAGGAAGAACAGGATGACCAGCCAGAAGGCAACATTGCTGATGAAAACCAGTACGGAGTTGTTGACCTGTCTTTTGCGTACAATCCCTCCCAAACCGATCAACTTGGGTACCCGGTCGAAGCTCCGCCCCATGCGTATGGTCAGGATTTTGACACCCTTTGCGATCAGCCATCCCAGGATAAGAACGGCAATCGCACCGATTAACTGTGGCAGGTAATCCAGGAAACTCTGGAGCATTTTCGAAGATGCGACGATGAGGGGCGCACTCCAATCGAATACTTTGTCCATCACTATTCTCCCGTCTTTGGGTTCAGGTTCATCACTTCAATGAAGCAGAGTCAAAAGTGTGCAAGCCGGAAATGGCCATGGCCGAAAATCGATGACTGGTTCGGCCATGTAAGTTTCAGTGTGTAGTATATGTCGCGGTCCAATCCGGATTGGAAATTATATGCTTGAAGGGTAGAGGGTCAAACACGAGCCTGTTTAACCTTGCTTGTAGATACCCGGCATACTTGCTGTCCTTTACCGTCAAGTTCAGATGCCAGCCCATAGAATCTTGCCTGCTCTATCAAGGCATTTCCTGTGTTGCGGGTCATTCTAGGCTGGTTAGCTTTGACCCCGAGGGCTTACACTTTGCAAGCAATGAGCTAGTTGTTCTAGCAAGAGGGAAATTCTGAGCTTCAAGGGATTATGGCAAGGAGTGTCTGGTATTACACCAATCAGGTGTTGTTAATAGTAGATGGCGATGGAATGGATGAACGATTGGCGTCAATTTCGGATTATTTGCATGAATTGGGTTCAGCAAATTTCATCTTGCGTTAATATGTGAGCCCAGCACGATCATGGCCGATGTGGCGGAATTGGTAGACGCGCTAGCTTGAGGGGCTAGTGGGGGAAACCTCGTGCCGGTTCGAGTCCGGCCATCGGCACCATTTGGACAGTCTGAGAATGTCCAAAGAAATCCGATAATGTACAATTAATGTCATAAAAATAGTTATTTATATCAATTTATCCGTTTTTGACGTCCGAAAGGGTTTATTGACATCCAGAAAAAAATGGCGGTACTTTTGGCGGTATCTCGGTTCAATTCTTAAAAAGTACCATCAAATTGGTCCTCACCAACACACGCATCAAGGCAGCAATTTCAGCTCGGGTTCGGATATTTTCCCTTTGCCTGTATCATGAGCATAAGTAGTACTTTTTGAGACACGATTTTGGGGGCGAGAGTGAACACGGAAAAAATAAGTTTAAGGACTAACTCAATCCAGAAACCCAGTACTTATACATTCATCGATTTATTTGCAGGCTGTGGAGGGCTGTCATTGGGTCTGATGAAAGGTGGTTGGGTGGGACTACTTGCCATAGAAAAAAATCGTGATGCATTTAAAACTCTCAGTCACAACTTAATAGAGAAGGAGAATAAGTCTCAGGACAAACCATATCTCCAGTGGCCAAATTGGTTAGAGAAAAAACCTTTTGAGATACGAAAATTTATCAAGGACTACCGCTGGCAACTTGATTCGTTGAGGGGGAAAGTTTGTCTCGTTGCTGGGGGACCTCCCTGCCAAGGATTTTCTCTCGCAGGAAAGCGTACAGGTAGGGACCGGAGAAATAATCTCTTCAAGCTACAGTTAGAAATCGTTGATATTTTGAAACCCAAGTTAGTGTTAATGGAAAACGTACAAGGTATCAACGCGATTTTTGGAGGAAAAGAAATCGGTAAGAGAAGAAACCGGGGAAAACCACGCAAGAGTTATTCCACCAAGATTAGAGAAGCGCTAAGTAACCACGGCTACCTAGTACAACAAGAACTAATTAAAGCCTCAGACTTTGGAGTGCCACAATATCGCCCTAGGTACTTTACTGTAGGTGTTCGAGAAGACCTATTTTCTGAAAGCCAAGTTCCAGATTTCTTCCAAATTCTCAGCGGAGTCAGGAGAAATTTTTTAACCAGTAAAAGATTACCCCTGAAACGTTCAGTTACTGTAGCTGAAGCAATCTCTGACTTGAGGTCTGAATTTGCAGAAATTACAGAGTGTAGTGACCCTGATTCACCTTCAGGATTTAAAGAAATTGTATACAAGAAACCCAGCACTCAATACCAGAAACTCATGCACAAAGGCTTGAATGGACACCAACCTAATAGTTTGCGCCTAGTGAATCATCGTCCAGATACGGTAAGCCGGTTCAAGGCGATCTTACGAACCTGCCAAAAAGGAGTTAGCGTGCCAGATTCGGAGCGGGTTAGGTTAGGAATTGGAAAGCAACTGATAGTCCCCCTATCTCCTGATTTACCATCACGTACTTTGACAACACTGCCGGATGACTTGCTTCACTACGCTGAACCCCGGGTCCATACCGTGCGAGAGAGTGCTAGGTTGCAGTCATTCCCGGATTGGTTCGAGTTTCATGGAAAATTCACTACAGGCGGCAATCGTCGTGCAAAGGATTGTCCAAGGTATACTCAGGTAGGAAACGCAGTTCCGCCGCTTTTGGCCGAAGCCATAGGCATTGCAATGAGGGAATTGCTCATTAAGAATGATTAAGCCCGCTTGGCATCACCGAGACAATCTATACGTACGAATGAATGTAAGAACCAAGGCTTTAGTAGGTATTTAAGCTCACGCAGTAGCTCGTCATCATTAGGGAATATACGGTTGATGGATAAACAGAAGAGTCATAAATTCCCCGATGGACTTCTTAATTGGGCGGGGCATCGAGACGGTGGTGTCAAAAAGCCATTCTCTACCAGTTCGGGCAGACCTACTGGTGGCCTAGTAGAGACAAGTCTCACACAAAGATTAAGTGTCTGGGCCAACAACTTGTCTTCGGGACAAGAAGGTATGCCAGTAGCGATGTTCCTAGTAGGTGGGCCCGGTAACGGGAAAACAGATGCCATTGAGACTGCTATCCGACTTCTCGATACAGCTTTTGGTAAAAACGGACAGCTGCTAGATAGTTGCAGGTCCAAGTTCGATGTCGAACTACCCCCCCGTAAGATTGTTGTCGATTTGGCCGAGTTCGTTGACGAGTCGAGCATGCTCCATAACCGAGAACTTGTCATCATACAAGATGCAACGGAGGTCGATCTTGGAAAACCTGGTAGCGCTCCCGAATCCCTGTTCTTAGATGATGTTGAATCCCTTTTAATAACCGGCGAAAGGGATTGTCCGTTGTTTCTTTGTGGTATTAACCGCGGAATCCTCGCTCATGCAGCGCTCGTCGGCCACACGGAAAACTATGATCCAGCTACGCTGGACTTTATTGACACACTCACCCGTTCGGCCACCTCTAGATCGGGTAAAGAAACCAAGGCGTGTTGGCCTCTTGATGGGTACGAATGGGCCGTGGCATGGCCGATGGATGTCGAGTCATTGGTAGATCACCCACATATGGGAGACGACGCCCCGACACCGATAGGGCAAATCCTAGAAAAAGCATTGGATTCTGTTACATGGACATCAGGTTGTAGTGCAGGTGACCTATGTCCTTTCCATACTAACAAATTGCTACTTGATGACATCCAGACTCGGAAACAATTTTCTCGAATACTACATTTCTACGAGTTAGCTTCGGGCAAGCGATGGAATTTTCGTGATTTGTTCTCGTTGGTGTCACACGTGTTAGTGGGCCATGAATCCATGTTTATCGTTAACGATCAACGGGTGCCACCTTGTGAATGGGCGACGTACCATGCGAATAGAGCCCGTGGCACTGGCCCTGAGGCAATCTTGTCTGCCTGGTCATTGGCATCGCGGTTGTATACACATGCGATGTTCCCGACATGGCCTAAGCTCGTCGATGTAGCAAAGAATACACGAGAGTTGAAAAGAAGTTACGCAAAGTTACCCCCTGGTTTTGACAAGTTTTTTCTGGAGATTGCGAATGACCGAGACTGGGAGAATACGGAGATTGGCTTATTACTAGGTAACGAGTTTTGCCTAGCGCTTGATCCCGCTAACACTCGTCGCGAGCTTGAGCTTCCGGGCGGATTAACCATAGGCGAAATTGAAGACTCGTACACTACGTCAATTCAGCGTGGCTTGGAACTTACCGGCGAGCATCTCAATAAGATTGAGCTTCTGTTAGTCGGGCTGCTCTCAACGGCGGACGAATCATGCGAACCAAATGTTGTATCTCCGCTCATGTACTCCAAGGCTAAGGCAGTCCAGTGGCACTTGAGGTCTCTAGCTAGTCGTTTTGTTAAGCGTGGGATTGCGGGTGGTGCGGGTATTTGCCGTGACTACATGTTCCTCAAACGCTACCATGCTTTGCTCAATGGGAGTGGGGATAGCGTGCGTCGATTGAAAAAATCCTTTCAGCGCTTGCTTAGCAATAGCCCCGAGGGCTTTTCCATCTCGCTCAGCGCAACGTTCGGCCAGCCGTCGAATTTGAAATTAGGAGGAGCCTGCCTTTCAGGAGTCCGTCAGGCACCTGTAAAAGCCGAGCCCGTGGTAAATAACGAGTCCCGACCTCGGGAGATGCTACCGTATCTACTAGTAGACAAAGTGCCTGTGCCGATAACATTCCCACTATTCAAGGCATTGTCTGAGGTAGACGAGGGACTTATGACAGCGTCTCTTCCCGGAGAAATTTTTGCATTAGTGGATGGGACACGCAACTTGCTAGCTGGGCGACTTGTCCACAATCACGAGTGGCTTGAGGATGCCAGAGTTGTTATCGGTGAATGCAAACAAGTGCTTACTATCGAGGATGGGAAGGTGACATACGCACAATGAACGGACTGGAAAATTTTGAACGTGATCCTTTTGGCAAGCAAATGCATAAGGGTTACTCTGAATCTTTTCTGAACATGAGACCAGCACCGGAGTACGCCTCAGGTGAAGTAATACTGTCTTCACTTTACCGATCCGTAGGGTTTCCTAATATCAAAGAAAGCAAGGTTCCGGAATTAGGGTCGCGATTAACAAAGAAGCTGGGTGTTGATGATGGCATACAGCATGTACTGGACCACGATACGTGGAAGGTTGTTTTACAAAAGACACTGGAGAGTCCCAAGCTACCTAGCCAATCAACAAAACGTTTCATGCTACTGTGCCCCGTGGTACCCGGGGTCGCGGCGTATTCCGGTTCTGCACGCATGTCTAAAAATTCTTGGAACCCAGGAAACCTCGTGGGCCGCATGGTTAGGATGGGTAGTAACTCGAACGAGGGAGCCCGATCGATATGGGCTCAACTATTCAACTCCTTGTCTGTCGATAGCGACGACGAGCCATGGGCTAACTTGCTTAAGGGTGAATTTCTCCGAGAGGAGGAAGAAAGCGAGGTCTGGAAGTTTAACCCGCTCAATGAAGTGCCGTACCTAGAATCATGGAAATCGCCTGAGTTCCCATCTCCTGCAGGGAAATTTGTACATGATCTTGGCAAGGTGCTGGGGCTGAAACAGATTTTAACAAGACGTCAGTGGGTAAGTATCGTCGAATCACTCCTACGTTTAGCAAGCGTCTCCCATATCATGTGGCTTTGCAAAGTAAACGAGCAAGCGTTTAACTTGCTTCACGATGCCCTTAATGGTCAAAGCCCGGGTGATGTCAGCGAGGTACAAGAACGTCTTTTCGCGAAACACCCATCAACATGGTGCATCGGGCAACAAGTATTGCCAACAGTGCGCCGTCTTGCTCGTAACTATCTAGTTGCACGAGTCGGGATCAACTACTTGCTTTTCCTATCCGAGGCTAGAGGAATTTTGCCTGAAAGCTGGAGGCAAGGAGTAGGCACCCCGGTCTGGTTCCAAGAATTTGTATCACGCGTTTACAGCAACCGTGATGTACTCAATGCACATGATCCACTAAGAAAACATCAGCACTTAGTAGAGGATGACCCAAGAATATTGGCGTGCAAAAAAGGTATAGGCAAGAACATCGAGGAGTTCGCTAGGCACGTTCTAGGACACCGGCAGGCAGCCGACGAGCACCTAGTTGTCTACGACCAAGGGTACTTTGCTATCAAAAATGGTGACTACCAGTCGGCACCATGGGTGTTATCGCCCGGATCAGTTGCCATCATGATGCTTTGCCATTGCTGCGCAGCTGGTAGCAAAGCCCCACGCACGGTGGAGCACCTTTGTGAACACCTCAACTGGTACGGGATCGGCGTAAAGCCCAACGATTTGGTGGTGAGTGAACTTGGACAGACATTGCGAAACCTTGGCCTAGTGCTTGATAGCCCCGATGCAGAAGGAGGCATGGTCATTCTAGACCCGTTTAGAGCATGAGCAAGTTTCTCGATTGGGTGTCCAACCACGTTAGGGCTCATATCGCATCTGAGTTGCACACCTCGGGTGATGGCAATTTCCGCTCAGTATTTGCAGGACTCCCCGAGAACATGCTCGATGACCTCTTGGAGGGTCTAGTGAATGATGGCTTCATGCAAGTCAGTATAAACGGTAATGACGAGAAAGTTATCGTTCTATTACCAACCAAGACAGAAAAAAACCCGGATGGAATCAGCTCAGGACGTTGCAACCAAGGTTATCTGGTTTCAGTTAGGAATAGCCATGTAAAGCACTTGTTGACTTTACAACCACCGGGTGAAACACAAATAAAGTCCATCAGGTCGACCGTGACATGGTTCGGCGTGTCCCCTGCTGCGTTGGCAGACGCAAGTGTCTGGTGTGAAGACACGTTTGTCAGGGAAATTCTACGACACGCAACGAGGAGCCGGGGTATTGCAAATGACGAGGTGCCTAGCTGGCTCTCGGCAGTCATGTTGCGACTTGCTGTACTCGACGAAGTTAACGGCTTTACAGATACCAAGTGGACGGTTATGCGGCGCTTATTTGACCAACCAGCCCCCAACGTCGAGAACGGTAATTTCCTGGTGATGTTTGCAGCTTGCGGGCTAGTCAGGCCATCAGACGGGGAAGGAGACCTCGAAGCGCTTCCCAAGCTAGTAGAAACCATTGGCGAATATTTGGAACGTGAAGGTCTCGTGAATGGATTTGCCAGCCTGAGGCACTGTGCCCAACAATTATCCGGCGATGACTACGATGTCGAAACAATCATAGACGCTCTTAACGAGTTCGAAAAACACGTGCTCAAGTGTGCAAAATCTGCGCCAGGGTTTGCCTCTTTTGCACTGCGATTTTATTGCCCTTACGAGGAATGCCATTTTGATGGAAGCATACCGGATTGGTGGTACAACTTGGACACAAACACGTGGCAATCTCTCTTAGATTGCAAACCCGCGCCGCAATCATGCATCAAGGTCAAGGTCGTAAATGGTATTGGGCAAGAAGATTTGAAAGGGCTACCTGCTGTGACCAATAACGGCATCAGATTCGAGATCACGGTAACCTCGGGTGCGTCTCGACCCAGAATAGAGGTCACCCGCAGAGTAGGGCGCCGAAATGCCGAGACAATAGGAACTATCGATCCAGGTTTTGGAAATTCCAGTTTTCATGATGAAGAGGTGCCCTCCCATAACCTTCCCCTTACCTACACATTTGAGCCATCTGACCCGGGTTGCAAGCCTGCAAGTACCAGAGTCATCTCGCTTCAAGCCTATGAGCCTGGGTTTGTAGCTAGTAGCCGTGGAGCAGAGAAAGTTACCCTGCCAAAGCTGGCAAAATCGAGTGGTAACACACGGGTTTACGAGTGCGACTTAGAGCTCGACGGACAAGGCGTCCACCAGATGGATCTACTTGCATGTACTGGGTTCCAAATCGATGGCGTGGTTCATGGCTACGGAGTCACGACAGATGACGACGATGAGGATGAGACGATTGTAAATCCTGCCAAGATCACTGAGGGTCAGTGGAATTTCTACGCAGAGACAGATGAGGAATGCCGCTACGAGTTTAACTACACGTTGCTGAACGGGGAGAGTGCCAGAGCAAGGTTAAGCTTGAGGGCGGGTGACGTTGAACCTGCCGGGACAAGCAGCGAATTTCACCGGTTGGTTCTTGAAGTTAGCAGTGGACGGTCAGCCCGCGTTACCTTGAAGGAAAGCCAGTTGATATACAGTTTGGAGCGCTGGATGCTGGATGACAAGCTCTCCTACCGACCACTGCTATTGTCACCCAGCTTAGGGAATAGTAGGGAAAAGCCTGACTGGGACGCGAATCCGCTCTGGTCTAGCCATACACCGGTCTACGACCCTAGACCAGATGCTTCGGTGCTTACTCCGCCTGATAGCCTGGTGAAAACCCGTCACAAAATTGCCCAAATGATCCGTGAAGAACAAAAAACTGGGATTTGCGAACGTGCACCTATGGGGAAGCTTTACATGCACGACGAGAAATTCCATGCAAGGGTAGACCAGTACGTCACTAACTACATTGAATGGTTGAAAGACGATTACGAAAACGCTGCACTGTTTGATACCGTACTTGCTTGTTTTTACCAGCCCAGAAGCGAGGTGCTCCAGCCGGTACCTGTAGCCGTCCTGCTATCCCCTTTGCACCCTTTGAGGCTCGGTTGGCAAGTTGCCGCACAATACCTGCTTGTCGATGCACAAGACAGGGGGGTTAAGTGCCCCGGGGCAAGTGTCATAGATTCCAGCTGCGTACCTGACTCAATGGCACTGCCGGTGGTAAATGCTAAAGGAGATACAGGGTTCGTTCCTTTCGTTTCTATTCCTAGTAGTTCAGATTACTGGGGGGTCCTATGGAACTCTAACGAGCTCGACAAGCTAGGCAGCAGCGAATCAAATCGCTTATTTAGCGAAGATCTCGGCATAACGATCTCAGGGCTATCTGCTGGTTTTTCTGGCGCACAGGTTAAGCGAGCGATGCAGGAAGTTTTCGATGTTAGCGCTGGGCGCTCGCGCCTGCGAGTTCGTCTGCTAAGTGATGTAGAAGGAAAAACCGATACGCACGAGGGTATCAACGACTGGGCTTTAGCACACCTTGGTAACAAGGACCCTTGGCAGGTCGCAGCTCGGACCAGCATTGACGTTATCGATGCAAGGAGAGATGAGCAAAGGCCAATTGAGCCCTTCGTCGCAAACCTAACCACGAGGACCCAGGGAGCAGTGCGCTGGATAGTTGATAACAAAGATGATGCACAGCACGTTGACCTATCCCTCATTTCCCACTTGAAACGGATTACACCTGAAACCTGTACGATGAGTGCGCATTCTTCTACCAGCCTTGGTTCTCTTACTAGAGAACGCACATGCTACCCTTTAGCGGCTACAGGTGGGCACATGCTAGGCGAATCTAGAACCTTGCCAAGCAATCTAACCCCAGCCACTCTCTCGAAAAAAGTAGACAGCTTGGCGTTGAATCTCGAGTTGATAGATTCTTGCTTCGAGTCAGCAATGGCTAGCAAGTGTTCATGTGATGGAATTTCCTTTGCCCCTAACTTGCCAATCTTGGAACGTGGCCTAGAGGCCTCGGCGTACTGCGCAGTTTCTTCCACTGATGTCGATTCCTCAGCGTTTTTACGAACTCAACATGGCCCCTACCTGTGGGATTACGACATACCCTCGTACGCGGGAAAGGCTCAAGAGAATGCAGGGTATTACTTGCTGGCAAAACATTCCACAGAGATAGAGAAACAAGTTGAACGTGCCCTAACCTTGTTGGGAGGCGTAAACTTTGAAAACGAAATAACGCGGCAATTGCTCGCGGAAATTTCTCAAAGGGGATTACCCTCTTTAAAAGAACTTGCATCCGGAGGATCTTCCGCGACTGGTGAACTCGGCTTGCTTGTAGCTTGCCGGTTACTCCAAGGGCCACCGGGTTGTGAAAGTGATATTCCCAAGTTACTCCCATTAATCGATGAAGAAAGACGGGTAATTAACCTCTTGCTGCCGGTAGACCCATTTGCAGCACAGTTCGACGATTTGCGAAAAGCGCTTAAGACGGATAATTTTCAGCGTCCTGACCTGCTGGTCGCGAGCATGCGTTTCGACGAAGAGAACAACCCGGTGGCCTTGCACCTGACACCCATCGAGGTCAAGGCACGAACAGGTAACATGAACGTGTCTGCGCGTCGGTCGGCACTTGCCCAGGCTAGTAGTTTCGCGCTTTTCTTGACTCGCCTGCTGATCAAGGCCAAGGAGGAACCGGTATGGATGTTGGCGGTGACCAAGTTCATGGCAACCTGGTTTAGCTTCTGTTTCCGTGTACACGCCGGGATGGTGCCCAGTGGATTCCGAGACCAGTTCATGGAGTGCAACTCGGCAGTAAACCAAGCTTTGCTCAGGGGACAGCTTGAATCCAGCGTGGATAAACGCGGGCGGCTAGTGGTAATCCATGACGAGGCAACAAGTCATCCATCGGACCTTGATGGCGACGGGTTCGAAGAAACCATCTCGTTGAAGCCAGGTGATGCCCTAGGCGTCATAACATCCCCGGCGAGCAGCAGCGTACTACGTGGGATAATAGAACAAATGGGGACCTGGGACTTGCCTGTTCCTACGACCCGCAGAACGGACGTCGCGACGGGCTGGGTCGGACCCAGGGACACGCTACGGGAGCCTGATAATCATGGACAGCCCGTTACCGATCCACCGGGTATAAGAGAGCCTGACAAGATCGTCCGGCCACCAATTGATAAGCCTGTTGAAAACTTGGTACCAGCCACACAAGAAGCGGCGACAGGTTCTGGCGAGGAAATGTTGAAGGGATCCACAGGTATTCGCTTCGACGTCGGAAAGACCCTAGACTCGTTCCACGAGGAATCGCGTGAATTCTTCCCTGGGAACACGCAGCTCACCCAGCTGAACATCGGTGTCGTAGGAAATCTAGGAACAGGTAAAACGCAGTTAACAAAAGCCCTCATTTACCAACTGTCACGTAAGAATCATCAAAATTTTGAACAAAAACCATTTTTCCTAATATTTGATTACAAACGCGATTACAGCGACTCCGAGTTTGTCCAGACACTCGGCGCAAAGGTCATCAAGCCGCGGAACATACCTATTAACATTTTTGACACTTCCACGGTCCCCGGCGAAAGCCCTCCATGGTTAGAACGCTCTAATTTCCTGTGCGATGTTCTTGCCAAAATTTACGCTGGTATTGGGCCGGTTCAGCGAGAGAACCTCAAACAATCGGTAAAAAATGCTTACCGAGTAGTCAGTTCAAATAGCAAAACGGCGCCAACGTTACCGGATGTCTTTGCCGAGTACCGCCAACTCGTAAACAAACCAGACGCCGTTTTCTCGATCTTGAGTGATATGGTGGATATGGAACTGTTCGAAGAGAATCCCAAGCACCTTTTGCCTTTCTCTAGATATCTGGAAGGTGTTGTGGTCGTGGACCTTGCAAGCCTCGGGCAAAACGACAAGGCCAAGAGCATGCTTGTTGTCCTGTTTCTCAACCTGTTCTACGAGAACATGCTTCGATTGAAGAAGTTTCCTTTTGTCGGCAAGGATCCCCAACTCCGTACCATAAACGGGTTCCTGCTAGTTGATGAGGCAGACAACATCATGCGTTACCAGTTCCCTGTTTTACAAAACGTGTTGTTACAGAGTAGGGAATTCGGTGTAGGCGTATTGCTTGCATCCCAGTACCTGTCTCACTTTAGACCCGATGCCCATACGAATTACAGGGAGCCCTTGTTGACTTGGTTCATCCACCAGGTACCAACCGTCACTGTGAACGAGTTAAAAGGGATAGGGTTAGCCGAGGTGGATAATGGCACCGTGTCAAGGATTCAGGAACTAGGCCAACATGAATGTCTGTACAAAAGTCTGGGCATCAACGGGGAGTTTATCCGGGGAACCCCATATTACGTGTTGAAAGACGGAGAGCAAGACAATACTAATTGATTGGTTGTAGTACTTTCATGCATGCGACTAGAGTGAATCCCTCGCAAACAAGTCGCGGTGCTATAATAATCAAGTTACACCTAGACGTGGAACCAAGCGAAAACCATTTGAATATCTCTAAAGACGACATCTCCTTGTTCCAGAAACTAGTTCTAGGGTGGGCAGGCCAGCACGGGAGAAGTTTCCCGTGGAGACGAGCGAGGGAAAGCCATTACCGCGTTGTTGTAACTGAACTGTTGTTACAAAGGACCAAGGCAGAAACTGTTCGTAATTACTACGGAGTTTTCTTTTCCCAGTTCCCTAACTGGAAAGCACTCGCACAAGCTCCCAAGACCGAGATCGGCAATGCCCTTAAGCCTCTAGGACTTTGGCAACGCAAGGCACCCGTGTTGAAACAACTCGCTAATGAAATGGTAGCCCGGAACGGGCGGTTCCCACAGAGACGCGAGCAGATAGATTCATTGTCTGGTGTAGGGCAGTACATCGGAAACGCAATCGAACTACTATGCCAACATCGATCTAAGCCATTACTCGATGCAAGTATGGCCAGAGTGCTTGAGCGTTACTTTGGTCCTAGGATGCTCGTGGACATCCGTCATGACTCGTACTTGCAAGCTTTATCGCACCACGTGGTTGATCACGACCAAGCCAGAGAAATAAACTGGGCGATATTGGACCTTGGTGCACTGGTATGTAGAAATAGGAGTCCGTCTTGTGGTGAGTGTAAACTACGCATGACGTGCAAGACGGGTCAAGCAACCACCGTGTAGTCAAATAGTCGCGTTCCCACGACCAGAATCAGAACCTCTTACAAGCGGGTGTTCGAACTTTGAAGATGTATATGTGATTTTGTCGGTACTTTTGTCGGTATAGCCAAAAATAAAAAACTAAAAAACTCATATATAACAATAATATAGCTCTTAAGTTTAAGTCTGTCCGCAAAAGGTTCATTGACACCCTAGTAAAATATCGGAGCTTTATACCTTAGTCCGCAACCTTAGAATATCGTAATGCCCGTTCTGTGCTAGATCATCCGATACAGGATATCGTGATGATCTATCCAGCGATGCTTGATAACAGCAGCAACATGCACCAAGGCCACGCTGAGCATGGTATAGGCCAGCCAGCGGTGCAGAGTCTCAGTCAGTCCTTCCCATACTTCCACGGTTGGAAAGACCTTGGCCACGGGGATACCGAACCATTGAACCTGGTGCCCACCTACATCGACTTCCGCCCACCCGAAGCCAATCACTACCGCAGGGAGTATATAAAGTGCAACATGCCCCGCATGTGCTCCGATTCGTTCAATTCTCCGGATTGTGTCGGGTAATGGCGGGGGTGCATATGCCAGTCTAACAGCGATTCGCAAGATTAGCAGGAACAACAAGGTCACGCCGACCGAGATATGCAAATCAAACAGGATTTCTTCCAGCGCAGAATCTTCTTCCACCCAAGTAGTCATAGTGTAGCCACACCCCCACATGAAAACAAAACCTGTGGCCATGATCCAGTGAATCAAACGTGCGGGCAGGTTGTAAATTTCAGTGTTTCGAATATCTACCTTGCTTTTTAAGTTCAAAACTATTTGCGTTTATTGATGATATGCACGGCTTCACCATGTTCGCCCACAAACCATCCGTAATCGGTTTCCTTGCCATAATCGTTGTACCGGATGTGATGGTTGTGGATATCCCTGCGCTAAACCTTGGAATCCATGTCATGGATTTTTCTGGCACGGTGCCAAGCTGATTTTGCTTCTGGAGGCAAAGGCACAGCTATTCCACCATAACAACCCGCCAGCCCACATTACCCCGGAGTATTTAAGATTCAGGCCGGCTGTACATGGCAAGTACCGTGTGTGGTTTCCCTTTCTAAACTTCGTAATGTCCCGCGCCCACAAGCAGGCTATGGCAAACAGGCAGTGATCATCATCGACTCTAGCAAAATATTTATGAATTTAATGTGATATATACGAGTAATACCGTGATTATTGCATGAATATATTCGATAATAGCTCTGTCATCAGTTCCTGATCAAATGGAGGGTAGCAGTGGAAAATCTCGATGAACTGAAGCAAGAGATCAAGATACTGCGCCAGAGCATATCCGGGCTAAGTTCAGCCATACTGCGTATCAGTGCGAGCCTTGAAGAGACCACTGTTCTGCACGAGGTGGTCGACAGTGCCCGTACGCTGACTAATGCCCGTTACGGCATGATCACGACCATCAATGAAGATGGACAGGTTCAGGACTTCATCACCTCCGGCCTCACACCGGAAGAGCACCAGCAGTTTGTCAATTGGCCGGACGGACCGCGACTGTTCGAACACTTCCGCGATCTTGCGTCACCTCTGAGGGTGTCTGATATGCCCGCCTTTATCCGTTCACTCGGCTATTCCTTAGACCACCTGGTGTGCCCTCAGACGTTTCAGGGCATGCCGATGTGCCACCAAGGCGAGCATGTCGGAAATTTTTATCTTGGCGACAAGGAGAGTGGACAGGAGTTCAACGACAAAGATGAAGAGATTCTCATACTGTTTGCTTCGCAGGCGGCAACGGCCATTGCCAATGCGCGGACACACCGGAAGGAACAGCAAATGCGTGCGAACCTCGAGACCCTGATCGACACCTCTCCGGTCGGAGTCGTGGTCTTCGATGTCCCAACCTTAAAGCCCATGTCTTTCAATCAGGAGGCAAGACGGATTGTTGAGGATCTGCGAATACCAGGTTACCCCATAGAGCAGTTGCAGGAATTTATCACCGTCACACGTGCCGACGGACGCGAGATTGCCCTCGACGAGTTTGTGCTTGCGCGGGAACTGAACACCAGCGGGATAGTGCGCGCTGAAGAGGTCGTGTTCTCCATCCCGGATGGGCGAAATGTCAAAACGCTGATCAATGCCACACCGGTCCATGGCGAGGATGGTACGACCACATCGGTGATCATCACCATGCAGGACCTGGCACCACTGGAGGAACTTGAACGTCAGCGAGCCGAGTTTTTGAGCATGGTGAGTCATGAGTTACGGACACCGCTCACTTCCATCAAGGGCTCGACGGCCTCCGTGCTAGGTGCAGGGTCGCCACTTCCTCAGGCCGAGATGCGGCAACTCTTCCACATCATCGACCGGCAGGCCGACCATATGCGGGGTCTCATCAGTGATCTATTGGATGCAGGCAGTATCCAGGCCGGTACGTTGATGGTTGAACCCGAGCCTTCAGAAGTTGCTGATCTGGTGGACCGGGCAAGAAATACATTCATAAGTAGTGGTGGCCGACACACCCTCCACATAGATCTCCCACCCGATCTGCCTCGTGTAATGGCTGATCGGCAACGCATCGTCCAGGTCCTAAGCAACCTTTTTTCCAATGCTGCCAAGCACTCTCCCGAGTCGTCACCTATCCAGGTCAGCGCGGTACTCGATGGCGTGCACGTTACGATTTCTGTTTCAGATAAAGGCCGAGGTATCCCGTCCGATCGGTTGCCTTACCTGTTCAGCAAGCATGCCGATGTAGCAGGTCGCGATGGCGAACCCAGTGCCGTGAGAACTGGCTTGGGTCTGGCGATCTGCAAAGGACTGGTCGAGGCACACGGGGGGCGTATCCGGGCAGAGAGTGGAGGCACAGGCCAAGGTGCACTGTTTACCTTTACCATTCCAATAGTAGAGGAGGCCAGCGATGGTGTATCAACGGTCAGACACCAGGCAGGTACGCGCCTGCAGGAAGAAGATGAGAATCTCCAACGTATTCTGGTAGTGGACGACGACCCTCAGATACTACGCTATGTAAGAGATGCACTTTCTGCGGCGGGCTACGCCCCGCTTGTGACGGGCGATTCAGCGGATCTTTCCCATCTTATAAAAACAGAGAAGCCCCAACTGGTCCTGCTGGACCTGCTGCTACCCGAACGGGATGGCATCGAGTTGATGGAAACTGTTCCTGAACTTGGCAACATACCGGTCATTTTCATCTCCGGATACGGTCGGGACGAGACGATCGCGAAGGCTCTGGGGGCAGGTGCTGTCGACTACATCGTCAAGCCTTTCTCACCAACAGAACTCACGGCAAGGGTCTCTGCAGTCTTGCGCAGGCAGCACAAGCCCGAGCCCTTCCAACTGGGGGATTTAGTCATCCACTATGAGCAACGCCAAGCGACTGTGGCAGGTAGCCTGCTGGAGTTGACGGCCACTGAGTTCAATTTGCTCAGCATACTTTCCCTTAATGCAGGACATGTCATGAGTTACGAATCTTTACTGCATCAGGTATGGCGCGGTCGCAAGACAAGTGACCCGGAGGTAGTGCGTGCTTTCGTAAAAAAACTGCGTCACAAACTGGGTGATGATGCATCCAGTCCAACCTATATTGCTACAGTACGCGGGATCGGCTACCGCATGGTCCTACCGGTTGAGGAGTAAAGACCTCTCCTGTTCGGGTGGGGCCAGGAGTGATGGGCCTGATTGAGCCACTGTGCAATCATGATGTCTGCTTGTCAGTGAGCTAAAGGCATCCGTATCCAGCGTATCATCCGGAGAGCGCCATAGAAGCGTTTGTTGTACCCGTTTTCGTATCGCTGTCCGGGTCAAACAAAACGCTCACTCAAGGCCTCCAGAAATGAGAAGTCAACTGTAACCGTGTCTTAACCGTGATGCGCTGGCGTGAATGTTCCTCGGTCACGGTAGGCATTTTGCAGCGGCGTCTCCTAATGAGGGTGTCATGGTTTTGTCGTAGGGGCGCTGGTATGTGTACGGGCTTGGTCTGAGGCCACATGCTTGCAGTACACCCGAATTTTTCCATTGCCTAATCTCACTGGGGTCAGGAGCTGGCTGCAACCCCGTTTTCATGTAGGTTCATATAATAATCACGATATTTCCCATATATGTCACAACAAGTTCATAAAGATTTTGCTAAAGTCGATAGTAATCACTGCTTGTTTGCCGTGGCCTGTTCACAGGCATGCCGCGTGAAGAAGGTTAAAAAGGTTCAGCAACAGGATGCGCCTGGTGTGAAGTAGCTGTTGCTCCGCAAACTCTGTGGCTGTCGAGCATCTGTGCCGAGAGGCAGCTTTTGCTCTTGTCCACGAATCGAGTAGAGCAAGTGCCACGTGAAATCTGGGAAACCGTTATGAATCCAGACCGGCGTATTTGCTATAGCACTGATCTTGACAGGTGTGCTGCCCAAAGCAGTTCTAGCCAGTGGAGGTGGCTGCGGATGTCAAGTTGATTGCCTGGAAAACGACTGGCTGATCAACGCAGCGAAGCACTGTAGCTGGCATAAACCCCAGGCAGACGTAGACGCCAAGTCTGGGCTCCTGCCTGGATTCAGCGGGGTACTCCTGGGTTCGGTCAGATGGCTTGAAAGCGGCCTTCGTGACAAAAGGGGGATGATCCTGACGAAACTGAAGCTGAAGGCATGGGAAGCCGCCCCGAAAATCCCGGAGTATTCACCCAGGGTATGGCGCAGAGACGCCGCGGGTAACTACATGCGTTTTTCTGACTTTGGGCTGGATACCCATTACGGCTGGTTCGTAGATGAAGATGGCTGCGCGTTACACATCACCATGCATCCGGATTACCCCGGCTTGCAGGAAAATGAAAAATAGGGTTGTGCGCCGGTGAAGCCTGGTGTTCTTCGAGTGCCGCTTCTCAACGGGTGAAGCTGGCGCACGCTTGTTTCAGATGGCCATCAAGTACACCAGGCGGGGACGTTATATCTGGGACCATGTAGACCTGGACGAACGCAACCAGCCAATCCTGTTCAAGCGTCAAGTCAAGAGCCTCAGGCGCAGGGTCTGGGACTATATCTGGCAGACCTTGGCAGCGCTCATCATATTCTGCATGATCGGTGGCACCGTGTGGCTGGTCGGGACACTGCTGGCCAGCTCTGCGGGCCAGGGCATGTGATTCCCGCATTCAATGACTCGATACATGCATGGCCCGTGGGCTTTCCGGGAAGTGAGAAGTCCAGAGCCACCCCGTTGGCATAGGCCCACAAGTCCACCCCTTTCACAGACTCGGGATTTTTGCCTGTCCCCGGATCGTGCGCGGAGCCCCGTATTCCCGGACCGCCCGGTTCACAATCCCGGCCCAGGGAGTACTCCCGTAAGCTATCGCTTCCCAGTCTTCGAGCCCAATGACGGGAAGGCAGAAAAAAGCCTCAAGATCACGGGATACAGCGAAAGATTGCAAAAACCTGCTGTCCGTTCTCTACACTTGTGATTGGTACAACCGTGTCTCCACCCATGTGAATGGCACTGTTTCGGGCCAGTATCTGAAGTTGTTTTGCAACACTGGATGACTGTTTCGGGACAACGTTCAGAATTTTCTGGTTGACGCGGACTGTTGTGGTTCCACTTTTCTGACAGCTATTTACTTCGTCCAAATTCAGGACGCGAGCTTTTGCCCCGTCCCCAGACAATTTGATCGTCGCACACGAGGCTAGGAGGAGCAAAACTGCGATTGCCAAGCCTGCACTGAGAAGTTTAGTAGTCATGGATGGAACTGATGTAGGAGCCGGAATGCGTTTCTAAACCCATGATGCTTGTGCAGCATACACTACAGAGCGAATCTAGGAAATACAGCGTGAAAGATTTTGAATCTATACATCTGTCCATTGGGTATTCAGCTTTGCGGCCGCATCAACTTATGCTGTATTTAAAATTCAGCGAATCATTGAAGGCAAATTTTCCAGCAAGAGGCGTCTTACGTTATCTCCCATCACCTTTCTTATTTGTGGCTCTGTGAACCCTGCATCCAGCAAGGCCTGGGTTAAATCAATCATGTTGGCCACATCAAAGGGGGTTTGTACATTGCCATCGAAATCTGAGCCTAGGGCCACATGATCCTCGCCAACGAGGTCAATGACGTGCCGGACGGTGTCGATTATGCCCGTGACATCTGAGGTACAAACTGCATCTGTCCAAAACCCGACTCCAACGACCCCTTTGCTTTCAGCAATCTGTTTGATTTGCCCGTCGGCGAGATTTCTCGGTGAGTGATCACAAATGGCTGTAACGCCCGTATGAGTGGCTATGACAGGGCGGGTAGAGTGTTTAAATATGTCATCGATTAATGCAGGGGATGCATGGGAGATATCGATGAGAATGTTCAGTCGTTCCATTTCCTTCAATACCTCGAGTCCGAACTCTGTGATTCCTCCTTTTTCCAGGCCATGTGCAGAACCGCCCAAGCGGTTGTCGAACAGATGAGCAAAGCCGATGATCCTGATTCCTGCATCAAACAGTCTTTCAACATTCTCCAGGTCACCTTCCAAGGCATGCCCACCTTCCAGGCTCAGAATTCCGGCAGCAAGTCTACCTCGTGACTGCTTGTCTTCGATGAACTGCTGTAAATCCTCTTGATATCTGATGATACGAAAAGAAGGTACGGCAGCCTCCAAATCATGGAGTTTTTGCGATTGGTATATTGCGCGTTCGTACAGGCTGTTCCATGTGTTTACAGGCCAGCGCTGGGCAATGGACAGTAACCTGATGTTGTCCGTGCGATCGTCATTCCTAAACAAATTCAGGTTTTTTGGCACCTTGGTGACAATGGAGAAAAGCTGCAGGCCAAGATTTCCTTCCAGCATGCGGGGGACATCGACATGTCCATAGCTGTGCCTGTTTCTTAAATCACGGGCCCAAAGCAAGGAGTCTGCATGCAGGTCTGCAATAAACAGGGAATTGTGAAATTTTTGTGTATGCGGGTCGATTGCAACGGGAGTCAAGTGGATCGAGTTGCGTTTTGCATCCTGGTTTTTTGGCATATAGAAAAAGAAAAAGTAGGTAAAGAGTGCCACGACCATGAGGGCACTTAACAAGACAACCTGCCTAAGTCTGCTTTGAGTCGTAATACTGGCTTACCAAAACTTGAACGGGACGACCTATAGTACTTTTTTGCTCAGTTTCTGTCTGTCTTCGTCTGCAATGGAACGATATGGTCTGTCGCAAGTTGTTTGTACTGTCAAGCCCTTGGGTATGTACCCGTGTTAGTGAGAGAGTTGGAGCGATAGTTTCCGGCACAGGCGGTCGTTGATCCAGCGAGTGAGCGAGGTCGAATGCGGTGATACTGGCAGGCCCGTAGCTGATGCGATAAGCCACCTTGGTTTACAATTGGAATCACCTGACTACTGTATCCCAATTTTGGAAGTCCACCTATAGTTAAAATTTCAAGCACAAAGGGTCTATGCCAAGCCTTGACAAATCCGGTAGCATCACATCATGAAGATCATCTCGCTGGTCATAACCTTTGCCGCTAGCGCTGTATTTACCTTTGCCGGGCTGGAGGCGGGTGCCACTTCGGAAACAGTTGATGGTGAAACCATCACTTGCTACGACAGGACCGTGCAGCCTAGTACGGCAGTCGTAGATGCCCACTTGCACTTCCGTCCGTTTGGAGGCAGGGCACTGCCATTCGAGGAGGTAGTTCAATATCTTGAAAAAGCCGGTGTGCAGTACGCAACGGTGTATGGCATCGGCCAGATGTTGCCAATTTCATCATCATGTACATACTATCTTGACTGTCCCGGTACGCCGGTAATGCCTACGTTAAAGAATGACTTCTTTAACGCCGTGAATTACATATCCAAGGGCTCGGGAACGGTCCATATGACACTGTCCATGAGCTTTCCAAACCTTGGCCAGCCGGATACCGTGCTCGATGGCATGCGGCTGCTGGACAGGGAGTTTCCCGGGCTGTTCAAATGGATGGGTGAAGTCAACATGGTGAAGCAGGCGCTGTTTGGCAACCACCGTCTTGCCATTCCCATATCCAAGATCGCGAAATGGGAGCCGTTCATGGCCGAGCTGCGCAAGCGCGATATGCCCATCGCTATCCACTCGGATCTTGGAAGTAACGAGGAACCCACCCGCTACCTGCCCTGGATCGAAGAGGCGTTGCGCCTGTACCCGGACAATAAAATCATCTGGATGCACCTTGGCCTGTCTCGCGAGCTGACCACAATCGAAGCGGACCGGCACATCGCGATCCTGCAGTCCCTGCTTGACCGCTATCCGAAACTGATGCTTGACATCGCCTGGCGGGTGATAGATGACCATTACTTCTCGGACCCCGGGTTGCGTGCGCAGTACATTCCCTTTCTGAACGCTTATTCAGACCGCATTCTGCCCGGATCGGACTTTTTGGCGTCCAGCAACAAGAGTTTCGAGGTGTACCGGGCAGAGCTCGAGGTGACCAGCCGGATCATCCGTCATCTTGACGACGATGCATTCAGGAATATCGCTCTTGGCGAGAATTACTTCAGGCTGCTTGATCTGGATAAGCGTGCACCTAAAATATGCCCTTGAGCTGTTTTCACGGGTGACCGAACCGGTAGGTGATTGCCAGGCGGATTACCCCGAGCGCGTTGTCGATCTTGTAGGGACAGGGCTTATGCAGGCCGCCGGGTCCGCAGCGGTTATTGCCGGAATGGTTCACGTGGTGGGTGCTGCGCCCAAAATCCATGTACAGGCCCTCCAGGCGCACGTCCCAGGCCCTGGTCAAGTGGGTTTCCAGTCCTGCCCCGGCCACCCAGCCTACCTCGGTCGTGTGATCGCTAAAGGAATCGTCCGGGTCGACATGGGGGGCAATATCACGTCCTGAATCGATGTCGGTGACCGAGCGGTTGACCCTGGACAGTGCCATCCCGGCAGTGGCAAAGAGTAATACCGGTCCCATCGCATGTTCCACGCCCACCCGCGCACTGGCCACCCAGCGAAATTCCACCTCGACCGTTTCATCCAAGCCCTCGGGGTCCACCCGGTTCGAGCGAGCCGTCATGTCCCCGAGCATGCCGTCAACCTCGAGGCGCAACGGTATGCCTGCGAGCTCAAGCTTGCGTCCGGCCAGCACGCCGAACACCAGCCCTGAGTCATGGTAGTCAAGCGACCAGCCGGGCACACCCCAGTTGGCAAAGCCCTCTACATCCTCGATCCGGTTGTCCGTCCAGGCCGACCCGGTGAACAACCCGGCATACGTTGCCTCCGGATTGCGGGCAGGCTGTGCGTGAGCCATGCCTGTAAAGACCGCCAGCATCACCCCGGTGGCAAGCACGAGACCGGCTGCGTGACTGTGGCGCGACGTGCAAAAGGTGTTCATGGGAATGGCTCGTGTTTCAGTAGGCGCCTGCAGGCAGGAAATTTGCCACCCGCTTGTACGCGAAGCATGTCGATGTGTCCAGGGGCCGCTCGGCCTTGTCCGGTCCCCGGTGTTGCAGGTCGACTCCGAAACCGTGCCTGCATATCGATATTGGTGGACATTGTCTCAGCAAACACTACTTCCCTTTGAACTCCACGTAAATGGAGCCGAAATAGCCGAATGCGTCCGAGTATTCAATGCGTGCAGGCGAGTGGGGATCCCCGGGACCGAAGCGCTCTCCCGGTTCTGCATAACGCATTTTCGGGACATCCGACAGATACTCCATGCCTGCGCCAACACGAAAGGTCACGTTCCTGGAATACGAGAAAATCAACGAGGTCTGCAGACTGAGAGTAACGGCCCATCGGGTATCATTGGTGCGATAGTCCGTGACTTCATCCATCGCAAACGTGCCCGACGATATGAACGTGCGCTGGGCGCCTTGGTAGTCCGCGTCCAGGTAGTAGACTCCCAGTGTGCTGTCCAGGGCGAGGTTCCAGTCTGGTCGAAGCGGAAGGTTCATCTTGGTGCCGATTGCACCGCCATAGTAGTCGGCGTCCAGATCTTCGCTGAGCGTGAGATTGTTGATTGTGGCAGGGCGGTTGGATTCATAGGCGAACGTCTTGATGTCCTGGCGCAGTCTCTTGTAGCTGGGTCCAAGGGAGATCGAGGCGCTGGACCGGGCTGCCGGTTCAGGCTGCTTTCCAGTGACCAGGTCCAGCCCAAAAAAATCCACCTCCCTTTTCGTACGGATACGGACGGGATCGCCCCAGGCAAAAATGGCCGAGCCGAACGGCATGGCTCCACCATCGATCCTTCCGATCCAGCCCACCGCCCGAACGTGCGGATCATCATGGATCAAATCAAGCAAGTGTCTCTGGGTATGCGGGGTGATGCACTCCCCGATCGCCGCACCCGGCGGACAGTGCCGGTCTTGGAACCGGGTGCGGACCTCCGCCCATGGAGCGGGATCTTCGCGGTACTCGCGGGTATGCCTGGAAGTATAAGAGGTCCGAAAACCGCGCAGCTCGGTAAACCGGTGGCCATGTGCCTTGCCGAGGGTAAGGGAAACCCGTGCCCCATCATCCCTGCCATCATAGTGATCCAGAAAACCAAGGGCCTCTTCCCGGCCGTTGGTTCGGATGAACGGGCTGGACTCCGGCAGGTCCAGCAAGTGAATGCCTGCGCCTGCCTTGATATAAAAATCTTCAGCTGAAGCATCAGGGGAAGCGGCATTCACTTGAAGGCAAAGCAGGAGGAAGATGAGCAGCAGGAGTGGAATTCTCATCGAATTCCTGTGTCTCATTGCCGCTGAAACGGTCAAATATCGATCCTGCATATGAGGACTTACAAATAGTTAGTAACCTTGGCCCGACATACAGACACACTCTGCTCTCGGCTTTTCAAGCTTCATCAGGCACCCCTTGCAATTCCGGTCGATCCCTGGATAACCGACTGTTTCTACGAAAAACTATCGCTTCAGCTCTCTCGACACCTGGAACATGCCCGGAGGGTTTGACATGGCGGGAAGAGCCTTGATTGTATAGAGACGAGTGAGGGTACCTGGCTAGTGTGACATCAGTACAGGAATCTCGGCCATTTGTGATACAAGATTGGTCACTCCGCTCAAAATGGCTTCACTGAACCGTGAGTGTCCGTAAGCACCCATTACGATCAAGTCCCTGTTCTCTTGTTTTGCCAGTGCAAGGAGCCTGCGGCCGACCGATTTTTCAATATCGCGCAAGAGGCTGGGTTCTGTGTACGGGTCTTCAACTGTATGCTGCTCTATTTTCGCATCGATACCGTGTGCGGTCAGGTATGAGGTCAGTGACTGTTTTTCATGATCGCTTAGCTCTCCAAGCGCTGCAATCACGATATCATTCGCCTGGTGCAAGAGCGGGAGAGTGTCATGTAATGCTCGTGCTGCTTCTCGAGTGCTTTTCCATGCAACCAATATGCGGTCAAAGCTTATGCTTGGAAGTTCTGCGGGGGGTAACAGCAATGCCGGGCAACCGGCTGTCAGCAGAACCTTGTCTACCACCTTGTGATTGTGTTTGTTTCGACGAAGCAGAACTATATCTGCAAAGAGGCTTTGTTGAGCTACTTCAGCAACTACATCCCCGCCTTCCGTATAATGCCAGCTCCCTTTTAAATTTGCTGCTTTCAGGGCTGATTCAAAGTGCTCATGAACTTCATTAGCCCTGTTTCGAAAAGACTCTACGTTTACGACATCCGGCATACTGAACATTGTTGAGGTCAATGGCACTACGTAAACTGCTGAAATGTGACCATCACCAACCTGGGCCAAGTTTGTTGCAGCTCTGATCAAGCTGGCGTGATCTGCCTTGTCTTCTAATAAAACAACGATACTTCTGTACACGGTAGTATCCTCTTGTCAGGTAAAGATTCTTCTGTCTGTATTATCCTATTATACAAGTATATTAGTGACCATACTTACTTAGATTGTTATAAATTTTTCTGGTCTCAGCCCAAATGTGAAGGGTGCCAAGTGTGATAATGAGATTGCGTTTCATGAGCAAGATAAATCGATACCCTGCCTCCCAGAACTTGATTCGGGTCTGAACGCGAAATTCTCATGTCCCATATCGCTGCAACTCTCTTAAACTTGGAATATAGCCAGGAGGTTTGACATTACTTTATGCAAGGTGCAGCCTAGTCATGTTGGTTGATACATTCATTTGAGAATTAAAGTAAAGGAGAATCTCGTGAAAAAAGTCATTCCCTGTTTACTTGTTGCCACAGTACTTGTCGCAGGAACAGCCTCTGTATCCGCCGATCATGGCGGGCACATGGATAGTATGGCCGAAAAACTTGAACTTACCTCTGAACAGGAAGCTCAATTTCGAGAAATCATGCAAACCAAGCGCGAAAAGAAGAAAAGCTTCTTTAAAGAACTGCGTGCTGGCACACATGCTCAACTCAAAGAGGTGTTGACCGAAGAACAACTTGCAGAATTTGAAGAGATGTCGAAGCAGCGATGTCCGCGTAAAGGAAAACAGTGATTTTATAGGACTGATCATATCTGGGATTCAGGCTGTCAAGTTTGTTCGACAGAGCTGTTGCAATTAAAGGGAAGTTATTCACTCAAGCGGAAGAGCTTTTGGGGCATGGCCTTCACTCCAGTTCTCTCACAGGACCCGGCACCGATACAGGAAGCTTGACGGGTGTAGTGCGCTTCATTGTAAAGTTTTTGTGAATTCTGATATTCTCGCTATTCCAAACATAAGGGGCATCAAGCATGGAAACCGGAACACTTCCCACTTCGAGGTTGAAGATTCTTTTGTTCGGCCTGCTTGTACTGACCGGTGTATTTTCCGGAACGAATACCGCCTCGGCGCAGATGCATGAAGCTTGTCCACTCTCTCCTGGCCTGGTTCAGCCTGCGGACCCGCGGGTAACTGCCCAACAGGTGGAAAGTGGCAGCGCAAGCCTCATGGACTTTGCGCTGGTTGCGAGAGATCATTTCAAGCGTGTATCCCAGGAAAGTTTACAGCAAGCGTACCACTTCGGATGCCTTATCAGGCAGGATGGGGGTCCTTGGCGTTCCGGTTCCACCTACCTGGTGCAGCTGACGCCTGATGGCAGGGTGTTCGTGCACACCAGGGAAATGGCGTTGTCGGGCAGACTCCTCAATCGCGCGATTCTTGCAAGAATTCTTACTTCGCTGGGAGTCTCCCAAGCGGATTTGACCAACCCGGCTGCCATCCTGAGAACATTGTCGCAAGAACCGCATGCCTCGTTCGATGCGACTGCTCCCATACCAGGTATACGGCCGGGCATACCAGGTGCCAAAGGCTATGCCAGTGTCTACAACCGGGCTCGCCAGGCGAGCCCGATGATACTGCTGGCGGGGTTTGACCTTACCTCATCCCATCTGGCTCAGGAACCCATCGATTACGGTGACCCGGCCGTTACTGCTGCGAACGTGGTGGATCGCAGCACCTTGAAGGCCTTCGTCACGGAAGCGGGGAACTACTTTCTCAGACTGCGAGAGACTGGCGGTCGAGAAGCCATTTCAAAAGCCAAGGTTGCCTTGCGGGATCCGAACGGGCCCTGGAGACACGGCTCCGTGTACGTCTACGTTCTGGATCGTAACAGCAACATCATCCTGTTTCACGGGGCGTTTCCGGACCGGTTCGAGATTCGTCCCTTGGTGCCGACCGTTCGGGATGTGGTGACCGGGGAGTTCGTGCTGCCCCAAGTGATTGAGGCTGCGACCAGCAGCCCGGAAGGCGGCTTCGTGGAATACTACTTCGACGATCCCTCAGACGACACTGACAGTGCCGACATTCCCAAGGTGGGCTATGCCCGTGAGTTCCAAATCCGTAGGGCTGATGGAAGCCTTTCTCCAAATAGTGTTATTGTCGGATCAGGCTTTTACCAGAGTTCACCTGAGGTAGTGGCCGCGCGCCAGAACAAGGCGATCAAAGACGTATTGCCCCAGGTGATGCGTGCCATGACTGCGAGTACGGTGGATGCCGTCTCGACCCGCATTCAGCAGGCGAACTCCGGCGCACCGCCGGCCAAAGCGTTCAGCCTCGGCGGCGCCTCCACGCTCTACGATGCCCTGCTGGCAAATGGCCAGGCCCTGGGGACCGGCACCTTCGATCTGGGCCGGCTGTTTGCGAGTTCGTCCTTCACCCTCCCGCTTGACGGGACGGGTTCTTCAGGTGGCCTGTTCGGGGACCTGTCGATATGGGGCAGTGGAGACTACCGTGACTTCGATGGCGGCGACCGGCAGCTGGACTACGATGGTGACGTGGTCAGTGCCCACCTCGGGATCGACACTAGGCTGAGGACAGACCTGCTGGCAGGTGTTTCGGTTGCGTGGGCACAAGGCATGGTCGATTACCGGGACGAGAGCAATGTCACGGGCAAGTCCAAGACCACCCTGACGAGCATCAACCCCTACGTGGGCTGGCAGGCCTCGGAGAGGATGAACTTGTGGGCTGCAGCCGGTTATGGCTGGGGCGAAGTGGAGGTGAATGACCAGTCTGCGGAAAAGGAAGACAGTGACATGGACCAGCAAATGGTCGCGGCAGGAATCAATGGACTGCTGTATGAAGCCGATGCCACGACCCTGAGGCTCAAGGCTGAGGCGGCGTTCACCTGGGCCGACATTGATGGTTCCGGGACCCTGGAGAGCATGAACTTGAATGCCAGCCGGCAGCGGCTTTTGATCGAAGGAGCCCACGTCCAGAAGCTTGCCTCGGGGGCAACGTTGACTCCCTCGCTGGAGTTAGGTGTGCGGCATGATGGAGGAGACGGGGATACCGGCAGCAGTATCGAGGCCGGGGGCGGCCTGCGTTATAACGATCCGGAGAGCGGGCTGACGGTCGAGGGACGAGCCCGGACACTGCTGAACCATAGCGACGATTACGATGAGTGGGGCATGAGTGGGCTGGTGCAACTTGATCCAGGTGCAGCAGGCGTGGGGCTTGCGCTTATGGTGCAGCCTGCGTGGGGTCATACAGCCAGCGGCGTGCAACGCTTGTGGGACACCGGGGGAGTGGCACTGGCCAACCAGGCAGCGGGACGCGTGAATGCACGGCTGGCCTATGGCATTGGCTCAGCATGGGATGGCCAGGGCGTGTTGACTCCGTACACCGACATGCTGCTGTCCGGGGATGGGTCACGGCGTCTGAGTCTGGGCAGCCGGTTTGACATCGGGACCTCGCTCAGAATCAGCCTGGAAGGGGTGCACGACCAGCCAGTACATGGCAAAAGCCACCACAGTGTCATGCTGCACGGCGACCTGAACTGGTAGGTACATCAATACCACTACATCCTGCCTCATCAGTTACTGGATCAACGGCCACCTGTTACGGAAACTATCGCTCCAGCTCTCTCACAGAGCCTGGTACGTACACACAGGGGCCTGACACGTCAGCATGAGGGCTTGAAGCCTGCATGACTTGCCAGATTCGCATTCGGGTGATATCAGGACTGGGCGGTTCTCCGCCATGAGAGGTTCACACCAAAAGCGGATGAGGTTTTGGGGTGGCAGGACAGCTTCCTGCGGAAGCTAGTGAGGCAGTTGTGAGTAACCGAACTCAGTTTTACATCAATGGCAAGTGGGTCAACCCATCCACGAGTGCTGCCCTGGATGTCATTAACCCTGCAACGGAAAAAGCGATTGGCACCGTTGCTATGGGTAGTCAGGAAGATGTAGACAATGCCGTTGCCGCAGCTCAAGCCGCGTTCAACTCGTATTCACAAACGTCACGCGAAGAGCGAATTGAGCTGTTGGAACGAATCATCGGTCAGTACAAGGCAAATTTTAGCGATATTGCCGCGATGATCAGTGAAGAAATGGGAGCGCCCCAAAAGCTTGCCATTGAGGAACAGGTTCCTATGGGTCTGGAGCACCTCGAAACGACACTTGAAGTCCTGCGCGAGTTCGAATTCGAGGAAGATGTAGGTTCTTTTTGGGTCATTCATGAGCCCGCAGGTGTATGTGGACTGATCACCCCGTGGAACTGGCCGATGAACCAGATTACTTGCAAGGTTGCCCCGGCACTGGCGGCAGGGTGTACCATGGTTCTAAAGCCCTCGGAGGTCGCTCCGTTCAATGCGATTCTGTTTGCCGAAATGCTGGATGCCGCCGGCGTACCTGCGGGGGTGTTCAATCTCGTAAATGGCGATGGTTCGACAGTCGGAGCCGCCCTTTCATCGCATCCTGATATTGACATGGTTTCGTTCACTGGCTCGACACGGGCAGGAATCGAAGTCGCTCGAAACGCTGCGTCCACCGTCAAGCGGGTGGCACAAGAGTTAGGCGGGAAATCTGCCAATATCCTGCTTGATGACGCGAACTTTGAGCAAGCGATTGCTCGAGGTCTCTTCTCGATGTGCACGAACTCCGGTCAATCCTGTATTGCGCCGACTCGAATGCTCGTACCGGAGTCCCGCATGGATGAGGCCGCGACTATTGCCAAGGCGGCGGCTGAAAAAGTGAGAGTTGGCGATCCGAATGCATCGGATACCACGATCGGCCCCGTGGTTTCACGCAAGCAGTTCGAGCGGATTCAGAACCTGGTTCAAGCAGGTATTGACGAAGGCGCTCGACTGGAGACAGGTGGAACGGGTCGTCCTGACGGGCTGAAAATTGGTTACTACGTGAAACCTACAGTGTTTTCCCACGTAACCAATGACATGTCTATTGCACGTCAGGAAATCTTTGGCCCGGTTCTGTCCCTCATCGGTTATACGGATGAGGACGATGCCGTGCGGATTGCCAACGATTCGATATACGGGTTGTCGGGCTATGTGTCGTCAGCCGATCCAGAACGTGCTTATGCAGTCGCGCGCCGCATCCGGACCGGAAACGTCCATATCAACGGAGTTTGTCACGATTTCAGAGCGCCATTTGGCGGATACAAGCAATCCGGAAATGGCCGGGAATGGGGTCGATATGGCCTTGAGGAATTTCTGGAGAAAAAGGCAATCATGGTATGTGGCAGCCAGTGATTTGACCCGGAGTGATGAACTGTCTGTTCAATCATGTCTGGATGGGGTTTCACTGCTGTCCTGCCTCTACACATGAAACGCTTTTGAGTGCGAAACCGGTGATTCGACCCTTTATTGGCCTCGCTATGGATTTGTGTGAATCTGCAGGCTACCCTTGCATGACATCAAGCGGCTGGACCAGGCGTAAACCGAGTGTTCCTTGAAAGAGTATTCCCAGGGTGGTGGAAAGTCATCCTGATGGCTTTCCCAGTTTTTCTCCTGCTGTGCCTTCAGGCTGATGCGGCCGCACCGGACACCTCAGCCGGAAAAATGTATGCCAGGGTTGGCGGGGGAGTATTTTTTCTGGACCTGTCCGAGACAAGCCCGTTTATCAGAACAAACGGCCGGGAGGAAGTCGTCGGGTTTCTTGACCACTACGATGCGGAGTTTGAGGATGGAGCACTGGTCACCTTCGCTGCCGGCAGGGAATATGACCCGTTTGGAAATATCCCGCTAATCGAGTTAAGCGGGTTTTTCACTTCCTACACGTCCAGGCAGGTCAGCGATTACAGCGAGGATCCTGACCCATGGACCGACGTACGCAGCGAGTTTCTGGAGCAGTACTGTCCGGGAGGGATAGAGGGTGAAATGTGCCTTACCGCAGAGACTGAACAGTATCTCGTTGCATTGATAAAAAACGATCCGCAGGTCAGGTCAGTCGGCTGGATCGGTAAGATAGACGGCGGTGCCATGCCTTTCGGCTCTCCCAATTTTGCGTGGGGGGATCCCATCCGGATCCGTACGAAAAGAGAGGTTGACTTCTATGGTCTTGACCTTGTCACCAGTACGTTTGCCAGGCAGACAGACCGGGCTCAGACCCTGTTCTTTATCGGGCCAAGCTTCAAGCGGCTGGACCAGGAAACCGGGACATTTGCCTACGAGTCCAACCGGCTCCCGTCCGTTAACAACCTGACGCTGGAGGAGGATTTGGAAGCCTCGTATTACGGCGCAGTCATCGGCACCAGGACGGACGTTCCGTTCAGGAAGCGCTGGAATATCATGGTTGACGGAAGACTGGGAGTCTACTATCTCGATGCCGAATATCATGGGTCACAGAGGACCCTGTTGTCATCAGCCTCTCCCGTACTGGACGTGTCCACTGATCTGAAAACGAGTGATTCGGAATTTGCAGCAACCCTAAGCCTCCAGGCTTCCCTGAGCATTACTACCCGTGACAGGGTGACATTTCGTATCGGGACCGGTGTCGAGTATCTTTCGCATGCTCCGAAAATACGCTATGCGACGGTCGGGGAAAGTTTTGCAAGCGGTGACCCCCACACTCCCGCCCGAATAAGGTATTCGGACGCCTTCGGTGTGTTCGGCACAGTGTCTGCAGAGATCAGAATGTAGGAATTGGGCCCTGAGGCCGCAGCAGCACCGTGCAGGCGTTGCATAACGGGTGAACGATCAGATACAGCCCAGGATCGTATGCGCGATCTCGGGGACTGAGTATTGCAACATTCGGTCGTTGCAGCAGGTTTTCATGGTACAGAGGATCAGGCAAGCATATCGGGCAGGGCAGCCAGCGCCTCGTCGATTGATACGACCGGCAGGCCAGCCTTGACCCAACCCGGACCGCTGCCCGAACCAAGCATGCCTTCAGGAACATTGATGAAACGTTCGTGGCCTGCGAGTCGCAAGGCGCGCGTCACCAGTCCAGACCGGGTGCCGGTCGCACAGATCAGGGCAAGGGGGCGGTCTCCGGCCAGTTCACGGGCAATGGACAGGCGACTGGGAAAGCGCGTGTTATGCATGCTGACCGGCCAGGCACCCTTTGCAACACCGGTATCGCGCCATTCACCCCGGGTTCTGATATCGATCAGCCGAACCCGGTCTTCCAGCAGTGCAGCATGTGCCTGATGCACGGACCAGGTACCGGGGCTTTGCGCCAGAACTACCTTTGAAATCGGCAGGGCAGCAAGCAGGGCGAGGAACTGCCGACGTTTTTGGTTCATTCAACGGGCTCCTTGATTCGTCTTCCAGCCAGGCATCCGAATCACATTTACCTAGTGCAGAAGGTGTTTTTGTTGAAGGAGCATGTGCTCGATCTCCGCATGCAATTGTTGCACATGATCAAGACGCAGTCCTATGGCGATCTCAACATCCGTGTCATTATCCCTGTAAGCAAAGCGAAGGGGAAGAATGGGCACTTTCCTCTTTGTGTTCTTTTCCATTGCCCAGGCGATGGGGTCCAAGGCTACTGATTTGCCTATTTTGACGGCTGACAGCTTTTGTTTTTCTTTGTTACCAGGCATGGGAGTTCTCCGTAAATCCGTCTTCGAAAGGTTTCAGGTTATGTGATTTGATAAGCGCTTCTTCACTACTTATACCGTAGTATATCTCATGCCATGCATTGGGTTGGCATACCTGGCGAGTGTTCTGGTCTCCGCTTCGTAACCAGACCCGGGCATTGTGGTGTTTCGGCCAGAGTCTTGAAATGCCCGGACATGCCCCAATATATACTGCATCGCTGTTACAGGATTTGCAGGACTGAAGGTTCGCTGGTGTATTGAGACCCGTGACACCCTGTCACGGGACACTTGAAATTGCCATGCAACCATCTTGTGTACTGCATGGCATTGTGGAAATTTGCTTTTCCGGACTCATTTGAGGATTAACTTTCAAGTCAAAGGACTGCGTCATGAACAGATTGGTTTCTTTTTCAATTTTCCTTTTGGTCACATTGGTCATCCCGTCTGCGATGGCTACGAACGGTTATTTTGTCTACGGGTACGGGACGAAGAACAAGGGCCTGTCCGGTGCAGGGGTTGCATTGCCGCAAGACACGATCACAGCTGCAACGAATCCTGCCGGCATGGCTCAGCTAGGGAAAAGGCTCGATGCCGGGTTGGCCTTGTTCATCCCGAAACGGGAATACGAAAGCAGTACCAGCCTGGCAAACGGTGCCGGGGGTGCGTTTACTGTCGGCCCCAACGATATCGAGAGTGACCGCAAATCTTTCTTGGTTCCTCATATTGGATATAACCACCCGCTGGGTCCGCAGAGTTCAATCGGAATCACGTCGTTTGCCAATGGAGGCATGAACACGGTGTGGCACGGCGGGACCGCAAGCTTTGACCCGGACGGACCAGGCCCTGGCATGACCGGGACGTTCCCGGGAACCTACGGAGCGGGAACGACAGGCGTGGACCTGGCCCAGAATTTCCTGGCGTTGACCTATTCCCGAAAAGTCAATGAACGCTTCTCGTATGGTGTGGGCCCTGTTTTTGGCCTTCAGTATGTTCGCGTCAAGGGATTGTCTGCATTTGCCGGGTACACCGAGGATTTCGTGCGAAGCGCAGGAACGGTGCTGCCCGATGATCTCACTGACAAGGGCAGGGAACTGTCGTTCGGTTACGGAGTAAAGGGTGGCATCCTGTGGAGCCCTGTCCCCTACCTGACACTGGGAGGGTCCTACCAGTCACGCATCTACATGAGCGAGTTCGACGATTATGCCAGCCTGCTGGCAGAGGACGGCGATTTTGATGTGCCACCGACCATGACACTGGGCCTTGCCCTGCGCCCGGACAGCGACTGGACATTCGTGTTCGACTTCCAGAAAATCTGGTACAGCAAGATTGACTCACTGGCCAATCCGCTCTCGAACCTGTTCGACTGTCCGGCGCTCGGCGGAACCGACCCCGAGAGCTGCCTGGGTGGCGACAACGGGGCAGGGTTCGGCTGGAATGACATGGAAGTGTACAAGCTTGGCGTACAGTACTCGGTGTCTCCAAACCTGGAATTGCGTGCAGGCGCCAGCTTTACCGAGCACCCGATCCAGCGCAGTGAGGTGCTGTTCAATATCCTGGCACCGGCCACTTCAGAAGAGCACTATACGCTGGGCTTGACCAGGAAACTGCCTGGGGAACGGGAACTGAATTTTTCCGTGATGTACTCTCCGAGAGGCAGGCAGAGGGGTCAAAGCCCGTTCGATCCCACGCAAGCAGTCGAGGTGGAGATGAGCCAGTTTGAGCTGGAGGCAAGCTATTCAAGAAGGTTCTGAACCGGGATCAATAACCGGTCCTGCCCGCGGGCACGGGCCAGCTGAATTCACCAGACGGGCTGAACAGGCCTGGTCCGAACCGGAAGATTGTTCCGGCAGTAGCGACAGGATGAATGTAGCCGGCCTAGCCAGGAGTGCCGCCTGGACGGTTCTGTGCGTACAGGGATTCCGCGTGGTATTTCAGGGCCGTGCCCACGTCGCTGAAGCCGCGGCGCATGTAGGGCCCGAAGCTCAGCCAGACCAGCGGGGCCAGTACACCGGTCAGTCGGTCCGTATTGTGATACGCGCAGCGACCGTCGCCCATGGGCTCGAGGTGTTGCTCGCGCACGGCGAACAGCAGCCAGCGTGTCCCGAACATCTTGCTCCAGGCGATCAGCCGGGGCTTTTCGAATGCGCACACGGTTTCGGTGATTTTCATTCTTGCAGGACCCATCCGCACTTTGAGTTGCGCGGGTGAGCCAATCCTGAAATCTGTGCGGGCCTGGGGTGTGAACGGGTTCCATTCATCGTATCTTTCAACCCCGGTAAGCACGTCCCAAACCAGCCCAACCGGTGCGTGAATCAGGACTCGATCAACGCGGATTTCAAACTTGCACATGTTCATTCCTTCTGGAGTCTGCCAGGGCTCTGACCCAGGCTTCGGATTCCTCCCATAATCGCCTCGCAACGGACGCATCCCGGGTGTCCACGGGCGGTTCGGCAATGCTGCAGCGATAATAGTACTTCCCGCCTTCAATGGGGCGCTGGCCGGTATGCAAAATCCAGGCTGTTGTCTGCAAAGGAAAAGTGTAGCAGGGATTTGACGACAGGGCGCAATGGCAGGTCGGCCTGCGAGGTTTCCCTGTTTCTGCCTTCCCGGCAAGGCTCATGCCGGGCCTGTGTGTTGCAGCGGGCGATCTGGCATTTATGCAGGCATAACAAAAAACGATTGAAAACGAAGCCTAATCCGGTCTGAAAAACAGTAGGATAGAAGGTCGGTTTGAGACAGGCTGCCAGCCGGGAGCGAAAGGATGAGGCAAGGGCAATTCAGGCGCTCCCTGGCACATGAAATCAGATACAATGGTACGTGTCATGCAGTCCGGGCCAGGCCATGCATGGGCGGCACATGACTCATTCAGACACCAGGGTACGATGACATCGGAATACACTTGATATGCTCGAAAACTATCTCCCTGTACTCATCTTTATTGCACTGGCTGCGATCATGGGGCTGGTGCCCACGGCCATGGGTCTCGTGCTGGGGCCACGTTCCAGAGACGAGGCCAAGGATTCTCCCTATGAATGCGGATTCGAGGCGTTCGAGGATGCCAGGATGCAGTTTGACGTGCGGTACTATCTGGTGGCGATCCTGTTCATCATTTTTGACCTGGAGATCGCCTTTCTGTTTCCCTGGGCCGTAGCAATTCGCGAGGTCGGAATGGTGGGCTTCCTTGCCATGGCGGTATTCCTGGTGATCCTTACGGTAGGGTTCGTATACGAGTGGAAAAAGGGTGCCCTGGACTGGGATTGAGGTGCAGGGATGAAGGCGGGGTGCACCCGGAAGGTTTTCGGGGTCGAGTTGGAGAAGGTAGAGATATGGGTATAGAAGGGCGTCTCCAGCAGGGTTTTGTCACGACCCGGCTGGACGAGCTTATCAACTGGGCGAGAACCGGCTCCCTGTGGCCGGTAACCTTCGGGCTCGCCTGCTGTGCCGTGGAGATGATGCATGCGGGGGCTTCACGCTATGACCTCGATCGCTTCGGCGTCATGTTCCGGCCCAGTCCGAGGCAATCGGATGTCATGATCGTGGCCGGTACCCTTGTGAACAAGATGGCTCCTGCACTGCGCAAGGTGTATGACCAGATGGCCGAACCGAAATGGGTAATTTCCATGGGTTCGTGCGCCAATGGCGGAGGGTATTACCACTATTCTTATTCGGTCGTCAGGGGCTGTGACCGTATCGTTCCGGTGGATGTCTATGTCCCCGGCTGCCCGCCCACCGCAGAGGCCTTGCTCTACGGCATCCTTCAGTTGCAGAGCAAGATCAAGCGGACCAGCACGATTGCCCGGTAGGCCCAGTAACCATGCAGGACCGAATCCGTCAACTCGGCTCTGAACTGCAGCGCGCTTTCGCTTCGAAGCTGCAGGCCCTGGATATCGACCGCAATGAAATCACGCTGACCGTGGGCGCACCGAAGCTCATCGAAGTCATGCGCCAGCTGCATGAGCCGTCGGAATTCGGATTCGAACAGCTCGTGGACTTGTCCGGGGTCGATTTCCTGGAGTTCGGGCAGGGAGAATGGGATACGCACACGGCGACCTCCTCGGGATTCAGCCGTGGCGCGCAAAAAGCTTCTTTCGGGCGGTTTACATTTGATGACGCGCATCCGGACAGGCAGCTTGACAGACCCAGGTTCGCGGTGATCTACCACCTGCTTTCCGTATCCCGGAACCTGAGGCTGCGGATCAGAACGTTCTGCGAGGACGATGACCGGCCCATGCTGCCCTCGGTATGCGGGATCTGGTCATCGGCCGACTGGTATGAGCGAGAGGCCTTCGACCTGTACGGCATCCTCTTCGAGGGCCATCCCGACCTGCGACGGATACTGACCGACTATGGCTTCACCGGGCATCCGTTTCGCAAGGATTTCCCCCTGGTGGGTCATGTGGAGGTTCGCTATGACCCGGAGCAGAAGCGTGTCATATACCAGCCCGTCTCCATTGAGCCGCGCATCAATGTACCCAAGGTGATCCGCGACGACTACCGGTTCGATGCGGATGATCGCGAGGAAAGCGATGCCTGAGCTGCACCACTACACCATGAACTTCGGGCCGCAGCATCCTGCAGCGCATGGTGTGTTGAGACTGGTGCTGGAGATGGAAGGCGAGGTGGTCCGGCATGCCGACCCGCATATAGGGCTGCTGCACCGGGCCACGGAAAAGCTTGCAGAGAGCAAGCCCTATAACCACAGTATCGGCTACATGGACCGGCTCGACTACGTGTCCATGATGTGCAATGAACACGCCTACATACTGGCGATCGAAAAGCTCGCGGGGATTCAGGTGCCCGAACGGGCACAATACATCCGCGTCATGTTCGATGAGATCACAAGGATCCTCAATCACCTGCTGTGGCTGGGTGCGCACGCGCTGGATATCGGCGCGATGACGGTATTCCTGTATGCCTTTCGCGAACGCGAAGACCTCATGGACTGCTACGAGGCGGTATCCGGTACACGCATGCATGCTACTTACTACCGGCCAGGCGGTGTGCACCGCGACCTGCCGGATGAAATGCCGCAGTACGCCGAGTCGAGGTGGCACGAGAGGCAGCAGGTGGAAAGGCTGAACCGTGCGCGTTCCGGCTCGCTGCTGGATTTTATCGAAGACTTCACGCAGCGGTTTCCATCCTGCGTGGACGAGTACGAAACGCTGCTCACCGAGAACAGAATCTGGAAGCAGCGCACCGTGGACATCGGTGTAGTCAGCCCGGAGCGCGCGCTTCAGCTTGGTTTTACGGGTCCGATGTTGCGCGGATCGGGTGTCGAGTGGGACCTGCGCCGCAAGCAACCCTACGAAGTGTACGAGAAGCTGGATTTCAGGATCCCGGTAGGGGTAAACGGGGATTGTTACGATCGCTACCTGGTGCGCATTGAGGAAATGCGCCAGTCCAATGCCATTGTCCGGCAGTGCGTGGACTGGCTTCGCTCCCACTCCGGCCCGGTGATGACGGACGAGCACAAGATTGCGCCGCCCGAGCGGGAGAAGATGAAAATGGGAATGGAGGAGCTGATTCACCATTTCAAGTTGTTCACGGAAGGCTATTGCCTGCCACAGGGCGAGGTCTATTGCGCGATCGAGCACCCGAAGGGTGAGTTCGGCATCTACCTGGTGTCGGATGGCGCCAACAAGCCGTATCGCCTGAAGATCCGTGCTCCCGGATTTGCACACCTGGCCGCGCTCGACGAGATGTCGAGGGGGCACATGCTGGCGGATGTCGTGGCGATTATCGGCACCCAGGATATAGTCTTTGGAGAGGTTGACCGGTGACTGAACCCGAATCGGAAAATCTCCTGTCCGAATACGTGCGCGGGGAAATCGAGGCCTGGATGGCGCGCTACCCGGTGGACCGGAAGCAGTCTGCCGTGCTGGGCGCCCTGCGTGCGCTCCAGCATGAGGATGGGCACCTGGAGGTGGAGAAGATGAACGCGGTGGCCGGGTACCTGGAAATGCCTGCCATTGCCGTCTATGAAGTCGCCTCCTTCTATTCCATGTTCGAGCTCGAGCCGGTGGGAAAGCACACCCTCTCAGTCTGTACCAACCTGTCCTGCATGCTGTGCGGTGCGGACGAGATTGTCGAGCACCTCAGGAGCCGGCTGGGGATCGGACCCGGAGAGAGCACGCCTGACGGGAAGTTTTACCTGAAAAACGAGGAGGAATGCCTGGCCGCATGCTGCGTGGCACCGGTGATGCAGGTCGATCATGTGTACCAGGAGAACCTGACGGTCGAGAAAGTCGACAGGATACTGGAAGAACTGGACTGAAACGATGTTACTCAACGGCGTGTGTTTCGAGACCCTGAAATTTGACCAGCCCTGGACGCTGGAAAATTATCTCGGTATTGGCGGGTATTCCGCCTGGGAGAAAATCCTGCAGCAGAACATTCCGCCTGCAGACATCGTGGAGCAGGTCAAGGCTTCCGGCCTGAGAGGGCGGGGCGGCGCAGGGTTTCCCACGGGCCTGAAATGGAGTTTCATGCCCCGGGACCCGGGTGTGCAGAGCTATATCGTATGCAATTCGGACGAATCCGAGCCGGGTACCTGCAAGGATCGCGACATCCTGAGGTACAACCCGCATGCGGTCATCGAGGGTATGGCGATCGCAGCCTATGCCATGGGCGCCTCCGTCGGATACAACTACGTGCGCGGCGAGTTTTTGGATGAGCCGTACACGCGGTTCACGGACGCTCTGAACGAGGCCTATTCGGCAGGGTACCTGGGGGACCACGTTCTGGGTTCTGAATTTACCTTCTACCTGTATGACACGCTGGGTGCAGGCGCCTATATCTGCGGCGAGGAGACCGCGCTGCTCGAGTCGCTGGAAGGCAAGAAGGGGCTGCCCAGGTTCAAGCCGCCTTTCCCGGCCAGCAAGGGCCTGTACGGCAAGCCCACCACGATCAACAACACGGAGACTTTCGCATCGGTACCCAGCATCATTCGAAACGGTGCCGAGTGGTTCAATTCTTTGGGTGTGGAGAAGAGCGGGGGAACCAAGTGCTTCTCGGTTTCCGGACATGTGAACAGGCCTGGAAATTTCGAAGTCCCGCTCGGCACGCCATTTTCGCAACTGCTCGAACTGGCTGGAGGGATGCGCGACGGACATTCACTCAAGGCGGTGATTCCCGGAGGTTCATCCGTGCCGGTTGTGCCGGGCGAAGTCATGCTGGAAACGAACATGGATTATGAATCGATTGCCCGTGCAGGCTCCCTGCTGGGGTCGGGGGCGGTCGTGGTCATGGATGAGACTACCGACATGGTCAGGGTTTTGCAGCGCATCTCGCGATTTTACTTTGCCGAATCCTGCGGACAGTGTACGCCCTGCAGGGAAGGCACCGGCTGGCTGTACCGGATGATCAGCCGCATCATTGAAGGCCAGGGCAGGCTCGAAGACATGGACAAGCTGGATGATGTGGCGCACAAGATCGAGGGCAGGACCATCTGCGCGCTGGGCGATGCGGCCGCCATGCCGGTTCGCAGCTTCATCCGCCATTACCGTGCCGAATTCGAACACTACATCGAGCATGGGCGCAGCATGCTGGACGCCTCACCCTCCAGTGAAAAGGCAGCCTGAAACATGGATCGTGAGCAGATAGCCGAAGAACTGGTTCCGCTGTTTATTGACGATCGCGAGGTGCATGCCTGCAGGGGGGCCATGCTGATCGAGGTGGCGGACCAGCATGGCATCCGCATTCCGCGATTCTGCTACCACAAAAAGCTCTCGGTTGCCGCCAACTGCCGCATGTGCATGGTGGAAGTCGAAAAGGCACCCAAGGCGTTGCCTGCCTGCGCGACACCCGTGACCGAGGGGATGAAGGTATACACCCGCTCCCCGGTGGCCCTGGATGCCCAGAAAAGCACCATGGAGTTCTTGCTGATCAACCACCCGCTGGATTGCCCCGTGTGCGACCAGGGGGGAGAGTGTGAATTGCAGGATACCGCCATGGGATTCGGCCAGGGGATTTCACGTTACACGGAAAGGAAACGCGTGGTCGCGGACAAGGACCTGGGTCCACTGGTGTCCACGGACATGACGCGCTGCATTCACTGCACGCGCTGTGTGCGGTTCGGCAGCGAGATCGCCGGCATCCAGGAACTGGGAGCCACCGGGCGGGGCGAGTTCATGGAAATAGGCACGTTCGTCGAACGCTCGCTCAGTTCCGAGCTGTCCGGGAATGTCATCGATGTCTGTCCGGTGGGAGCCCTGAACGCCAAGCCGTCGCGCATGCAAGCCCGCTCATGGGAGATGCTGCAGTTTCCGGGCATTGCCCCGCATGACGCGGTCGGTTCCAACATTTACCTGCACCTGCTCCGAGGACAGGTGATGCGTGTGGTCCCGCGTGAGAATGATGCCGTGAACGAGACCTGGATTTCTGACCGAGACCGGTTCAGTTACGAGGGACTGCATGCCCAGGACCGGGTCCTGCAGCCCCTGGTGCGGGGTGACAAGGGATGGCAGGAAAGCGACTGGATGGGCAGCCTGCAACTCGTGGCACGGCAAATCAGGCATTGCCCGCCGGACCAGGCCGGTGTGCTGGCCGCCCCGCATTCCACCCTGGAAGAGCTGTACCTGCTCCAGAAGCTGTTCCGCAGCATCGGGGTTCACAACATCGATCATCGTGTACGCCAGACGGATTTTGCAGACCAGGAGGGCATGCCCCTGTTTCCGTGCCTGGGGCAGTCCCTGGAATCCATCGAACACAATGATGCGGTTTTCCTGGTCGGCAGCGACATCCGGTTCGAACAACCCATGGTTGCGCACAGGATGCGCAAGGCTGCCGCCCGGGGCGGCCAGGTCGTATCCCTCAATCCCCGGGAATTCGATTTCCATTTTGCCTCGCAGCATACCTGGGGCCTGGCTCCCCAGTACTGGCCGTATGCCTTGGCGGAGGTTGCAAAATGCCTGGGTGGTGAAAACGCATCGGGCGGACTTATGCCTGCCCTGAACCGGCTGGTTGCCAAGGTGTCCGTTTCCGCGTATGCGCAGCACATCGCAGACCTGCTGCAAAATGCCGAACGTGCAGGTATTTTCATGGGCGCCATGGCGGATGCCCACCCGCAGGCCTCGGCCCTGCGCGCCCTGACTCATTTTATTGCGGGCCAGGCCGATGCAGGTTTCGGGATGCTTCCCCAGGCCGGAAATTCTGCCGGGGCCTGGTTGAGCGGTGTACTCCCGCATCGCTTGCCGGCAGGCGTGCCTACTACGCAGCCGGGCCTGGATGCGGCAGAAATGCTGGCCCATCCCATGAAACTCTTCGTGCTGTTCAACCTGGAACCCGAGTTTGACTTTGCCAGTGCACCGGCTGCCCTGCAGGCCATGCGTGATGCCGAGTTCGTGGTGGTGTTTTCTCCCTATGTTACCGAGGAGATGAAGGGTTACGCGGACGTAGTCCTTCCGCTCGCGACTTTTGCGGAAACCGAGGGGACGTACGTAAATGCCGAAGGACGGTGGCAGACCGTGGGACGCGCAGTACCGGCACCCGGGCAGGCCCGCCCGGCCTGGCGCGTACTGCGGGTGCTGGCTGACTGCCTGAACCTGCAGGGCATGGCTTACCGGTCAGTCCAGCAGGTTCTCGAAGAAATCAGGTTGCAGGTTTCACAGCGGGCCAAGCCCCAGGACAGCCGGTATGTCCCGGGAACTGTCAGCGAGCCGGATACCCTGCAAGGCGTGTACCGCGTGTCCGGCATACCGGCCTATGCTACGGACCATGTCGTACGGCGTGCGGATTCCCTGCAAAATACCCCGCTTGCCCCCCCGCCGCATGTTGCAATGTGCGAACAGCAGGCAAGCGAGTTCGGTGTACTCGGCCATCGGAAGGTGCGGGTCGTGCAGGAAGACCAGGAGACCGAGCTCGACCTGCATCTCGATCCGGGGGTTCCCATGCATTGCGTGTGGATACAAAAAAGTGCGCGGCATGTGGATGAGCTGGGCCGCGACGTGGCACAGGTAGACGTGCGAAGGTGTGCCCATGACTGAATGGTGGATTGAATTGACCTCTCCCGTGCCCCACGTGTTGCTCGTTTCCGCTTACATGCTCGTGTTCATGCTGGTGCTCATCGGCTGCGTGGCCTATGTCACGTTTGCGGAGCGCAAGGTGCTTGGGTTCATGCAGGTGCGTGTCGGACCCAACCGGGTGGGCCCGAGAGGCCTGGGCCAGCCCATCGCCGATGCTTTCAAGCTGATGTTCAAGGAGATGATCCTGCCCCGTGATGCAGATCGTTTCCTGTTCCGGGTTGCCCCCCTGCTGTCCATGACGCCTGCGCTTGCCGCCTGGGCGGTCATTCCGTTCTCGGAAAACCTGAGGTTTGCCGACATCAATGCAGGCCTGCTGTATATACTGGCCATGACCTCGCTGGGCGTATATGGCGTAATCATCGCCGGCTGGGCGTCCAACTCCAAGTATGCGCTGCTCGGTTCCCTGCGCTCGGCGGCACAGATCGTCGCGTATGAGATCGCGATGGGGTTCGCGCTTGTGGGAGTGCTGATGGCAAGCGGCAGCCTCAGGCTGGGCGACATTGTCGGCGCACAGCAGGGAAGTGTCCTGAACTGGTACTGGCTGCCGTTATTGCCACTGTTCCTCACGTACCTGATTTCGGGTGTCGCCGAGACGAACCGGGCCCCGTTTGACGTGGTGGAAGGCGAATCTGAGATCGTTGCCGGCTTTCATGTCGAGTACTCGGGGATGGGTTTTGCCGTATTTTTTCTCGCCGAGTATGCAAACATCATACTGATTTCGGGCCTCACGGCATTACTGTTTCTTGGAGGCTGGCTCAGCCCCCTGGAAGGAATCGTACCCGAAAGCGTCCTGCATGTGCCCTACCTGGGTCCGGTACTGGCTTCCGGCCCCCACTGGTTCGTGGCCAAGACCTGCTTTTTCATCTTTTGCTTCCTGTGGTTTCGCGCCACGTTCCCGCGGTACCGCTATGACCAGATCATGCGGCTCGGCTGGAAAGTCCTGCTGCCGCTGACACTGGTCTGGATATTTGTTGAAGGCGTGTTGCTTTACTTTGAGCTTCCGCCCTGGTTTGACTAGGCAGGCACCGATGAACAGGATCAGGAACCTCATTCGCAGCTTTACCTTGTCGGAACTTCTGAACGGGATGCGGCTGACAGGCAGGCGTTTCGCGTCCAGGAAGTTTACTGTGCAGTATCCCGAGGAGAAGACTCCGCAGTCTCCGCGCTTTCGCGGCTTGCATGCGTTGCGCGAGTATCCCAACGGAGAGGAGCGCTGCATAGGCTGCAAGCTTTGCGAGGCGGTCTGTCCTGCCCTTGCCATCACGATCGATACCGAGGAACGCGAAGACGGGAGCCGCCGCACGACCCGGTATGACATCGACTTGTTCAAGTGCGTGTACTGCGGGTTTTGCGAGGAGGCCTGTCCGGTGGATGCCGTCGTCGAAACCAGGATATTCGAGTACGCATTTTTTGAAAGGGGCGAGCAGGTCATGACGAAGGAAATGCTGCTGGAGGTGGGCAGGAAACACGAGGCCCAGATCGCCGAAGACCGCAAGCCCGGGTCATTGGATCACTAGATACAGTAGGAACCCATGCTGGTACAGAGCGCAGTTTTCTATTTTTTTGCAACGGTACTGGTGCTGTCGGCGCTCGCCATGATCACGGTTCGAAACCCTGTGCATGCGGTCCTGTTCCTGGTGCTTGCATTTTTTACCAGTGCCGCGATCTGGCTGTTGCTCGAAGCGGAGTTTCTGGGGATCACCCTGGTGCTGGTGTATGTCGGTGCGGTCATGGTGCTGTTCCTGTTTGTGGTCATGATGCTGGACATCAATCTTGCCAGGATGCGTGCGGGCTTTGCGCGTTACCTGCCGGTAGGGCTTCTGGTAGGTGCGGCCATGGCTGCGGAAATGATCGTGATCCTGAACACACCGGCGTTTGACCGGCCGAGGCCTGAACCCAAGGCTCCAGATCACAGCAACACGCAGGAACTGGGGGAACTCCTGTTTACCGAATACGTGTACCCGTTTGAACTGGCAGGGGTCATATTGCTGGTGGCCATTGTTGCAGCCATCACGCTGACGCTGCGCCGGCGTGAACGTGCCAAGAGCCAGCGTCCTTCAAAGCAGGTCAGAGTGGATAAAAAAGACCGGGTACGACTGGTTTCCATGGATTCCGAATAGGCGGGATTGCCAGCCAAGAGACAAGGATCAGCATGATAACCCTTACACATTTTCTCGCGCTCGGTGCCATTCTTTTTTCCCTCGGCGTGGCGGGCATCTTCCTGAACAGGAAAAATGTGATTCTCCTGCTGATGGCGATCGAGCTGATGCTGCTGGCCGTGAACATGAACTTCATCGCTTTTTCACATTATTTGGACGATCTGGCAGGACAGGTGTTCGTGTTCTTCATTCTCACGGTGTCTGCTGCGGAGGCGGCGATCGGGCTTGCCATACTGGTCGTGCTTTACCGTGTTCGCCAGACCATCAATGTACAGGATCTTGAGAGCCTGAAAGGCTAGCTAGCCGAGAGACCAGTGAAAACGCTTTGCCTGATCATAGTATTGTCGCCGCTGGCCGGGGCCCTGGCTGCAGGCCTGCTGGGCCGGCAGATCGGCCGTGCGGGCTCGCACTGGGTCACGATCGCGGGGGTGCTGGTATCTTTTGTCCTGAGCCTGCTCGTATTCTGGCAGGTCGTGGCGGTTGGTTCGGGGCCGGTTTCTATCGACGTCTACGAATGGCTGAGCCTCGGAAGCCTGGTATTCAAGATCGGCTTCCTGGTGGACTCGCTGACGGTCATCATGATGGTTGTCGTGACATTCGTATCCCTGATGGTGCACGTCTATACCATCGGGTACATGCGTGACGACCCCGGTTACCAGCGGTTCTTCTCCTATATTTCCCTGTTCACGTTCTCGATGCTGATGCTGGTCATGGCCAATAATTTCCTGCAGCTGTTTTTCGGCTGGGAAGCCGTGGGCCTCGTGTCTTATCTCCTGATCGGCTTCTGGTACACCCGGGAGTCTGCAATCTTTGCCAACCTGAAGGCGTTTCTCGTCAACCGGGTGGGGGATCTCGGGTTTCTGCTGGGCATTGCAGCGGTACTGGCAGTTTTCAATAGCCTGGATTACCAGAGCGTTTTCGCTCAGGCACCGGATGCGCTTGGGCAGACGATCGCGCTGAGCGAAAGCATCCAGTGGCCGGCCATGACGGTGATCTGCCTGCTGCTGTTTGTCGGGGCCATGGGAAAATCCGCCCAGGTTCCCCTGCACGTGTGGCTGCCCGATTCCATGGAAGGTCCGACCCCGATCTCTGCACTGATTCATGCCGCGACCATGGTGACCGCCGGCATCTTCATGGTGGCCCGCATGTCACCCCTGTTCGAACTCAGCGACATGGCGCTTTCGGTGATTCTCGTCATCGGGGCCCTGACTGCATTTTCCATGGGTCTCGTGGGCATCGTGCAGAACGACATCAAGCGGGTGGTGGCCTACTCGACGCTCTCGCAACTGGGCTACATGACGGTCGCACTCGGGGCTTCTGCCTATTCGGCTGCGATATTCCACCTGTTCACGCATGCGTTCTTCAAGGCCCTGCTGTTTCTGGCTGCAGGCTCCGTGATCGTGGCCCTGCATCATGAACAGGACCTTCGCAACATGGGCGGTTTGCGCAGGCGGATGCCGATTACGTACTGGACGGCGTTGATCGGTACGCTGGCGCTGGCAGGATTTCCAGGTTTTTCCGGGTTTTTCTCCAAGGACACCATCATCGAGGCGGTGCGCCACACGCACATTCCGGGTGCCGGGTTTGCCTACGTGCTGGTACTGGCAGGTGTATTCGTGACTGCCTTTTATTCGTTCAGGCTGCTGTTTCTCGTGTTTCACGGCAAGAGCAGGGTGAACACCGAGGTGGAGAGCCATGTCAGGGAATCTCCTGCAGTCATCACGGTGCCGCTGGTCATGCTGGCGATTCCTTCGGTATTTGCAGGCTTGCTGATAGGACCGCTGGTATTCGGGGATTTCTTTGCGCAGAGCCTGTTCGTGGCGGACAGGCATGGCGGTCTGGCGGAACTGCAGTCCGGTTATCACGGGGTGCTGTCATTCGTCCTGCACGGCTTGCAGGGCATGGCGGTCTGGCTGGCCCTTGCAGGGATACTCTGCGCCTGGTGGGTCTATCTGAAACAGCCGGAACTTGCGCGGTGGGGAAAACAGAGATTGGCTCCGCTGCACAGGATGCTGGAATACAAGTACGGATTCGATGAATTCTACCAGGGGTTTTTCGCCCGAGGTACGCGTGGCCTGGGGCAGGTCTGCGACCGCTTTGGAGATCGCCTGCTGATCGATGGCCTCATCGTCAATGGTACAGCCAGACTGGTGAACTGGTTCTCCCTGAGGATCCGTAACGTGCAGACCGGCTATCTGTACCATTATGCCTTCACGATGATCCTTGGCCTGCTGATCATGCTCGGAATCCGGTTTTTGTAGAAGCGCATGTCAGGTTCATTTCCCATGCTGAGTCTGCTGATCTGGCTGCCGATAGCCGGAGGCCTGCTGGCCATCCCTGCAGGAAGGGTTTCGGTGCATGCGGTGCGATGGCTGGCCCTGCTTGTTGCCGTGGCGACGTTCTTGGCAAGTATCTCGCTGCTGTTCGGGTTTGATGCCAAGCAGCATGCCATGCAGTTCAGCGAGCACGTTCCCTGGATCCGGGCATTCGATGTGTACTACTCGCTGGGTGTCGACGGGATATCAGTTCCCCTGATACTGCTTACCACCGTCATCACCGTTCTTGTGGTGATCGCCGGATGGGAAATTGCCCCGGGCCGAATCGGTGAATATTTCGCTGCGTTCCTGGTCCTGGAAGGCCTGATGATTGGTGTCTTCTGCGCACTGGATGCCGTTCTCTTCTATGTCTTTTTTGAGGGCATGCTGATTCCGATGTTCCTGATCATCGGGATATGGGGCGGACCCCGCAGGGTATATGCGACCGTAAAGTTCTTCCTGTACACGTTCTTCGGTTCGATTTTCCTGCTCGTGGCACTGGTTTACCTCTACCTGCAGGCCGGCACGTTCGAGATTGCACAGCTGCAGCAGTTTCACCTTACTGCCCGCGAGCAGTACCTGGTATTCCTGGCCTTCCTGATTGCGTTTGCCGTCAAGATTCCCATGTGGCCTGTTCACACCTGGTTGCCGGATGCGCATGTCGAGGCACCGACCGGTGGCTCGGTCGTGCTGGCGGCAATCCTGCTGAAGGTAGGGGGGTACGGGTTCCTGCGATTCAGCCTTCCCATGGCCTCTTATGCCAGCAGCAAGCTGGCCATTGTCATCATTGCCGCTTCGCTCATTGCAATCGTCTACATCGGCCTGGTGGCCCTGGTTCAGCGTGACATGAAAAAACTGATCGCCTATTCGTCCATTGCCCATATGGGGTTTGTCACGCTTGGATTCTTTGTGATCTTTGCACTGTTCAACCGGGCCGATGCTTCGGCGGCCATGGCTGTGCAGGGAGGTATGGTCCAGATGATCTCGCATGGATTCATTTCAGGAGCCATGTTCCTGTGCGTGGGGGTGCTGTATGACCGGATACACAGCAGGCAGATTGCAGACTACGGGGGCGTGGTCCACAGCATGCCGATATTTGCGACATTTTTTGTGATCTTTGCCATGGCTAACGTAGGCCTTCCGGGCACCTCGGGGTTTGTAGGCGAACTCATGGTGATCCTGGCAAGTTTCAAGGCCAATGTATGGTATGCCGTTCTTGCGGCCTTGACCCTGGTGGTCGGTGCCGCATACACCCTCTGGATGATAAAGCGGGTCGTGTTCGGTGCCCCGGGAAATGAACGCGTGGCTGCCATGACGGATTTGAACGGCAGGGAGTTTTTCTGCTTGCTGGTGCTGACCCTGCTGGTACTGTGGCTTGGCCTGTGGCCTGCGCCACTGATTGAATTGATGGATGCATCAGTGGGCCATTTGCTCCAGCAGTCACAACTGGTCAATCTCAGGTGAACGGCATGGAAAGTTTAGGTGCAGACGTGATGCTGGCGTTACCCGAGGTTATCCTGCTGGGTGCAGCCTCGACGGTGCTCGTCCTGAGCCTTTATGCGGGAAGGGCCGGCGAAGCACTGGCGTTCTGGTCCAGCCTGGCTGTGTTGGGTGCCGTTGCCGTGCTGGTCGGGTTCACGACCACGCCGCAGGAAACCTTTGCATTTGGAAGCCTGTATATCCATGACCCGCTCGCGGTGGCGGTCAAGCTGTTTGCATGCCTGACTGCAGCGGTCGTATTCATGTATGCGCGCCCCTACCTGCAACAGCGTTCCCACGCCAGGCCGGAATTCTATGTTCTCGGGCTGTTTGCCACCCTGGGTGTACTGGTAATGGCTTCGGCCCATAATTTCATCCTGGTTTATCTGGGACTGGAACTTCTCTCCCTGTGCCTGTATGCGCTCGTGGTATTCGAGCGTGACTCCAGTGATGCCTCGGAAGCGGCGATAAAGTATTTTGTACTCGGTGCTATCGCATCAGGCATGCTGCTCTATGGCATGTCCATCCTGTACGGGCTGACGGGAAGCCTGGACCTGGCCGAAATCAGTGCACACTTGGGGAGCAGGACCACAGACAGTATTGCACTGGTGTTTGCACTGGCCTTTATCGTGGTGGGCCTGGCCTTTAAATTTGGTGCCGTGCCCTTCCACATGTGGGTACCGGATGTCTATCACGGTGCCCCGACGGCGGTTACCCTTTTTATCGCCACGATGCCGAAACTTGCTGCATTCGTAATGACCATTCGCCTGTTAAGCAATGGTCTCCAGGAATTGCTTACAGATTGGCAGCAAATGCTGGTGGTGGTGACGGTCTTGTCAGTGATATTTGGAAACGTCATCGCCATTGCACAGAGCAATATCAAGCGCATGCTGGCCTATTCGGCCATTTCCCATATAGGCTTTATCCTGCTGGGAATATTGTCGGGTTCGGACTTTGGCTATGCGGCCGCACTGTTCTATACGGTCATCTACGTCTTGATGGCTGCCGGTGCATTTGGCGTACTGGTACTGTTTGCCAGTCAGGGCAGGAGCATGGACAGGCTTGTGGACCTGAAGGGACTGGGCAAGAGCAGCCCATGGTTCGCACTGATCATGCTGTTGCTGATGTTTTCCATGGCAGGGGTTCCGTTGACAGTCGGTTTTTACGCCAAGCTGTATATTCTGCAAAGCCTGGTTCAAGACGGCATGCTGTGGCTGGCGATTCTGGCAATCGTGATGTCCGTGATCGGAGCGTTTTATTATCTGCGCGTGGTCAAGTACATGTATTTCGATGAACCGGATGAGCAACTGCATGTCCGGGGGCCGGGTCTGGCCCAAGCCGCTCTGTCTGTCAACGGGTTACTGGTGATTGTCCTGTTTGTATTTCCTAATACCCTGCTTGATTATTGCGTGCGGGTATTGAACTGAAGCGTGCCATGCGTCTTCGGTGGGCCGGTAACCGCTTGAGATGTACGGGTCGAGCCAGTAAACTTCACTTCCTGATGCGGGGTGGAGCAGTCTGGCAGCTCGTCGGGCTCATAACCCGAAGGTCGCAGGTTCAAATCCTGCCCCCGCTACCATTTGGACTGTCCGAGAAGCTCCCAGGAAGTCCAGTAAAGTCCGGTAAACGTATTAAAAACAGTTAGTTAAAATAATAAAACGTATCATTGCTTCCAACAAGGTCCATTGACATCCTAGAAAATTGACAGTATATTTGACAGTATATTCTGGTTCAAATTAAAAAGTACTGTCATAAATGCCCCTCACCAATTCCCGCCTCAAGGCAGCAAAGCCACGTTCCAGCGATTACCGAATAGCCGATAATGGCGGTCTTTTCTTGCTCGTCAAGGCGAATGGCAGCAAATACTGGCGTCTGGACTATCGTTTTCGCGGTAAGCGTAACACCTTGGCATTGGGTGTTTACCCTCTGGTGAGTCTCAAGGATGCTAGGGAAAAGCGCAGGCACGCCAAGATTCATCTTGAGGCCGATCGGGACCCCAGCGAGGTCCGCAAGGAAGAAAAGCGAGCCAAGCAGGTGGATCGCTTTGAAGATGTAGCCCGTCAGTGGTGGGAGCATTACAAAGAAGTCTGGACTCCGAAGCATGCAGCCAATGTATTCAGACGGCTGGAAGCCAATGCTTTCCAAGATCTGGGACATTTGTCCATTGATGAAATTACACCCCAGAGGGTCATTGTCATGCTTCGCAAGATTGAGGCACGGGATGCACTCGATGTGGCTAGTCGGGTCAAACAGGCGGTGCATGCTGTCTGCCGTTTTGCAATCCAGCAAGGCATAGCTACCCACAATCCGGCCAGTGACCTGGATGGCATTGTCCGGCAGCGCAAGGTCCGGCATCGTCCTTCACTGCCCAGGGAAGAACTGCCACAGTTCCTGCAGCTCCTTGAGACCTACAGCGATCGTGGCCGACTGTTGACTCAGCGTGCAATCAAGCTACTACTGCTGACCTTTGTACGCTCCGGCGAGCTGCGGGGCGCACGCTGGGAGGAGTTTGATTTCGAGGACAAAGTCTGGCGCATCTCCGCAGGCCGCATGAAGATGGGCAATGAACACCTGGTGCCCCTGTCCCGACAGGCCCTGGAAGTGCTTGAGCTGTTGCAGAGCATGACCGGCAACTACGAGCTAGTGTTTCCCTCCGAACGGGACCGCAGCCGCGAGATGTCGGACAACACGATGCGCCGGGCAATCTTCAAGCTAGGGTATGACGGGACCGTGGATGGCAAGAGCAAGGCAGTGCCGCACGGGTTCCGTGCTACCGCTTCCTCGATCCTGAACGAGTCCGGCTTCAACCCGGATGCCATCGAGCGTCAACTGGCCCACAAAGAAAGAAACAGCGTACGGGCGGCCTATACCTACCATGCCCGCTACCTAGACGAACGAAGGACCATGATGCAGTGGTGGGCCGATTACCTAGACGAGATGCGGGCATCGGGCAAGGTGATTCCATTGTTCTCCAGGGCAGCCAACGGCTAAGCAGTCGGATTCTATCTGCATCACCCCTGCTGCCGGGATTCGATCCACTGGACCACCGCCTGCTCATGCTAGCCAACCGAGCAGACCCTGGTGTACTGGATCTATTTTGGGAAGTTGCCCTTGGCAATCAGGGCGTAAATCGTGGAGCAGGAATATCCGATCATGCGCTGGACTTCCTTGAGCCTTACAATCCTGTGATTTACAGATAAGCTCTTTTTGTGCTGTAAGGTCTACCTACGCAAGACACAAAGGAGGAAATTCGATGGAAAACCGAACTAGTTTCCGTCATGGTTTTTTGTTGGTTTCCTGACTGATTCTCAATGAGTACTATTCGAGTATTGGTTTGCGAAGGGTCCATGAAATTTTTCGCCATGCTACCATGGCTCATGGTGCAACAAACAAAATAGAGTCAATGGCAGGGAAGCATGAGAGGTATGTCCAGCTGGAGCGCATGGATGTCCAGATGGAAACAACCATTGCTGCAGCTGCAGCGCATTTCTTTTCCCCTTTGGCCATCGGCCAACATAATCGTCGAGAAGAAGGATCTAAAGGAGCTCTGACCCCTGCAAAGAGTGCGGATTTCATGGACTTTCTGAAAGAAAGGGGAGCACTTCCAGATCCATATAAGTATATCTACCAGATTCGGGACCTGCTTTCGCGGATGGAGCAGGCCAACATCCTGGTTTCATTTCCGTCGTACACGAATAACGTAATGCTCCCCAAGAGCTACTACGCTTTGCACGAAACGTCGGTACAGAGGGCACAGGGATTTCTCTGGCTGGCGAAAGCACTAGGCGGGAGGTTTGTGTATGAACAAGTGTCTACGGCAGTTGTCCACATCGTAGGAGAGGACAATACTAGCGAAGGTAGTGGCATCGTGTTTGATCCTCACCACATAATCACTTGTCGCCATGTAGTAACGGATATGACGGTGGCGAGGAAGCAAGTTTTCCAACATAAGACAGTGAGTGTCGAAAAGATTATCAAACACCCAGACATCGATGTCGCTGTCATCAAAACAAGAGAACAGTTGTCTCCAACTCCGGGCTTAGTTTTTCTGCGTCCAGAGGTGTCGCAGAAAGTGTATCGGTTTGGGCACGCTCGTGTCCCGTGTTCCGTCCCAATGAGCAATAGGGAGCCGACTATCGAAAGCGGCGAGATCACTCGCATGTCGATGATCGTGTTTGGTGGCTCCGAGCTATTTCTGTATTCTGCGGTGTCAAGACCAGGGGATAGCGGCGGTGCGATAGTCTCGGAGGATGGCTACATAGTAGGTATGACGACTGAATTGTCCGATGCCCGCTACAAGGGCCGTGATGGTGAGGATGTTTTCTCGCCTCACTATGCGGGCATTCCTTCCGATGTGATTGCAAAAGCTGTCGAGGACTTGGACTTGGGCATACTCATACCGTACGAAATGTTTGAGTAGGCTGGTTTGACCATCACTCACCACTTCCGGTTCGAGACAACTGCACTAGGAAGCGAGAACCGTGGAGTCCTTCTTTGTTCCGAATCTGTTTGCACCCGACCTCCACGAGCGGATGATATCCATGCAGGATGACAGCCGTGTTCCGGCCGCGTCACTACAAAGTGAAACGCGGTAGTGACGCGGCCGGATATCGGTCCCAAATGCAGGTAGTCCCGTACTGTACAATTTTGGGGTGCGAATGCCCCACAGATTACGGCGTCGGAATCTTAGCTGTGTGATAAGAAGATTTTCCGTGACAGAGAGGCGCCAAATGGTATACTGACTCGTAACAGTTTTGTACCGGCGCCGCTACGGTATATCAGCGGCAATTGAGGCACCTCCGGACTGCGAAAAGGTGCCCCGGCTGAAAGGCTGCAGTCCATATTCAACTTCAGCCTGTATCTCTGTTACAGGGAGCAGGCATGCGGAACCAGGCTCTTTTGGGGCCGGTCTCCGTTTCAACTCAAGGCCTTGTTGCCTGCAGGCACCTGCGGGGTCCTCCCTGTGCGTGTCATCCATTTAATGCCCTGTACAGGACGTACCGCCCTGGCCCTTTTGGGTCCAGCAGGTGCTGTGCTGCGCGAAGGGCCGTGTATTTCAATTCCGTGGACTGGGTTCCACACAATTTAAAAGGAGGGTATTCCCATATTCGAAAATCGCCTCGCAAGGGCCACGTTGACTGTCGCAGGAGTGGTATTCCACAGAAATCCTTCTGCGAGGCCTCAACTGAGGCACAACCAAGTCATTGAGGGAGTCGTGTCCCATGAGCGTACTCGCGTAAGCGAATCCTGAACCGCCCAGGCGGCCAGCAGCTCAGAAACACTCACCGAAAGGAAAGAACACGTAATGAGAGACTTGAACTACAACTTGAAACAGCTCTGCAGGAACTGCAGAGAGGGCAGCTATGCCACCCAGCAGAACCGGGAACGGATATTGACTCAGGCCGCTGATGAGCTTCACCAGATGGGCTATCGCAGGATGCAGGCCAGGTCACTGAAGCCTAAGCACATCGAGGCCCTGGTGAAGCTGTGGCGGGAGAAGGACCTGTCCATCGGAACCATAAAAAACAGGATGGCCGCACTGCGATGGTGGGCTACCAAGGTCAACAAGCTGAACGTCATCGCTAAGTCGAATGAGTTCTATGGCATTCCGGACCGAAGGTTCGTAACCAACCAGAGTAAGGCTAAGGAACTCACCGAACCCCAGCTCAGTAAGGTCAGGGACGAACACGTCCGCATGAGCCTCGAGCTGCAGCGGGCCTTTGGTCTCAGGAGAGAAGAAGCCATGAAGTTTACTCCCAGCTATGCAGACCAGGGCGATCATATCCAACTGAAAGCGAGCTGGACGAAAGGTGGCAGGCCACGAGCCATTCCCGTTCGAACAGAACACCAGAGAGACGTCCTGAACCAGGCTCGGCGCTTGGTCGGCTTCGGCTCCCTGATCCCGCCCCATCGAAATTACGCGCAGCACCTCAGGGTCTACGAAGGCCATACCACAAGGGCAGGCCTGTCCAGCCTGCACGGGCTGCGCCATGCCTATGCCCAGGAACGCTACGAGGAACTGACCGGCTGGAAGTGTCCGGCCACCGGAGGCCCCGGAAGAGAAGCCCTGAGCCCGGAACAGAGAGAACTGGACCACGAGGCCCGGCTGACCATCAGCCAGGAGTTGGGCCATGAGAGATCACAAATAACGACAGCCTACGTAGGAAGATAACCATGAAGATTGAAACGGGAAAAAGTATGAGGAATCTACCCATAAACTACAGGATTGTAAGATTGAAGGAGGTCCAGCGCATGACCGGACTTTCCCGCTCTACCATCTATGCCCAGATTGCAAGGGGCAATTTCCCGAAGCAGATCAGGTTGACCGGTGCCCGTTCGGTGGGCTGGCATGAACAGGCAGTGATCCAGTGGATCGAGTCTAGGAAGCAGGCATGATATTCAGGATTAGAAGATTATATGCATTTCAATGTCAGGTCCCCATACAGCTATTTTTCCTACACAGCGGCGTTGTCTGCCTTCAAGATAAAGCTAAGAACTAGTTTTTCCGGCGCTGTCCCAATGTGGGAATTTATGCGGTTGTTCGGATTAAACTTTGTTGTCCCAGCCTTTGATCGGGAAGCGAATCATCCCATCTACGTCGGCGAACTTCCTATAGGTTGGGAGATACCAACCGTACACGGCCTGCCGACCTTCACCAATTTTTATCTCAGCGGTGTCCTGCGTCATTCTTTCTGCTTCATCTTGGGCAGGCAGAAAACCCAAAGAGCGTTCGGTGACTTATCTACCATGTACGTACTACTAACTCCTCTGTCTGAATACGGTGTACAGCGTTAGCAGCCAGAACACTAGAACGGTTTACTACATCAAGCCTCCCAATTCCACTGTATATTTCCCTAACTGAAATGTGGTTGGCATTGGTTACAAGGACTTGAGCACCACGACTAGAAGCCCTTTCTACTGCATCACGTAACCGTATCTGATCTGTCCATGAAAAGATTTTATCATTGTATTTGAGGAATCCGTTGAGGTTATGATTGACCGTGTAGGGCGGGTCCACAAAAACAAAATCCTCTGGGCCTGCAGCCTCCATCGATTCTTCGAAGTCTCGACAGATAATTTCTGCATTTAACAAAAGTCTACCAATTTTGGCAAAATTATCAGTTGACAGAACTACACTATTTTTTGAACCAATTGGTACGTTAAATTCATTGCTCTTATTAACTCGGTAAAGCCCGTTCCAGCAAGTGCGGTTTAGGTAAATTAACCACACTGCCCTCCCTATTGAGTCCGTTGGTTTTGAAGATCTGGTGTGATAGAAGTAATCCTTGCTATGTGCGTTATGGTGCTTAAGGAGCTTTTTAGTAATGGATTCTGGATCTTCACATATCGCTTGAAAGCAATCGATCAAATCGGAGTTTATATCCGAAAGAATAGCCTTTTTTGGCTGAAGTGCAAAAAACATAGCTCCACTACCTAGAAATGGTTCGATATATCGCTTATAGCGAGTTGGAACCATATCGAGGTAACGCGAGGTGAACCAACGTTTGCCACCGGCCCATTTTAGAAATGGAACAACCTGATCACCAGCTGAGAAGTTAGATAAAGTACCACCAGAGTTCATGATGGGCACAGACTCCAAATCGCAACGCGCTCATGGCTCGCCAATACACTTAGTTCGCGTGCCAATTCTAAGGCTATGCCACTGAAAGAATCAAACAATTCCGGGTCTCGACTTTCGACTTGAGCAAGCTCGACGAGGCTATCTTGGACGTCTGTCCACAAGTCATGCAACTCGGACGGAGGATGTCCAGGTGGCCAAATGCCACAGCTTTCACCGAGTTGCTTCCACCAGAATGCTAAATGATCGGCATTTATGTCAGCATTTTCGAGTAGACGGTGGGCTGTACCAGTCGCTAGTCGAAGTAAAAGCAGGGCACGTGAAACTACAGCTAGGGAATCTTCCCAGATATTACTAGGTACCCTGGATGAGTATTTGAAAACTAAGGGATCAGCAGGAGAAATTTGCCTACATAAGAATCTCTTGATGCGTCTTTTCGCTGAGGGTTGTAAACTCAATCCAGTTAAGAACCTGTCGATCAATTTCTCAAACTTAGAGTCACCACTGCTAGCTTGTTTGCCAGTGGATCCAAAATAAAATTGCTCGATAGAGAGCCGAAGGATATGTCGGTCTATCTGCTCAAAGCTTGATGTTGTGCTTGGTTCGAGCAATCCCCACATGTCACGGACAAATTCTAAGCAAGCCGCAGCATTTGCTTCCCAGGTAACAGGTACACCATCAGGACGGTAGCTAGATTCGTTACGAGCATCTCGATCCTTAGTGACTAGCCTAAGATCCATTCCCCATTGCATAAACCACTCTTTTGCGTGGGGAGCCACTGCAATAGCACCACCCTGCGATTGAAACCATTGATTGAGACTGTAACTGTCAGGTCGAATAAGTTCGGCAAAGGCATCACGGGACTCTGCCATTTGAGCCCATTCCTCTAAGGCGAGCCATGCCATAAGGTGAGTCCCTTGACCCGAACATAACTTTGTTGCCGAATTGGCCTGTTGGACAATGAAGTGTTGATTGTTGAATATTCCAATTCCAAAGCCTGCTAAGAGTGACATAGCAGCTCGTAACTCGGCATAGTAGGCGAGGTGCAGGGCACGATGTGTGTCACCGGTCAAAATACATCCTACAGCTCGGCCAAGGTAACTCCAGCCGTCTTTAGCATGAAGTGTCACACTTGCAGCGATGTATTGCGCTAGATTGCGTTTGTGTTGTGGCGTTGCTGGAGTGGCTCTCTCTAACCGAGAGATTGTATCTTTGGCGTAGTAGTTATTTTTACCGACCCAAGATGATTTACCAAGGAATATCTTTAACCCAGCTACTGTTGATTCAATTTCTGCTTGCCTTACATTACTAATTGCAGTCTTAGCGCTTTGAGACAACGCTGCCGTCATGTCTGCCCCAATAACCGTTTTGCGACACCCGCAATTTCTCCTTTCTCCTTGGTAAGATGCTCAAGCAACTGAATACGAATCTCCTTATATCCGCCACTTCCGCGGAACACCAGTTTAGCTCTCCGAAGTTCTTCTTCTAGTCCTGGTGCAGAACTAGACCGCCAATCAAACGACACAAGGCGTTCACAAACTTGGGTAACAAAACTTGAGAATTTCTGCTCCTGTAATGACTTAAGTGAACTTTCCACTGTACTCTCAAGATCTGAACTTAACCTGTCATCCGGTCGCCAATCACCCAAGTTCAATTTACCCGCTCGAAAGTAAAAAATGTCGTTCAGCACATGTAAAAAACCCCGAACGCCCTGATCAGTTGTAATAAGTGAATGCGGGCCATAAAACGCGAAATCCTTGCGCGGATCTAAGCCTTTGCTTTTCCGCGACTGGGACGCAGTTTGTTTGGCAATTTCCCGTAAATCCTCCGCCCACTCGGACTCCGTTGCTGAGATTGCAGCCCGAAACTGGCGCCACGCGAAAATAAGAAATGCTGCTTGTTGCGCTCGGCTCCAGCCAAGAACTTCTCCTTCCTGACGAGAACGACCTCCAAACAATCCTCCACTCCTCTTTGAGTGCCTACTATCCCAAGAACGGACAAATGTCGCTGACAAGGACTTAATCCAAGCACTTTGAGTCACCCACCTATTATTGCGCTCCCCAAGCATATTTATCCTGTCATACCAGGGGCTCTTTGGAAATGACCACAACACCTCGGTCAACTCTTGGGCTCGCGTTTCTCGATATACGATGTGACTCTCCTCCTGCTCAAGCCAATTTTCGCTCCTGAGAAGCGGATAGAGATCAAATGCCAAGCTGGGGTTGATGCGTTTAGGTTTTATGTTGATCGTCCAAAACAAATAAGCCTGCCAGCTTATGTCTAGCCCGACAAAGGCTACAACTGGGAGTTCGAAGTCTTTTAACTTCGTAGCACTGTCAAATGCCCAAAGACGATGTTGCCCATCGATAACTTCGAAAGGTGGCAACTGTTTCGGTGACCAGTCAGAACTCCAGGTATCGTAGGGAAGTCGAAGTTGTGTAGTCCCATTAACGTCTACCAGTGACACTAGGTCCGAATTGGCCACGGTGCTTCCATAACGCTCGTCACCTTTAGTTAAGATATTGAGTACAATTGCTGTTGGAAGCCAACCAGGTTTTCGAAGATTGTTAAAGTTTGTGCTTGCCCGCTTGGTCTCGCTCAGCGTTGACCAAGGAAAACCATACTCGACAAATCGGCTGATTTCTTCCGATCGCTTCGAATCGTGCTGTCGCTGAATACCAAGATCCTTTGTCCTCGGTGTTGCATCCTTGGCGACTCGTCTAGCAATACCTGAAAGGCTTCTAAGCTCTCGAGCAGAAAGTGAAAATAAGTAGAAATGTTTTTCTGGCTTGGAGCGGTATTCATCTGAATCGAAATCAATTTTATTCCAACCCGGTAACCACTGACGGACTTTCAATACGGGTACTAGGCTGTGTTGTCTTGTGCTCATTATGCTGTTACTTCCAGCTTCCCAGAATTCTAGGATGTATTTAGCCCGGACTATTCATTCCATTCTAGGATTAGGGTTTGCAGGCATGCATTAATTGTTTGTTATGGCTAAGAAGTTTATTGCTGAACCGGAATCGATGTGAAAAAGAAACCGTACACCCACCATGCCCGACGATACCTGTCTTTCCTCTAATCTTCCAGTCGTACAATGCAAAAAAATGCATGCCGCTTTAGCCTGATGACCTAATTTCGCTACAGAATTTTGCCAAGCAAAAAGTTGGCAGGATAGTACGATTGGATAGAATGTCTATTACATTCAGCCCAGTTGACTGCACACCCTTCTTCTTTACTTGCTGTACTAAGAGTCAGTTTAAATGTTTGCTAATTTTTAGTTGTCAGATATTTGCGAATCTAGTGGATCATACTACCTTCAATATCACCCGACAAAAATCTAGATCACGTGATTAATCCACTCCATCGATAAATGTCTCAACAAAACCCTTGATATTTTCAGTAATGCGCTCTGCAAAAGGAAGGCGTTCCCTGAGCTTTGGTTTTGTATGCGCAATGGCAATTACTGCATCCGGCAAGGGTGTCTTTTCAGTGAACAGATAATCTCCGATCACCCGCTGTAACCCCTCCACATCCAGCCCTTCCCCCTCACTCAAAGCCTGGATGGCCTTATGCTTCTCTTCCGTCCAGTACTGCTCGAACGCTGCACCTACATCACCTTCTTTCGGTATCTCGGGGAAATGCTCGGCAATGAATCGTTCAATCAGTTCTTTCTTGCTGTGTAGTTGAGCTTCAGTCTCCAGAATCTTGATGATTTTCTCACATTCTTTTTCCTGTTCTTCAGGTTTGGCAGATTGCATGTTACGCAGCAGGGCAATGATATAACTGACGTTGATCTCATCTCGATGAATCAACTCCAGTTCGAAATCTATGTCATCTAGGATCGATACCTTTTCCTTTTGCCGGTTGGTTTTAACCTTGTCATACAAATCCAGGTACTTGCTCTTGTAGTCATCGAAACACTGCTCATCCATGGCCAAATCACCAAAACTGAACTCGGTAAAGCAGTTGAGTACATTTTTGATCCGGATCAGTTCACGAAACGCCTGGATGAACTTCATTTCATCTTCTTCAGTCAGCAGTTCATTGACACTGTCCACAGTCGGAGCAATCTTCAGTAGTTCATTGACTGCCTCAGCAAACTTCTCCACATATTTCTCATAGGGTTCCAGGATGACTTCTTCGATGGCTTTCTTGTTCGCAAACAGCTCGATCGCCTGGTCGGTGGCCGGCTTGAGGTTGCGAAAGCACACCACGTTGCCCTGTGACTTCTTTTGCCCCAGGATGCGGTTGGTGCGCGAATAGGCCTGGACCAGACCATGGTACTTGAGATTCTTGTCCACATAGATGGTATTGAGTGATCTACTGTCAAAGCCGGTCAGGAACATGTTCACGACCAGCAGGATGTCAATTTGCCGCGACTTGACCTTTTTGCCGATATCCTTGTAATAGCCATAAAATTTGTCGGTGGAGAAGTTGGTCCCGAAGGTCCCGTTATAATCTTGGATGAAGCTTTCCAGCTTGTCGCGGCTGTGCTGGTTGACATATCCGTGTGAAACATCGGTGACATCCGTCTCAAGATTCCCGTCGGCATCCTGGTCGTCCTCATTGACCCGGTAGGAGAAGATCGTGCCGATCCTGAGATTGTGCTCTTTGGCGGCTTTCTTCTGTTTGAACAGTTCATAGTACTTGATCAGAGTCTGGATATTGGCCACACAGAAGATGGCTGTGAACTCCCGGGCATGGGTCTTGCGGTTATGGTTTTTAATGATGTAGTCAGCGATCAAATCCAGCCGCTCGTCCGCTTCCATGACCTCAGCCGTATCAATGGCCTCGACTTCAATGTCCCGGACTTCGTCTTTAATTTTAACAGTGCGGATGTACTCCACCGAGAACTTGAGCACGTTCTCATCCCGGATCGCATCGGTGATGACATACTTGTGCAGGCATTCGTTGAACAGGTCTTTGGTGGTGCGTTTGCCATGAACGTTGGTCGAGGAGTTCTCGGCAAAGATCGGGGTGCCGGTAAAGCCGAACATCTGGACCCTGGGGAAGTATTCTCTGATTCTCTTGTGCATGTCTCCGAACTGGCTGCGGTGACATTCATCAAAGATGAAGACCATGCCCTTCTCTTGTAAAGGAGCCATGGTTTTTTGGTACCAGTCCTTGCTGATGGCCGTGTTCAGCTTCTGCAGGGTGGTGACGATCAAAGAGATGTCATCGTCGCCGAGCTGTGCCACTAGTTCTTTCGTGTTGTTGGTGGCATCTACACTGCCTTCTCTGAAGCTGTTGAACTCCTTGATGGTCTGGTAGTCGAGATCCTTGCGATCCACCACGAACACAACCTTGTGCACGTGTGGGGACTGGGTGAGGATCTGGGCCGTCTTGAATGAAGTCAGGGTCTTGCCGGATCCGGTGGTATGCCAGACATACCCGAACTTCTCGCTGTTCTTCACCCGCTCGACGATCGCCTCGACCGTATGATACTGGTAGGGACGCAATACCATCAGCCTTTGTTCGCTTTCATTCAACACGACGTACTTGGTAATCAGCTTGGACAGCTGGCACTTCTCCAGGAACACCTCGGCAAATTCGCTGAGCTGGGTGATCTTTTTATTGGCAGAATCGGCCCAGAAAAAGGTTTGCTTGAAATCCTGGTTGGCTACAGGGTTATTGGCATAGTACTTGGTATTCACCCCATTACTGATGACAAAGAGTTGAATGTATCTGAACAGGCCATAACCTGCGGCAAAGGAGTGACGGTGATAGCGGTTGGTCTGATTGAAGGCTTCCCGGAGTTCTAGGCCTCGGCGTTTGAGTTCAATCTGGACCAACGGCAAACCATTGATGAGCAGAGTCACGTCATAACGGTTGGCGTAGGTGCCGTGCATGGTGACCTGATGGGTCACCTGGTATTCATTCTTGCACCAGTGGATCTGGTCGATCAGTTCAAGATATCCGATCGTGCCGTCCTCTTTAGTGTAGTCCACCTTGTCGCGCAAGATCTTGGCTCTCTCGAAGATATTGCCGCGGGCAAGCTTGTTTAATACCTGCTTGAACTCCTGGTCGGACAGGCTTGTTTGGTTATGTTTCTCGAGCTGGCGTTTAAGGTTTTCAATCAGGTCCTTTTCATCCTTGATGTGTACCTGTTCAAAACCCAGGGTTTCCAGCTGGGCAATGAGCTTGTTCTCTAAGGCTTGTTCAGATTCAGTAGTCATGCTTCTTCAGGATTATTTTCCAAAGTGTAATCCCCCAGGTACATCGCATAGGTCTCAGGTTCTTGTTCAAACAGTGCCTTGCTGTACATCACCTTTCCGTCCAAAGGGTACAAACCATCCAGATAGTTATTGAATGCTTCGTTCTTGTCATACCTGATCTCATCCTCTGTGAGAGCATCCAGTTTTCGCAGCATGTATGTACACAGGCTGTCGGTCATGCCAATCACCATCTCTGACAAGTCCGCATCGTTGACCTGTTCCTTGAATGAAGCCCTGCCGTGACTAATATCACCATGCTGGTTTCTCAGCTCCGCAAGATAGTGAACGATTGAACCCAGCCGATTGGTCAAGTCCGCATCAAAGAATCTGTCTCTATCCTCCAGTGCAGAAAGGGCTTGCTTGAACAAACTTTGACAATCCCGGTATTCATCCAGAACATGGAGCGGCTCCTGCTTCAGCGAAGCAATGACTAGCTTGGAGATTCCTTCAATGACAGATTTACACGTTTCAATCGTGATATCAGGCTTCTCATCAACGTGCCCCTCAATGACATCAAGCAGGCTGTTGTAGTATTCAAGCCTGTATTTTTGAATCCTTTTGATTTCCCTCCTTACTCTTTCCATGTGTGATTGAAACTATACAAACATTTGCTGGAACAGCCCTTTCTTGAAGATCTGGGCTTGTTTGATCTGTTCTGTGACTAATTCGATTTTTTTGTCAATCATAGATAGGAAGCTGGCAATCTTTTGCTGTTCTTTAATATCCGGTGCGCTGAATGAGATTTTCTTCATCTCGCCCTTACTGATTTCAAGAAAGGTTGAACCGTTCGCTCTGCGTAAAAACTGTTTTTTATTTTTAATAATCCAATAATAGATATATTCATTTGAAAATAGTAAGTCATTCACAATAAATGACTGAAAACCTTGGTTAGTGGTGCATTCTTTACGAGCAATACTCACTTCACCTATGGTAGCCCTGCTAGTGAACAATATAGTTCCTACAGGCAATAATGTTGCAGATGATTTAGCCAAACCTTCTTTAGAAATTTTGCGAATGCTATTTCCAGAGTATTTAAATTTAATTTCTGTGGGAGTAAACCAAAGAATATCTCCATTCCACAGATTTTGTTTATTAGTGTCAGGTGTGCCTCCTCCAGTTATTTGCCCAACACAACCTAATTTCTTTTCTTCCCAATCCGGATAATCTTTCCCCTGCTCATCCTTAAACCGAATTTCCTGACTGAAAAGCTTCTGCATCATGCCTTTCTTATACTGCTCCAGTAAGGATTTCTTTTTGCTTAATTGTTCAATCTTGGTATCGACGGATGACAGGAAGGCGGCAATTTTTTGTTGTTCTTCTAGTGACTGAGAAATGAAAGCTTTACTTCGGTGCACATCATTTCGGTTTAAGGTAGGGACAGTTGAGCCTGAGTTATATCTCTCAAATCGAATTTGGTTGTAAAAGTAGTAAATGTATTTTGGGTCATTACCGAAAAAATCTGTCACCCATAAAGTTGTATTGTGTGGCCAAAAACTTTCATCAACAAAAGTGACTTCCCCTATTGTTCCTGACCTACCAGTAATAACACCCGGTCCTTCAATCTTAAATTCATTATGGTGTCTTAGAATTCCATTTGAATACACTACGGGGTACTTTCCGTCTTTAATTTGTGTTGTTGGCAAGTCAAAGCCTCTTTGAAGAGGAGCAATATTTTCAACCTTCCTACTTGCCCATTTCTCAAGAAATTCAGGAAATCGCAAAACTGGCTTTTTCTGCTGAGTTTCTGTCATAAATTACTCTTTATTATCAAAACGGACTTCCTATCCCTAGTTCCTTGCAGAACCCTGCAATGGTTTTGTCCGTTTCCTGCATATCTGCCTCCAGTGCTTTTAAGTCTTCAGCGACTGCGCTAAGATTTACAGGTTTTTCTTCTTTAAAGGTATCCACATACCGTGGAATATTCAGGTTGAAATCGTTCTGCTTGACCTGATCCAGACTAGCAACATAGGCATACTTGTCGATGGATTCTCGTTTTTGGTACGCATCCACAATCTTTTCAACATGTTCATCCGTGAGGGTGTTCTGGTTTCCTGATTTCTCAAAATGCTGTGAAGCATCAATAAACAGAATATCGTTGTCATGTACACGACACTTCTTCAACACCAGTATGCATGCAGGAATACTGGTCCCATAAAACAGGTTGGCCGGTAACCCAATCACAGCATCCAGATAGTTCTGTTCCTGGATAATGTATTTTCGTATTTCTTCTTCTGCAGTCCCCCGAAACAGCACTCCATGAGGCAGTACCACTGCCATCGTTGCATTCTCTGCCATCTGGTAGATCATGTGCTGGACGAAGGCAAAATCCGCCTTGGTCTTGGGGGCTAGCCTGCCGTACTGACTGAACCGGTCATCGGTTTCGTAGAGCAGGTTATCCTTGCCTTTCCATCTGGCCGAAAAGGGCGGATTGGCCACGACGGCTTCAAAGCGATCATCCAGATGTTGTGGATACTCAAGCGTATCCTCCTGTCTGATATCAAACTGCCTGAAATGCACGTCATGCAGGATCATGTTCATGCGACAAAGGTTGTAGGTGGTCCGATTGAGTTCCTGCCCAAAGAACTCACTGACCTCGGCCTCCTTGCCAATCCTCAGCAGCAGTGAACCCGAACCGCAAGTCGGATCATAGGCGCTCTTGATGCGCGGTCTATCCAGCGTGACGATCTTGGCCAGGATCTTGGAGACCTGTTGCGGGGTATAGAACTCTCCCGCCTTCTTGCCTGCACCGGATGCGAACTGGCCGATCAGATATTCATAGGCATCCCCCAGCACATCGGAGTCAGATTCCTCCAGCCCAAAATCGATCTTGCCCAGATGCGCCAGAACTTTTGCAATGAGTGTATTACGGGCATCAGGAGTACGGCCTAATTTGGTGCTGCCCAAATCCAGATCCTCGAACAACTTGTTGAAGTCATCCTCGCTTTCCGTGCCCATTGTGCTGGACTCGATATTATTGAGAATGATCTGTAAGTCTTCGAGAATGAAATTGCTTTTCTCTTCGAGATCAGCGTTGCCCTTGGCAGTGATGGCAGAAAACAACTCATCCGGTGCAAGGAAATAGCCAAGCTTCAGCAATGATTCTTCACGAATCGCATCAATATCCTCCTCATCCGTAACATCACAGTAATCCTTGACTTCCTCGGTTTCTAACAAAGTGTTGGCATAGAGATGTTGTTTTTCAGAAAGGTACTTGTAGAACACGAACCCCAGAATATAGTCACGGAACTCGTCCGCATCCATCTTGCCACGCAGCTCATTGGCAATGCTCCAGAGTTGCCTCTGCAACGTTTGTTTCTGGTCTTCTGTCACTTTGCAGGCTCTAACATATATACATGGCAGATTGTGCCTTAATCTCAGAATAATGAAGTTGTCCCGAAATTTCGTCTTTTGCTACTTGTTGCTATAAACTTTGAAATCGTACCATTATTTTCATAACACAACCTTTGTTTACAGGTGATACTGTCCGATCAGAAGAAGGGATCAATAGTGCAATTTTTCGTCACTTCCGCCTTCCGCTTCCGAGTGTGAATGTGAGCGTGTAGAGTATCTGTTCATGCTCTATGAAAAGGTGCTCGCATCATTACTAAAGGCCAGAAAAAGCAAAGAACGCGGTAAAATAGATGAGTGATAGAAGGTCTTGTATTCAGTATATCCAGGATATCGTCAGGAAAATCGATGATCTTCCGGATGGCCCACTCTCACTCTGGATTCGCGACACTGTAGAAAATCAATACTCCTTTCCGATTACACTGGATGTGGGCGATGGAAAGGTGATTTATATCACGCCTGAGATTAACAGGATGCTTTATTCACTTTCCAAGTCGGTAATGAATGCATACTTTGGTACAAACAAATCTGACTTTACCGACTCAGAGTGGCACCGCATGGTGAAGCGGGCGTTTGGAAGGGCTCTTGTCTGCCATGACAATGAAATGGGCATGGCGGAAGACGCTGAAGTCATTCTGAAGTCCGTGACTGGAAGACTTCGTGACTGGATCAATGACATACTGGAGCGTGAGTATGTTTTCGCTTGCCACCTCTGCAACGTTCATGATCTTGAACCTCTTTCCATAGGTCCTGTTCGGTTCGAGCCTAGGCTTGCATGGCTTGAAAGAACACATGGGAATGGCAGCGTATCGAAGGTTTCGCTGTCGCGTATACAAAGATTGTGGCGAGGAGAAAGACTTCGCAAGAGAAAGGCTTCTGTGGATGAAATGCTTGAAAAGGAGATTCTTGGTGTTATTGGAGAGAGCGATTTTGTTTGCAGTGTTACTGTTTCAAAGATGGGAGCGAAGGCAGGTTCTCAGAAAGCGTTGACAGCTGCTCGAATTGCCACGACAGTGATTTCTCTTGCATTTAAAAAATCATCATCAGCTTTGGATGTGATAACGCTTCCTTTCGACCGACAATCGTATCTGCAGGATTACCTGGTTGCCATCCCGGGTAGGCCGTGCGGATGGCAAAGCTTACGGTCGTATGTTCCAGGTGGAGTTACTTGGCTGCAAGAGGAGGAATGGGCTAAGTTACGAACAAACTTCGATGAGATATTTTATTGCGCTGGAGAGGTCATTAAATGTTTTATATATGGTGAGGATTCTGTGGCACGGCCCAAGGTGTTAAATGCACTTTTTCAGTCGATTCTTTGGTTTCATGAGGGCTGCCGAGAGAAGGTAGATCTCATGGCCATTGTTAAATTTTGTTCATCCATGGAAGCATTAGCTCATGGCAGGAATGAAAAAGGTATATTGAATTTGATAAAAGCCCGCCTAATCATCAAGAATGAAGTTAAGCTCTGCAAGGACATCAAAAAGATTTATACAGAAGGGCGCAGCCGTACGGTTCACGGTACTAACGACAAGCTAGGACATGACTGGAGTGACTCCAGAAATTATGCAGAGCAATTAGCGCAACAATGCCTTATAAGCTGTCTGCAGCAGGCAGCAGAACGTAACGATATAGATGATGCTAGATGCTTTTCGGAATAAGGAGAATGATTTTATGTGGGGAATCCCAGGAGAGTAGCCTCAGGTAGTGATTAAGAAAAAATCGCTTCCCTGGCTTTTCCTTCATTCCGGATTGGCTTACTTGGTATTGGGGTTCTTATTTCAGATTGCAGGGACTGCCATCATAAATTTTAAGATTTTGGAGTAACTAAGACACACTACATGAATGGGCACTGCACGAATGAGGTCGAAAGGGAGTCAATCATTCTTAATTCTGCATGGAAGATGATTGATGGAATGGTGAATTGGACAATGTTTGTAAAAAACGAGCATGCTGGGCCGATAAATTTACTGTTTGAAACTCCACAGCATGCGCGGCTTTTTATAGTTTTGTTGCGCGACTTTTTATCCCAAGTGGGGTCCTCTGAGAGCGAGCGTGCACCTCTCGGCTTGATACGCCCGCCAGATGATGCGTGCCCATCTGATAGAACATTTATTTTCCATCTCAGGCAAGTTTGTAAAAACCCGCAACTGGGCGGGAATCCGACAAGCCTCCACGAACAAATTGAAGCCTTCGCTCTTTGGTTAGAAGGTGAATTTGTTGCACCCAATGTTAATTTTGGTGCAATCGATATAGATACGGATCTGCACATTAAGCGTCACCGGTACATCAGCATGTGTGGTGATATTGCAAAACATCATTTGGCCCGTCTTTCCGCTAATGTTAAACACCTGCGTAAGCTGTTGAAGAGTGCTGGTCATGAGGTGGATAAGCAAAAGGCTTCCTTAGCAATAGACGATTTCTTTAATTGGTTTTTTGGTGACATCTTTATGTACCACTCTGGCCAAATTGCTGAATTTCTGAACAACATACGTTGGGCAATTTTCGAGTATCTGCAGCTGGAGTATCGGCGTTCGTGGCATTTGACCGAGAATGCGACACAAGATTTTAAAGCATACAGCTACCACATTCCGGATGAGGTTACCGATCCAATTGCGCGAGCAATGTATTGGGAAGTCATGAATAGGGTAAGGAAAAAACCTTGGGTGCATCGGTTCGTCATCTGTGACTCTCTAAAGAAGTGCTACTAGAACTGCTATCAAACCTGTATTTACAGAGAGCTTTAAGATAGGTTTTGAGTCTGATGCGATATAAGTGAGGTGTTTGCTAAATTGATAACTTCTTCCGCTCGGACAATACATCTGAGCTACAGTGTTGAGTCAGTCAAACAACTGGTATGTCCAGCTTAAAAAATGGAAGTTTCCAAGGTCTTTGGGCATCTCTTCGAAACAATGTTGGACTGCTTGAAAGGTAGGTTTACATTTGTCAGTACATTTGACAGTACAATTAAAAGCAGAACTTGTTAAAAGCTTTAACATATAATGAGTTAAGAATCTTGTTCAAATCCTGCCCCCATTTGGACTGTCCGAGAAGCTCCCAGGAAGTCCTGTAAAGTCCAATAAGCGTCTTTAAAACAGTAAGTTAGAATAAAAAAGACGTATCATTGTGTCCGACAGGGTTTATTGATATCCGACTATCCTGGCGCGCTGTCCAGTTCCGACGGTCCGGCATCGACCTACCTTCACATGATGCGGCACAACGCGACGACGATAACGCAGGCGCTGACTTTATAGGCTCGGCGCAACGAGGGCCCGCCGTTTGGCCTTTATCGCGGCGGTGCGGACCAGGATGTAGGCTTCGATGGATTTGGAGGACGCGATGCTCCGATGGTCCTGCCACGCCACGCGCGGTCGGCGAGCGGATCAAGACGCTTGAGACTAGGTCGTGGACTCATCAGCACGTGGCCGGATTCTGACGGTTTGCAATCTTGATCATGGCAAGGAAGTTGACGGCACGCTTTTCGTAGCGTGTGGCAATGCGCCGGAACTGCTTGAGATCCAGTACCTCACTTGGTTATTGAAAACAAGCACTTATCGTGCAATCATGTGATCAACACAGCAATGACAAGTCAAAAAGACCAATGGAAAAAGGGCCTTATACCCTGAGTAACGCTGAAGTTACGCCACGCGGTGACAAGTTCATTATCACCATGCAAACTAAGCAAGGTGAGCAGCACAGGTATGAAGCCGACTACCTCGCCATATTAAAATTCGCCGCCAGGATGTCGCAGGCTTACAGGGAATACAATAGAAAAGATGAAGGCTGATTACAGGTGATGGTTGTATTTGTGGATCAGTGTCAGAGGCATCCAGTCTATCAGGGGGGTTAGTCGCACTACCAGCTACTGTTTTCCTTTGTGGTGGCATCTACGCTGTAACAGTTCTTCAGATTATGCGAATTGCCCGGTTGTCAGGGTCTCTTTAGCTTGCACGTGCATGGCAGTGCGCGGCTCTTGATGGAAGCTTTTCATTTTTTATGCTTGGCGTGCGTGATTTCCCAAGAGTGCATTTCCTGCTCGGCAGCAAGTTCAAGTTCCTCGATAGCACAATTTACATACCCGCCTCTTTCACCGTGATCTGCGGATGCAGAGGCATCGCCCCCGTGGAAAGTATTGCAATCCGTAAACCAGGTATTAATTTGTTCATGGGCTCTTCCTTTGCATTGACCTTGAGGGTAAGTGTCGGCTTGCCTGGGTGCGCAAATGGCACGTTCAGTACTGCCCGGCGTCCTGCCCCTAGGATGAACCGGTGTTGAAAGGGGTATAGCAGGCATGACACTCCAACTTTCAGAACCGTGCATCGTTCAGCAACCGATAGGCTTCAGCAGAACGGACACTTTCATTGCCCTTTGCATAGTCAATGGGCAGCCGTCCCTTTTTATCTGGAATTCCCGGGTCCGCACCAACTGATAGCAGCATTTCGACAATCTTAGGGTTGTGATTGTAAGCGCTTGCCACGTGAAGCGGTGTGCGCCCGTACCTGTCTTTCCCGGTCAGGTCTGCACCTGCTTCCAGCAACGCTTCGATTACATGCGGATTGTTGTTATGGGCAGCGGCCATATGCAGCGGTGTGGCTCCATCCCCGGCTCGCATATGTACGTCTGCACCGGCCGCTAGTAATGTTTCAATGACAGATGGACTGTCTGTTTGGGCTGCAGCGACATGAAGCGGTGTACTTCCATACCTATTTCGTGCATGCACATCTGCACCGGCCTCGAGCAATACATGAACGATGTCCGGATCATGCGCATGGGCAGACGCCGTGTGTAGCGGCGTGGCTCCATTTTCAGTACGCGCATTCAGCTTCGCACCCGCAGACAGGTAATATCGTACCTTCGATACCGTTGCCGTTTCAAAAAACAGCCTGCTGTTCCATCCGGCATACGCGGTGGCAAAGAGTGTCAGGCTGATTATTGTTGCATGGGCCAATACGAGTAATATTCTAGTCTTCATTTTTCCCCGGTCCACGACACATAAAAGATTTACGGGTCACTGGTATCGGCAACAACCGGGTCTCGGAACCCAGGCCAGAAATCAATGTTGTCCCGATTCTATCATTATGTATTGAAGTTTGGATTCGGGAATGGTGTCCACCAGGGCACTGTGTGCTGCCCCTTGCCCGGTGAGGAATCGCCTGGGACCATGGGCCGGGACTGGTGTGATACGCTGACCTGCAACAGCCTGGCCCGCTCCAGGCTGGGCCAACGTCTTTTGCTGCTTGCACTGTCACCTTGGGTCATGGATCATCCACTGGAACGGTTTGGTAGTGCTGAAACTGGATGGTCGGTTTGGAAATGAGCGGCTTACAGGCAGAAGAAATTGAAATCGGTATCATTGGACGGGGAACCCTGGCTGATTTGATCGCCACCCACCTTGGCAAGGCGGGCTATGCGCTGGGCGGGCTGGAGGATGAATCTGGTGTATCCAACAGTCTCATCTCCCGGGAATTTCCATCCCCCAGGATGCTCGCGGGAGCCTGTCCGGTCATCGTCACGGCCCTGTCTGACGGGACCGAACTGGAAAGGGTTCTTTTTGGAGATACGGGCATTGCACAGTGCTGGAGGACGGACACACTGGTCATAGACATGAGCACGGTGTCCCCCGAGTTCCTGCAGGAACTTTCTGAACAGCTTGTGGAAAATGGGATTGCATTCCTGGATGCCGTGATCATCAATGAGGATGCAGGAGACCCAGATTCCATACAGATGATGCTGGTTGGTGGTGACGCCAACGATTACGAGAGAGCCTTACCGATCTTTGAGAAGATTGCGCGAAGCGTCCGGCACCTCGGCTCAAGCGGGGCCAGCCAGTTTTACCGCCAGGCGTTTGCCGTGAGGAAAAAGCGACAGTAGCCGTGAACAGCCCGCCGACGACTGCAACAGATGGCGTCGTCTTTTGGGATGCGCATTGCCCGAGTCCAGTCATGCAGATGGATTGAGTGCAGGGAATTTGGATATACTATAGCCCTAGGACACCTGAAACTCCCAGGACGAAACGGATTCGGCACAATGTCCAGGGCAGTAGGAACGGGTATCTCAGCGGGGACTAGCAGAATATGGCGTTAGTAGAGTATGTCAGCATCACCAAGGCATCCAGGATTTCCGGGATTCCTGTCACCAAGATTTATCGCTTCATCCATGCGGGTGAGCTTAAGGTTTATCAGCAAAACGGCACGTATGAAATCAATATCCGGGACCTGATGAGAAAGAAGGCCAGGATGAAGGACCTGGAGTTGCTGGAGCCGGCATTCATGAACTTCATTTCCAAGGTAGACAAGTAACCCGGGGATATCTCGCGCTTGTACTTGGGCTACATGGCCGGCGACCGGTTTTCCGCCTAGGATTCCAGTTTTCGAAATCCTCCTGCATGCCAGACGGTGGGCAGGCCGGTGCCGAGGGTAAGGTGCTCTACCTCGCCGACAAGAATTACATGGTCACCTCCCGGGTAGACATGTTTCGTTCTACACTCCAGGGAAACGGGGGTGTCCGGAAGAACCGGCAAGCCGACGCCACCTTCGATGAACTCATCGCCGGCAAACTTGTCACAGCCTTTCGTTGCAAATTTCATGGCCAGTTCCTCGTATTTCTCGTCGATAATGTTGACGGCAAACTGCTTCCCCGTATTGAAGGGTTTGAAGCAATCTGCACTGTTAGCCAGGCATACGAGGATCAGTGGCGGGGAAAGGGAAAGCGAGGAGAAGGCAGAGGCAGTGAATCCGAACCTTTCTTCATTGACTGAAGTGGTGACTATGGTGACACCGCTCGGGAACAGGCCCATGGCCTGCTTGAACTGGTCTGTGCTGACTGCATCGGTACTCATAGCATTATTCGCCTGTGGAAATGGAACTGGTACAGGGGTAACGGTTGCATGCAGGGTACTCCTTTCTGCCTCTCTGTAGTGGCAATGCAACCAGTATACCACCAAGCGGGCGTATCTGTCTGAGCCTGCCAGGCGTACTGCACCCGGTTTCCAGATTTTCTGACGTATCATTTAGACACATTTCATGACATTTGCTTGTCTTTTTGACACAATTGGAAATTCAGGCGGTATAATAGGCTGATGGACAGGTGGAACTCCCGGTACAGGGAGAGTGCCTGAGAAATGAGGAGGTGCAGATGCAGATTTCGCACAAGATTCTGGTAGTGGAACACGATATCGAATTCGGCGAGTCGGTCACACAGTTGCTTGAAAAAGAAGGCATGACGGTAACTCATGTCAGGAAAGTGTCAGAAGCCATGCCCAGGCTGCACTCGGAGGACTTCGACCTGGTGTTGAGTGATCTCAAGCTTAGCGGGCAGACTGGGCTGGACTTGCTCAGGAAGATTCGTACATCGGGACTGGAGTGCCCGAGAGTCATCATGACACACTACACGTCAATAAAATGTGCCGTACAGGCCTTACGCCTGGGTGCTGTCGACTACATACTCAAGCCGTTTTCAGACAAGTACCTTATTCATGCAGTGACCCGGGCGATCAATGAACAGAGTATCCAGAAAGAGAATCGCCAGCTGAAACGGAATCTGCAAAATGCATTGCACAACAGCACAGAGATCATTGGCGAGAGCCAGTCGGTACGGGAACTGAAAATCTTGTTGGACAGGGTTGGGCCGAGTGAGGCGACGGTACTCATCCAGGGGGAAAGTGGTACAGGAAAGGAGCTGGTCGCGATGGGGATTCATGAAGCGAGTCAGCGCTTTGACGGCAATTTTGTTCCGGTGAACTGTGGTGCCATACCGGCAGAGCTGATGGAATCCGAGTTCTTTGGACACGTGAAGGGGGCATTCACGGGTGCAGTTTCATCAAAAGACGGCCTGATTCGTGAAGCACATGGAGGCACGCTGTTTCTTGATGAAATTTCCGAACTCGCTCCGATGCTGCAGGTCAAATTGCTCCGGTTCATCCAGGACAGGGTCGTGCGTCCCATTGGCGATAGCCAGTCGTTCAAGGTGGATGTCCGCATCATCGCTGCAAGCAACAGGGATCTGCAAAAAGAGGTTGCTGCAGGCCGCATGCGTGAGGACCTGTATTACCGGTTGAACGTCATCCAGGTCCTGGTACCGCCTCTGCGTCAGCGGCTGGATGATATCGAGTTGCTGTTGAATTACTTCGTGAAGCGATACAACCTGAAACTCGGCAGGAGAATCAGCCGGGTCAATGACAGTTTGTGCGAGTTCCTGAAGGATTATGACTGGCCGGGAAATGTGCGTGAACTCGAGAATTCAGTCGAGCGCGCAATCATTCTGGCAAAGGGCGAGGAACTTGATATCGACGATTTCAAGCATATCAAAAGCAACGGGGCGAATGTAGCCATAAACGGCAATGGCCGCGAGAACTCACTGACACCCCTGTCTGTTGAAGAGTATATGAAGAGTATTGTGCTCGAATATCAGAATCAGTGCAGCGAAACGGAGCTGGCCAAAATGCTGGGAATTGGGCGCAAGGCCCTTTGGATGCGCCGCAACCGCTGGGAACTGTACCGGGAGAAGCCTAGAAAGGTTTCTTAGGTAACCGCCCCGCCGCCGATTGTCCCCGGCTGCGGGCAACTGTAACGGTCGTGTACCAGGCGGCTCAGGCCCGTTGACCAGTTCCCTGCTGCAATCTTCACCCTTGTTTCCAAACTGCCACGGCATGTATCGGATTGAAACACTTATTCCTGAAGACATGGTTGAATGTGGTACAAGCGGTAGGTTCACGACTTGGTACGAGTTTTGCATGAGTCTGATTGACTGGAGTCATTATTGATTAGGGTATGTATTTGATGTTCGATACTGGCTCTTCTTAAGACTTTGGTGTTAAATGCCATTGGCTATATGCATATACCAGGAACAAATAACTCAAGTTGAGGAGTGACAATATGATACGAAAAAATATAAAACGGACGATTGTGTTGGCAATTTCCTTTACAGCTCTGCTGTTAGGTTCGTTGCCAGCCTTCTCGGAACAGATGTACATCCCGATACCAAGCTATCGAGTTGGCCCATACGCGGCTGGTGGAACTGGTTATTACGGGGGCATCCTTGATTACTACAACCTGAAGAACATTCGGGATGGAGGTGTAGGCGGTGTCCAGCTCATCTGGTCAGAGTGCGAAACGGAATACGCTGTGGAAAGAGGCGTGGAATGCTACAAGCGCATGAAGGACCGTGAAGGTGGTGCGCTATTTTTCGATCCGCTCAGCGTGGGTATAGCAATTGCACTGAACGAAGTAGTGCGTGCGGACAAGATTCCCATGATCACAGTGAATCACGGCATGAGTGAAACCATGGATGGCGAAGTCTTCCCTTATGTGTTCCCGCTGGGAATGGGTGTTCCGGATGAGTACAACGCGACTGTACGTTTCATGGCTCATCTGGTGACAGGGGATAATCCCAACACGGTTGACCTGAAAGCAGCCATGTCTGGTAAGAAAGTGGTTACTTTGTTCCATGGTTCACCCTATGGAAGAAATGCACTTGAGTACATGGATGCCATGGGTGAGGAATATGGATTCGAGCACCATAAGATTGAGATACCGCATCCTGGTAACGAGCAGGGGTCTCAGTGGACGCGAATCCGCAAGCTGAAGCCTGACTTCGTGTTCCTGCGTGGTTGGGGCGTGATGAACCCGGTTGCCATTCAGGCAGCCGCCCGAATCGGGTTCCCGGTTGACCATCTGATTGGAAACATCTGGAGCAACTCTGACGAGGACGTACGGCCAGCCGGCAAGGCAGCGCATGGCTATCAGGCGATTACCACGCACCCCGCAGGAATCTTTACCAAGGTTCAGCAGGAGATAATTGACATCGTCTATGGAGATGGGAAAGGAGACCTGCAGGACAAAAGCCGTCTGGGTAGTGTGTATCACAACTTGGGCATAACGGCTGGAATCATGCACGTGGAAGCCATTATCAATGCGCAAAAACGATGGGGTAACAAAGCCTTGAATGCACGTCAGGTGCGCTGGGGTTTTGAGAACATCTATTTCGACGAGAAGCGTGTTGAGGAGTTGGGGGCCACCGGGCTGCTTGCACCCATGAAAGTGACGTGCAAGGACCACATCGGCGGTCATAACTCGAAGTTCCAGAAATACGATGTAGAAAAGAGGCAATGGGAAATCGTGACGCCGTGGATCAAGAGTCAAGCACCACCGGAAATGCTGTACAGCTTGGCCGAAATCTACAGATCAGAAAACAAGATCGAAAAGCGTGACTGCAATAACCCAGATGATCGTGACAACTGGACATTGGAAGGTGAACAGCCTCCGGTACCTGAAGGAGTGAGTACTTGGAGCAGCTAACGATCAGACAAATGATCATGAGAGTTAGCGAGTGTTGATTATTGCGAAAATAGCCGGATACAAGGATGTGGTCCGGCTATATTTGTTCTAATCTGGACTAGTTTGAATGGTCGTCTCGAGAACCTTGATCCGATACATGCGTGAGGTTATGGCCGTAGAGCTTGTCTGATAATTCTGAGTTTTTAACGATGCCTGAGTGGGAACCCATCAACTTTAGTACGATTTCAGAGGCGCTTGTTGAATTGCGCCGGGGAAATCTCGTGATCGTGGTAGATGATGAAAATCGTGAAAACGAGGGTGATTTTGTCGGGGCGGCGGAAAAGTGTACGCCTGAGATGATCAACTTCATGGCTGCTCAGGGGCGCGGGCTCATTTGTGCTGCGATCACCGAGCAGCGAGCCGAAGAAATCGGTTTGGACCTGATGGTGCCCAAGGATGAAAATAATGCGTTACACGCTACACCCTTTACGGTATCGGTAGATTTAAAACACGGTACGACTACGGGAATTTCGACAGCAGACCGGGCAAAGACTGTCAAGGCGCTGTCTGACCCGCAAATAACCAAAGAGGATTTTGCACGGCCTGGCCATGTATTTCCACTCAAGTCAACGGAAGGAGGGATTTTTCAGAGAGAGGGTCATACCGAGGCAGCTACGGACCTGATGGGACTGGCCGGCTTGCGAAAGGCTGGTGTGCTGTGTGAAATCCTGAAAGAGGATGGCACCATGGCAAGGCTGCCTGACCTGATGGAGATTGCAAAGCAGTACAACCTGAAGATCATCACGATCAGGGAGTTGATTCGCTACAGGCTCCGCACGGAGTCCAGGGTAGAGCGCGTGGTGACTGTCCAGCTCCCGACACGGAGTGGCGAATTCGAATTGATAGCGTTCCGTGACAACTTCACTCATCTGGAACACCTGGCCTTGGTAAAGGGGTCGTGGAGCCAAGATGAAGATGTGCTTGTCAGAATCCACTCCGAGTGTCTTACTGGAGATGTGTTCCACTCGGCACGGTGCGACTGCGGGGATCAGCTAGAGATTGCCATGCAGCTTGTACAGGAACAGGAATGCGGCGTGGTGCTGTATATGAGGGAAGAAGGCCGGGGCATTGGTTTGGTCAGCAAACTCAAAGCCTATTCCTTGCAGGAATGCGGGTTTGACACGGTTCAGGCAAATCGTGCGCTGGGATTTGATGCGGATCAGAGGGATCATTCGGTAGCCGCCCATATGCTTCATGCTCTACATGTGAAGCGTGTTCAGTTGTTGACCAACAACCCAAACAAGTGCAGCTGGCTGGAGAATTATGGAATAAAGCTGGTGAAGCGTATTCCCATCCTGTCTTCTAGCACCCCGAATAAGTTGGGCAAGAGCTACATGAAGATAAAAAGGGAGAAGCTGGGCCATATAATTGCTATAGATAAAGAGAAGTAGTTGGAGTATGAGTTACCTGTTCGCACTGCAGCAGACAATGCATAGTGCAGGGAGCCGAAATTAATTATACTTAGTGCCGTTTTTTATTTTAGTGATTATGAGGAGGCTGACAGATGAGTACTCAAGGTGAATTTGGTCTGAAGGACGTAACAGCACAAATGATCAAGACTGTTCGCAAGGAAACGCGTGCAGGTACCATAGATTGCAGGGATGCGCTGATTGAAAGCCAGGGAGATACGGATAAGGCAATAGAGATACTGAAGCAAAAAGGGATAGGAACACCTAAGAAAGTCTGGGTCTGAACAACGCAGGTGTCTTATGGGTTCTCAGGAGTTTACAAGGGACTGGATTAGCTTCATTTTGGCAGTAGCAGGCTTTGGCCGTCTGGCAGCAGACTGGGTGATTGAACCTGTCATGCACGCAGCGGCAGGCCGATAAACTAAACAGATGAAAAGTGCAACAGCTTATCGACTAACAAGTGAAATGAGGTGAGATATGGCGAAATTTCCAAGACTATTACCAAATTCTGAGAATCCGCTGAAACCTTCTGCCTGGGTGGAATCGGATCAGGTTGAATTTGCGTACTGGGTGCCAAACATTTCCGGAGGTTTGGTCATCACGACCCTGCCAATGGATACTGACTGGACACCGGAAGCAAACATTAAATATGCAAAGGATGCTGAAGCCTCTGGCTTTGCGACTGCGCTGGCACAAACGCGCTGGTTTGCAAGTTATGGTGCGGACCATCAGCACGAGGCCTTTACCATTGCAAATGTAATCCTGCAGCACACCGAGAAACTGGAGGTCATCACTGCATGTCATCCGGGGCTATGGCACCCAGCCATTGTCGCCAAGATGCAAGCCTCCCTGGATTGCTGTACACAAGGGCGTACATCCATCAATATTGTAAGCGGCTGGTTCAAGGGCGAGTACACGGGATATGGATTGCCATGGCTCGAACATACTGAGCGATACCGCAGGTCTGAAGAATTCATCCGCATCATGAAAGGGATGTGGACTGAAGAAGAGTTCACATTCTATGGTGACTTTTATCAGATCAATGGTGCGCCTATGCTGCCCAAGCCGCTGCACCGAATCGTGGTGTTCCAGGGAGGAAATTCCAAAGACGCCAGGAGGATGGCAGGCCGGGTTACCGACGTGCTGTTCATGAACGGCAACACCAATAAAGGTTTCAAGGAGATTATGGATGATTCCAGGGCTGCTGCAGTCGAGTCAGGCCGTGATCCTAGCGAAATCAACTTCGGATGTAACGGATTCTGCATAGTCCGTGACACGATGGAAGAGGCTACTGAAACACTGCGTGACATTATCGTCAACGCGGATGTTGAAGCTGTAAAGGGCTTCGGCGAGGCAGTCAAGCAGGCTGGTCGCTCTTCCAAGGAAGGGGAAGGCATGTGGGCGAACTCTTCTTTCGAAGACCTGGTTCAATATAATGACGGCTTCAAGACCGGTCTTATCGGTACGCCTGAATCAGTTGCAGACCGGATCATCGAGCTCAAGCAGCTTGGTATCAAGGTTATTCTCACCGGTTACTTGCATTACAACTGGGAGCTGAAGCAATTCGGTGAGAAGGTCATTCCGCTGGTTCGTGAAAAAGAGGAAGACCTGCGCAAAGGCAGAACTGTTGGCAAGAAAAAGTCAGCGTAACCCTGCCTAGGTTTCAACCGGGAGCTACGGTTAACTTACAATCGTGGCTCCTATGTGGGCTAAAATCCAGTTCGATGCCAGGACTGTACATGCATCCGGTCGCGGATGCCTGTACGAGTCTGGTGTAACGGGCTTGCAGGTGAACCTGCTTGACTGCTTGGCGTATTGGGAGGACTGAGCCGCAAAATTCTGATTGCAATCAACAGTCACCACTCGGAACCAGGTCTGGCAGATTAAGGAATCCTGGAACAGCTTGATCAGCCGGGTCGCGCGATTGTGAACTTTGTGAGGAGCACCCCGTATGACAAACTGGGCACAGTGGGGCTCCGGGGTCATTCGTACTAAGGAAATTGTTGATAATTTCCGCTTGAATGTGGGTTGAGTTCGGTACACCATACTCAGTCGGGGACGAAAACAGGTCAGAAACAAGTGCATTAGAATTCGTTTGAGGTATACAAATGAAACTGCTTGGCGTATCGGGAGGACTGAGTCGCAAGACTCTGATTGCAATCAAGAAGGCACTGGATTCTGCCAAGCGTTATGACAATACCGTTGAAACGGAAGCGATCAGTCTCAACGAGTATGATATCCAGTTCTGTGATGCGAGAGATCCGAACAAGTATGAAGGTGATGCGAGGCTTGTCATCGACAAATTTGTGGAGACGGATGCCCTGTTGCTTGGCACACCCATGTATCGAGGTACTTACACTGGGCTGCTGAAAAACATGTTTGACCTGATTCCCAATGACGCGCTGTTGGGCAAGCCGGTTGGGATGATTGCAACAGGCGGAAGTGACCATCACTATCTTGCACTGGAGCATGAAATGAAACCTTTACTGGGGTTTTTCTATGTACACGTGATACCGGGTAGCGTCTATGCCAACAACAGCCACTACTCGGAATCAGATCTGGTGGATGAAGGGATTCTGGAACAGCTTGATCAGTTGGGTCGTGCGATTGTAAACTTTGCCAGGATCATCCCGGATGACAAACTGAGCATAGTGGGCCCCCTGGGTCCATCCATACAAAGAAAGTCATTGAAAAAACCTGGTTAAACACTATGTTGTACCTGTAAAACCTATCGCAAGGAGAGAATTGAAAAGATGTCTGACGAAGCACCCAAATACAAGAAATTGCGCCAAACGGTTGATTCTGAGCACTATCGGACCGATACGTCTACGTTACTTGCGTACGATGAAGGTACTGGGCAGTTCCTGTTTCGGGCCTTGAATTCCAACTATTTCTTGCAGGACGATCAGAAGGAGAGCATAGAAGTGTTGGACATGGACGAAGCTGAAAAAGCGTATGACAGAATGCCGAACAAGCATATTTCAAACATTGTTGCGGCATTCCCCAAATACCATGGAGGCGTGGGTCTAGATACGTACACCAACCTGTATGATGACTAGAGTTCAATTGCTGGACAGTCATCATGACATGTGCTGAAGCAGTGCGCGGTTCATAGTTCTGCTTTCTGGTAGGGTACGTGCGCTGCTGCCTGTGTCCCCATAGCATGTCCAGTGGTTCATGGCAGGCAGGTACTTAGGTCTGGTAACCAAGGAGTCGAGCCATCTCACACGGAATAGATTCAAATCGGTCTTGCAGGGAAGTCAGTGGTGTTTTTGCCTGCAGCCGGGATTGATTTTGCCGCCTCTTCACGCTGATAGAAGTGAAAGCCCTGTAAACCTAGGTCAGTGACAGATTGCAAATGAGCAAAGAGAATGTTGAAAGCTTGGGTACTGTGAAAGTTGCGGTGCAGAAAATCATCGACCGCGCAGACAAGGATCCCGAGTATGGAAAATTCAAGTACTATGTCAATACGCACTGGGAAGGTGGAACACTCTGCAAGAACCAGATCCGGAGGGAGCACAAACTGCTCGTAGATGAGCCGGCTGCGTTTGGCGGAACAGACCTGAGCGCCAGCCCTGTGGAGTTAGTGCTGGTTGCCTTGGGATCCTGCCAGCAGATCATGCTGGCTGCACTCGCTGCAGTGAGGGGAATACCCCTTGAAGAATGTGACGTCACGCTGAAAGCAGGGCTTGATGTGAGAGGCTTGCTTGGCCTGGAGTCGGATCAGGAAATTTCTCCGGGGTTTTCCGGAGTAAACTATGAAACCCATATAAAAAGCTCTGCACCAAGAGAGTTGCTGGAGACACTAGTCCGGGACGTTGAACGCCAGTGTCCTGTCATGGATATGCTGACCCGGAAGGTTCAGGTAGAGGGATCTACCAAAATCAATGACCAGGAATTTGACCTGTATGCAAAACCCACCTGATCGTTTGGGGCGTTTCAAGAAATCCATAGTGCATACTCTTGCCGTATTTTCGGCCGATTCATCTTACCCGCGAATTGACGTTGGCTGCAGGTTCTGTCAGTCCGGTTCGCCACATTGAATCCCTAAAAGTTCTCACTTTCCCGTAAGCTGCTGCGAGGAACACATATGGGCGTATTGCTTGAGGTTTGTACACCTGACCTGAACGGGCCTGACCCCGCACCCGTGGTGGAAATCCCGGTAACTGTAGGTGATGCTGTACAGGCTGGAGATCATCTGATTACGGTAGAGACCGAGAAGGCTGCTATAGAAATTCCTTCTCCATACACCGGTGTCGTGAAGGAAATTCTGGTTGAGCTGCAGGAGGAAGTGACAGAAGGCAAGGCACTGATAAAAATCGAGTCGGAAAACGATTCCCGGGTTGAAGTGCGTCAGGGTGCTGAAGTTCCCGAGGGGAACCTCAGCACACAAGTTGTCGTTCTGGGTTCTGGCCCAGGGGGATATTCATCCGCATTCAGGGCTGCGGACCTGGGCATGAAAGTGGTTCTCGTGGAGCGGCATGACAGTCTTGGGGGTGTTTGCCTGAATACAGGCTGTATCCCTTCCAAGTCATTGCTGCATGCGGCCAAGGTGTTAAGCGATATGAAGGAGATGCGCAATCTGGGGATACATTTTTCCTCGGTGGAACTGGATGTACACGAACTGCGCAACTGGAAGGACGGCGTAATCAGCCAGCTGAACCGGGGTCTCAGTACCCTTGCGAAAAAGCGGAAGGTGACCGTGGTTCAGGGTGATGGCAAATTTGTTTCATCGACCCAACTGGAAGTCAGGCTTTCAAATGGCGAACGCATCGAAGTGGAATTCGAGCAGGCTATCATTGCCGCGGGATCAGAACCGGTGAAAATGTCAGGATTTCCTTACGACGATCCGCGTGTCATTACGTCTACAGAAGCTCTCGAGCCTGACCAGATTCCCGGCAGACTGCTCATTGTGGGAGGAGGTATCATAGGTCTTGAGATGGCATGCGTGTACCATGAACTGGGTGCAAAAGTCACAATTGTCGAATTGGCAGACTCCCTGATACCCGGTGCAGACCCAGATCTCGTGATGCCCTTGCAGAGGCATGTTCAGGGCCTCTATGAAAATATCTTTTTAAGCACCCGGGTTGCAGAGATTGAATCTACCCTGAACGGCATGTTTGTCACGTTCAGCGGTCAAGTCTCGCAGAGGAAAGATGTCTTTGATCAGGTGATGGTGGCAGTGGGCAGGCAACCTAACGGCAAGTTGATTGATGCAGAAAAAGCGGGTGTCGAAGTGGATGAGAAGGGGTTCATACAAACGGATCATCATATGAGGACAAATGTAGGAAATATCTTTGCAGTAGGCGATATAGCAGGGCCACCCATGCTGGCGCACAAGGCATCACATGAAGGCAAGGTGGCTGCTGAGGTGATTGCAGGAATGGATAGGCAATTTGACGGTGCACTGATTCCTTCCGTTGCCTATACAGATCCTGAAGTTGCATGGGTTGGAATGACAGAATCTCAGGCAAAGGAATCGGGCATTGAGTATGAAAAAGGGACATTTCCTTGGGCTGCCAGCGGTCGTGCTTTGAGCCTGGGAAGAAAAGAAGGCCTTACCAAGGTTCTGTTTGACTCGAAGACTGGGAAAATCATAGGGGCAGGAATTGTAGGGACCAGTGCCGGCGACTTGATTTCAGAGGCTGCCCTTGCGATTGATAAAGGCTGTTCGGCTAATGAGATAGCAAATCTCATCCATCCTCATCCGACGCTTTCTGAGACGGTAGGATTTGCTGCAGAAGTCGTGGAAGGTACTATTGTGGAGATGTACGTGAAATAACCCGGTTTACAGCAGGTGGTGATTGCAGTGGGTACTGTGTAATTTTCTTGATGTTCATGACATTCTCACCTATACTGCGCGGCAAGGATTGAAGAGATTTAGACGTTGTTTTACAACGGTTTGCAGGGGCCCTGGTGGGCCCTTTTTATTGGACGCATGAATTTGAATACAGACCCATTTGGCATAGTGCCGATCGTAAAGCCGGTCATCACAGGAATGGGTTATGAACTTTGGGGGCTGGAGTGCCAGGCAGGTATAAGGTCAGCAAAAGTCAGGGTATATATTGATGGGGCTAACGGAATTACTCTTGAGGATTGTTCACAAGTAAGTGAGCAGATAAGTGCCGTGCTTGATGTGGAGGACCTGATTCACATGCCTTACACCTTGGAGATTTCCTCACCAGGCATCAACCGTTCATTGTTCACTGTTGAACAGATTCAGGCTGCTGTGGGCCGCAAGATAAAGGTAAAGACCTCATGGCCCCTTGAAGGGCGAAAGAATTTTAGCGGAATTTTGGAGCGCGTAGGTGAAATGGGTTTAGAAATAAGAGTGCAGGAGAATGCTTCGTGTACAGTCCCGCTGAATGCTGTCAGGAATGCAAAGCTGGATGAAGAAATCCAGTTTCAAAATTGATTTGAGTTATACAAGCATGAATAAAGAAATTTTGCTGGTAGTCGATACAGTTTCGAATGAAAAGGGTGTCGATAAGGAAATCATCTTTGAGGCGATTGAGGCTGCACTGGCTACCGCCACACGGAAAAAACACGGCTTGGAAATGGATGTGCGCGTTGCGATTGATCGTGAGTCTGGTGACTATGATGCCTTCAGACGCTGGCTGGTGATGGACGACGAGGATCCTGAATTTGAATCACCAGACAGACAGACCCTATACAGTTATGCCCGCGAAAAGCACCCTGATATCACGGTGGGCCAGTATATAGAGATACCGATTGAGTCCGTCTCTTTCGGCCGGATATCTGCACATACTGCAAAACAGGTCATTGTTCAGAAAGTGCGTGAAGCAGAAAGGATGCAGGTTGTGGATGCATTCAGAGACCGTGTCGGTGAATTGATCATGGGGGTGGTCAAACGTTCCGACCATTCCGGAACTTACGTGGACCTGGGTGGAAATGCGGAGGGATATATTCCACGTGAACAGATGGTACCAAGAGAAATCGTCCGTCCTGGTGATCGGATACGAGCATACTTGCGTGAGGTCTGTGAGGAGACACGGGGGCCACAGTTGCTGTTGACACGTACTGCACCCGAGTTTTTGATTGAGTTGGTAAAACTTGAAGTACCTGAAGTAGGGCAGGGCCTGATTGAAGTGTTGTCGGCTGCACGGGACCCGGGCTTGCGTGCGAAAATTTCTGTCAAATCCAATGATATTCACCTTGATCCTGTTGGTGCCTGTGTAGGCATGCGTGGATCTCGCGTACAGTCCATATCCAATGAACTTGCGGGTGAACGTATCGATATAATTTTGTGGAATGAAAATCCAGCCCAGTTTGTGATCAATGCAATGTCACCTGCAGTAGTTACTTCCATCATCGTGGACGAGGACAAGAAGAGTATGGATATTGCTGTGGACGAAGAGAAACTCTCGCAGGCCATAGGGCGTGGCGGACAGAATGTTAAACTAGCCAGCCAGTTGACAGGCTGGGAACTGAATGTAATGACAGAAGGACAGGCTGAAGAAAAAAGTGAAGCGGAAACACGGCAACTGGTCGAGATGTTCATGTCCCAACTTGATGTAGACGAGGAAGTCGCTGTAATTCTTGCGCAGGAGGGATTTTCAAGCGTTGAGGAGATTGCTTATGTGCCGCCTAAAGAGCTGGTTGAAGTCGAAGAGTTCGATGAGGAAATTGTTGAGGAATTGCGTACCCGCGCGCGTGATGTGTTGCTAACTTCAGCCATTGCAGTAGAAGAGAAATTTGCTGAAATAGAACCATCGTCGGAGTTACTGAATCTGGAAGGCATGGATAAGGATCTGGCATTTGAGTTGGCTTGCAGAGGAATTTCCACTATGGAAGCCCTGGCGGAGCAGGCGGTTGACGATTTGCTGGATATCGAAGGACTGGATCCCGAGCGTGCCGGGTCCTTGATCATGCTTGCGCGGGCTCCTTGGTTTGCCGATGAGGAAACTGCTCGATAGCCTCAGAACTTGAATTAATTGGATAGTTGATTGGTATGTCCGAAGTTACTGTCAAACAGCTTGCAGAGGTAGTCAATATACCTGTTAAGAAGCTACTTGTTCAGCTGACCGAAGCTGGGCTCGATTTTGATATGCCCGACCAAACTGTCAGTGACAAGCAGAAAATGCAGTTGCTCAATCATCTTCGAAATAACCGCAACAAGGCTACTCCCTTCCCTTCAGATGACGGCAAGAAAATAGTATTGCGAAGGAAAAGCACTTCTCAACTTAAAGTTACCACTGCACAGGGCAGGGGCAGCACTAGCAGTACGACAGTCAATGTAGAGGTTCGCCGCAAGCGAACCTATGTCAAGCGCAGTGCTGTTCTCGAAGAGGAAGCAAGGAGGAAACAGAAACAGGAAGAGCTGGTAACTGTCACGGAAAACAGGGCGGCTCAGCGATCGGAGCAGGTAGTGCAGGAGCCTGAAATTCAGGCGAAGGTTGAGGTCGAGGAACAGGATATTCCGGCAACTACGCAGGTTGAGAAGACGCCAGAAAAGCAGCTTGAGACCCCACCCAAGGGGGAGGAGCCACAAGTAGAGGATATCCCGGTTCCTGAGCCAGAAAAACAAGTTGAGCCACCGCCTGCTGTTCCTGAAAAAAAGGAACGGGATAACAAGGTAAAGCGTCGTGAGCTTCACGTTGCAAGCGGCAAAGGAGGCAAGCGCAAGGTTCGTGCTAAACAGCGTCGACCAGGCAAGGTTGAGCCGAGCGGTAAGCACAAGTTTGAGAAGCCAACCGGACCTATCAAGCGTGAAATTTTTGTGCCGGAAAATATTTCAGTACTGGACCTTGCTCAGAAAATGACTGTTAAGGCTGCTGAAGTTATTGCTGTCATGATGAAAATGGGTGTTATGGCAACCATAAATCAGGTGGTCGACCAGGATACCGCCATTCTGGTAGCAGAGGAACTGGGTCATGATGCTAAGCCCATGGAGTTTGCTGATATAGAAGCAGACGCACTGAAGATCAATTATGATGAATTGGAGGCCAATGCACGCCACCCAGTCGTCACGGTAATGGGGCATGTTGACCACGGCAAGACCTCTTTGCTTGATTACATCAGGCGTACCAAGGTAGCTGCAAGCGAAGCTGGTGGAATCACTCAGCATATCGGTGCCTATAAAGTGAAGACAGACAGAGGAACCATTACGTTCCTGGATACACCAGGTCATGCAGCATTTACCGCCATGCGTGCCAGAGGTGCCAGGGTTACAGATGTGGTTGTGATAGTGGTGGCAGCGGATGACGGTGTTATGCCACAGACCTTGGAAGCCATTGAACACTCAAGGGCAGCAGAAGTGCCTTTCATCATTGCTGTCAACAAAATTGACAAGGATGATGCTGACCCTGAACGAACACGAAATGACTTGGCATCACAGCATGTCATCCCTGAACAGTGGGGAGGTGACACCATGTTTGTAGATGTTTCAGCAGAAACCGGAGAGGGCATCGATGAATTGCTGGAAGCGGTATCATTGCAGGCAGAAATGCTTGAACTGAAGGCAGTTGATCATGGTCCTGCGACAGGTATTGTCATCGAATCTGCGCTGGATAAGGGGCGTGGTCCCGTCACCACAATTTTGGTAGAGCAAGGCTGCCTGGAGAAAGGGAATATGCTGCTGACCGGAGAGGAATATGGTCGTGTTCGTGCAATGTTTGACGAGCATGGTACTGAAATCAGTTCTGCGAGTCCTGCAACACCGGTTGCAGTACTGGGGTTATCTGGGGTAGCGAATGCTGGAGATGAAGCAGTCGTAGTCACGGACGAACGTAAAGTGCGTGAAATTGTAGGCTTGCGTAAGAACAGGTCAAGGGATAGCCGGTTTGCTGCCCAGCAAGCTTCGAAACTTGAGAATGTTTTCAGCAGGACGGCTGAAAATGCTGCCACATCAGTCAATCTTCTTATCAAGACAGATGTTCAGGGCAGTGCGGAAGCCCTGCGGGATTCTCTGGGCAAGTTGTCTACTGATGAAGTCGAAGTAAATATCGTTTTAGCTGGCGTAGGCGCGATAAACGAGTCAGACATCAACCTGGCAGGAGCGTCTAATGCGATTGTGATTGGGTTTAATACGCGTGCGGACAGTGCTGCCAAACGTGCCGCCACAGAATTTGGTGTTGATATCCGGTACTACAGCATCATTTACGAGACAATTGATGATGTGAAGCTAGCCATGAGTGGACTGCTTTCACCCGAGTTGCGAGAGGAGATTATCGGCCTTGCGAGGGTCAAGGAAGTCTTCAAGTCTTCGAAGATGGGTGCAGTTGCCGGGACACAGGTGATGGAAGGAGCAATAAAACGAGGTAACCCTATACGTGTCTTACGTGACAATGTGGTCGTATACGAAGGTGAACTTGAGTCTTTGCGCCGTCATAAAGATGACGTCAATGAAGTCCGGGCAGGAACGGAGTGTGGCGTTGCGGTAAAAAACTATAATGACGTCAGGATTGGTGATGAGATAGAGGTCTATGAGCGTACTGAAGTTGCACGAACCATATAAGATATGAGCAATGCAGCATGAATCATCCAGACCGCTACGAATCGGTGAACTGTTACGCCGTGAATTGTCAACCCTGTTACGTGTGGAAGTAAATGATCCGAGAATACCTGAAATTGTCATTTATGACATCGTGGTAAGCAAAGACCTAAGCCTCGCAAAGATTTACTTCAGCTATCTGGGCATAAAGCAGGATTTTCCTGAAGGTCTTCAGGGTTTGCATAGTGCAAGTGGTTTCTTGCGAAAGAAGCTGGGTCAGAGACTGCATCTTCGCCGAATTCCTCAATTGCAATTCATAGTCGATGATACAGAAGTAAAAAGTGAGCGAATTGAGAGACTGATCAGCAGCAGCAAATGATCTATGTCTAGGCGAAGACGCAAGGGACGTTCACTGAATGGCCTGTTATTGCTGGACAAGCCCTCCGGAATCACCTCAAGTCTGGCGTTACAGAAGGCAAAGAATATCTTCAACGCTGAAAAGGCAGGCCATACAGGCAGTCTGGACCCTCTAGCGACCGGCCTCCTCGTTATTTGTTTCGGTCGTGCTACAAAGGTTTCCACTTTTTTGCTGGATTCAGATAAACATTATCGGGTGACACTGAAGCTGGGAGTCACGACTGAAACAGGTGATGCTGATGGTCAGGTGGTCAGCAGGCAGAATGCAATGTCTGTGACGGACGCAGAAATCCACCAGGCCATGACGCGACTGACCGGCAACGTCGAGCAGGTACCTCCCATGTACTCTGCTCTGAAATTCAGAGGTGTGCGTCTGTATCAACTTGCAAGAAAAGGGATAGAAGTGGAGCGGCCCTCAAGAAGTGTAAAGGTACACCAGTTTTCATTGACTGGAAGAGAAGCGGATATTCTGCACATGAATGTGTTTTGCTCTAAGGGTACTTATGTCAGGACACTGGCAGAGGATTTGGGTCAGTATTTGGGCTGCGGTGCACATGTGGTGCAGCTTAGGCGCACCGGTCTCGGGCCATTTGTCGAGGACAAATTGTACTCGCTCCCAAGGCTGGAAGCGATTTCTGCTTCAGGATATTCCTTGCTCGATGAAACGCTGTTGCCTGTGGATGATGCTTTGCGCTCTTGTCCAGCATTGTCATTTAATGAGGACATGATGAAAAATATTCGCAATGGTCACCCTGTGTCGTTGTCGCAATTGTCTGCACAAGAGATGGTCAGGATCTATGATGCCAGTGGAATTTTTTTTGGAATGGGTACCGTGATGGAAGATGGGCGCATGGCCATTAAGCGTTTGAATTGAGCAAACTTGGAAGAGTTTTAAAACTCAACGCCATGTAATGCACAGTACTCCTGTATATTTTTCTTGTTTGTAGGGGCTTACATGGTAGAATCGCCGCCCAGAAATACATATTAGTGACGGTGAAGTTGGATAAGCTATACGTGAAAATGGCATTTGCAGCACCAGAAAAAAATAAGATTGTTAGTGAGTTTCAGCGTAGTGAAACTGATACAGGCTCACCTGAAGTTCAGGTTGCGCTTTTGTCTGCACGGATATCTCATTTGAGTGAGCACCTTGAAAGACATAAAAAAGACCATCACTCACGTCATGGCTTGCTCAAGATGGTCAATCATCGTCGAAAACTTCTTGATTATTTAAGAAAAAAGAACCAGAAAAGGTATCAGGAACTGATCAGTTCCCTTGGTTTGAGACGCTGAGAGTTACCCTCGAGCTTTAGAGGGCTTGTAACTGTAAGTAAATTTAAGGGTGCCTGAATCACAACATTTGATGTATGCGTAGATGTCCTGTCGCCACGACCAGATGTATTTTTTAGCCTGCGATTTAATAAACGGAATTTAAATAGTGAACAAAGTAACAAAATCTTTCTCATATGGTGATCACCTCGTAACGTTAGAGACTGGAGAAATTGCCCGTCAGGCAGACGGAGCTGTCCTTGTTGACATGGGAGAAACGTCGGTACTGGTTACGGTCGTTGGTAAGAAGGAACCTGATCCTAGCAAGGATTTTTTCCCTCTCACAGTGCATTATCAGGAGAAGACATACGCGGCAGGTAAAATACCTGGCGGCTTTTTCAAACGGGAAGGGCGTCCGTCTGAGAAGGAAACAATGACTTCCCGGCTTATCGATCGCCCCCTGCGGCCTTTGTTCCCAAAAGGCTTTCTTAATGAAGTGCAAATCATTGCGACAGTTGTGTCTGTAAACACTGCAATTGACCCTGACATTCCAGCCTTACTTGGAGCATCTGCTGCGTTGGCGGTTTCTGGAGTGCCTTTCAATGGACCAATTGGTGCAGCCCGCGTGGGATACATCGATGGAAACTTTGTCCTGAATCCTGATAATTTTAAACTCAGGGACTCCAAGCTGGACTTGGTGGTAGCCGGAACAGGAAAAGCTGTATTGATGGTGGAGTCAGAAGCTGAAATTCTTCCAGAAGAAACCATGCTGGATGCTGTCATGTTTGGTCATGCCCAGCTTCAGACCGCAATTCAGGCCATTGAGGAATTTGCCCAAGAAGCCAAAAAACCAGCATGGGACTGGCAAGGTCCGCAGGAAAATCAAGCAATTTTTGAAAAGGTAAGTGCACAATGCAGGGCACAACTGGGTGATGCATACCAGATTGCTGAAAAGATTACGCGTCAGAACCGAGTGGGTGAAATTCGTGACCAACTTGTTGCCTCGGTGCATGGCGAGGAGGGGGATCTAAGCGAGGCAGAGATCTTGAATGCATTCAGCAAGCTAGAGAAAGACATTGTACGAAGCAGGATACTTGCCGGAGAACGGAGAATTGATGGCCGTGATAATGATTTGGTCAGGCCCATCAGTATCAGGGTAGGTCTATTGCCACGTGTGCATGGGAGTGCTCTGTTTACACGTGGAGAAACCCAGGCGTTGGTAACTACGACGCTTGGTACCAGTCGAGATGCGCAACTGGTTGACGCAATCGAAGGTGAATTCAAGGACAACTTCATGTTGCATTATAATTTTCCACCATTTTGCGTGGGAGAGACAGGTATGGTTGGTTCACCAAGACGCCGTGAGATTGGGCACGGAAAACTTGCGAAACGAGGCATACGGGCGGTGCTACCGAAAGAAGATGATTTCCCTTATGTAATCAGAGTGGTTTCTGAGATTACAGAATCGAATGGTTCAAGTTCGATGGCAAGTGTCTGTGGTACAAGCCTGTCCCTGATGGATTCAGGTGTGCCAATCAAAGCTCCTGTTGCAGGTATAGCAATGGGCCTGATCAAGGAAGGCGATGATTTTGCAGTGCTTACAGATATTCTTGGCGATGAAGATCATCTGGGGGATATGGATTTCAAGGTAGCAGGAACTGAACAGGGCGTCACTGCATTGCAGATGGACATCAAGATTGAAGGAATCACTCGGGAGATAATGCAGGATGCTCTCAATCAGGCTCGACAGGGGTTGCAGCATATACTTGGCGAGATGAATACTGTAATTACTGAGCCCAGGCAAGAAATGTCTGAACATGCACCACGGTTTACGGTTTTGAAAATTAATCCAGAAAAGATACGTGACGTAATTGGAAAAGGCGGCGCAACCATTCGAGCTTTGACTGAGGAGACCGGTACGACGATAGACATAGATGATGATGGAATCGTGCGCATTGCATCGGTTGATAAGGCTGCTGGCGACGATGCCAAGCGCAGGATAGAAAGTATTACCGCAGACGTTGAAGTGGGTAAAACCTATGAAGGAAAAGTTGTAAAGATCATGGATTTTGGAGCTTTTGTAAGTGTCCTGCCTGGCAAAGATGGTTTGGTACATATATCGCAAATTTCTCACAAGCGCGTGGAAAATGTTGCCGATGAGCTTTCTGAAGGGGATATAGTGAAAGTAAAGGTGCTAGAAGTGGATAAGCAAGGGCGCGTAAGGTTAAGCATGAAAGCAGTAGAAGGCGAACGTCCAAGGCATGCCTCGTAGCTGTATAGAGTATTTGATTACTGAAAATTGAAAAATAAATCAGAACTGGAATGGTGTAAGCTTTTGACGCCGGAACAATTCCGGGTATGCAGGCAAAAAGGCACGGAAGCACCTTTCAGTGGAAAGTACTTGGACCACAAAGAGACAGGAATCTACCGCTGCATCTGTTGCAAGTCCCCACTGTTTCATTCTCATCACAAATTTGATTCAGGCACAGGCTGGCCAAGTTTCTGGCAGCCCATGGATCCAGACAATGTAGCAACTAGGCCGGATAATGAGTTCTCTATGTCTAGGACAGAAGTCGTGTGCAGTAACTGCGATTCTCATCTAGGGCACGTTTTTAATGATGGGCCACCACCCACTAATCTTAGGTACTGTATAAATTCTGTTTCTTTAGTATTTGAGATAAAAGGGTAATTTTGACTCAAATTATTTATTTCCGAATTGCACAAAGCACCTTGTTTACAATGAAAGGATCCACTGGGTTCAGCATTCGACCCGACCAGTGCACTATCTGTTCAGGGTAAAGAGTACTAACTAAATAACAGGGGTGCTATACTTCCAAGAGAACTAACCCGGTATGCCTAGACCTTATGATTGGCAATACTGTTCTGCAATAGCCTTATATTTACATATAATAGAGTTATGTGCTTTCGCATGAGAGGTTTCCGAGATGAGTAAGTTTTTAATCAACACACGATATTTTTTGGCCCCGTTATTGA
>WTFY01000010.1:0-283691 GCA_011523795.1 Gammaproteobacteria bacterium
TGGTCGGAGTGAGAGGATTTGAACCTCCGACCCCTGCCTCCCGAAGACAGTGCTCTACCAAGCTGAGCTACACTCCGCTGCCCATGTACATCTGTATCAGCTGCGTAAAAATAACAGGTTCTGTCTCCGACGCAACTCCTAAACTTCCGGCCCGTAAAAAAATCCCGTATCCCACAGCATTTACGACGTTCGGGCAACCGCAAACTCGGTCAGGCCCTCCAGTGCACGCCTGTACCTGTTTTCCGGCAGCACCTCCAGAGACTCCTTTGCTATCCGGGCATGCTTTCTGGCGGTCTCCAGCGTGTGTGCAATTGCACCGGTGTCACGAATAGCATCCATGACTTCACGCATGTTCCCTCCACCTCCATTTATGATGGCATCTCGAATCAGTCCCGCCGTAATACGGTCACTGTTTCTCAATGCGTGGATCAGTGGCAAAGTGGGCCGGCCTTCAGTCAGGTCTTCCCCGAGATTCTTGCCTATCTCTTCCGGTGAAGACTGGTAGTCCAGGATATCATCCTTGAGCTGGAATGCTGTGCCAATATGCATTCCGTACTGCTTGCAGGCTTCCTCGACTACCGGGGATTGTCCGGCCAGTACCGCTCCTAGCTGGCTGGCAGCTTCAAACAGCTTTGCAGTTTTCGACTGGATTACAAGCATGTAGTGTTCTTCCGTGGAATCAGGGTCATGGCTGTTGATGAGCTGCATGACCTCACCCTCAGCAATGGTGTTGGATGCCTGGGCCAGGATTTCCATCACGCGCATCTCGCCCACCTCAACCATCATTTCAAACGAGCGTGAAAACACGAAATCGCCAACCAGGATGCTGGATTCATTCCCCCACACGAGGTTGGCCGTCTCTTGGCCGCGCCGCATGCTGGAGTTATCCACCACGTCATCGTGCAGCAGGGTCGCAGTGTGGATGAATTCCGTAATGGCAGCAACGATCAGGTGCTTCTCACCCTCATACCCGCAGGCACGCGCACAGAGCAGTGCGAGCAAAGGACGCATGCGCTTGCCGCCGCTGCTGATGATGTAGTTGATTATCTGGTTGATCAGGGTAATGTCGGAATGCAGGTACCGCCGGATCACTCCATTGACACCTTCCATGTCATCCGCTACCAATCGTTGCACTTCCTTGAACTCCATGACCGTTCAATCTTCTCCGTTTGTTATCCCCGGACTATGATTTTGATGCCATAACAGTTTATTTGACTGTTTGAATTGACCATTTCAAGTCTGCCCGCTAGAATTGCGCCTCTTTTCAGCCCACATTCTGGAGTTTCCAAGTGTACGCAGTAATTGCCACAGGCGGCAAACAGTATCTTGTCCACAAGGGAGACCAGATCAAGGTCGAGAAACTGGCACTGGCGCCTGGCAAGAAAATCGAGTTTGACCAGGTGCTGCTGCTCGCAGACGGTGACGACGTGTCCATTGGCACACCGTATGTCGAAGGTGGTAAAGTGACAGCCGAGATACAGGAAAACGCGAGGGCAGAAAAAATCGAGATCATCAAGTTCAAGCGCAGGAAACACCATATGAAGCGCATGGGACACAGGCAACACTATACACAGGTCAAAATTACGGACATTTCAAAGTAGAGGTCGGGTTATGGCACACAAAAAGGCAGGGGGCAGTTCCCGTAACGGTCGAGATTCGCAGTCCAAGCGTCTCGGTATCAAGTGTTTCGGTGGCCAACAGGTCAGTGCCGGAAGCATCATAGTACGCCAGCGTGGCACCAGGTTTCATGCCGGTGAAAACATTGGCAGGGGTAAGGATGACACCCTGTTTGCCAAGGCTCATGGACGCGTTGTATTTGAAACAAGAGGCCCACAAAGCAGGAAGTTCGTACGCGTGGATACAATGATGTAGTCCTGCCGGTTTAACGACTGGATGGAGAAGCCCCGCATCGTCGGGGCTTTTTTGACTGCGAGGTACCCGTTAGCCATGAAGTTTGTTGATGAGACCACGATAACCGTACAGGCCGGCCATGGCGGCAGCGGCTGTCTCAGCTTCAGGCGAGAACGTTTTGTACCCCTCGGGGGACCTGACGGCGGAGACGGAGGAGACGGCGGCAGCGTCTACCTAGCGGCAGATGAAAACCTGAACACACTTGCAGATTTCAGGCATGTCCGAAGCTTCAAGGCCCAACGCGGGCAGGACGGCATGGGGAAGAACCGCACGGGCAAGACCGGCCAGGACACGATTATCCTGGTTCCGCCCGGCACGCTCGTGAAGGACGCGCAAACCGAAGAGATCATAGGTGACCTGACCCACCATGGCGATCGCCTGCTGGTAGCACAAGGGGGTGCACACGGTCTTGGGAACGCCCGGTTCAAGAGCTCCACCCAGCGCGCGCCCCGCAAGACGACTGCGGGAAAGCCCGGTGACATGCGGGAATTGTACCTGGAACTCAAGCTGCTGGCAGATGTAGGGTTGCTTGGATTGCCCAATGCCGGCAAGTCTTCCCTGCTGCGTGCGCTGTCTTCTGCAACGCCCAAAGTGGCTGCCTATCCGTTCACGACATTGTACCCCAGCCTTGGCGTTGTGTATGTTGCACCCCAGGAAAGCTTCGTGATTGCCGACATACCCGGCCTGATCCGGGGCGCGGCAGAAGGAGTCGGTCTCGGCACCCGGTTTCTAAAACACCTGTCACGTACTGTCCTGCTGCTGCACATGCTTGAACTGGACCCAGCAGTGAGCGGGGATGAGCTTTGTCAGGACTATCACTCGATATCGGACGAGTTGCACCGGTACAGTGACGAGCTCGCAGCCAAGGACCGCTGGCTGGTATTCAACAAGACGGACCTGCTGGACGCCGAGGCCCAGAGTTCCCTGATCCAAGATTGCGTGAAAAGACTGGAATGGAAGGGACCGGTTTTCGCCATTTCAGCGCTTAGCAAGGCAGGCACCCGGAACTTGAGCAAAAAGATTTATACTTACCTGCATGGGCAGCAAACGCAAACAGGCCACCTCCGGTAACCGCTGGGTGATCAAGGTCGGCAGTTCCCTGGTGACCCGGGACGGCCATGGTCTGAATATGGAGGCCATCTCGAGTCTGGCTTCACAGCTGGCTGCACTGGTCACAGCCGGGAAACAGGTCATCCTGACTTCATCCGGAGCCATTGCTGCGGGAATGCATCGCCTGAACTGGCAAAATCGTCCGCGTGCAATATTCGAACTCCAGGCTGCAGCAGCGGTGGGACAGATGGGACTGATTCAGGCCTACGAGTCCTGCCTGCAGCAACACAACCTGCACAGTGCACAGGTATTGCTCACCCATGCTGACCTGCAGAATCGCAAGCGGTACCTGAATGCACGGACTACCTTGCGCAAGCTGCTGGAAATGAAAACCCTCCCGGTAGTCAACGAGAATGACACGGTCGCTACGGATGAGATAAAGTTCGGCGACAACGACACGCTTGCCGCACTGGTCAGCAATTTGATCGAGGCCACAACTCTCGTTATCCTGACTGACCGGGAAGGAATCTATGAAACACCTCCTGGTAACCAGACTGCGGGCACCCTGATCAATGAGATCTCCGCAAATGACCCTTTGCTTGACAAGGCGGCAGGACCGAGCACAAGGGCAACCGGTCGGGGTGGAATGCGTACCAAGGTCCTGGCTGCACGCATCGCTGCACGGGCCGGGGCTGCTACGATCATCGCGTCCGGGAAGACACCTGACATACTCCCCCGAATCACCCGGGGCGATTCCTGCGGCTCGCTCTTGTTGCCGGATGCTGAACCTCTCGTTGCACGCAAGCAGTGGATAGCAAACCAGCTTTATACCCGCGGAGAACTCGTTCTGGATGACGGAGCCTGTGCAGTGATCAGCAAATCGGGAAAAAGCCTTCTCGCCATCGGGGTCGAAGGAGTAAAGGGAGATTTTGATCGCGGTGAAGTTGTCAGCTGCACGAACCGGAATGGAGAGGAAATCGCGCGAGGCCTGGCAAACTACTCATCTGAGGAGGCACGCAAGCTCCAGGGGAGGCTAAGTACAGAAATCGAGGCAGTGCTGGGATACGTGGATGAACCTGAACTCATCCACCGGGACAATCTGGTGATCCTCTAGGTGTTGACTGCAAGCTGCGAGGCCTACATGACCTTGATTCGAGCATTCAGACGGCTTTTGTGACGGGCAGCCTTGTTGGCATGAATCAGTTTTTTGTTGACTGCCGAATCAATACTGGGCACTGCCATCTTGTAGGCTGCCTCGGCGGCATCCTTATCCCCCTCATGGATCGACTTGACAACCGCCTTTATGCGGGTCCGCAACCTGGTACGCAGGCTCATGTTGTGCAGCCGGTGTTTAGCCGCTTGCCGGGCGCGTTTTCTTGCTGAGGAACTATTGGCCAATGTCTGTTCGCCTTTTCTTCAAGGATTCTGCATTCGGGCTGCGAACTATGGTAGTAAGACAGATAAATGTCAACCCCTCAGGTCGCAACACGCCACACTGAACATGCAAAATGGCTGAACATCGAGCCCTTTTCAAATCCACCATCCTGACAGGCGGCGTCACCGCAATCTCAAGGGTGTTCGGCTACATAAGGGATGCTGTAATTTTCATTTTTCTGGGGGCAACCGGCGGCACCGACGCCTTTTTTGTCGCGTTCCGCATTCCGAATTTCCTGAGACGCCTGTTTGCAGAAGGTGCCTTCTCACAGGCCTTCGTCCCAGTATTGTCGGAATACAAGGAACAGCGCACGAAACAGGAACTGCAGGCCCTGATCAATCACGTTTCCGGAATGCTCGGTCTTGTCCTTCTTCTGCTGAGTGTTGCAGGAGTAATCCTGGCACCTTTGCTCATCTACATCTTTGCCCCCGGCTTTTCCGGCGATGGTACCCGTTTCGACCTTGCAGCCCAGATGCTGCGTATCACGTTTCCGTACATACTGTTCATTTCACTGACAGCCCTTTCGGCGAGTATTCTGAACACTTTCAACCGGTTCGCGGTGCCCGCTTTTACCCCGGTGCTGCTGAACCTGTCATTGATTGCCGTAACCTTGTGGCTGGCACCGGGAATGCAGCAGCCTGTGGTAGCCCTGGCATGGGGAGTGTTCATCGCCGGCATCGCCCAGCTTGCTTTCCAGATACCCTTCCTGTCCGCCCTGGGCGTACTGCCAAGATTTTCATTGAGCGGTGCCCGGGACGGGGTACAAAAGATCACCCGGCTGATGCTGCCAGCCATCTTTGGATCATCCGTGGTGCAGATCAACCTGCTTATCAATACCCTGATCGCCTCGTTCCTGGCAGTGGGCAGCATCAGCTGGCTGTATATTTCAGACCGTTTCGTGGAACTTCCACTGGCCATCTTCGGCGTGGCCACGGCAACCATCATTCTGCCAAGGCTGTCCAGGCAATATGTCAACCGTTCCATGAACGAGTTCAGCCAGACACTTGACTGGGCGCTGCGGGTTTCCATATTCATTTCCATCCCCGCGACGGTGGGGCTGATCATGCTGGCAAGCCCGATCCTGACCTCACTGATCCAATACCGGGAGTTCACGGCCACGGATACGCTGATGGCTGCAACGAGCCTGAAGGCCTATGCGCTGGGGTTGCCAGCCTTTATCCTTGTCAAGGTGCTGGCACCGGGATTCTATTCACGCCAGGACACCAGAACCCCGGTAAGAATCGGTGTGATCGCGATGTTCTGCAATATCGTGTTGAACCTCGTTCTTGTCTGGGTTTGGCTACGGCAGGACCTGGCTGCCCCGCATGCCGCACTGGCCCTGGCTACATCCCTGTCGGCCTACATCAATGCAGCCTTGCTGTTCCACAGGCTCAGAATTGGAACTGTTCTCATTCTGCCCGGAGGCTGGCCGAAGTTGATCGCACAGGTCCTGGCAGCCACCGCCATAATGGGGCTCGTACTGATATGGCTGCTGCCTGAGCCTGCTCAATGGGTCACCTGGGGAGGAACCACGCGCATCTTTGCACTTTTGGGCTTTATGCTGTCAGGGACTGTGCTGTATATTGGCGCGCTAGCGTTGCTGGGTGTACGCAGGAAGCATTTCGCGCTCCAGCAGCAAGGCTAACTATTTTTGTTACGGTCCGGCAGTTGCCGTATATTTCATGCAGTTAATTCGAGGCTTTAAAAACAGGAGAGACTTGGCGGGCGGATCTGTCGCCACCATCGGTAATTTTGATGGCGTGCACAAGGGACATCAGGCCATTCTGGAAAAATTGCAGGCCAGAAGCAGTCAGCTAGGACTCCCTTCCATGGTCGTAACTTTCGAACCTTCCGCAAATGAATTGTTCCTGGGCAACCAGGCTCCACCAAGGCTCACCAACCTCAGGGAAAAGTTCCGCCTGATTGAAAATATGGGTATCAACTTCTTCGTCTGCCTTACCTTTGACCAGACACTTGCAAGCGTCCAGCCCGAGGCTTTCGTCCAGGACATCCTCATAAGCCGCTTGAACGTCAGGTACCTTACGGCCGGCGATGATTTCAGGTTCGGGAAAAATCGTACAGGTGACTATGAACTGCTGAGAAGCATGGGTGCAGCGACCGGCCTGGGTGTAGAAAACACGCAAAGCGTTGTGGTCGATGGAGAGCGGGTCCGAAGCTCGTCCATTCGTGACTACCTTGCGGCAGGCAGGCTGGACCTTGCAGAGTCGCTGCTTGGGCGGGCCTACAGCATGTCCGGACGCGTCATCCGGGGGGACCGGAAAGGCAGAACCCTTGGTTTTCCAACAGCGAATATTCCCATCAGGCGCAGATTTTCACCTGTCAATGGTGTGTTCGCCGTCAGAGTGGAGCTGGAAAACGGGAATGAGAAACTGGGCATAGCTAACGTCGGTCACCGACCAACCCTGGCCGGCACACGCACCCTGATCGAGGTGCACCTGTTCAATTTCTCACAAGACATCTATTTCGAACACCTGACAGTTTTCTTCTGCAAGAAAATCCGTGCTGAAAAGAAATTCGGTTCGCTGGACGACTTGAAAAACCAGATTCACTTGGATTCTGAATATGCGAGGGAATACTTCGGAATTCCTGCCTGATTGATCTGCACACATGAGCGATTACAAGGAAACACTGAACCTGCCAAGAACTTCCTTTCCCATGAAAGGCAGCCTCGCCCGGCGGGAACCCGAGCGGCTGCAAGACTGGGAACGGAAAAATATCTATCAGCAGATTCGCAATGCCCGCAGCGGTGCGAAGCGGTTCATCCTGCATGACGGCCCACCCTATGCAAACGGGGACATCCATATCGGACACGCGGTTAACAAAATCCTGAAAGACATCATTGTCAAAAGCAAGACCCTGTCAGGGTACGACGCACCCTATGTGCCAGGCTGGGACTGCCATGGCTTGCCCATTGAACACCAGGTACAGAAAAAGATCGGCAAGGCTGGCAACCGGATAAGTCACAGGGAGTTTCGGGAAAGCTGCCGCAAGTACGCAGCCAGACAAATCGAAAAACAACGCGAAGACTTCAAGCGGCTCGGCATATTTGGCGATTGGGACCGGCCCTATCTAACCATGGATTACAGGGTTGAGGCCGATATCGTGCGCGCACTGGGCAGGCTGTATGAAAAAGGTCATATCGTCAGGGGCTACAAGCCTGTCTACTGGAATGTCGTGGATGCCTCTGCCTTGGCAGAGACCGAAGTCGAGTACCGGGAAAAAACTTCACCCGCGATTGATGTCCGCTTCGCAGTGGCGGATGAAAATTCCCTGTCCGAACGTCTCGGTACACTGGACGGCCAGGGGCCTGTCTCAGTAGCCATCTGGACCACAACCCCCTGGACACTGCCAGCCAACCAGGCGGTATGTCTCAATTCCAATATTGATTACGTGCTTGTCGAATTGACCATCGATGGCGTTCGTGAGCGCGTGCTGGTGGCCGAGGCGTTGCAGCAAGCCTGCCTGGAACGGTACCGCGCAGAGAACTGCAGGGTTGTCGGGCGTTGCAAGGGCCACCGGCTCGAACACCTGGCGCTGCAGCATCCATTCTACGACAGGACCGTACCTGTTATCCTCGGCGAGCATGTCACCACAGAAACCGGAACGGGAGCCGTCCATACCGCACCGGACCACGGTGTCGAAGATTTCGAGGTGGGAAAGAAATACGGCATGGGCACCCTGAACCTGGTGAATGATCATGGCATATTCGTGGACCGCGCAGAGTACTTTGCGGGTGAGCACGTGCACAAGGTGGACGGCAAGGTCATCGACATCCTGGCCAGTAAACGCAAGCTGCTTTGTCAAACCGAGTTGAGACACAGCCTTGCACACTGCTGGCGCACCAAGGTCCCGCTGATCTACCGGGCAACCCCGCAATGGTTTATCAGCATGGATTCCGAAGGCCTGCTAAAGACCGTCATGGCACAGGTCAGCAAGGTCGCCTGGATTCCCGAATGGGGTCAGGCACGAATCACCGGGATGCTGACAAGCAGCCCGGACTGGTGTATTTCAAGGCAACGGACCTGGGGCGTGCCGATCACATTCTTTGTCCACAAAGACACTGAAGAACCCCATCCGGACACCGTTGCACTGATTGAAAAGGTCGCGTCTGAAATTGAACGGAAAGGCATAGATGCGTGGCATGAACTGGATGCGGCTGAACTGCTCGGAAATTCTTCAGGACAATACAGGAAAGTAAGCGATACCCTGGATGTCTGGTTCGATTCCGGTGTGACGCATTTTGCAGTTGCACGAGAAAGGCTGGGAGTCGACCTGAAAAGCGGCAATCAGGCCGACATGTACCTTGAGGGTTCGGACCAGCATCGAGGCTGGTTTCTGTCCTCCCTGAAAACTTCAGTCGCCATGCACGGTATTGCACCGTACAAACAGGTCCTTACACACGGTTTCACGGTGGACGCCGAAGGAAAAAAGATGTCCAAGTCGCTGGGTAACGTTGTTACACCGCAAAAGATCTGCAATGCACTGGGTGCTGACATCCTGCGACTGTGGGTAGCCGCTACCGACTACGGTGCGGAACTGAACGTCTCGGATGAGATCCTGAGCCGCACATCGGACGCATACCGGCGAATCCGCAACACCGTCCGCTACCTGCTGGGGAACCTCCATGGTTTCAATCCAGACTGCGACCAGGTGTCCGCCAGAGACATGCTGGCCCTTGATCGATGGATTGTATACAAGACCCGAACCCTGCAGGACCAGATCGTTCAGTTCTACCAGCAATACCAGTTCCACAGGATCTACAACCTGATCCATAACTTTTGTGTACTGGAACTTGGTGGAGACTACCTGGATATCGTCAAGGACCGGCAATACACCATGCAGGCTGGCAGCCATGCACGCAAATCAGCACAAACCGCCATGTTCCATATCGGAGAAGCGATGATCCGGTGGGTTGCACCGGTGCTTAGCTTTACTGCCGAGGAAGCCTGGCAGGAACTGCCAGGGCAACGCAGTGATACGGTTTTTGTGCAGCAATGGTACGACCTGGAAGAATTCGCAACCCCCGGCATGGTGACAGACAAGGACTGGAAAGGCATACTCGAGACTCGCAGACACATAGGCAAGGAACTGGAGACGCTACGCAATGAGAAGAAAATCGGTTCATCACTGGATGCCGAGGTGAGCATCTGGAATGCCCCGCACTGCCTGTCAGAAATCAATAACGACGAACTGCGTTTCATATTCATCACATCCAGCGCCAGGCTGGTTGAAGACGGTGAGGCCCCGGCAACCGCAGCCAAAATCTGCAATGCGGATGGCCACACCTATTCCATCGAAGTGAAGAAATCACCTCACAGAAAGTGTATCCGCTGCTGGCACTACCGTGAGGATGTGGGAAATGATGTCCACCACCCTGAAATCTGCAGCCGCTGCGTGAGCAATCTGCCAGACGGGACGGGTGAGACACGCCTGTATGCTTAAATGGCTCTGGCTAAGCGCGTGCGTGTTCCTGGCCGACCAGCTTGGCAAGCAGGCTGCAGTGCGGTGGCTGGACCCGTACGAACCGTACCCGTTCCTACCCTATTTCAACTTCTCGCTGGCCTTTAATGAAGGAGCTGCATTCAGCCTCCTCAGCGAAGCAGGGGGCTGGCAGCGCTGGTTTTTCTCCGCGCTCGCGATTGCGCTCAGCATCGTTATCCTGTTCTGGCTGAAAAACCTTGAACCGCGGGAAAAGCTCCTGGCCACCAGCCTGTCATTTGTGCTGGGCGGTGCCGTCGGCAACGTGACGGATCGAATCCTGTATGGAAAAGTAACCGACTTCATCGACTGGTATTACTATTCCAGTGATGCCTGCCTGCCCTTTTTCTTCCGGCTGCACGATGCAAGCTGCCATTGGCCCACTTTCAACCTGGCCGACTCGGCCATCTTTCTGGGTGCTGTGCTGATGATCCTGCATGCACTGTTTTCGAAGCGTCGACGCTGACAGCCCACAGGATCAGGCTGCACGCTCGAGTGCGGACTCTACCTCGTCCCGCTTCTGGACGCCTGCCAGTACAGCAATGACCTCCAAGGCAAAATCCATTGCTGTCCCAGGTCCCCGGGACGTCAGGATATTCCCGTCCAGTTGCACGGCGGTATTCGTGATTTCAGTCGTCTCCAGGCCCAGTGAATCCAGTACACCCGGGTAGCCAGTGGCCTTCTTGTGCTCTAGCAGTCCTGCTGTCGCAAGCACCTTGGGTGCTGCGCAGATTGCGCCAACCGGACGACCACTGCCGGCGGTACGCTGCAGGATTCTGTGTACGCGTTCATCACGGTCCAGATGATCCGCACCCGGCAAGCCCCCCGGCAATACCACCATATCAAATTCCTGCTCCACAACCGCATCCAGAGAGGTGTCAGCGATGATCCGGGTACCGCGCGAGGCGGTCACAGGCTCCCCGTCCAGGCTGGCCGTAATGACCTCGATGTCTGCACGCCGCAGCAAATCGATGATCGTCACCGCTTCCAGTTCTTCAAAGCCTTCTGCGAGAGGAACGAGTACTGTTACCATGATTCTGCCCTTTTAGGTGGTTCTTGCTGAAGGTAATTGTATAGACACTCTGCCGCCATTTGAATGCGCAGATCAGCCGGCAGCCCTTCTCGTGTATACCATTCCCTTCAGCAGTTTCAGCGCTTCGTCGAGGGCATGGTCGGTCGTATCTCCGTCACGAGGTTTGGGCAGGATGATCACGGACGCCGGGGTTCTTGGTTCCTCCGAGCCACTCTCCGGATTATCAAGGCGGTTTTGCAGGGCTGCTTCCCCAGTTGCCGCCGGGTCGTCCGTTTCTTCCGGGTCACCGGCCTCCTTGAGCAGGATGTCCGGAACAATGCCCTCATTCTGTATGGAACGGCCCAATGGAGTGTAGTAGCGTGCAGTGGTCAGCTTCAGCGCGGTATTGTCCCTCAGTGGCAGAATGGTCTGAACGGAACCTTTCCCGAAAGAAGTCGCGCCCAGTACCGTGCCACGCTTGTGGTCCTGAATGGCCCCTGCAACGATTTCCGAGGCCGAGGCGGAGCCCCGGTTAATCAACACCACTAATGGCGCCCCCTTCAGCGAATCGTTGGTGCTCGCGGAATATCTCATTTCCGAATCCTCGATGCGCCCTTTGATGTACACGATCAGGGCACCGTCATCCAGGAAAACGTCCGAAACTCCGACAGCGCCTGTAAGCAGCCCTCCCGGGTTGTTGCGCAGGTCCAGCACCAGGCCTTGCAGGGGTTCATTGTTTTCCCGCTTCAGACTTTCGATCGCATCCAGCAGGCCTCGTGTGGTCTTGGACTGGAAGTTGGAAATTCGCACGTAGCCAAATCCCGGTTCAAGGATGCGGCTGCGAACACTGCGCACTCGAATCAGGCCTCGTGTGATCGTCAGTTTCAGGGGGACATCTGAACCCTCGCGTATGATCGTCAGGGTGATCTCAGAACCTTCCTCTCCTCGCATCAGGCTGACGGCTTCTTCCAGGGTCAGGCCCTTTATCTGCGTGTCATCCAGCTTGATGATCAGGTCACCGGCCTGCACACCGGCACGCTGTGCAGGGGTATCATCAATCGGAGCAATCACTTTCACGAACCCATCCTCCATCCCGACCTCGATTCCGAGTCCTCCAAATTCCCCCGAAGTACCGATCTGAAGCTCGTGGAACTGCTCCCTGTCCAGAAAAGAGGAATGTGAGTCCAGCCCGGACAGCATGCCACGGATGGCGTTTTTCAACAGGTCGCTGTCCTCCACTTCGCTCACATAATCCCTTTTGATTCGGGCATAGACATCTGTAAACGTGCGCAGGTCGTCAAGCGGCAGTGCCACCTTTTCCGTGTCTGCCCACGTGGGCGGTGACAGGATCAGGCACAGACCCAAAATCATACCTGTCATCTGCACGGAAACTGTAAGGTGCTTGAGATTCATTGAAATTCTCCGGAATTCAACGCCATTATCCGATGCACGGGGTCAAGGAACAAATCATCCGTTCCAGTAAGCTGGACCATTCTACACCTGTACATACATTGCTTGAAGCACAGCCAGCTCGCGTTCATCCGGACTTTTTCTGCTGCGCGGGCTTTTTGCACCAGATTCCGGGATTGACCGGCTTGCCATGCTTTCGTATCTCGAAATACACGCCTGTACTCAGATTTCCACCGCTGTTCCCCACCGAGGCAATTCGCTCACCCTCTCCCACCCACTCACCAGGCTGCTTGTAAAGGCCCTGATTATGCCCGTACAGGCTCATGTAGCCGTTACCATGGTCAACGATTATCAACAGGCCCAGTCCCCGCATCCATTCTGCAAAGACGACCCGGCCGTGAAATATGCTGTACACGTCATTGCCGGTTCGGTTCGGAATGAACACGCCCTGCCAATACAGTTTGCGGTGCGAGAAATTTCGCAACTGGCCAAACCGGTTGCTCGGTTTGCCGGCCACCGGCCACGCCAGCCTGCCCTTTACTTCCAGAAAATCCTGACCCTGGTCGATATACGGAATATTGACCAAGGCAGCCTGCAGCTCGTCAAGCAGCGCCTCGAGTTGCTTCTTGTCTGCTTCAAGATTTGCAAGGCGGGACTGTTCATCTGAGACGCTGGCTCTCAGATGCTCCAGCACCTTTTTTCGTTTTTCCTGTTCCTCTGCAATCTGCCGTTTCTGACTCGACAGGGTCACCCGGGCCTGTCTTCCACGTTCCTGTTCCTCGGCCACCTCGGCCTGAACCTCCCTCACTGCCTCCAGCACCTTCCTGGACTGCTCCATTTCGTGAAGACGTGCACGATGCAGGTAATCGTAATACACCAGGGTGCGACCCAGTTTCGTGTGCTCCTGCTGATTGAGCAGCAGTTTCAGTCTTTCCTGGCCACCATACAGGTATTCGGACCGGATCTGCGCGTACAGGATGTTTTGATGCCTGGCCAACCGTTTCAGCAGACCCTGCTTTCTCGATCCCAGAATACGCATGCGTTCCCGGTTTTGGGCCAGGGATGACTCGGTTGCATCGAGCTTGCGGTCAAGCTGGCCGATGCGTCTTTCAAATTTTCGCAAATCCCTTTCCAAACGACCCGCTTCACCACGGTTTTTCTCGATCCGGTCCTGACTTTTACGAATCTGCTCATGGACTGCCGCGAGCTTTCTCTCCGCTGCCTGCTGTGACGGGGCTGCAGAGATTCCTGCAGTCGCTGCAACACTGCCAAGCAGGACCATCCAGACACAGGTTATCCGGCAACCACCCATCAGAACGCAAAGCTGAAAGTCATGTATTTCATGAATATATTAGACATTTATAATATTAGCTTATACTATATACCTATAAGAAGTACGGGAGCATGGGAGCAGGATCGTTTCCGGCAAGTTATCATGAACGTAAGTGCAGAAGAACTCGTTTACCAGGAAAAAGATATCGAACAGGCAGCGAGATCTCTCAAGGCCATGTCTCACCCATTGCGGTTGAAAATCCTCTGCGTCTTGGGTCAACGCGAAATCAGTGTGCAGGATATCGTTTGCAATGTGGGCACGTCCCAGAGCAATATCTCGCAGCATTTGGCCATTTTAAGGGATAAGGGTATATTGGACTGCAGAAAAGATGCAAACAGGGTCTTTTACCGGGTAGGAGACGAACGCACGCTGAAACTGATTGAAATGATGCAACAGGTATTCTGTTCAGCCAAGCATTCCTAAGACCGTATTCCTGTACAGGGTCGCCTGTGCAACCGGTGCATGGGATGGCCTCAGGCGATGCACCAACCAGTTACTTACTCCACATACAGAATGGAAGAATTTACAGATTTTGCGATCAGAAATTATCACCTCTTTATCGCCCTGATCGTAGTACTTGGCCTGATCCTCTGGACTGAAGCCAGAAGAATCACCCGGGGCTATAAAGAAATCACCCCTGCTGAAGCGGTTACGCTCATCAACCAGGAAGATGCGCTGGTGCTGGACGTGCGCGAGGCCAATGAACATGGCCAGGGCAGTATCATCAATTCAAAACACGTGGCACTGAGTGCGCTCCAGCAAAAGGCTGACAACCTGAGCCAAAACAAGGACCGGCCGATCCTGGTCTTCTGCAAAACGGGCAACCGCTCATCTCGGGCATGCAAGATCCTGACAGGCAGGCACTATACCCGGGTATTCGGACTGAAAGGCGGCATCACGGCCTGGACCAATGACCAGCTTCCGGTTGTAAAGCAATGAATGCCAGCCACAAAGTCGTGGTATATACCGGAAACCGCTGTGCCTACTGCAATGCAGCAAAGCGCCTGCTGGACAGCAAGGGCGCGGTGTACACGGAAATCAACGTGGATGAGAATCCTGCATCCCGGGAAGAAATGATGGCCCGCAGCCAACGCCAGACTGTGCCGCAGATCTTCATCGGTGACAGGCATGTGGGCGGCTTTGACGATCTCTCCGAGATGAACCAGTCAGGCACACTGGATGAACTGCTTTCACCGTGAAACAGCCTGTTGGCCAAGGCCTGGAGGGAAGCATGCCTGAGGTCATACCCCCTGAGTCGGTTCAGAAATTCGAGATTCAGAAAATCTACGTGAAGGACATTTCCTTTGAGACCCCAGGTTCTCCGGAAGTGTTCACCAAGAACTGGAACCCGAAAACCGACATTCACATCCATTCGGAAAACATGAAACTTGACGAACATGTATTCGAGGTCTGCATGACCGTACAGGTCACCGTCACCCAGGAGAAGACTACAGCCTACCTCGTTGAGATCAAGCAGGCAGGTGTCTTTCTGCTCAAGAATTTCAACCAGGAAGAGCGAAGCCGGCTCCTCGGCAGTCACTGCCCCAGCATTCTGTTCCCCTTTGCACGTGAAGTCGTATCAGACCTGGTCCTGAAAGGCGGATTTCCGCAACTGCTGCTGAACCCTGTAAACTTCGAATCCCTGTACCAACAGCATGTAAGAGCCCTGGAAGAGCAGACCACCAAGCCCGGTCAAACCAGGCACTGATTTATATCATGACTACTGCTGCGGTGTTGGGTGCAGGATCCTGGGGTACTGCACTTGCCCTCCAACTGACCCGGAACAGCCACCGGGCACGGGTATGGGATTGTGACACCGGACTTGTTGAAACCCTGCAGACCAGCCGCTGCAACCTGCGCTACCTCCCCGATCACCCGCTCCCGGATACCTTTTCTGCCCATCATGAGCTCAGTGAAGCGGTTGAAGGCGCAGAATTTGTGCTGATAGCCGTTCCAAGCTATGCCATGCGGACCGCATGCGGACAGCTTGCACGGGAGCATTTCCCTGCAAAAGTGGCCTGGGCCACCAAGGGATTCGAGAAACAAGACAACCTGATGATGCATGAAGTCGTGGCCCAGATGCTGGGAGACGGGGTCCGCGCTGCGGTCCTCTCAGGGCCATCCTTTGCCAGGGAAGTGGCCAACAGGCTGCCTACCGCAGTCACCCTTGCATCTTCTGACCAGGAATACGCGAAAGAACTGGCAGGATATTTTCACAACAGCCATTTCCGGGTCTACACCAGCAACGATGTTATCGGTGTCGAACTGGGTGGTACAATCAAGAATGTGCTGGCTATAGCCGCCGGTATTACGGATGGTCTCGGGTTCGGTGCCAATGCGAGGGCAGCACTGATCACCCGCGGACTGGCAGAAATGATGCGTCTGGGAGAAAGCCTGGAGGCACACCGCACCACCCTGATGGGCCTGGCCGGTGTAGGCGACCTGATCCTGACCTGTACCGACGACCAGTCCCGCAACCGGCGCCTCGGGCTTGCCTTGGCACAAGGCAAGTCCGCGCAGCAATTCATGGATGAACTGGGGCAGGCAGTAGAAGGATTTCATGCCGCGCAGGTCCTGCACCGGGTTGCAAGAAGACACGGGGTGGACATGCCGATCTGTACGCAGGTGTGGCAAGTGCTGAATGGAGATATCGAACTCGAAAACGCCGTATCGGAGCTGCTGAGCCGGGACATGAAAGTCGAGGTGACATGAATGCGGCATGCCACTGAGGTTCACAGCTCGACTCCACTGAGGTAACCACAGGCTGCGAACATGAGCGACGAACAAAGACTCAAGGTTGATTTTTGCGGTCTGGAATTTGGTTCGCCGCTGGTCCTCCTGTCCGGTTGCGCGGGGTTCGGGGAAGAATATACCCGCATCCAGGGCTTTTCCAATCGTGACGTAGGCGCCGTTTGTCTGAAGGGCACAACGCTTGAGCCGCGTCTTGGAAACCAGCCACACCGCCTTGCCGAAACGCCGGATGGCATGCTGAACGCGATTGGCCTGCAGAACCCGGGCGTGGATACCATCGTGAAAGAGGTACTCCCAAAACTGGATTTTTCGCAAACCCGGTTTGTCGCCAACGTCTCAGGTTCATCGGTCGAGGAGTACCAGGAAGTTACACGCAGATTCGATGATTCACCGATCGATGCCATAGAAATCAATATCTCATGCCCAAACGTGAAGGAAGGTGGCGTGGCCTTTGGCAACGACCCGGGAATGTCCGCACGCGTGGTGGAAGCCTGCCGCAAGGTCACCGGAAAACCACTCATCACCAAACTGTCGCCGAACCAGACGGATATTCGCCACAATGCAAGACGCTGTATCGAGGCGGGCAGTGATGCCTTCGCCGTCATCAATACCGTCATGGGCATGGCCATCAATGCTGAAACCCGCCAGCCGGTATTGCACAATAACCAGGGCGGCTTGTCCGGCCCCGCAATCAAACCGATCGCCTTGCTGAAAGTGCACGAGGTACACCAGGTGTGCAAGCCTCACAAGATACCCATCATCGGTCAGGGGGGCATTGTCAACACCGTCGACGCGATCGAATTCCTGATCGCAGGGGCCAGTGCGGTAGGCCTGGGTACGGGCCTGTTTTATGACCCGCTTTGCTGCAGGAAAATCAACCAGGGCATCATTGATTATCTGGACAAGCATGATTACAAGCAGGTCAGTGAGGTAACCGGAAGCCTGGTGCCGCACTCGGACACCACGGCCTATACGTAGCATCCCAACAGCTCATGACATCAAGCTGTGCATCCAGGATCTCGCAGGGCACCCCTGTAACGACGCGGAATCTGCAGGGGCCTTGAGGAAACCTGCAATGACCGCCAGGTACGGCGTTCGTAACCGTGCCCGGGAGGGCATGGATACGCATGGCCTCAACATGCAGCGCATATTCTGGGTGCTCTTGCTGATCGGGAGCTTCATGGTCGTCGAAGTGACTGTCGGGCTGATTTCCGGATCCCTGGCACTGCTGGCCGATGCCGCACATATGCTCGTCGATACGGTGTCCCTGCTGATTGCCTTGCTGGCATTCAAACTCAGCCGACGCCCTGCAGACAAGGCACGAACCTACGGTTACGACCGTTTCCCGGTACTCGCTGCTTATACCAACGGAATCAGCCTGATTTTTATCATCGGCTGGATTTTCGCCGAGGCAGCCAGACGTTTCTTCCAGCCGACAGAGGTGCTTGCAGGTCCCATGCTGGCAGCGGCGGTTCTGGGCCTTGTCGTCAATATCACTGCATTTTCCCTGCTTCACGGGGCCGACAGGGAAAACCTCAACATACGAGGCGCCCTGATTCACGTGCTGGGAGATATGCTGGGCTCAGTCGCAGCCATCACTGCGGCGCTGGTCATCATGATGACCGGTTGGATGCCGATCGATGCGCTGCTCTCCATCCTGGTTGGGCTGCTGGTGCTGCGTAGCGCTTCGTGTCTGGTAAAGGATGCATCCCATGTGCTGCTCGAAGGCGTTCCCAAGCAACTCGATGTGCACGAGATTGGCCCGGACCTGGTATCAAGCATCCCGGGCATAGAAAATGTGCATCACGTACATGCCTGGTCATTGTCACAGGACCGGTCCTTGCTGACACTGCACGCCCGGATCATGCAAGATGCCCACCCGGATACCGTTGTGGCTGCAATCCAGGCGCGCTTGTCAGAACGATTTAATATCCATCATGTAACCGTGCAAATCGAACTGGAAGACTGTTCTGACAAGCCTGCAACCCCGGACTACTGACTGGCTGTCCTGTTCCGGTCCCACGGGCAATATCGGTCAAGGTGAACGATGTGATGTTTCAATGCTATACCAGACTGCCAAGCCTGTGGCAGGATGGATGCTTGCCCATGTTAAGGGTATCCTTACTGCCATCTGACATGACACGATTGTGAGCGTGCGAACAAGGAGCCTGTACCGCATCAACTGGTCTCGGGCTTGATCCTGAATGCAAGCACTTAGATTTACCGACTGCACACCAAGCATCCGGCACCGCCTGTACCGAATACAGGTGCTGGTGATGTTATTGGTGAGCATGACAGCCGGCACGGCTGATGCAGAAGTTTCTCACCGGGTGGTCACCTCGATCAAACCCGTGCATTCCCTGGTCAGTGCAGTGATGGCTGGCGTGGACGAGCCTTACCTGCTGATGCGGGGTACCGCATCTCCGCACGCTTTCAGTCTGCGCCCATCCGACGCGATGAAGCTCAGGAATGCCCGGGTCGTATTCCTGGTTGGCAAGTCCATGGAGGTTTCTCTCATCAATGCAGTCCAAGCACTCTCGAACGACGCCCGCGTCATCATGCTTTTCGAAGCGCCGGGCCTGGTCCGAAAACGGCTCCGCGAAGGAGGGACATTCGAGACATACAGTCATAAAACTGCACGAGGCAACAAGGATACGCAAGCAGGAGGACGCATGGCACCTCACCCAGGTGATGACCCTGAGCAGGATGAGGACCGCGCACCTCATCCTGATAACGAGCACACCGACTCTCATGTCTCCTCATATGGTAAGGATGGACACGATTCAGGGCGTCATGCCAACGACTATGATATGCATATCTGGCTGGATCCGGTAAATGCCGCTGTGATGACTCGCCTGATCGCGGCGACCCTGTCCGAGTCAGACCCCGCCAACGCCGAGATCTTTGCCAGAAATTCCAGGGCGCTTCAACACCGGCTAGAAGCGCTTACCTCAAAAATCACCGAACAGATGAAACCGGCCCAAAACAAGCCTTTTATCGTGCTGCATGACGCCTATCGATATTTCGAGGATCGTTTCGGTCTGAGTGCGGCAGGCTCAATCGTCGTCGGCTCGGAACAATCACCAAGCGTCCGTAGAATCCAGGGTTTACGTAACAAGATTCGCGAACTCGGCGCGATCTGTGTATTTGCTGAACCCCAGTTTGACTCCCGTCTCGTGGATATCATTACTGAAGGCACTCAGGCCCGGTTCGGCAGGCTGGACCCCCTGGGCGCCGCCCTGGATGAAGGACCTGATGCGTACTTCATGCTCCTGAACAACATGGCAGAATCGTTCAGGGAATGCTTGGATCCTGCAGGCTAATTCGCAATTTCGAACAGACCCAGTTCCTGAATCTTACGGGTCAGGGTATTTCTGCCCCACCCCAGCAGCTTGGCCGCCTGCTGCCGCTTGCCCCCGGTTTTTTTCATGGCGGCCTCGATCATGACGCTCTCGAACTCCGGCAACGCCCGGTCCCAGATCGCATCACCTCCTTTTGCAAGCTCCCCGTCCGCCCACTCGCGCAGCAAGCTGCGCCAGTCGTCCGAATCTCCCATGTCATCCTCAAGCATCCCTATGGGCAGATCCTGCATGTGAATCTCATTGCCAGCCGCCATCACGGTCAGCCAGCGGCAGACATTCTCCAGTTGCCGTACATTCCCCGGCCAACTCAGTGTGCCCAGGTATTTCACGACCTCCTCAACCAGCCGTTTTGGTTCAGTCTCCAGTTCCCTGGCAGAACTGTGCATGAAATGCTGCAGCAATAGCGGGATGTCCTCACTGCGTTCGTTCAGTGCGGGGATCCGGATGCGAATCACATTCAGGCGGTGAAACAGGTCTTCCCGGAATTCACCCTTGCGAACGCGCGCTTCCAGGTTCTGGTGGGTTGCAGCGATGACTCGTACATCCGCCTTGATCGGATCATACCCGCCGATCCGGTAGAAATGTCCGTCGGACAGGATTCGTAACAGGCGCGTCTGCAAATCAGAAGGCATGTCACCGATTTCATCCAGAAACAGGGTACCGGTATGCGCCTGCTCAAACCGGCCCTTGCGCTGGGCCAATGCCCCGGTAAAGACCCCTTTTTCATGGCCGAACAATTCAGCTTCAAGCAGGTCACGCGGGATGGCTGCCATGTTCAGTGCTATAAACGGCCCAGCGGCCCGCGGGCTGTGTTCATGCAGGGCCTGTGCGACCAGCTCTTTCCCGGTCCCGGATGCCCCGTTGATCAGCACTGTCATGCTGGAATGAGACAAGCGTCCGATGGCACGAAAAACCTCCTGCATCGCTGGCGACTTGCCAATGATCCGAAGCGGCGGGTCCCCAGCAGGACCGTTCCCGGCAGAAGGCGATGCGCTGTCCTCCCCTGCGTCCTGGCAGGCGCGGCGAACCAGTTCGACGGCCTCGTCCATGTCAAAAGGCTTGGGCAGGTACTCGAATGCCCCTTTCTCGTAGGCCCCGACGGCACTTTGCAGGTCCGAATAGGCCGTCATGACAATCACCGGCAGTTTCGGGTGTTGCATCTGAACCTGCTCCAGAAACTCAAAACCGTCCAGGCCGGGCATGCGCACGTCCGTAAGGATCGCAGCCGGTACGTGCTGCTGCATCTCACGCATTGCGCGCGCTGCAGACTCAAATACCTTCACGGGTATGCCGGCTTTTCCCAGTGCGCGCTCCAGCACCCAGCGCATGGACCGGTCATCATCAATTATCCAAACATGCCTATCTTTCATCGGTTTACTCCCTGCTCTCGGTCTTTCAGTGCGTCACGCCATTCAGCGGCAACAGGACTCGGAATTCCGTCTGGCCAGGGGCCGAGTCAAACTCGATCAGCCCCCCGTGAAGGTGTACCAGGCTCTGTGCGATTGGCAGGCCCAGCCCGGTCCCCTCCGCACTCCCAGATACCATCGGGAAAAAAATCTGCGGTTTCAATTCTTCCGCGATGCCGCAGCCGTTATCCACTACGCTGACCAGGATTACCAAGCGGTGACAGGTATCCCCGATCATGCACTGCCTCAGCACCCTGGTCTTGAGGCACACATCACCCTGGTCGCCCACTGCTCGCACAGCATTCCCCACCAAGTTCAGCATCGCCTGGACCAGCAGGTCGCGGTCGGCACGCAACGTCGGAATACTCGGATCGTAATCCGTGCTGAAAGTCACGCTTTCCGGCACCTCGGCGACGGCCAGATGGCGTACATGCTCCAGGACATTATGGATGTTCAGTTCCCGCTTCTGCGGGCTGACCCCGGTCCCGAACATGCCATCCACCAGCTTGCCCAGACGGTCTGCCTCACCGATGATCACATCGGTGTAGCAGCGCAGCTCTTCCCCGGCCAGCTCCCCCGCAAGCAACTGTGCCGCACCTCGCAACCCACCCAGCGGATTCCTGATTTCATGTGCCAGCCCGCGCAGCATATTCCGGGTTGCCAGGTTTTCAGTCAGCAGATGTTCCTCGTGCGAGATCCGAATCAAGTGATCCACCCGGGTAATCTCGAGCAGGCACTCCGTTTCCCCACCGGCCGGGATCGGTGTGATAACACAGTTGATCGTGATCTCGCCTGCACCCAGGCGCTTTACACCGATTTCCCGTTCGGCCACGGGATTCCCCGTATCGATGGAACGTCGGATGTGCGAGATAAATTCATCCCCTGCATCGAGAATGAAATTCGTCAACGGCCGCCCGAGTGCACATCGGACCCCGGTACCCAGGAATTCCTCGCCAGCCGGGTTGAGGTAGCGTATATGCAACGCCTCGTCCACCATCAACACGGCCAGATTCAAGTGTTCTATGATCTCTTCGGATTTCATGACAAGTACATGGACCGGATTTCGTTCCACACAGGTTCAGTCGCTGCAAGCATGCCGCGGGGGTCATACGACCGATGACCTAGCAGCAACCGCTGGCATGGACTCCAGAACCCCGTGACTGCTGCAAGGATTCCTGGCAGGTCACCGGAACATCCCGTGAATACGGGTGTTCCGGGCCATAAGCTGGTCGGGCTAACAGCTGTAGTACATCTCAAATTCGATGGGATGCGTTGCCATGCGCAACGCCGTCACTTCTTCCATCTTCAGCCCGATGTAACCATCGATCAGGTCATCCGAGAATGCACCTCCGGCCTTGAGAAACTCACGGTCGTTATCCAGGGCTTCAAGCGCCTGATCCAGGGACGCGCAGATTGTCGGGATGTTCTTTTCCTCTTCCGGAGGAAGATCATACAGATCCTTGTCGATAGGTGCTCCCGGATCGATCTGGTTCTGGATACCGTCCAGGCCTGCAAGCAGCATGGCCGCATAGGTCAGGTACGGGTTGCCGGAAGCATCAGGGAAACGCACTTCAATGCGTCTCGCCTTGGCATTGGCTTCGTGCGGAACCCGGATCGATGCCGAACGGTTGCGTGCGGAGTACGCCAGCATGACGGGGGCTTCAAAACCCGGCACCAAGCGCTTGTAGCTGTTCGTGGTGGCATTCGAGAACGCATTGATGGCGCGTGCATGCCGGATGATCCCACCGATGTAATAAAACGCCGTCTGCGACAGGCCGCCGTACATGTCCCCTGTAAACAGGTTATCGCCTTCCTTGAACAGGGACTGGTGTACGTGCATGCCGTTGCCATTGTCGCCTACTATGGGCTTTGGCATGAAAGTCGCCGTCTTCCCGTAATTGTGAGCGACGTTGTGCACAACGTATTTCAGGATCTGGTTCCAGTCAGCACGCACGGTAAGCGTATTGAATCGCGTGCCGATTTCGCATTGTCCTGCTGTACCCACCTCATGATGGTGAACCTCAACATCAACGCCCATCTGCTCGAGCGTCAGGCACATTGCGGAACGCACGTCCTGCAAGGAATCAACCGGGGGCACAGGGAAATAACCGCCTTTCACACCCGGCCGGTGGCCGATGTTGCCTTCCTCGTAATCCTTGCTTGAATTCCACGCCGACTCCTCCGAGTCAATCGCATAGGCGGCCCCAGACATCTCATTGGACCAGCGAATGTCATCGAATACGAAAAACTCGGGTTCCGGACCAAAGTACGCGGTGTCGGCAATGCCAGTGGAACGCAGATAGGCTTCCGCACGCTTGGCGGCCGATCTTGGATCGCGTACATACCCTTCCATGGTAGACGGCTCGAGAATGTCACACCGCAGGTCCAGTGTCGTGTCTGTGTAAAACGGGTCGACAACCGCCGTTTCCACATCCGGCATCAGCACCATGTCGGATTCGTTGATGCCTTTCCAGCCCGCTATCGACGAGCCGTCAAACATCTTGCCTTTTTCAAAGAATTCCTCGCTCACAACCGAGGCCGGCAAAGAAACATGCTGCTCCTTGCCCCGGGTATCGGTAAACCTCAGATCGACGAATTTGACACCGTGATCCTGAATCATCTTGATTACATCGCTTGCGGACATGGGTTACTCCTTAGCTTATGGACTTGAAATGTTGTTCTATTGATCTTGATTCGTACAGACAGACCATCCAGATTGATACAAGCACAAGTTGTGCCAAAGAATGGCATCCTGCACTCCGGCGGTGCCGGCGCGCCATTGTACGTCGTTTTACCTTCCGGGTCAGCGAAACATGCAACGTGATTATGCACTATATTAGTGCATAATCACACCAATTTGGTGCAGAATGTGGCGAGGCACGTCATGCCCTTCATCGCAAGGGCTGTGCATGCAGCCGGGTTCCTGTTCCGGCTTTTCCCTTGCATGGCTCGGAATTACTGTGCCGAGCAAGTATACTCGTGCTGCGCCGCACTGTACGCAAACCATGCCAGTACCCCGTACCACAACGCTTCAAGAGCTGATCTCCGGTCTGGAACAGTACTGGAGCCATCTCGGGTGCGTGCTCGAGCAGCCTTACGACATGGAAATGGGAGCAGGCTCCTTTCACCCCGGTACCTTCCTGCGTGCAATCGGGCCCGAACCCTGGCGGGGTGCCTATATCCAGCCCTGCAGGCGCCCGACCGACGGGCGGTACGGAAACAATCCGAACCGGCTGCAGCGGTACTTCCAGTTCCAGGTCGTCCTGAAACCGGCACCGGATACAATCCAGGAGCTGTACCTGCAGTCGCTCACCGAACTGGGTATCGACTCCCGGGTCCACGATATCCGGTTCGTTGAGGATGACTGGGAATCCCCCACGCTGGGAGCCTGGGGACTGGGCTGGGAAGTCTGGCTGGACGGCATGGAAGTGACACAGTTCACCTACTTCCAGCAGGTCGGCGGGCTGGACTGCAAGCCGGTCACCGGAGAGATTACCTACGGCGTGGAACGGATCGCCATGTACCTGCAAAACGTTTCCAGCGTGTATGACCTGGTCTGGACACGGGACCGTGACCGCACGGTCCGATACGGTGACCTGTACCGTCAGAATGAAGCCGAGCAGTCTGCATTCAATTTCGAGCATGCCGATACGGGTATCCTGTTCGACGGGTTCGAGGCCAGTGAGCAGGAGTGCAGAAAACTGGTTGATCTGGACCTCCCGGTAGCCGCCTATGACCATGTCCTCAAGTGTTCGCATGCCTTCAACCTTCTGGACGCGCGGCAAGTGATCTCTGTCACCGAGCGCCAGCAGTACATCCTGCGCATCCGCGGCCTGGCACAGGCCGTGGCCAATGCGTATTACGCCAGCCGAGAAAAGATGGGTTTCCCGCTCCTGGAACACGGTGCGCCATGAGCGAAAAAAAGGACCTGCTGGTCGAGATTGGCACCGAAGACCTGCCGGCCAGGGACCTGGCTGGCCAGGCGAACGAGTTGGGCCAATTGCTCAGCGACCAGCTCGCAGCAGCGGACCTGTCGTTCAACAAACGGCAGGAGTTCTGCACTCCGCGGCGCCTGACAGTCCTGCTGGAGGGACTGGATACCCGTCAGCCGGACCGCCGGGTCGAGCGCAAGGGGCCGGCAAAATCCATCTCGTTCGATGACAAGGGCCGCCCGACTGCTGCGGCAATCGGTTTTGCACGGTCCTGTGCGACGGATGTGGACCGCCTGCATATAGAGGAGGATGACGAACCCAGGCTCGTGTTTCGTGGGCAACGCCCGGGCGAGCTGACAAGGTCACTGCTGCCTGGCTTGCTGGAAAACGTACTCGGCAAGCTTTCGATACGAAAACGCATGCGCTGGAACGACACGGGGGGTGAATTCATTCGCCCGGTACGCTGGCTGCTGGTCCTGTTCGGCGCGGAAACGGTGCCCTTTCAGGCATTCGGGCTGACTGGCGACAGGATCACCTACGGCCACAGGTTTCACTGTCCGCAGGCCATTTCGCTGGAAACGCCCGCAGAATATCTCGGGGTACTGGAATCCCGGGGATTCGTGCTTGCTGATTTTGCATCACGCCAGGCCAGGATTCTCGAACAGGTGGAGGCCCTGGCCGCCAACGCCGGGGCCGTACCGGTACTCACCCGGGAGCTGCTCGATGAAATCACCGGCCTGGTTGAGTGGCCACGGGGACTGCTGGGTGAATTCGACACCCGGTTTCTCGAAGTCCCCAAGGAAGTGCTGATCAGCACCATGCAGGACAAACAGAAATTCATACCGCTGATGAACGAAGCGGGTGAACTGCTCCCGCAATTTATCCTGATCAGCAACCTTGACAGCCGAGCACCGGAACGGGTCCGACAAGGCAACGAGAAGGTGATCGTGCCGCGCTTCGAAGATGCCCGTTTCTTCTGGCAGCGGGACCTGGGCCTCAGCCTGGAATCAAGGATCAAGAAACTCAAGGACATGGTCTACGAAAAACAGCTGGGAAGCATGTATGACAAGACCCGGCGTGTCGGCCGGCTGGCGGCAACACTTGCCGGGGAAGTCGGCCTTGAGCCGGAACCGTGCAGGCGAGCCGCAGAGCTGGGCAAATGCGACCTGCTGACAGAGATAGTCGGGGAGTTTCCGGAACTCCAGGGCATCGCCGGCCGATACCTGGCCCTGCACGACGGTGAAGGAGACGAAGTGGCGACCGCCATCGAGGAACAGTACCTGCCGCGCCAAGCCGGTGATGTGCTGCCATCAAGCCCCTGCGGGAGCATTCTCGCCATCGCCGACAGGCTGGATACCCTGGCAGGAATCTTTGCCATCGGGAAAAAACCGACAGGCCTGAAAGATCCCTATGGCCTGCGCCGCGCGGCACTGGCCGTGTTGCGGATCCTGATCGAAACCGGACTGGACACGGACCTGCATGCCAGCCTGGAGCAAGCCGTGAACCTGCTCCCGCAAGACCTGGGTCGGCAGGACGTTGCCGATGAAGTGTTCAGTTACATGAACAAACGCCTGCATGCCTACTTTGCAGGACAGGATTTCGCAGCGGATGTGATCGAATCCGTACTGGCTAACCGGCCCACCCGTCCGCACGATATTGCGGCGCGCATCAATGCCCTGAGCAGCTTTCGAAAACGGGAGGAAGCGGACAGCCTTGCCGCAGCGAACAAGCGCATCCGTAACATCCTGAAAAAGACCGGCTATACGGACACTGCCGAGGTCAGAAAAGAACTATTCCGGGAAAAGGAAGAAGGGTCCCTGCATGCGGCCATCGAGGCACTGGCCGGCGAAGTCGAAGAACTGTTTCACCAGCATGACTATGAACAGGCATTGCGTCGGCTGGCAAGCCTGCGCCAGCCAATTGATTCATTTTTTGACCATGTCATGGTCATGGATGATAATGAAACCATCAGAGCCAACCGGCTTGCAATGCTTGCAAGAATCGATGCGCTGTTCATGCACGTGGCCGATTTCTCAAGATTGCAGTCCTGACGACTGAAATACAATGGCCAAAACACTGAAAATCGTTGTCATGGATCGTGACGGCGTCATCAACGAGGAATCGGATGAATTCATAAAATCCCCCGATGAATGGATACCGATCGAAGGCAGCCTGGAAGCCATTGCACGGCTTAACCAGGCGAAGGTCAAGGTGTTCATTGCCTCAAACCAGTCAGGCATCGGACGCAAGTTTCTTGATTACGAAACCCTGAACGAGATTCACCGGAAGATGCTGGTCGAGCTTGCCCAGTTCGGGGGGCATGTCAGCGGAATCTTTATCTGTCCGAACCTGAAGGGCCATTGCCGGAAACCGAACCCCGGCATGCTTGCGGACATCGAGCGGCGTTCAGGCTTGACTCTCAAGAAATCCCCCCTGATCGGCGACTCACTCCGCGATATCGAGGCAGCCATGGCCTTTGGCCTGGAGCCAATTCTGGTCCGCACCGGCAACGGCTCGGTCACTTCTCACAGCAAGCTGCTGCCGAAGAAGATGCTGGTCTTCGAGAACCTGTCCGCAGCGGTTGATTTCCTGCTTGAACGCAGCGCTGCCTGAACGGCCCTGCCACGGCCCGAACCCTCTCAAGCCACACCCCCGCAGGCCGGGCACCCGGCATGGCTGGCCGCCGGAGTACAGGTTGGCCGAAACACCCGCCGAACTCACGGGCTGGGATTGGGCTGGCCGCCGTGAATCTCCTCGATTTTCTTGAGCACCTCCTCGGAAAGTTCCAAGTCAATGCTGTCGATATCCTCACCAAGCTGTTCCAGGCTGGTCGCGCCAATGATGTTCGCGGCAATGAACGGGCGGGAATTGACAAATGCCAAGGCCATGCCTGCCGGGGTGTAGCCGGATTGCCTGGCAAGCTCCGCATATGCCCGAGTCGCCTTCACCGCCTGATCGTTGCTGTAGCGGTCGAAGTAACTGAATCGTGACAGACGCGCGCCGGGTGGTGCATTTCCATCCAGGTACTTGCCCGTGAGCACGCCAAATCCCAGTGGCGAATAAGCGAGCAGCCCGATGTTTTCCCGATGCGAGATCTCAGCCAGCCCGATTTCATACGTGCGGTTCAGCAGGTTGTACGGGTTCTGTATGCTGACCACTCCCGGCCAGTCACGGACCTGTCCGACCAACCGGTATTGCATGAGTCCCCAGGGGGTTTCATTACTGACACCGATATGCCGGATCTTGCCCTGTTGCACGGCATCCACCAGACAGCCGTACGTGTCCTCTATCGGAATGGCCGTGTCCTGCGCAAGGTGCTGATATCCCAGCTTGCCGAACAAATTGGTGTTCCGGGCCGGCCAGTGCACCTGGTAAAGGTCGATGCAGTCCGTCCGCAGGCGCCTCAGGCTTGCATCCAGTGCAGCGAGTATATGGTCCGGTGTGAGCTTCGGACCACCGCGCAGGTACGGCATCCTGCCCGGGCCGGTCACCTTGGATGCCAGAACGATCTCGTCACGCCGTCCGTGTTTTGACAGCCAGGTGCCAATGTACTGCTCCGTGCGGCCCTGCGTCTCCTCGCGTGGAGGAACCGGATACATCTCGGCAGCATCGATGAAATTCACGCCACGGGAAAACGCATAATCCAGCTGGGCATGTGCTTCCCTTTCGGTATTCTGCTCCCCGAATGTCATGGTACCGAGGCAGATCCTGCTGACCTGGAGACCGGAATTGCCCAGTAGACCGTACTGCATCAGGTTCAGGTGAAAAGTGTGAGGACTCCGGTGTACCCGTATAGCCGGTTATGGAAGATTTCACCGTTTGCAAAAAAGCCAACCAGCGGAAAATCCCCAAGCGTATCGCGTATCATCCTGAGTTCCTCGGAATTCTCGCCGAACTGGTATCGTCCCCTGCCCAGGCATGTGTAGTACACCCCTCCGCGCGGCGGGCCTTGCAGCCGGGACTGCATGGTATCCAGCATGCGCTGCATGTCTACTCTTGCGCTGTTGCCATCCCGCCGGCAGGCCATGAAACGGCTGCCCTCGTACAGGTAGTCGCCCACCGCAATCACCTTTTCCTTTTCATCAATGCCGATGATGTTCCTGACCAGGTAATCGCCCGTGTCCGAATGCTCGATCGGAAGCCCGGCAAAGATGTATCCTGCTATTTTTTGCAGATCCTTGGCCAGCACTTCCCCGATGTCCTCACGAAATACGTCCAGGGCAGGACGATCGTCCAGCTCGATCAGGATATTGCGCTCGCATTTCGTGATCACGTGCTGAACGTCCAGCGGCGTACAGCCCTGCGTATGCCCCACGATCGTGGAGACCAGCGGAGAGAAGAATATGCCGGACAAGCTGCCACTGATCACTTCTCTCGCGACCTGGTGATTCTGGAAATTGGAGGAAGTCAGCCCTCCTACGAGATACGCCGCCGGGACAGACTCACTGATCCTTTCGATCAGTCGCGGAATTGCGGGATTGCTGGGGTCCCCGTGAATGATTCCAACATGCGGCAGGTCATCCTTGCAATAGCATGAGATCTGTTCCAGCAGCTGTTCTTCATCCTGACCGGAGGCACCAATAATGGCAAAATCCTCATCATTGATATCCGCAAGCATCACCGTCAGGGCGGCCTGGTCATAGTATTCGCAGCCCGTGCTGCATAATCCGATCCCGACTGTCCCGACCCAATCCTGAACACCGGTATCCTGCCTGAAGCGGCCCACGATGCTCTCCAGATCATCGCACAGGCTGTCACTGGCATATATGAAGCCCAGCCGGTACTTGCCCCGCACATCACCGAGCTGGTGCAGGCAATCGTTTACCAGTACACGAGAGGCCTGGCCTGATGCGGTGGCAAGACGGAAAGACACGGTTACTTATCCGGCTGGATATGGCAAATCCTGAATGGACGAGGGTCTCCATATCCGCATCTTCCTGACAGTGTGTACGATTGAATCACCCGGGTCCTCCTCCGCTGTCCTTTGAAACACGCACGATTCCTCACACCCAAGAATATCGCGATCAGCAGGATCATGCGAGCCTTTCGCTCCACCTGGCAGCCTGCAGTCATGGCTGCGCAGGTCCTGCAGAACTTCATGTGGTCCAGACTCCGGCTCGACAACAGGCAGTGAAAAGGGTAGATTCCAAGCCCGTACGTGAAACGTGCAATCTGGACATCTTTTCTTGACCGAAAACGGTTTTCTGTGATCCTTCTTATGCGCGTGAACACTCATGAACCGGCACGGTGCCGGCCAGACAGGCCGGTACCGCAAGTCTGCGTGCTTACCCGTTACCTGATTCTCGCCGCCGCTGTTGTCATGCCGGAACCGTTCGCTGCGGCAAAGGACGTGGACTATGTCGGTACGGTCGAAGTCGTGAGGGGAACCCTCCCGGCAAAGGCTGCCCGCGGTACCGTGTTCCTGGATGCAAACCGCAATGCCCGGCTGGATGAAGGTGAATCCGGTGTGGCGGATGTGGCCGTCTCAAACGGGCGGGAAGTGGTCAGCACCCGCCCGGACGGCTCCTACGAACTGCCGGCCTACCGTGACATGAATCTCTTCATTACCAAGCCGGCGGGCTACACGACACCGGTCAGCGAGGAGATGGTCCCTCAATTCCACTACATTCACAAGATCGAAGGCTCCCCCCTCTGCGCTTTGGAGGCATCGAAGCGACCGGGCCGTTACCCGAAGCCATCAACTTTCCACTTGTCCCGGATCCTGTCGGCGACACCTTTTCCTGTCTCGTATTCGGCGATGCACAGACCTACACGCATACGGAACTGGGTTATGTGCGCGACACTGCCGGCAAGATGCTGGTCACGCGCGACAATTCCTCGACGGAATGCCTTATCTTTACAGGAGACGTGATGGGTGACGACCTTTCGCTCTACCCGCGTTTCAAGCGCATCGTCGCGGCCGGTCGGGTGCCCCTGTACTTTGCCGGAGGCAACCATGACCTGGACCTGGATGCAGAAAGTGACCGGCATTCGTTCGACACTTTCCGCCGAGAATGGGGTCCGGAATATTATTCCTTTGATCTGGGCAGGGTGCATTTCGTTGTGCTCGACAATGTCCGCTACCCGTGCAACGGGGTCGACCCACATCCGTTCTGCTCCGCTGACCGGAATCCGGCCTACAACGGCGTAATTTCAAAACGCCAGCTGGAGTGGCTGGAAAACGACCTCGCAATGGTGCCGATGGACAAGCTCATCGTCCTGGTTGCACACATTCCGTTCGCAAGTTTCACGGACAACCTGTCGGCAAAAAACCAGACCGACAACCTGCACGCGCTGTACCGGATTGTCGACGGACGCCCGGTACTGGGTCTCTCGGGACATACCCACACTGTCGAGCAGATCCTGCCCGGCGAGAATTTCAAGGGCTGGCAGGAACACACCGGTACCGGGCCGGCAAAGTTTCACCAAATCATAACCGGGGCCCTGTCCGGCAGCTGGTGGACCGGTGACCTGGATGACCAGGGCATTCCGCACGCGGTCCAGCGCATGGGTGCGCCCCGCGGCTACTACCGGGTTGATTTCGAGGGTACATCCTACACGGACACCTACAGAACTTTTCACGCGGGAGAAAACCGTCAATTCCATGCCGGATTCAGTACACCGAGATTTCGCGACTGGGCGCAAAAGCTGCTGGACCATGCCCTCGAGTTCAGCGGTCAATGGGATCGTGAACCCGCTGTGACAATCAACGATCTCGGTGACATGCACCTGCTCACTCTCGAGGATCTTGCCGGCACGAGCTGGGTGGCGATCAATGTTTGGAACGGTTCCAGAGACAGCAGGGTGAGCGTGCATGTCGGCGACCGGGAAATAAAGGCCGTACGGACTCAGCCGGGAAGGGGTGAAGACAAGTACAAGGGAGTCAACTATACGGACCCGGTGGTCCTTGCCAGGCAATCCACCATCGGGCGACTGGCCTATCGTTCCGTCACCGGGGGTGACCGTACAGCAGGCTTCACGACCTGGCAGGGGGTCCCCTGGAAAGGCCAGCATCCCGGACCCCTGCAACGCTGGATGCTCACGGAGTATTCCTCGCACCTGTGGCGTGCGGACCTGCCGTCCGAGCTGCCAACGGGCATGCACACGATAACCGTGTCCGTCACGGACCGTTACGGGCGCACATACGAAGACAGCCAGATAATTGAAGTGGTAGAGAAATTGCCCGAACCCGGCTGGCAGAAGGACCTATGGCATCACAATCCTTGAATTTCCAGGCGCCAGGGCCTGCCAGCCCTTCGCTTTGATATGCAGATTGCCGTATAATGAAACGGCCGGCTACCAGGTGCAAGATGAACTTCACGATCCGTTGTTATGGGTGATCTCGAGATTGCCTGATGGCTTGGCTGTTGTTGCACATACATCTGAATCCATCGTGTGGAAGTAATCAGCTGCTGCAAAGGCGGGCCAGGCACACTCACATATCCTGCAGGCTACTGAACGACCGGCATCCGTACTGGACAATATTGATCAGTGTGACCAGGAGAGCCCGTTGATCACAGCACAGCAATACACCCGCGAATTTGTCCGCCGGTTTATCCCCTACCTGAACTGGGTAGGGGAACTGAAAAATCCTGCGATCGTCTGGAAGGATTGCGTGGCAGGACTCACGGTTGCACTGGTGCTGATTCCCCAGTCAATGGCCTATGCGCAGCTTGCCGGGCTGCCCGCCTACTACGGGCTGTACGCATCATTCCTGCCGGTAATCGTTGCATCCGTGTTCGGCTCCTCGCGCCAGCTGCAGACCGGTCCGGTTGCCGTGGTCTCGCTGATGACGGCGGCCGCCCTGGAACCGCTGGCCGTGAGCAATCCCGAAGGGTACCTGGTGTATGCAGCCGTGATCGCGATCATGGTGGGCATATTCCAGATGACGCTCGGCCTGCTGCGCCTCGGAGTGCTGGTCGAGTTTCTGTCCCACCCCGTGGTCATCGGTTTCACCAATGCCGCCGCCATCATCATTGGCGCGTCACAGCTGTCCAAGCTGTTCGGAGTCACGGCCGAAACCGGCCATCATTTTTACGTGACCATCTGGAACGTGCTGGTCGAAGCCTCGCAGCATACCCACCTGCCAACCCTTGCCATGGGTATCCTTGCACTGGCAATCATTTTCGGGTTGAGGCGCTATGCGCCGAAACTCCCCGGGGTGCTGATTTCCGTGGTCGTGACCAGCCTCATCTCCCTGCTGATCGGATACGAGGACCTGGGTGGCAAGGTCGTGGGACATGTGCCGGCGGGGCTGCCTGCCCTCAACCTGCCCAGTTTCGACATGACGGTTGCTGCAGGGCTTATCGGCAAAGCCATCGTTATCGCAGTGGTGGGCTACATGGAAGCAATTTCCATCGCGAAAGCGATTGCCGTGCAAACCCGCCAGCGCATTGATGCCAACCAGGGCCTTGTCGGGCAGGGTCTTGGAAACATCGTTTCGGGCCTGTCCGGCGCATACCCGGTAGCCGGATCCTTTTCCCGTTCCGCGGTCAACATGACCGCAGGAGCCAAGACAGGTTTTGCCGCGGTGGTCACCGGAATCCTCGTCGCGGTTTCACTGATCCTGCTGCATTTCGCCCAGTACCTGTATCACCTGCCCCAGGCCACCCTGGCCGCGGTGATCATTTCCGCGGTAATCAACCTGATCCGGATCAAGCAGATCAAGTATGCCCTGCGCGTGCATCCCCATGACGGGATCATCGCCATCCTGACCTTCGCGCTGACCCTGATCCTGGCCCCTCACCTCGAACAGAGCATCTTCGTGGGCGTGCTGCTTTCACTTGGCCTTTTCATGTACAGGACCATGCATCCCCACATTTCTGTACTGTCACGCCATCCGGACGGATCGCTGCGCAACGCCCAAGTGAACATCCTCAAAACCTGCCCGAAAATATCCGTGCTGCGGTTTGAGGGCCCGCTGTTTTTTGCCAGTGCCATGTATTTTGAAGAAAAGGTTCTCGAACGCATATCGGCAAAACCGGATCTCGAGTACATCATCATCGATGCCGAGGCGATCACGGAAATCGACGCAACCGGTGAGGATATGCTGCACCAGCTCTCAAGGCGCCTCGTAGCCCTGGGCATCCGGTTTGTGTTTGCGCGCACCAAACGCCAGGTCATGGATGTTTTCGTGCGTACCGGCTTTGCCGGTCCTGAATGGCTGGATCATTTCTACCGCTCCGACGAGCGCGCGATCGAGTTTGCGTGGAAAAACATCAAGGACTGCAGCGAAGGGGTTTGCCCTCTTTCGGCCAAGCATGAGTGCCCGGCAAAGCGGCTCACTCCGGACAAGACACCAAAGGACGACTAGCGGGTCTTGCGGTATACCTGGGCAAACACCCGGTGACCCAGCCGGATGCCCCGACGCTCGAATTTCGTGTGTGGCCGATTGCGGATCAGGGACGAAACACCTGCCTTCCTGAACGCTGCACTCCGGCCCAGCACGTCCTGAATAACCTCCGCATACGGCTGCCAGTCGGTAGCAATACTCAGCTCCCCCCGGCTTACAAGCCGTCCTGCGACCAGTTGTACGAACTCCGCCTGGATCAGGCGCCTCTTGTGATGTCTCTTTTTTGGCCACGGATCCGGAAACCAGATTAGCACCGCAGCAAGGCTTTCCGGGGCAAGATATTCCCGCAGCACGCGCACCACATCCATGTTCATCACGCGCACGTTCCCAAGTTCGCTTTCATCGATCCTCCTCAGCAGCGACCCGATACCGGGCCGGTAGACCTCGACACCCAGAAAATTCAGGTGCGGATACCTGCATCCGAGCAGGGCCAGGGCCTCGCCGTCCCCAAACCCGATGTCCAGCACGACCGGCCGTAAATTGCCAAAGAGTGCGCCCAGGTCAAGCGGGCCCTGTCCGGGCTCGATGCCGTAGTGTGGCCAGTGGTGCTCGAAGGCCGCCTGCTGGCCTTTCGTGAAGCGCCCCTCACGAATGACATAGCTGCGAACGCTGGGGCGTGACTTCAGCAACGAAAGCCCGTGCCTAGACAATCGCGTCGTGGAGGGGGGAAGAGGCGGATGCATGACGCCGCCTTGGCATGCGCCCTGCAAGGAAGGCCATACGGCCTGCCAGCACGGCATGCTGCATGGATGCAGCCATGAGCACAGGATCGCGTGCCTCAGCGATGGCGGTGTTCATGAGCACGCCATCACATCCCAGTTCCATCGCGATGGCGGCATCCGAAGCGGTACCGACCCCGGCGTCCACCAGGATCGGCACGCCGGCATTCTCGACAATTTCCAAAACGTTGCCAGGGTTGCGGATCCCCTGACCCGAGCCGATGGGTGCCGCGAGCGGCATGACCGCGATGCATCCCAGTTCCTCCAGCTTGCGGGCGACTACCGGATCGTCATTGGTGTACACCATCACCTGGAAACCATCCCGAACCAGGGTGGTGGCGGCATCAAGGGTTTCGACGACATTCGGATAGAGGGTTTTCTCATCTCCCAGCACCTCCAGCTTGACCAGGGAATGTCCATCAAGCAGTTCCCGGGCAAGGCGACAGGTACGAACCGCCTCTGCGGCGCTGTAGCATCCGGCGGTATTGGGCAGAATCGTGAATTCATCCGGAGGAATCACGTCCAGCAGGTTGGGCGCATTTTTTTCTTGTCCGATGTTGGTCCTTCGAATCGCAACGGTCACGATTTCAGCGCCGCTTGCAACAATGGCCGCACGGGTTTCCTGCAAATCCCTGTACTTCCCGGTACCGACCAGCAAGCGCGAGCGGTATGACCGGCCTGCCACCACAAGCCTGTCGGCATCATCGTCCGAAACGGGTTCCTGTACAGGGTTCATGCCTGGGTATCCGGTAGATTGGTATTCATGGCTTGCTGTCTATCATACCACCGTCCGCGCGAACCGAGTCACGGGCCGGCGAAAGGCCAGGCTGCAAGCCGAGGGTGTCATGAAGACTGTACCTGGGCCCTGAGAACGGCCAGCGTGATCCAGCAGTCCCCGAGTGCACGGTGATCCTGTACCTCGGCCACGCCCCGGCGTTGCGCCACATCCAGAAGCCGGTGACTGGTGTAGTGCGGGCACAGGCTGCGGTGGTCGGACACCAAGTCCCGCCACCGGATACGCGGCAGCACCAAACCATACTTGGTTGCCGACTGCTCCAGCAGCCGCTGGTCGAAAGGTGCATTCCATGCACAGACAGCCGAGGCGCTGTGCAATACCTGCATGAGCCGGTCATGCACCCGGTCATAACCGGGCTTGTCAGCCAGCATTTCATTGGTGATGCCGTGAATCCGTACCGCCGCTGCTTCAACTTCGACGGTAGGCCGGATCAGCTCGCTGAAACGGACTTCCCCCCTCGTGTTGATCACGGCCACCTCCACTACTTCGTGGTGCGGCTTCAGGCCAGTGGTCTCGGTGTCCAGGATCAGGACATCCTCACGGTCCAGCAGTGTCGACCAGGCAGTCATCAATGGTGTCTCATCTCCCAGGTTCTACAGGTTGCCAGCAAACCGTCTTCAAGCAAACAAAGTTTCATGTCTGCCAGCACTTTGCCGAATCCCCGTTAATTCCAAACGTTACCGGTGGTACCGCTATCCGCCGCCAATGGCATGGATGATTTCGACACGATCCCCGGCGCGCAATTCGTGGGTGGCAAAGGCGCTGCGCGCCACGACTTGTCGGTTCACTTCCAGGGCAACCCGCCGGCCCTCAAGGCCAAGCTTTCCAATCAAGCCGGCTGCTGTCAGCCCTTCGGAAACTTCTTCCTGGTTGCCATTCAAAATGATCTGCATGCAGTCTTCTCTCGCACAGCCTGTCTCTATAACCGCTATAATCCGCAAACCTTCCGTTGAGTTCAAGATGTTCATGGCACATGATGTAATCGTGGTCGGCGGCGGACTGATCGGGATGATCACTGCGCGCACCCTGCGGCTTGCAGGGCTGGATGTAGTCCTGCTTGAGAAAAACCGGCTGGGCAAACAGGCCAGTTGGGCTGCAGGGGGGATCCTGGCCAAGCTGCATCCCTGGCAGCAGAGTGAAGGCATGCGAAAACTGATTCATGCCGGACAGGCCGCCTTTCCGGGCTTCGTTGCTGAACTGCAGGATGAGACCGGTGTCGATTCCCAGCTGCTGCAAAGCGGCATGCTGATCACCAACCTTGAACAACAGGAGGCTGCACTGGCCTGGGGCCGAAAACACAGGATGCAGATCGAACTGGTTCACCGCAGTGCCCTGGCAAAGCTGGAACCCGGGCTGGCAAAAACCATTGATGCAGCCCTGCACGTCCCATCCACCATGCAAGTACAGCCCAGGCTGCTCATCGAGGCCACACGAAAGTCCCTGGAACTGCATGGCGTGCAGGTCCTTGAAAGAGTCATGGTGACCGGGCTGCATGCCAAAGCCTCAAGGCTCACCGGCGTGGAGACGAACCATGGCAGCATGCATGCCGGACAAGTCATGCTGTGCAATGGTGCCTGGGCCGGGCAGCTCTTGCAGACGCTGAGCCGGGGCCACACGGATATCGAACCGGTTCGAGGGCAGATACTGCTCTTCAAGCCCTCCCGCCCCCTGTTGTCACGCATTCTCGTCAGTGCGGATCATTACCTGATCCCGCGCAATGACCTGTACATCCTGTGCGGCAGCACGATGGAGCATGTGGGATTCGACGATACGGTGACAGCGGACGCAAGAAATTCCATTCATGCGCAGGCCAGCAAGCTTTGTCCCCAGCTGGAGAATGAAGTGCCGGTGAAACACTGGGCCGGACTGCGCCCGGGGACAGCGCGAGACGTGCCGTACATCTGTGTCCACCCGGAATTTGAAAACCTGTACATCAATGCCGGGCATTTCCGGTACGGAATCGTCATGAGCATACCCTCTGCAGAAATTGCCTGTGACCTGGTGATGGACAGACCCTCTGCTTTCCAGACGGGGCTGTACGACTGGCTTCACGCGGGCACTGGCCCCCGATGAATCGGGTGCAGTGTACAGCAGGACTGCCTGAATCCCTATGCACAGGAGATTCTGATACCCTCATCCGCTGGGTCTGTACCGATCAAATCTGTACAACTCTCCTGTAACACGCTATAACCTGAATCCGTGCCGGGGTAGCTCAGTCGGTAGAGCAACTGATTCGTAATCAGTAGGTCGGGTGTTCGAATCACCTCCTCGGCACCAGTTAAATCAATAAGCCAAATAATATAAAACCAAGAAACGACCGCACAAGGGAGTGGCCGTTTCACGGGAAAGAACAATTTACAAGTCATATCCAAGACTGTGAGCACAAATCCTCTGAATTGCTGAGAAGGCAGCATAATCAAGATCTGTTTGTAGTGGCGTGTAATCGCTTCAAGCACTGACGTCCTTCCCATTACCTGATGTGCCAGTTTGAAGCCAGTCACACGAAATGTAGTCATTTCTGAGTGTGACACTGCTGGTCTGGTTCAGCTACACATATTTGGTTTCACTCGTCAAAAATGACTATAGTACAGAACTCAAGAGCTACATTTCCCCATACCTCTACATCATTACAAACATGAAGCCTTTTCAAGTTAGGATTCCAAGCTGTTCAGCATCAATACTGTTTGCAGGATTGTTAATCTTAACGTTCGGAGTTCAAGCTGATGACCCTATGAGCCTGACTCACAGGAATCTATTTGCTTTATGCACTCCAATGAATTTCATCGTTGAACCAATTGATGAACGTCAATCTCAGAAAATAGGACTGACCAGTAAAACCATCGAAGATGAAATCGAAGATCGCCTGCGTGCAGCTGACCTTTACAATGCTAGTGCAAGCCAGTACCTAAGTGTTCACTTGAACTTGTCTGATACCGGTGAATTCTTTGGCCCTAGCCTGAGTTTGAATCGGTATGTCAACAATATGGGGTTTGGGATAGGTGGATTTGTTACTGTATGGAACACCAATACTGTAGGAATGCATGGTGGGAACAGCAAGCATATTACAGGCTCCGTCATACTACAGGTTGAGAATTTCATTACAGATTACTTGCGTGTGAATGAAACGGAGTGTGGTCAGTAATAGCCAGGAAATTTACTTGGCTGAATGAGCTGGTGATTGCCTCGCTCTGAAATGGTTCCCAACTACCATGGCATCCCCCATGATTTCCTCCACTCTTTTACTAAGCCGGCATGGCGCTCTTCTGGAATGAAAAATGGAACCTGCTGCCAGCATCAACTGGGGCAGTACAAAAATAAAATGCCCTTCCTGATTGTATAATTCCTGCTCCTGAGACAAGCGGCAGCTGTTTTGGGAGTTATTCAGGGTGAATTCGACTGTTCAGCTTTTGTGCGCATCACCTGAAGTTCACGCACACGTTCCGACCAGGTCGATTTGATAAACGCAAGGATGTCCCAGATCTCCTGATCGCTGAGCACTTGGCCGAATCCTGGCATGCCGCTTTTGATATTCTCGAGTCCCCGTGCAGCGAATGTAGCCTTGCCGCCATACTTCGTGTAAGTAAACAGCAATCCGTCCCCATGATGCCAGGTATGACCCGTCTCATCATGAGGAGGTGCCGGGAACAATCCTCCAGCACCCTCTTTACGCCAGTCTTTTTGACCTTCCAGGCGAACTCCGTGACAGGAAGCACAATTTTTGGCATAGAGAATTTTGCCAGTTCCTATATCTACGACTTGTGGTTGCACCGGCACACTTGGACGAGCAGCCAGAAGGCCATTTACCACAAGTGCAAAACCAGCTAAAACTACAACATTAGCAATCAGGATAACCGGTTTCATGACCGAACCCTGATCCACGTCTTCATGCCTGAATCCTGATGTGACAACGTGTGGCAGTGAAACAACCAGTTGCCTGGATTGTCAGCAACAAAGGCGATTTCACGAGTCTCTCCACGAAAGATCAGAAGTGTATCGCGCATGGGCCCTGTCCTTTCATTCCCATCAATCTCACAGAAATGCTGACCGTGAAGGTGCATGCCGTGTGGGAATACAGTGTCATTCTCAATGACAAGCCGTACTGTTTCACCGCGCGCTACATCAACCAAAGGTTTTTCAGTCTGTCCTACTGTGCCATTGAAAGCCCAAAACTGGTTGGCCTGGGCAAGCCGACGAAACGATATGCGTTCACCATCCAGAATGGCATGGCGCATCCTGCCCATCGCACCTCCCTCCATGACAAGCCGTACTTTCACAGATTCAGAAAGACGGCTGGGTACTTGCTGAGAGTTTGATGGAAGGGCCCGGGGTGCAGGCCGTAGAGTGGAACTGGCAACACCCTTAACCGGGATACTGATCTGTGCGTGGGCCTGCTTGTTTTCGAAACGTGCAAGGTAGGCCGTATCACCCGGTTCTGCAGTGACATCAACTATCAGGTCAGCCCGCTGGGCCGGTGCCAGGAAAAACATGTCGACAACTGGCTCAGGCGTTTCAAGCGGCATCCCGTCGAGTGCCATCGTCCAGCCTTGAAGGCCGACTAGCGCAAGCGGAAAAATACGTGCATTCGCCGCGTTGATTAGTCGAAGCCTGAATCGTTCATGCTGACGAGCAGGCAAAATGAAATCCGACTGACCATTGGTGGTGATGAAGTTACCATTACGCCCTGCATGCGAACGGTCATGCCTGGACATGAAGTCGGGGGATAACTGACCGTTTTCCTGCAACAGCCAGTCATCAAGAATCAGAGTCTCTTCGCGATCAATTTCCGGGGCCGTCGGTTCCTCTACAATGAGTGCACCGTACAGGCCGCGCGCTACCTGTTCGGTCGAGCGTGCATGGGAATGGTACCAATAGGTTCCTGCATCAGGCACCTCGAAGTCATATTCGAAGCTGCTACCAGGGGATACAGCTTCCTGTGTAAGTCCAGGTACACCATCCATTCGGTTATCAATGTGAATCCCGTGCCAGTGTACCGAGGTGGGTTCCGCCAAACTGTTAACCAACCTGCGGTGTATACGAGAACCTTGTGCAACCCTGATTTCAGGACCTGGAACTTTGCCACCGTACCCCCAGACTTCTGTTGCTGGATATGAATCAGGCAGTAACTGAACCCTTCCAAACATTGGTTCGAGAACTTCGGGACTTCCGCTTGCATCACCGAACCGTGGGTGAACAACCATCGGCATGACGGCAAGTGATGCCATCCCCTTCAACAAGTTTCGTCTCGTCATGAACATCGTCATATATGCATCATATCGAGCAGGTTTACTCCACACCAAACGTTGTATGGCTGACTGGCCTGCACCCGATAAAACTGTATGGCAAGTCTGAAAAAAACTGGGTATGCACAATGAAGTTAAGGTTTTTGCTTATTTCTATGGATCTCCCAATTCAATCTTGTGTCCTGGGCAAGTCGTCAAATTCAGAAAAGACATCCTTTATGAGATCCTGCGTACCTTAGAGTGCCAGACAAGCGTGAAAGTTCTACAAATTTTCCCTGCCCTCTATGCATGAAGCCTCTTGGAGGCTTGCCGAATGTGGAGAGAGTTGTGTACCTGTTTTCATAACAAGCTTCAGTTGTTCTTTGGTTCAATCAAATCTCCACCCATCATGCCACCTGCGCCAGACATCATTGGACACATCTCCAGCCGCTTGGTCAGTTCACCCATCTCGTCGGAGGTGATCTGTCCATCCCCGTCAGCATCAAGATGCTCGAACCGCTCCATCATCATCTCGTGGGTCATCGTGTTATGCAGGGCTTCAAATTCTTCAATGGACAGCATGCCGTTGCTATCTGTATCAAATTCCTCAAACCGTGTCTGTAGTGTGCTTCGAAGTTTCTCTGCTGACGGCATTCCCATCATGTTGTTACCCATCATCATGAGCATCATGTCCATATCCATCATATCCATACCTGGCATGCCGTTCATCATACCCATTTGTCCCATACCCGGGGCCCCGCTCATCATCCCGCCACGCATGCGCATAATTTTCTGCATCTTGTCTAGTCGGCCTTTTTCCATGGGTACTACAGTTGAAGCGTCCGGGGAATCAGCCTCTTGACCATGGTCGGGATCGGATAGCGCTATCCCTGAGAGCAGCATTGACAGCGCAATTGCAATTGGAAGATTTGAAAATTTGAACATTACATTCTCCTTGTTGATTTCGATGTTACTCAGGTTAAATTGCTGATTCGAAGCCTAAGGCTGAACATCCGGGAAATTGTATCTATCTGTAGATGATAGCTTAAGTACTGTTGCAAAAATTTTTCTGAAACAAGAGTGAAGCTAGCATGCGATTGAAAGCCATCCAAATTTAGTGCCAGTGCCAATGTGAATCAGCTAATGATGGTCTTTCCCCCGAAACCGATCCGGGCAAGGCGCGAAAAATCCCGTTATGATGTCTGACCGGCAAGTATCCTTTACGGGATGCCCTCAGGTCATGTTAACCTAGTATTAGCGAGTTGCCTCATGCCGACAATTGACCGGAAGACACCCCTCATCACGTTCGCATTTCTTGCTGCCCTGGCAGGCAGCATGCCGGCAACGATACTTGCAGAAGGACTTGATGAAGCAGCTGATGCTGTCGTCGAACTTGAGGAGATCGTGGTCACCGGCTCACACATCCAGCGCAAGAACCTGGTCAGTGCAAGTCCCGTCACCTCGGTGGATGCGGATGAACTGCTGTACCAGGGTACGGTCCGGGTGGAGGACATGGTGCGCACCCTGCCACAGGTCTATTCCGCCCAGAACACCAGCCAGTCCAACGGCGCCACCGGAACCGCCACCCTCGATCTGCGCAACCTGGGTACGGAACGCACCCTGGTGCTGATCAACGGTCGCCGCATGCCGGCCGGTTCGCCTCTGCAGGGCGGCATCGGTGCCGACATCAACCAGGTTCCGAGCGCCCTCGTGCAAAGCATCGAGGTACTGACCGGTGGCGCTTCGGTGACCTACGGCTCCGATGCGGTGGCCGGGGTCGTCAACTTTCTCATGAAGAAGGATTTCGAGGGGGTTCAGTTCGACTACCAGTTCAGCCAGTCCTCGCATCACAACGATTCCGGCAAATGGCAACGAATCGTCGAGAATGCCGGCTATCCTGCCGCCGATGGCACCGAGACGGACGGCGACACATCCAGCGTGTCGCTGATCGCCGGCACCAACTTCGACAACGGGCGGGGCAACGCGACGGTCTATGCCACCTGGCGAGATATCGAGGCGGTGTGGCAGCGCGACCGCGACTACAGCTCCTGTGCACTGAGTGACGATGCGAACAACTGCCTGGGTTCATCGACCATCCCGCAGGGACGATTCACGAATTTCGGACACGCGGACTACCCTGCTCCCGTCGATTTCATCGTGCAGGGTCATGAATTCGTTCCCCGCCGGGGCGAAACCTACAACTTCGGTCCCCTGAACTACTTTCAGCGCCCGGACGAGCAGTACACCTTCGGTGTCTTTGCCCACTACGACATCACCGAGGAGGCGCAGGCCTACACGGAACTGATGTACATGGATAATCGCACGGTGGCGCAGATTGCCCCGTCGGGCGCATTCTTCGTGACCGAAACCCTCAGTTGCGGCAATCCGCTGATGTCCGAACAGCAGTTCCAGGCCATCTGCGGCTCGATCGGCAAGACCCGGGATGATGTGCTCGACCCGTTCTGGATTGGCCGTCGCAACGTGGAAGGCGGCAACCGCCAGCACGACCTGCACCACACCTCGTTTCGCGGGGTTCTCGGCGTGCAGGGTGAACTCGGGACCAACTGGAGCTACGACGCCTCCCTGCTGTATGCCGAGGTCCGCATGGATAACACCTATCTGAATGACCTCGGCACAACCAAGATCAATCGCGCCCTGGACGCAGTGCACGACCCGGCTACCGGCGAGATCGTCTGCCGTTCCGTGCTGGACGGTACGGACCCGGATTGCGTGCCCTGGAACATCTTCGAGGAGGGCGGGGTCACCCGGGAGGCGCTCGACTACATCGTCCTGCCGCTGACTGCCCGCGGCGGCACGGACCAGCTGATCGCCAGCGGTTTCCTGTTCGGCGACCTGGATGAGTACGGAATACGGCTGCCGGCGGCAGACACCGGCATCGCCATCGCGCTCGGTGCCGAGTTCCGCGACGAGAACCTTGATTTCAAGCCCGATGAAGCCTACCGCTCGGGCGAGGGCGCGGGCCAGGGTGGGGCAGCCCGTCCGGTTTCAGGGGGCAGCAGCGTCGCCGAACTGTTCCTGGAAGCCAATGTCCCGCTGGTCGAGGCACGGCCGTTCGCCGAGGAGTTGTCGCTGGATATCGGGCTGCGTTACTCGGACTATGAATACGGTGGAAGCGTGGAAACCTACGGGCTTCGAAGCGGGTGGGCCATCAACCAGGATGTCAAGTTGCGCGGCAGTTTCCAGCGGGCCATTCGCGCACCGAACGTGCGTGAACTGTTTCAGCCCGAGGGCTTCAACCTGTTTGACATGAGCAGCGATCCCTGTTCCGGGGAGGTCGAAGGCGGTCTCGACGGGGTCACAAGTGCGGGGCGCACCTTCGATGAGTGCGCGCGCAGCGGGGTGACCGAACAACAATGGGGCAGCGTCCCCGACTCGCCGGCCAACCAGTACAACTTCCTGCAGGGCGGCAACACCGACCTGAAGCCGGAATCCTCCGATACCTGGACCATCGGTATCGTCTTCTCGCCGCAGGCCATCGACGGGCTGACCGTCTCGCTCGACTACTACAGCATCGAGGTCGAGAAAGGCATCAGCAGCCTGACGCCGGAGTTCGTTCTCAACGAGTGCCTGGACGGCGACCTCGTGCTGTGCGAACGGATCAGCCGGGGCGTGACGGGAGACCTGTGGGTCGGCTCGGACGTGGAGAGCAGCGGCCATATCGTCTCCAGGCAGGAGAACCTGGCGATCGAGAAGGTGGTGGGTTATGACCTGGTTGCCGACTATTCCCTGGACCTCGGCACCTGGGGCTACCTCGACATCCGCAACGTGCTCTCGCTGATCGACAAGTGGGAGCAGCAGGAGGTTGCCGGGGCACCGGTCGAGGACTGCGCCGGCAAGTGGGGATTCGTGTGCGGATCGCCAACCCCCGATGTGCGTAACCGGATGCGGGTAATCTGGACCACGCCCTGGAATCTCACCGCGACCCTGATGTGGCGCCATCTCGGGGAGGTGGATGACCGCAACAAGGACGGCGTGGATCTCGAGGACATCGACTACTTCGACCTGTCGGCCCTGTGGGAGGTGAACGACAGCATCCAGCTGCGCGCCGGCATCAACAACCTGTTCGACCGGGAACCCCCGATCGCCGGCAACGGCGCAGGACCCGCAAGCGGCGGCAACGGCAACACCTATCCCGGCCTGTACGACGCCCTGGGCCGGTACGGGTTCCTCGCCGTCAGCCTGTCCTTCTAGACGCCCCGGCTCGGGACGATTGATCCTAGTGGAATCCGGGCAGGAATCAAGAAAAAAGCTGCACCCGCCCCGCTTCCGTTTCCCGACCCAGGTGCGGACTGGTTACGCGCGAACAGACAAGTGTATAACGTATTGCGTTATATAACGCAATACGTTATAGTCCATACGTGATCAGGACGTTCGCCTGCCGGGAGACTGAGAAAATCTGGAACGGACATTCTTCCAAAAAGTTTCCAATGAATATCCAAAACACTGCCAGACGCAAGCTGAGGATATTGAACAACGCCCAAAACATGCAGGATCTTCGCATACCCCCGTCTAACCGCCTGAAAGTTTTGCGTGGAACAAGAGCAGGCCAGCACAGCATGCGGATCAATGATCAATACCGCGTTTGTTTTGTCTGGCGACGAAGAGAAGCCTGTCAGGTTGAAATCGTCGACTACCACTAAGGAGAACTGACCATGGCCAGGCTCAAGAACATTCATCCCGGCGAGGTGCTGCTCAGAGACTTCCTCGAGCCGCTGGGCATCAGCCAAAACAGGCTTGCGAACCGCATCTCCGTACCGCCTCGCCGGATCAACGAAATTGTTCTCGGTAAACGCGCCATCACGGCAGACACAGCCCTGCGACTGTCGCGTTACTTTGGCAATAGCGACAAGTTCTGGATGGGACTGCAGGATGATTACGACCTGGAAGACTCAAGGAACAAGATTGCCGGTACGCTTGAAAAGATTTCAAGCCATGCCGCATAGAAGAAATCTCCCTGCGCCCCTGGCCCGCTCAAGGATCAGGGGCGTGAAGCCCAGAAAGGGCATAACCGAAGTAAGCATGACCGGGCAAAGCGCAGCGTGGCCCCTTCGGAAGCCTTTCACGTGAACGTGGCCTAGGCGCTGTCGCCGACGGCAGTGCGGTGTACCCGGCCGATATCGCGCACCTTGTCCTGTGCGCGATCCACCAGGGTGAGCGCCACCATGGTGTGCTCGGACAGGCAGGACAAGTTCTCCGGCCAATCGCAAGAGACCCTAAAATGCCAGTTCAGTATCCCAGAACGCTATAGTTGCCATCCACGATCAGATGAATGGAGACGTACAGTCCCAGCAACGCGCACAGCACCCAAATGGAATTCATCGCGATAATGTAGGTGTACAACTCACGCCGGCTGATCAGAGTCTGTCTTTTGGCTACGAAGAAGCTGACCCAGTAAACCGAGGTGACGTAGGTCCATTGCCAGAACAGCATAACCCCGAGAATGCCTACAAAGAGAGCGGGCAGGAGATCGGCTGTGTACGCTGCGTAAAGGATGAGTGTCGGAACCAGTGTTACAAAACCGTTGGCAATGTCCGCATTGTAGCCGAAGGTTCGGCGGTCCGAATAGGAGCTGTCATACTGAGAGTAGGTGGCCCAGACATCGGCCCAGAGCGTCGATGACAAAACCCGTGTCAAAGGAACTTTTGTGACAAGGAACTCGGTAATCGGTGAGCGTCCGGATTCACGCCTTCGCTCATGCCAAAACCCGGTGCGTGTCTCAATATAGTCCAGTCGAAAGTACAGGCATATCTCCCAATAACAGATCAGCAGGTTGACCGAGAAAAACAGGCTCAAAAGGAAATGGATGGCGTTCAGGTCCCCGTGAATGAAGTAACGCGTACCGATGCCCAGTAGTGCGAGGATCGTTATGGCAAGTAACGCGAACAGTCCCACCGGTATCGTCAGGCCAGCCTGTTCTGCATCTTGCTCGGGCAGTGCTCGATCGGCGCGGTATTCGGGCATGCTTCCTGATCTTCACGGGTAGTTCAATGTCACGGTGCGCCTATTGTACTGCCTGTTTCTGCTGAAAACCTCATCTGCTTGCAGCGGAGCTTGAAGTATTTCAGCAGGTACTCGAGCTTCACCTCTCCACATTCCAGCAGTCATGCCCGGTTGGTGCATCTCGATACCTCATTATCGAAACACCTAACCGGATGAGAGTCATGTCCGTGAGACACACCCCGCTCCAAGGTTGATTTTGTCACACCAGACATGTACCTTGAATGCGCTGGGCGAGACCCATCGAGCCAACATTTCTTGCAATACTCTACCCCTGGATATCGTGTCGACCCGTCAAAACAAACGCTCGGCGAGCAAGCCTACTAGACAATCAAAATCTCATTCTCTCGGGGATCTCGCACCGGATGAAGTGAAATCCGTGGTCGATCAATACACCGGGTTCCACAATGCCAACCTGGAACACAGAAAAGAGAGCTACCAATTGCTCGTCAATCACTACTATGACCTGGTGACTGATTTCTACGAGTTCGGCTGGGGACGATCCTTTCATTTTGCCCCACGACAGCGGGGCGAGAGTTTCAAGGCGTCGCTGCTCCGACACGAGCATTTTCTTGCTGACCAGCTGTCCCTGAAACCGGGGATGCAAATACTTGATGTGGGGTGCGGGATTGGTGGACCAATGGGCAACCTTGCCCGCTATTCCGGTGCCAGTTTTGTCGGCATCAATAACAACGCCTACCAGATCGAGCGCGCGAAAGAGCACACCCGCGATGTCCAGTCGTTATGCCGCTTCATCCGCGGCGATTACATGCAGATTCCAGAAAGTGACAACTGCTACGATGGCGCCTTCGCCATCGAGGCCACACCCCATGCGCCGAACAAAACCGCGGCATTCAAGGAGGTTTACCGCGTCTTGCGCCCAGGAGCCTGTTTTGCCGGCTACGAGTGGTGCCTCACCGAGAACTTCGATCCACAAAACCCGGAGCACCTGCGGATCAAGAAAGACATTGAGAGAGGGGATGGGCTGCCGGACATCGCTAACACAGCGGAAGTCTGTATTGCCTTTCGCGAAGCCGGATTCGAAGTCCTGGAAGCCCGCGACCTTGCCCCTGAATCGCATCCGGATACACCCTGGTATCGTGCCTTGGAGGGTCGCGACATCAGTCTTACAAGCATTCCACGCACACCCGTCGGGCGTGCCTTGACGAACCTGGTGCTGAGGGTGGGTGAAAAGCTGCGGGTCTTCCCTGAGGCAACGGCCATGGTAAGCACACTGCTAAACCGGGCGGCGGATGCGCTGGCAGAAGGTGGCAAGTCGGGTATTTTTACTCCAATGTATTTTTTCCTGGTCCGCAAACCCGGCACTCGTGAGACGGAATGAAGCCTGTTTTGACCACGGATTCCCCCGCAGGACTGCCATTCCCGTACCGATTTGCCTCTCGCTTGCTACCCTGGAGAGTACAAAGGTCCTGAGCGGCTTTCACGCCAGGTTCAGGAGAGCGTCATGCTTCAGCCAGCCGTGGCGGCGGTGGCAGGTGTGACGGAGGTCGTCAATTCCAACCGGGTCTGGCGTCGCTGCTCGTAGAGACCAAGTGCGTGCAGGGGAAAATACTGCCTATACAGGACGTAATCCAGCAAGGCCGTGCGAAAAAAGACCCCGGCCATGTCTTGCTTGGGCCACGTTCCATTTGCATTCTGGGTGCTGAGCAAATACTGGATACCTCGCGAAATCGCGTTCCAGCCTGGATCGCCCGCTTCGAGGAGTGCAAGCAATGCCCAGGCAGTTTGGATGACCTGGCTTTCCTCGTGCTCGACATACCGGCCGGTCAAGCAGCCGCTATGGTGCTCACCCCATCCTCCGTCTCGGTGCTGCCGATCCAGTAACCACCGGCAAGCCAAGCGCAGTGCCGGGTCACTCGGCGGGGCCCCAGCGGCAAGCAGCCCCCTGATTCCGAACAAGGTCCCATAAATGAACTGAACGCCCCATACGCCACGCCACGACCCATCGATTCCCTGGGTCCGGCGAAGCCAGGTACCCGCCTGAGAGATAGCACTTCTCACAGTCTGGTCCATGAGTTGGGGGAAGTGCTCCTTGCAAGCGGCAAGCGCCACAAGACAAGAAGCGGTGCACTCGACATAGGAATGCTCGGTCATCGAGTCGCCAAACATTTCTGCCGGATTCAGCCACTCGAGACCAAAAATGGAGCGTTGTGCCTCGTAGCTGCCAAAACCTCCGTCACGGTTCTGGCCCCTCAGCATAAAGCGTATCGCATCTGCGAGCACTGTTGTGTCCGCGGAATTGCGCTCGGCAGCGATAATCCCGGCCACTGCTTCGGCAGTGCAGTCAGTCACCGGCCAGCCATGCCATCCTCCTGCAAAACACCAGCCACCTTTGGGATCATTCCGATACGCCTCGCGAAATCCGTCGAAGCTGGCTCCAATCTGTTGCCGGTACAGAAAGCCGGCCCCTGCTCCAAGCGCGTTGCGGACCCTGCCATCCTCGGGCACTGTCGCCAGAGACTGCAAAGAGAAACCGGTATCCCACGAGGCACTTTTGGCTCCGGTGACTCGCGCCCCATGCTCCTCATCTTCCCAGATCCAGCCGTCGAGTCGTGCAAGCGCTTGCTGGATGTCGGGGTCATTTGAATCGTGCAGCCATACGGCCAGGATGTTGAGGAGACCGCTGACCGGGGAAATGCTCGTATGGCTGGTGGTTTGCAACTCCCACTTGATCTGCCGGACGATTGCATGCATACACCGTGCTCGAAGCCGCTTCCCGTGCCATCGTTCAAACAATCCCGCAAGCACATATCCGGTTCGAAGCCATGCGCTTGGACGCTTGTAAAGATCAGCGTCTCGCAAGAGATTGCGGCCCGAGGGAAAATCTACATTGGCAAACCCCTGGGGAAACAGTTCCTCCCGTAACGAGGCGATTGTGGACGAGACCGGCACCTGGTACCGATGCGGGTATACCGCCGCCATCGCCATGTAAATAAGCCGGGTATGGCAGTACCAGTTCGAGGGATGCAGCGCGATCCGGCGCGGCAGGCCCCACAACTCCGGCAGAATGGCATGGACTCCGCGCCAGTCGTAGAGATTGAGCAGCGCCAGCCAGAACTTCCCCCAACTTGGGATGCTGACAACTCCCTCTGCCTGCAGGAATTGACGCGCCGGCTTGATTAACGGGTCATCTTGCCCGATCCCGAGCAGCCTTGCTGCCACGTACACCAGGGTGGTAACAAACAGGTGGGGGGGCGAGTGCTCGTGCAAACCCCACGAGCCTCCTTCGAGACGGGTCTGTTCGAAGGAGCGCAGCACACGCCGGCGACGGCCGGGCTCGAGAGGTTGTTCAATAATATGGTGCAGCAGGACGTATTGAGCCGTGAGCATGGGGCACCAGACCATCTCGCCTTCCCAGGCTCCGTCCTCACCCTGAAGGTCCAACAAGTGTGCAACCGCACGCTTCATTGCCGGTCTGGCATCGATTGAAACTACTTCCCTCGGGCGAACAGGCTGGGAAGCACTGGCTTTCGTTGGCATGGAGAATTGAAACACGCCAGCCAAGGTGCCCCAGATCTGATCGTCAATTTCTCCTCCCCTGTTTCGCACCTTGTACAGCAGCCGAATGCTTCGCAGGAGCCACACCAAACGAACAGCCAGCGCATGAAGGGTATCCCGGGCTCTTCGCCAGGCAAGCCGGTCACAGGATCTTGGAATTTGCCCGAGAATTGCACGGGCTACCGTCCCGAAAAAGGCAAAACCCATGCTGAGGACCGATCCGTCTTCACAGGCCAGCAAACGCACGGTCCGGTCTCGGTATGCAGGATATGCCCGGGCGTTACGGTAGATCGTGTGCCGGAGTGCCACGGCCTCGGCCCGGTGATCCGCAAAAACCTCGTAAAGCCCCATTGCCAGAAATGCCGGAGCCCGGGTTGCCCGGTAGCGTTTGGCAGCAAAGCTGCGAAAGTCCTCGTTCTCGGCCAGTGCAAGCGCATCCCCGAAACCGAAGGTCATTCCCATTGCCGTCATCGGATGATAGTGCCCGGCTGCATCGCCAATCAGCACGCGGTGTGTGCTCCCGTATGTTACGCGCGGCCTCAGCTTATTGGCTGCGACGTGAAATTGCCCATCCCGCAATGCTTGGACAAACGCTGACCTGAGCGACTCCGGCAACAAGTTGGTGTACGAGTCCAGCAAGAAACCAATCCGGTCCCGGGGGGTTGTACGATCCAGCGGAACATCGACGATCAAGCGGATACAGTCCTCTTCGAGATGGTATATGAGAACCGGGCCCGGCCCCCCGAGCAGCACATGCCCGTACTCCTTCAGCGCCAGGCTCACTCCTTTTACGATGACACCCACCGTCTGCGAACAGATTCTCGGGTTCGTCGACAAACCCAGTGACTGCCGAACAATCGAGGCCTGGCCATCAGCGCCCACAATGCGTGTGGTGTTCACGGATTTGATGGCGCCGTCATGGGTAAAAGTGACCCGCCCGTCTTCGACAGCCCGTGCCCGTGCGTGAAGAACAAAATCGATATCCGATTCATTCCTGACTGCTTCACGCAGACTCTTTACGAGCAAGTCATGCTCACATGTCAGCCCGCGAGATCCTTCCGGATAAGGAAATATAATTGGATCCGAACCGTCTTCCGGGAACAATACAAACCCTTTGCCCGTGGGGTCGCGGAGTTGCATATCGAGTCCGACTCCGACCTCGCGCAATACCCGAACAGCGGGCGGATGCAGCCATTCACCTGCCAGGCGCAGTGAAGCTTTTGGATTTGCTTCAAGCAACAATACCCGGGCACCTTTTTTCGCATGTGCGAGCGCGCACACACAACCCACCGGACCCGCGCCAACGATGACTACGTCGTAGCGCTGGGCCGTAGCGGTACTCATCGGAAGATACCCGCTCGTGAGCGACGCTGGTAGCGAAGCCTGCAGGGTTCCTCGGGACCGGTCACCCAGCTGCCGTAATTCGGGGCCGGAAACGCGGTGTCGAACTGGAAATCGAAGCGATCAAGCAGCACGGTCCAGATCGCTTTCAACTGCTGGTAGGCAAAATGCTTCCCCATGCACCGGTGTTTGCCGCCACCGAAACCGATCAACGTGTAGTGATGTTGCTTGTCCTCGCTTGCGGGAGGCGCAAACCGTTCCGGAAAGAAGCGCTCCGGATCGGCAAACAGGTGCGGTAACCGGTGGGATACAGCCGGTGACACCATGGCCAGCGTGCCCGCCGGCACGATGTAGTCCCCGTAATGCAAGGGTTTGAGTACCTTGCGGATCAGCAGGATCAGCGGCGGGTGCAGCCGCTCACATTCCCGCACGGCATGCTCCAGCAATACCTGCTGCTTGAGACTTGAGTGGCTCATGTCTGCATTCTCTTGGTAGACGTCTTGCATCTCGGACCGGATCCGCGCCAGGTAGGAGGGTGCCCTGATGAGCTCCAGGGCTGTCCAGGTTGCGAGCACTGCACTCGTGTGCTGGCCTGCGAACAACACCGTCAGCAGGATGCCGGTAATCTCATCGTGACTTAACGCGCGGCCATCCTTGTAACGGGCGTGCATGAGGGTCTGCATGAAATCGTCGGGCCGGACTCCGGAACGGCGGCGTTCCGTCATGACCCGACTGAAGAGTTCGGCCACTTTTTGCCGGGCCTGGTCGCGGGTGCGATGCGCTGCAGTAGGCAGCCTGGGAAGAAAAAATCCCAGGGTGTTGATGCCATTCTGCAGATCGTGGTAGGCCTCGGCAAAACCGGTGTCCACCTGGTCGCGGACTTCCTCCCCGATCAGGCAGCGACTGGCGATCTTGACCGTGAGTTCATTCATCGCGTGCGGCAGGTCGATTACCCCCGCCTCGCCGAGGCCATCGGTAAACCGGGATGTCTCCTCGAACATGATGCGGGCAAACCTGCGCATCGCAGATTCTCGAAGCGCCGGATACAGAAACCCCAACTGCTCGGCCATGAGCTCGGGGGAGATATCGTATGCCACGCCACGCCCGAAGATGGGTACCGTAAACTGATAGACATCCTTGGCATTCAGCTGATCCTCGGGTGCCCTGAAATAGAAGTCGTGCGCCTCAGGCCCTGTGAAAAGTACAAAATTCCTGGGGCCGATACGGAACCGGAAAAGTTCGCCCTGCTCGTGCCAGCCGCGGCTTAACATCGAAACCGGATTCTTCAGAAATTCCGGCAGATGACCGATCAATGGCCAACCGCCCGCAAGTTTGGGTACGGATTTCGGTGTCTTCGGCGAGGGCTTTGCCGAAGGCAGGGTTGTCACACTGTGAGACTGCTGTGCCACACCCGCACCTAGTAGACAAACGGCAGCATCGAGTATCGCACCCGCTGCGTATAGCGTCCCCAGAGCTCGCCATACTTGGTGCTGCAGCGTTGTTCGTCACGCCTCGAGCGGTGCCATAACAGGCCAGCAAGCCATGCGGGCAACAAATACGGCACCCAGGATGCAAGCCCTGTGGTAAGGGCGAACGCAAGGTAGATGCAGATCTCGCCGGTATAGTTGAGATGCCGTCCGATCCCCCAGAATCCGGACACCAGCAGACGCCCGTCCAGGGACCGGGCGGGTCGTCCCCAGATCGTGATGCCCGGGTCACGCTTGAAACGGTGCTTTTGCTCGTTGGCGCCACGAAAAAGCCAAAACCCGAAAGCAAACAACAGGACAATCATTACGGCGGTAGCGGGGGGCAGGGGTACCGAAGCGTGGACAAGCCACCACCCTGCGAAACAATAGAAAAAGGGCACCAGCACATAGTCTCCCCAAACCAGCATCCAGCCGAAGCGCTCACTGACCATGTCCCAGGTGTAGACCATCCCGTGCTCGAACTGGAAGTAGTTGAGCACGTACAGGAAGGTGAAAACCTGATAGAGCACCATCGCCACGGTCAGGCTGCCGTAGGTTTCAAACTGCACTACGGCAAACGACGCATTGAACAGGGCCAGGGCGATGAGCGAAGGACGATAGCTGAAAAGCTTCAAATCCACCCCGAGCCAGACCGGATTGTATTCCAGGCCAAAAAAGAAGCCGCGTACTATTCCCTGTGATGTACCCCGGGTCCGGGCGGCCCGGTAACACAGCCAGCCTGAAAGAACGAATGCAAATACATTCGAGACCACGAACAAGGCGGCGAAGTGAGTGTACAGCATGGAAAGGCTAAACCAGCCGAAGGCTTGGGAGACGCCTGCCACAATAGCGGTCACCAGAAACAGGGCGAGTCCATTGAGCTTGTAGGTGTGTGAATTGCCCTCGAGGTCCGAGCCTGCAAGTTGACGTCCGGGCAGGAGCACAGACCCCGCAAACAGCGCGCTGAAAAATACCAGCATCATTACGGCTGCCTCGACCAGGGTGCTGGCCGACAGCATGGACAGCAAGAAATACGGCTCAGGCGCCTGCACTGCCATTCCCCGTCTCGCGTGCCAGATACTCCCGCCACTTGCGTACCGTCACGTTCTGGAAGGCTTTCACCACCGGATTGAACTCGATGGGAGGGGCATCCCAGTACATCTCGTAACCCTTCTGCTCTGCTTCGACGGCTACCCGGTCCTGGTCGAGCAAGGGTCCGATCAGCAGACGGTTCGAGATCTTCAAAACCATGGTCATTGCGAAACGGGGGATATGTACCGGCAGCAAAGGAATCTTGAGCGATTTGAAGTAGAACAGGAAGAATACCCGGGTTGTGCGCTCGTCAATCGGCAATACGAACAGCCAGTGCTTGATGGCGTCATCGGTGTTGGACCACTGGTAGGGATATTGAAAGCAAAGCTCCATGTGATTGGTGTTTAACCGGTTGTGGTCGACAAACATCCCGGAGATCGGTCCACGCCCGACCTGCGTGTCATAAGCGAGGTGCACGTTGTCCCCTACGGTCTCGCAACGGGTGAGCGTGGCATCTTCGAAAGGACGGTACCGGCGGTGGAGATGGGCATGGGTGAAGTCGCTCACGTTGTCGATCACCATCGAGTGGTGAGCCGACCAGGTGAAGCTGAGCGGAACACAGGCCCACCGTGCGGATCCTTCGAGTTCGGGGATATCCGGGATCTGGCGCTCCTGCGCACGCTCCGGGTTGCCGGGAAACAACCATACCAGCCCGTAACGAACCTTCACGGGATAGCTTCTGATGGATGGTTTCGGGAGGTTCCCTCCATTACGTGCAGGCGGAAGATCGGCACGGCGCCCCTCTTCATCATACTGCCAGCCATGATAGGCGCATACGAGCCGACAGCCCTGTACCTCCCCCAGGGAAAGTTTAATCTGGCGATGCGCGCAGCGATTCTCAAGCGCGTGAAACGAGCCGTCTGCCCCTCGAAACAGGGCGATGGAATGTTTCCAGAAAATGATCTCGACGACCGTCCCCGGCTTGACCCGGTGCACTTCTTCAACCGCGTACCAGTAATCCGGGTCCAGGCCTGTAGCACGCACTTGCTGGCGCAGGTTGCCGGCTTCCTCAAAGCCGGGAGGTGCTGCCTGCAACGGTATCACATCGAACCTCCCCCGGGACTGACCGGTATGCCCTGGTTTGCCAAGCTGCTTTCCGCTTGTCTCACGGCGCTCTCACTGGGACGTTTTGCAAGCGGATTCGTAATCACGTTGCGCTGGTAGTAGTGAAAGGCGTAGGCCTCGTGCACTGCAGCGCGGATACTGGTAGGCTGGAAGCCCAATTCACTTCTCGCCTTGCCGGTGTCTGCGTGACGGCATTTTTTCAACAGGCGGATGGCACCTGGCGTGAACCGCTGCGGAAAATCCGGATGAAAGCGGCTCAGGTAAAAACTCGCCACTTCCGAGAAAGCGAGCATCATGTGGGAGGGAATCCGCCGGGCCGGTCGCGGAACCCCTGAAACCTCTTCGAACAGGTCCAGGATCTCGGAGATGGTTTTGTATTCGCTGCTGAAGATGTACTTTTCGCCCGAACGCCCCCGGTGCATGCACAACAGGTGCCCCTCGACAATGTCACGCGCCGCAACAAACTCGAAACCGCCATCCACGTAGGCGCGAAGCTTACCGCCGGTGTAGTCGCACAAGGTCCTCCCCAACCGGGAGGGAAAATAATCGGCCCCTCCAATCACTGCACAGCACGTAGCAACAATGACGTCCTGGCCCTGCGCCACGGCACGCCAGCACTCGTGTTCAACGAGTGCCTTGCTGCGCTCATAAGGCATCGTGCGTTCCATGGGATAGAACTGCATCGTCTCGTCACTGGGAGCAGACGGGTTGTCCAGGTTGTAACCGACCGCACTGAACGAGCCCGTCACCACCACGCGTCCGGCCTGTGCCTCGCGCGCCGCCTGCAGCACGTTGCGGGTGCCGAGTACGTTGCACTCGTATACCTTCCGGCGATAGGCCCGATTGCCTTCGATGGTCGAGATCATGGCCGCAACGTGATAGACGCCTTGACAGCCGGCGACCGCCCGCCGCATGGCATTCAAATCCCGGATGTCGCCGAACACGCGTTCAACCTCAAGACCTTCCAGTGCCCTGTTGTTGTCCTCGTTTCTCAGCAACACCCGTATCCGGGTGCCGTCCTTAAGCAGCCTACGCACGAGATTGGCGCCCACATGACCGGCCGAGCCGGTAACGAAAACGGGCGGTGTCGAGGCGTCGGCAGATGTGCTCAAATCTGAGGTCATCTAGAATCCTGTCGAATCACACGGCGAAATACGACCACATGCAGCCTCAAGGATGTAGAAGTGGATTTTGGAATGGGCTGGAAACATGGTTCTCGCGAACAGGCCCGAAACGTGGCGTTACCGAGTCACTGAAAGGCTTGAATACTGCAACCCCCTATTGCCGATCCTGATCCATTTTCTTGCTTCTTCCCAGTCCAAATCCTACCAAAACTAGCATGATGTTTACATGATCTTTACTGCCCGTTAAATGTTTTTTTCGTGATTATTCAGTCATTAACTGATAGCATTGACACTGGCGTAGTTCAGTGCGTCCTGGATTCTTCACTGTGGAGAAGATCGTTACGAGGATAGAGCATTGACATATTCTCACGAAACACAGCCAGAGACGGATGCACCGCACGAGCGCATCTCCCAGTTGAGTGCGGCAATCCTTCGCATCAGTGCGAGCCTCGATCTTGAGACCGTATTGCACGAGATCGTGGAGAGTGCCCGGGTACTCACCGATGCCCGCTATGGCGCAATCACCACGATCGATCGCTTCGGGCAGCCACAGGACCTCGTCTTTTCCGGCCTCACTCCTGAAGAGCACCAGAAACTGGTGGACTGGCATGAAGGTCCTCAACTCTTTGAACACTTCCGTGACAAACCTGGTGTCCTGACACACGAGGATATAAGCAGCTACGTCCGTTCACTGGGCTATTCGACAGAGTTGCTGCCTTCGACAGCCTTCACGGAAACCCCGATGCATCACCTGGGTGTACAGGTCGGCAGCTTCTTTCTTGGCGGAAAAGCGAACGGCGGGCTGTTCACCAGCGAAGACGAGGAAATCCTGATGCTGCTTGCCTCGCAGGCGGCGACGGCCATTGCCAACGCGCGGACGTACCGGGACGAGCAGAAGGCACGGGCCAACCTTGAAGCCCTGGTCGAGACCTCGCCGGTGGGTGTTGTGGTCTTCGATGCGAAGACCGGGCATCCGGTGTCCCTCAACCGGGAAGCGAAACGCATTGTCGAGAGCCTGCGCACACCGGGTAGCACTTCCGAACAGCTGCTGGAAGTGATTACCTGCCGGTTCGCCGACGGCCGCGAGTTTCCCCACGACAATTTCCCGTTAACCAAGATGCTGAGCACTGCCACGACCGTGCGTGCAGAGGAGGTCGAGCTTTCGATCCCTGACGGTCGAAGCGTCAACACCCTGATCAACGTCACGCCGATCCCTTCAGCAGACAGCGAAGTGGAGTCGGTGGTTGTCACCATGCAGGACCTGGCGCCATTCGAGGAACTGGAGCAGTTGCGGGCAGAATTTCTGAGCATGGTCAGTCATGAACTGCACATGCCGCTGACCTCCATCAAGGGTTCAACCGCGAGCGTGTTGGATACCCAGCCCGTCCCGGACACGGCCCAACTGCTCCAGTTCTTCCGCATCATTGATGACCAGGCCAATCACATGCGGGGGGTAATCAGCGATCTGCTGGATGTGGGGCGTATCGATTCAGGCACGCTGTCGGTCCTGCCCGTACCCTCTGAGGTGGCCGGTCTTGTGGACCAGGCCAGGAACACTTTCCTGAGCGGGGGCGGCCGGCACGCCGTCCTGATCGACCTGCCGCAGGACCTGCCGCAAGTGATGGCTGACCGGCAACGCATCATCCAGGTCCTGAATAACCTGCTCTCCAATGCTTCCAAGTACTCCCCCGAATCGGCGCCTATCGGCATTTCTGCAATTCACGAGGACATGCACGTAGCCGTCTGCGTCGCTGACGAAGGCCGGGGCGTGCCCGCCGAGCAGTTGCCGCGCCTTTTCCGCAAGTACACGGATATCGGTCATGACGGGCGAAACAGGGGACTTCGGGGGTCCGGCCTGGGACTCGCCATCTGCAAGGGGCTGGTCGAGGCCCATGGGGGCCGAATCCATGCCACGAGCGGCGGGGTGGGCCAAGGCATGCAGATCACGTTCACCCTCCCGGTGTTCGAGGAAGCAGCAGGCCGTCCCAGAACGGATATCACCCGAAGCCCGTCACGTTCCAGCCAGGATCGACCTGCACCGGTGCCCATCCTCGTGGTGGACGATGACCCGCAGATGCTGCTCTACCTTCGGGACGCCCTGGCAACGGAAGGTTATTCCCCCGTCGTGACCAGCAATCACCGGGAATTGTCCCGGATATTCCAGACGGAGAAACCCCATCTGGTCCTGCTGGACCTGGTCCTGCCAGAGACGGACGGGATCGAATTGATGAAAACCGTCCCTGAACTGTCAGAGGTTCCGGTCATCTTCATTTCCAGCTACGGAAGGGACGAAACGATTGCCAGGGCGCTGGAAAGTGGAGCAGCGGACTACATTGTCAAGCCGTTTTCACCAACGGAACTGATTGCTCGAATCAAGGCTGCCCTTCGCAGCCGAAATGAACCGGAACCTTTCCTGCTGGGGGATCTTGCCATCTACTACGACCAGCACAAGGTGACCCTGGCCGGACACCCTGTACAGTTGACCGTCACGGAATACGAAGTGCTATGCATGCTTTCCGTCAACGCGGGAAAAGTCACCTCGTTCGATTCGCTGCTGCACAAGGTATGGCACAAAAAGCCCTCCAGTGACCCGAGGCTGGTGCGCACCATCGTCAAAAACCTCCGCCGCAAGCTCGGAGATGACTCGAACAAACCCGCTTACATTTTCAGTGAACGCGGGATCGGCTATCGCATGGAGGACACGGACCCCTCTTAGGTACCCGCTTCTTCGCACCAGACGGAATCCGTTGCAGGACCGTGGGACAGGAAGACAGCAGAGCATGCCAGCCGGGGCCACTTCCCGGCATTCAGACGGCCCAGATTTTCACCCCCTTTCAGAGACTGCCGGGCAGTCACCTGGAAGACCGCCAGGCGCATCGGGAGGATGAATCTGCGTGCACAAGGATGCAAACGGAAGATCAGCCGCCGTAATCGTATCCTGCAGCACGGTTTCGCTGCATGGACCCCCTCCCACCCCTGAAAATCACGTAAAAAACACGACAATGACAAAATTCATCACACTAAAAACATAGGCTTGTTGCTAATGTATGGGCTAGCCTCTGCATAAAAGGCTTGGTATATGGGGAGGGAGTTCTACCAAGTTCAGAGGGTTCAATAATGCAATGGTCGTACCGTGAAAAATACGGCGAGAAGATTGTCAAGGTAAAGGCTCACTTCGGATGCACGGGGTTTGAGGGCGTTTTCATTCACAACTTCGGCATCCATGCTTCACTCCTTGCACCCGGTTTATGACAGGAGGAGATCATGATTGAACAAGAGAAAAAGACTGCAGGCAGGATAACACCAGACATGCAGCGCACCTAATGACAAGGCCAAGGGAATTGTAGGCGGAACCAGCGAACTTAAGGAGTTTCCCGATTATGGCCCGAATCATGGCCTTGATCCTGGAATACCAGAACCCCAATCAGCGTTCTCCAATGCCACGAGGCAGGGATTTCAATTTCCTGCATTCGACGTTGCCCCGGGCCCTTTCGACTCGGTGGAACAGGCTGCAAACCTGGCTGATCCCGGGAACCTACACTGGCTGTCTGCCGTGCCCTGGCACGAATTGCCGAAGATTGATCCACATTTCATGACTGTTGCTCAAGGCCGACCAGCATGATGCAGGAAAATCAGTTCAGGGAAGGTGCATGCAAGGTACTGTTCGGTAACCCACGGGTCCTAACCGGGTATCGACCGCCCACCGAAGTAGAAGCCAGCCAGAAATCGAAATTTGTGAAATGCAGTTGACAAAACGATACTTTAAATCCGCAGAAGAGCAGCTATGGCATTTCCGTGCCGAGTGTCACCTGGTGCCCGCATCGGATGCATGGGAGTTTCATACTGCGGAACCTCCGGAACATGAAATATGTCCAGTGTGTCAAAGCCTCGACCCGGACTGCTGCCATAACCCCGTAGAGGATAAGTGAAGGACCATTTCGCGTACACGACATACAGGTATTCGTGACCCGAGCTGGGCTCCGTCACCGCAGGACACAAATGAAAGTACGGGCAGACTGGAGAGATTTCGATCATTTGAATAACCATCTCCCCCGTTGAATGGCAGCTCCGGGGCTTCGCTGTCGGCAAAATTCAACTCGACCGCATCCTGATTCGGAAAAACAGGCGCATTACCGCGGCCGACACCGCAAAACACAGCGCAAGAAAGGGGCCAGCGGGCAGATCGGCGGCGGCGGAGATCAGGATGGCCGCGATCACGGCCACTCCACCACTTGCATAGGCACGCCACAGGACGTATCCCTTGCCCCTGCGCGCGGCAAGTGCCGGAAGAATCAGGCTTGCAAACACCACGTAGACACCAACCAGCTGCACCGAGGAGGTAATGACCACGGCGAACAGGATGAAGAAACTTGTACCGCCGCGAAGGCGGGGTGCGATAAACCAGGTGATAACGAACAGGCCGTAGACCGGCAGAAAGGTTGCGATATCTCCCCAGGAAATGAACAGAATCTGACCGGAGAGCACCTCATTCAGCGCCGCTCCTCCATGGGGGTCGTTGGCAAGGACCAGCACGCCTGCTGAAGCAGCGACGATAAAGCTGCTTCCTATGACGGCTTCCTGCTCGTCCGGTGACTTGCGCTCGATCCAGCGGAAGAACAGTGCGACCACGATCCCGGCCCCGAAGATCACTCCCTGGTGCACGATCGAATCCGGTTCCTCCAGCCAAAGGCCAAGCAGGATAATGGCAAGCCCCACAACCTGCGCCGTGGCGAGGTCGATAAACACGATGCCCCGCTTCAGGACCTCGATCCCGAGCGGTGCGTGTGCTGCCATGACGATCATCCCGGCGACCAGGCCGGGCGCAAGGATGTCCAGCAGACTAGGGTCGATCCTGTACCTCCTCTAGTAATGTCAGCGTGACATCGAACAGGGAGAAGAGGTCTTGTGCTTCTGGATGGCCACCAACTGTAAAGGGAAGCTCCACCACCGGGATTGCGGTTTTCCCGAAAAGCCAGTCCGAGGCATCTACAGGCTCGAAAGGTGCACGGATGATGACCTTCGTGCCGCTGTTCCGTGCCAGCTCGAAAACCTCCGCTAGATGCGATGCAGTCGGTGGAATACCTGAAACCCGCTCCAGTGCCGTGACCCGCTTCAGCCCCGACCAGTGCAGCAGGTAGGGCCATGCCTTGTGATGAACAATCACCTTCATGCCACGCAGCCGTTCCGTCCGTTTTTGCCACCCGGCCATGGCATCGGCCCAGCGGGACTGGAAGGAGGCAAGCCGCTCCCGGTAAGCGTCGGACCGCGAAGGGTCAATGCGCGCCAGGCGATTGGCCAGTACATCTGCCAGGGTGGCGATGTTCCGAGGGTCGAGATGGACATGCGGATTCCCGCTCGGGTGAATATCTCCCAGGCTGCGGTCGATGACTTCAGGGCGTTCCATCACCTCGACATGGTCGGCCGCCATGATATGACCTGGTTGACCCGGCTGTACGATGCGCCGGGCACCCCTCTGCATAAGTACCGGCAACCAGCCGACCTCGAGTTCTGCACCGGAACAGAACACGATGTCTGCAAGACGCACCTTTGCAATCAGGCTTGGACGCGCACGTATGTGATGTGCGTCCTGGCGTCCATGGGTGGCCGAGTGAACGATTACATCGTCACCACCGATTTCCTCGGCGAGTGCGGCCCATTCCGGCTCACAGGCCAGTATCCTGACAGGCTCCTGTGCCACTGCCGACAGGGGGAAGAGTGCCCCAAGGGTCACCACCAACAGCGTTGTGTACCAGGCTTTCATGGCTTAAAAGCTGTGGGCGCCGTGGGCACCAATGCTCATGATATATTGCAGCATGATCTGGTCATCGTCTTCCCCGTTAAAGGACTCCCGATTGTACTGGAGCCGTATTCGCCCGAACTCGCTGTTGGTCCAGTCGACCATGGTACTCAGCGTATAGGGGTCGTCATCCAGGTCCGCATCATCGGGCGATGAAAGACGTGCATAGCGGGCACCGATCCGCCATTGAGGCAGGAACTTGTACACCGCCTGTGCGTACCAGCCTTCGCTGTCACCGCTGAGTGACTCGGTGATATCATCCAGGTGTACCTCGCAGGTCGAAGGATCACTCGGATCCGTGCACTCTTCATGTTCCTCCTGCAGCATGTAGTCGCCCGATTCATCGCGCCAGAAATACTCGCCCTGAAGGATCAGTTCACGATCCCGCGCATTGCCCGTTGGCGCCCAGGTATAGCGGAAATCGATGCCGTAAAGGCGTGAATCCCCTGTAAATGCTCCATCGGATAGAAATTCGGCGAAATCCCCGTGCGCATGCTCCTCTTCTTCATGCTCGTGTTCCTCGTGTCCGTGTTCGTCTTCTTCATGCTCGTGTTCGTCTTCCTCGTGCGCATGCTCCTCTTCTTCATGCTCGTGTTCCTCCTCGCCGTGTCCATGACCGTCATCCCCATGGGCATGGGCTGCACCACTGCGGTTGCGGGCTTCTCCATCAAGAATGTAGCCTCCTATCCGCCATGCCGAGTTGTGGCCGATATCGCCACCCAGCCTTGCAAAGGCGGACCAGGCCTCGCGGCCGGACCGGGAACCCCTGAAAGGCGTGTCGTCGCCCCGGAAGATCCCACCGCCGATCTCTCCATACAGTTCACCGGGAAGCACGAGGGAAACCTCCAGGCCATCGTCATTGTATGCACCGTCCAGGTACGCCCGGTAAGGTAGGGGGCGGTCAGTGAAATCGTCTGAGTGCGCGTGCAACTCGTTCAGGTAACCGAATGTCCAGAGTGCCCGACCGGCCTTGACTCGAAGACCGTCCGGCAAGCCTGCACCGGGCAAGGTCTGGATATAGGCCTCCTCCAGTTCGAGTTCGACCGGTTCACCCGCATGGACACCAAGACCAAGCGTGAGGTTGCCGAAGAACTTGTCGTCAATATTGCTGGAAAGTGTGATCTCGCTGTGGCCGAGAGTGAGGCCTTCATCCGGACGCTCGCCTTCGTGGCCAAGCTGAAAACCCGGAATGCCGGACTGTTCTTCAGAATACTCCGAGACCATGGCATCCAGAACGACCCCGATGGCCGGATTGAAGCTGTTGTCACGAGCCGGCATGGAGGTGCGTACACCTGGAGGGTCCGTGCGGTCAGTGGAGCGTGACTCGGCTTCCAGCGAGGCAAGCTGAGCTTCGAGCATTGCAATGCGCCTTTCGTAATCCTGTTTCAAAACACTGATCTGTGCAGCCAACTCTTCTGTTGTGGGCGGATCCGATTGTGGATAAGCCGCCGAGGCAAGGATCAAAACCGGCAAGCCCATCACAGCCGCCCGTACGAACCCGATAATTTTCTGCATCGACATTCTCCCAGAATTTCCCGTTGTTGATGAAAATAGGGCTGTATAAGTAATATTATAACATTACAACCAAAGTAGAACAGTATAACATCACTTACCTGTCAAAGTCTATGTGAAACGGCCTCGAACCTGTTCAGAAATACCGGGGTCGTCGCACGGGCTTTTGCGAAGCACGAATTGGAACCGTGACAACTACGAGGATAAATCTATCGAGTACCAGATACTCAAGCCCGTACGTGCCGTCCGCTAGCAGACAGAAGGGCCTTCCTTCAAAGTAAAAACCGGATCGATTGGCAAAGAGGGACTACACCAGGCCTTCGATTGGGCAGTGAACTTTGCGCCGTTGACCCAGCACAACAGGTGTTTGGCAGTAATGTATAATTTACCATGACAATAGCCCCCGCTAACGGGCAAAATTACACGCATGGAGATACCAACCCGAGTCCTGCATGCAAAGAGTCAAACCCCCGAGTCGGGTAAGAGCTTTTTTTCAGGCTATGAAGTTGACCCGTCCTGTTACGACGAGATGTTCAACTCCGATGGTGAGCCCCACGACCACTGCCGGAAGCTCTGGGAAGCGCTCGACCCCATGTCCCGTGCGGACATTGTGGCCATGCAGGAACGTGCCGAGCGTTCATTCCTGCATGAGGGAATCACTTTTGCAGTGTATGGGGATGAGGGCGCACAGGAAAGAATCATCCCGATAGACCTGCTGCCGAGAGTTCTTGATGCCAAGACCTGGGAATTTATCGAACTCGGCCTGCGGCAACGACTGGATGCACTGAATCTCTTCCTGGCCGACGTTTACGGCCCGGCACGCATTCTTGCCGACGGAATCCTGCCTGCTGACCTGGTATACAGTTGCCCCCAGTACAGAATCGAAATGCGTGGCGTGCAGGTGCCGCATGGAACCTATGTCTCACTCTGCGGAACAGACCTTGTTCGCACGCATGAAGGGTTCATGGTTCTGGAAGACAATCTGCGTGTGCCATCCGGGGTTTCATACATGCTGGCCAACCGCAGGGCGCTGAAAACCAGCTTCCGCAACCTGTTCCGCCATTATCATGTGCGCAGCATTGAGCATTACGGCCCGCTGCTTCGTCAAACCCTGTCTGAACTGGCTCCAAATGATGTCACCAACCCGTGCATGGTTCTCTTGACCCCGGGTGTTTACAACTCGGCCTACTACGAGCACCTGTTTCTTGCACGTGAGATGGGTATCGAGCTTGTACAAGGCAGGGACCTTCTGGTCCACAACGGGTTTGTGTACATGCGCACGACCGGCGGCATGCAACGCGTGGATGTGATCTATCGCAGGGTAGATGACGATTTCCTCGATCCACTGGCGTTCAGGCCCGACTCACAGCTTGGCGTGCCGGGCCTGTTCTATGCCTATCGACTGGGAAACGTCGCAATCGCCAATGCACCCGGCACGGGGGTCGCCGATGACAAGAGCATCTACCCGTATGTTCCCGACATGATCCGGTACTACCTGGACGAGGAACCGCTTCTCGCAAATGTGGAAACACACCTTTGCCGCAACAAGGAAGGCCTCGAGTTCACGCTGGATAACCTGGAGCACCTCGTCGTCAAGATGGTTGGAAGCTCGGGCGGTTATGGGATGCTGGTAGGCCCCCATGCCACCCCCGCCGAGCGCAATGAGTATGCTGAAGAGATTCGCAAAAACCCGGCCAACTTTGTTTCCCAGCCTACGCTCAACCTGTCCTGTGCACCCTGCCTGACGAGCGACGGAGCGGCTCCCCGGCATGTAGACCTGCGCCCTTTCGTATTGCGTGGCCTTGAAACACGGCTGGTTCCCGGAGCGTTTTGCAGGGTAGCCCTCACCCCCGGCTCCCTGGTGGTCAATTCAAGTCAAGGTGGCGGGGGCAAAGATTTTTGGGTGCTATCCTCGTAACGCCGTGCTGTCACGTAACGCACAGGGATTATACTGGATCAGCCGATACCTGGAACGTGCAGAGCATGGCTGTCGCCTGCTCGCAGACCAGCTGAAGGCGCTCGAAGACCGTCCGGTCGAGGACATCGACCGGGCATGGCGGCGCCTGTATGCCGCACTGGACTGCAAACCGGTTGGCGGGAGCCTGGAGTCAAACCTCAATGACGAGGACTTCATGCTTGCAGACTCCTATACACTCGCTGACGACCTGACATTCGAGCCGAACAATCCCGATGCGATCCTGAGCTGTATCAGCGCGGCCCGCGAGAATGCCCGTCAAGTCCGCAACGTGATCGGCAAAGACATGTGGTACTGTCTCAATACTGCCTACCTGGAACTGCACAAGCTCGGTATCGGGGATATCTGGAGCAACCAGCCAGGTGAGTTTTACCTGCGTACCGGAGACGTCCTGCAAACGTTTTCCGGAACCGCTGCAAGCACGATGTACCGTGACAACGGCTGGCACTTTCTTCAAATCGGCCGTTTTATCGAAAGGACCCAGCTTCTGACCAAGCTGGTGGATGCACAAATTGCAACTTTCCCGTTGACCGAGCCGCATATCGAATCCGACTGGCGTTCGCTCTTGCAGATCTGCGAGGCACAGGTTGCCTACAGTCACCGGTACTCGCTTGAATACCGCCCTGGCGATGTAGTCAATTTTCTTGTCTCCGATCCACGGCTTCCCCATTCGGTCCGCTACGCCCTGGCAAAGGTCTCGACAGCGCTTGATGTCATTTCCGTGCACCGGCCGGCGGTCGAGGCCAACCGGCTGGCCGGGCGCATGGCCGCGCTCATTGACTTTGACTGGCCTTCTCGTGACCCCGAGGATGACACGGCCACAAGAAATACACTCCAGAGCATCAGAAATTCCTGCCGCAGGCTCCATGAAGATATCCAGGCAACCTATTTTGACTATGAAGTCGAGGACAGGCCCGTTACATGAATACTCCAGCAACCAGGAGATTTCTGGTCGAACACCAGTCAAGCTTTCATTATGCAGAACCGGCGCGAGGAAGCATGGTACTGCTTCGACTCCAGCCGCAAGAGAACCCTGACCAGCGACTGCTGAAATACAGCCTCAGCATTGAGCCGGACGCTGCGACGAACGCCTTCGAAGACGCATTCGGCAACACCTGTCACCTGTTCAACATTCATCGGGAACATGCGCATCTGACCGTGCTCTCACGGTCGCTGGTTGAAACATCCGTAAAACCACCCCCTGAGAAACACGTGGATGCAGACAACTGGAACACACTGGCGGAGACCGTTGACCGGGTTCGCTACTGGGAATACCTAAACCCCAGCCGTTTCGTGTACATGAGTTCCTCCTTGCAGGCATTCATGGATGAGAAAGACATCCGGCCCGGGACCTGTGTGCTTTCTGCACTCTTGGAAACCGCGTCCAAACTTCATGCAGCATTCCGCTACATGCCAGGAAGCACCAAAGTGGACTCTCCCATCGAGCATATCCTTGAGACCGGTGAAGGAGTCTGCCAGGACTACACGCATGTCCTGCTCGCCATTGCGCGATCCTGGGGAATTCCCAGCCGCTATGTATCGGGGTACCTCCACCTGCTGGGGGCCACGGGTGACCAGGCTCCGGCCGGTGTAAGCCACTCCTGGGGGGAGTTCTGGCTCCCTGATTCAGGCTGGGTAGGCATCGACCCGACCAACAACTCACTTGCCAACGACCGTCATGTCCGGGTAGCCGTGGGCCGTGACTATGCCGATGCAGCACCCACCCGGGGAACCTATTTCAGCGGCGGAACCTCCACGCTCGAGGTCACGGTGACCGTGGCAGAAAGCGATGAAACCGTGCCCAAGGCCACGTCGCAGGCCGAGCGCACGAACTTTCTGAATATCAGCCCGGTTGCCCGCACGCTGCAAGCCCGTCCTGATCAATGACCTGCCTGCCAAGCCAGCCGGCAGCCGAGCCTTCCGGCCTGCTCTTGAGAGCCGCCCTTGGCGGGCGGGTGGAACCGTGTGACGCACGGAGTTGTACGCTTCAGATTCTTGCAGGCGCTGCACTGCACCGGGCAGATTGGGAAACCGAATAATGGCCAGCAACCTCCCCGCACCGGACGTCGTCCTGCGTGACCCGGTCTGCGGCATGACCGTGGACCCGGAAGCCGGCAGGCCCTGCCTCGAGCATGACGGGCAAGTTTTTCATTTTTGCCATGTTGGCTGCCGGGACAGGTTCACAATGGACCCCGATGCCTACATCGAGGCGACAGACCCGGTCTGCGGCAGGCCCGTTAACCGGGCTACAGCGCGCTTCATGTCAAACCACATGAACCAGCACATTTATTTCTGTTCAGGCTCCTGCCAGGAGAAATTCAGGGCCAGGCCAGAGGCCTACCAGACAGCTCGCCCGGTACCACCTGTGCCGGAGGGAACACTTTACACGTGCCCGATGGATCCTGAAATCGTGCAGGAGGGACCGGGTGACTGCCCGGTCTGCGGCATGGCACTGGAACCGATGATGCCAGCGGCTGCGGCCGGACCGAACCCGGAACTTGCCGATTTCCGGCGCAGGCTCTGGATCGGCCTGCCGCTTGCCCTCGCGGTTCTGCTGCTCGAGATGGGCGGGATGCTGGGCCTCCCATGGGACGACTGGCTTGGAGCCCCTGCAGTCCGCTGGCTTCAGTTCGCACTCGCCACACCGGTGGTAGCCTGGGTCGCACAGCCTTTTTTCAAACGCGGCTGGTCGTCCATCGTCACCGGGAACCTGAACATGTGGACGCTGATCGCGATCGGTACCGGCACCGCCTACGCCTTCAGCATCGTCTCGCTGATCACGCCCTGGATGCTGCCGGCGAGCCTGGGGGATCATCCACCGCTTTATTTCGAGGCGTCAGCGGTGATCCTGATCCTCGTTCTTGTCGGGCAGGTGCTGGAGTTGAACGCCCGGGACCGGACGGGTGATGCGATCCGGGCGCTGATGGACCTTTCGCCGAAAACCGTGCTGCGCGTCACGGAAGCGGGCGAGGAGGACGTGCCGCTTGAAGCCGTAAAGGCCGGTGAACGGCTGCGTGTGCGCCCCGGCGAGGCGGTCCCGGTGGACGGTGTGGTCATCGAGGGCCGCTCCTCGATTGACGAGAGCATGCTTACGGGAGAGCCCGTCCCGGTCGAGAAAAGCAAAGGCGGACCCGTGACCGGCGGCACGCTGAACAAGACCGGCTCCTTTGTAATGGAGGCCACGGCAGTGGGCAGCGACACGGTTTTGTCCCGCATCATCGCCATGGTCGCACAGGCACAGCGCTCCCGGGCGCCGGTCCAGGCACTGGCTGACAGGGTCGCCTCGTACTTTGTGCCGGCCGTGCTCGCGGTCTCCGCGCTCACCTTTGCAGCGTGGTGGATCCTGGGTCCGGTTCCTGCACTCGGTTACGCCGTCGTGACCGCCGTCAGCGTTCTCATCATTGCGTGCCCCTGTGCACTCGGCCTTGCCACGCCGATGTCGATCATGGTAGCGATGGGACGGGGTGCACAGGCCGGCGTGCTGATCCGTGATGCCGAGGCGCTGGAACGGTTCGCAAAAGTGGATGCCCTGATCGTCGACAAGACGGGTACCCTGACCGAGGGCCGGCCAAGCCTGACCGATGTGGCGGCATTTGGCGATGCATCCGAGGACCGGGTGCTCACGCTTGCAGCCGCACTCGAGCGCGGCTCGGAGCACCCGCTGGCCGAGGCGATCCTCAAGGACGCGGACCAGCGGGGCGTGGAACGTCTCAAGGCGACGGACTTCGAGGCAGTGACCGGCCAGGGCGTGAAAGGCCAGGTCGACGGATTGCAGGTCGCGCTGGGCAACCCGGCCCTGATGGCCGGACTCGGCATCGATGTTTCCGCCGCAGACGCCCGGCTGGCCGGGTACCAGGGCGATGGCAAGACAGCGATGCTGCTGGCTGTGGACGGAACACTCTTCGGCATCATCGCCATTGCGGACCGGATCAAGGAAACGACTCCGGTCGCGATTCGCGCGCTGCACGCGGCAGGCATCAAGATCATCATGGCGACCGGCGACAGCCGGCGGACCGCCGAGGCAGTGGCCCGCGAACTCGAAATCGATGAAGTGCGCGCAGAGATTTCTCCCGAAGACAAGGCGGCACTCGTTGCCGAAATCCGTGCCAGCGGCCTCTCGGTCGCCATGGCGGGGGATGGCGTGAATGACGCCCCGGCACTGGCCGCTGCGGATGTGGGCATTGCCATGGGCACCGGCTCCGATGTGGCGGTCGAAAGTGCAGGCGTGACACTGGTGAAAGGCGACCTTGGCGGCATTGTCCGGGCACGCCGCCTGGCGCAGGGGACGATGCTCAATATCCGCCAGAACCTCTTCTTCGCCTTCGTCTACAACAGTGCCGGCATCCCGGTGGCGGCCGGCGTGCTTTTCCCGGTTTTCGGAATGCTGCTGTCCCCGATGTTTGCCGCAGCCGCCATGAGCCTTTCTTCCGTCTCGGTCATTGGCAACGCACTGCGCCTGCGCAGGGCACGCCTGTAAGGTCCGGCGCGATGTCCTGATCACCGGTACCCGGATCAAGTCCCGCGGCTGCATGCCCGGTCCCGGAAACAGGGCGGAACACGATCAGCTTGCGGTCACCCCCTCTTTTTGCCAGGGGGAGATTTGGACCCGGCCCCGGTTTCCCGCCCGGCGGTCGGTACGATCGTCTGCCTGTGCCCGTACGGTTTCCAGGCGGGAGCAATCACGTTCGGCATCTCGGAACGCTGCATCAGGCTCGCCCGGGTCAGGGTGAATTCCCCGTAGCGGTCGTTGATCTCGTCCATCACCTGGTTCAGTCGATGACACCGGGTCTCCTCTTCCGTGAACAGTTCCCCCTGGCCCCTTGCAGGCCGTGGGTCCAGGGCACTCACCTGCACCTGAAACACGCCTTCCCCGCGCCAGCATTCGTCCACCATCCGGTTGCACAACTCGACCACATCGCGGCTGTCGTTGGTCGGAAAGGTCGTCTTCAGCCGGTTGCTCCGGATCCATCCTTCCTGGGTGCGCAGCCCGACCGCGTACTGCTGCGCCACCAGCGAATGCTGCCTCAGCCGTGCCCCGAGCTTTTCAGCCATGTGCACCAGATACATGCAAATCACGTCCCGGTCCGTTGTATCGGGAGGCATGATTTTCCCGTGCCCAAGGCTCTTGGGTGGAGCCACCCGCGTTTCCACCGGTGCCGAATCCTCACCCCGGCACATCTGCCAGACACGTCGGCCCGGGTTGCCGAAACGGTCCCCCAGCACGCTGACCGGCAGCCTTGCAACCTCTCCGCAGGTCAGGGCTCCCCGCCGGGCCAGAAAGCCCGCGATGCCCCTGCCCACTCCGCATAAGCGGGCAACGGGTACGTCTTTCAACCGCTCCCGCGTCTCCCACGGTGGAATGATGGCCAGGCCATTTGGCTTTTGCTGCTTGGCGGCATACTTGGCCGTAGTCTTGTCCCCGCTCAGGCCCACGGTACAGGCAAGACCGGAGGCTTCGCGGACCAGTTCCTTGATGACTTTCCCCATCACCCCGGGCGGGCGGTTCCAGTACTTCTGGCAATGCGTGAGATCCAGGAATGCCTCATCGACCGAAAACACCTCCACATCCGGCGTGACCCGCCGCAGCACCTCCATGATCCTCGTTGACACCGCCGCATACCGCTCGGGACGGGAGGGCACCTGGATCAGGCCAGGACACAGTTGCCGGGCCTGCCTGAGACGCATCCCGATGTGAATGCCGAATACCCGGGCTTCATACGAACAGGTGATGAGACAGGTTCCTGTCCTGCCATTCGTGATCCCGATCGGCCTGCCGCGATATTCGGGACGGTCCCGCTGCTCAACGGATGCGAAGAAGGCATCCATGTCCACGAAGGCAATCAGGCGGGGCCAGTACTGGGGATTGTCCGACATGGGGCATCCGATCCTAGTAAGTTACCGTGCACGGATCAAGTGACCGGTTTTGTGGGCCACAGGCAGCCCTGGCCGCCCGAAGCCGCCGCCCGGAAGGCTGCAGGGAGAACAGCGAGACGCCTAGGCGGCCCTGGTCTTTGCCTGCCCCTGTAGAATATATCCCACGGCCTGGTCTGCAGAGAGCACCGGACACACGATGTTGTTGATCCTCTCCATGGTGGCAACATCGTTCTTCTGATCCTGGCAGGAGCAGGCATCGCCGATCACGATCGGGATGAACCCTTCGTCCCGCGCAGCCCGCGCATTGCCCTCGATACACCAGTCCAGGTGTATGCCGCACAGGACAATCGTCCTGATCCCCGCCCTTTCCAGCATCAGCTTGAGAGGGGTGCCTACGAACGAGCTCTGATGCGCATACTCGAAAAATTCCTCGTCTTCGGGATGCGCCAGCTCCCTGAGCTCATCGACCAGGTCCACATCCCATTTCTTTTGCTCGTCGGTCATTTCGCCCGAGCAAAATGCCTGGCTCCAAAACCCGTATTGCGCCTCATCCAGGATCGTCATCGGGTAGTCCTCACGAAACACATCGTAGCCGATCCAGAAAAACTTCATGTTCGCCCTGCGACAGGCCTTTGCAACCTTGACCGTGTTCTCCAGTGTTCCACGTTCCCACTGCCTTTCCCCTCCCTGCACGCCCTCGGGCCTGTACAGGCTGTTGCACTGGCTGATCGAAATGAATGCCGCAGGCTGGGCCAGGATGCCTGCGAAGTCCAGGTTTTTCCACTGCTCGGGTAATTCGGGTACATTGGATGGCATGACTGTTGTTCCGGTTTTTATATGATCACACCGGAAATCTTATCGGAAGACCACTGCCGAAAGTAATCAATTCGATCGTTCTGCCGGATTAACCCATTTTATCTGGTGGCAACCGCCGGTCCCGCCCGGGTATTTCGGGCCCCGTCGCGAACTGCGGAAGTTGTGGCAGGGATCAGTAGTGATACACTTGGCGCATGACCAGAATGGAAACCCGGTATCGAAACACAACATCCGGCCCGCTCCAGTCCACAACAAAACCAAAGGAGTCAACCATGAACACCAGACCATGTCTTCTTGCCTTCCTGTTTGCCGGTGTGTTCCTGCTGGCCTCACTGCAAACGGCAGGTGCGGCAGAACAGGCCCAGGCCCAAATGGCGAATGCGAGCGGGGAGGCGGTCGGGACGGTAGTCCTTCACAAGACCCCGCAAGGCACACTCCTGCATGCGACCCTGCACGACCTGCCGGCAGGCGCGCACGCGTTCCATGTGCATGCGATTGGAAAATGCGAGGCGCCTTTCAAGTCGGCAGGCGGCCACTTCAATCCGGGCGGGAAGAAGCATGGCATCCGGAATCCGGAAGGCATGCACGCAGGGGACATGCCCAACATCCACGTCCCGGCATCCGGAAGCCTTGAAATCGAGGTCCTCAATGCCCTTCTCATGATGGATGCATCGCTTTTCGACGAGGATGGCGCAGCCATCGTGATCCATGAGGGGCCCGATGACTACGTGACCGACCCCGCAGGTGCGGCCGGACCGCGCATCGCCTGCGGCGTGATCACCAAGTAACGCGATTTACGCCCGGCATTCCCTGTGCGGTCCGGCCCCCGGGCCGGCCGTGCAGCGGACAACCCTCCTGCAGAATCGTGGACAAAAGGCACCCTGCAGGCGATGCTGCGGCATCCATCGTCCGGCCAGGGAGGGCCTTCGTCACATCATTTCGGCGTTCGCAGGAAAGGCTGTGCCAGCAGATGATCCAGCCAGAGGTCACGTGATGTCCGGAAATACTCGATTCCTATCGTCATGCCAGTCTGTCCCTCCCGTGGCACGGCACGGTAGGTGCCGAACAGGTAGTCCCACCAGGGGACATTAAAACCGAAGTTGCTGTCGGTTTCCCTGCGGATCACCGAATGGTGGATCCGGTGCATGTCGGGCGTCACGATGAAATAGCGCAGGACACGGTCCACTTTTTCCGGAATGTAGATGTTGGCGTGATTGAACAGTGACGTTGCGTTCAGCAGCACCTCAAAGAGTATCACCGCGGCGACCGGCGCGCCCAGCACGAGCACCGCTGCCATTTTTATCCCCATGGAGAGCACGATCTCGACAGGATGAAACCGCAGCCCTGTCGTGACATCCACCTCCAGGTCCGCATGGTGCATGCGATGCAGCCGCCACAGAAATTCCACATGGTGAAATGCCAGGTGCTGCAGGTACAGGATCAGGTCCAGGGCGATGACGGCCAAAACCATGGCCAGTCCCGCCGGCAGGTCCACCCGGTTCAGCAACCCCAGGTCCTGCTGTTGCGCAAAGACAGCCGTGCCCACCGCGGCCAGCGGGATGCCCAGACGCACGATCAGCCCGTTCAGGACGGTGAGTGCCAGATTGTTGAGCCAGCGCACGCCCCGCGAATGACGCTGGACCCTGCGCGGTGCCAGCAACTCCCAGACCGCAAACACCCCAAACACCCCGGCAAAGCTGGAGAGCCGAACCAGTATTTCTGTATCAAGAGTGATATCGGTTAACATGAATCCTTTCTAGGTATACCGTGCAGGGATGTCAATCATTTTCTAAAATGTCCTACAGACCTATAGATTGGGGCTTTCATTCCCGTTTCAAGTATAGTGATGATGAAAAATTGCACCCGTACTCCGAACATCCGCACGGCGAGACTGCGGCAACCATGACCATACGACCCTTACTGCTGATACAGATCCTGGTTCTGGGTACACTGCTGGCTGCCTGCAGTCCCCCTGAACAGGCCTCACACCGAATGCCTACTCCACAAACGGAGCCTGCTGCGGAACAGCCGCCCGAATCCAAAGACCGCGCACATTCCGCGGACGAGCGGGGCACCGGGTCCCGGCAACGTGCCGCGGCGCAGGAAAGCCAGGAACCGGATGCATCCGGGCCAACACAGCCTGAAGGAGAAACAGCCGCTGCCCGAACCGAGGACGAGAGGGTTGCCATCCTGGAGCAGAAACTCGAGGAAGACCTGAGGAGATACGACGAGCAGATTCATGAGGAGTTCGAAAAGGCACAGGCCGAAAGGCAGGCCCATGAACCGGCCACCGGGGACGGGCTGGACCCTGCACCCGGTCTGGAAGAGGACGGGCCAGCGCAGGGCCCGAACAAGGATGCCGGACCCGTCGCAAAGGCCGAATCCCCGCAACCCGAGGCCGGTTCAGACCCAGAGAAACGGGAAGAACATGCACAGGACCGCCTGGGCAAGGGCTCGCACAGCGTGCCGCTCCCCGCAGACCTTCCCAGCGGGGATGACGACGACGTCGTGGCCCGGCAACTGAGAGAGGCTGCACTCAAGGAACAGGATCCCGTGCTGCGTGAAAAACTGTGGGACGAGTACCGCGCGTACAAGAAACAACAGGCAAGCGTGAACACGCCTCCATCCGGTGCGGAATACTGAGCCATGCCAAGACACTGCATCCCGTACCTGCTGATCTTCCTTTTCCTTCAGGGATGCGCCACCGACCCGCACCGGGTACGGGACGGGGAGAAGATCGAAACCGAAAGCGTGCAACTGCAGGAAAGCCAGCTGCTGGACGTAGGCATCCTGCTGTTCGAACAGGGGGAGCACACGGAAAAGGAAAAGGAACAAAACATCCACGAGGATATCCGTGCGGCGGAGTCACGCTACATGGCCTACCACCTGAAAGAAACCCTGGAGCAGGTACACGGCTGGGGCGCGGTACGGGTCCTGCCTGCAGCCTCCCACATTGCCGACGTGACCGTACAGGGCACCCTCCTCGCCTCGGACGGCGAGAAGCTGGAAGTCCGGGCCCGTGTCTCGGACAGTACGGGCGCACTGTGGTTCGAGAAACTGTACCGGGCCGAAATCGACGAAACCACCTACCTGGATATCGAGCCCGGTGAAGACGTGTACCAGCATGTCTACAACCGCATCGCCAACGACATGTCCCGGCACCGAAAGAAGCTGTCCGGCCGGGAACGGACCATGATCCGGAACACCTCGGAGATGCGCTATGCAGCCGGGGTGTCACCCGACCCGTTCTCGGAATACCTGCAATGGAAGCCTGACGGACAGACAGAACTGCTCAGGCTGCCGGCCCGCGACGACCCCATGCTGCTGCGTGTACGCAAGATCCGGGAGCGTGAGTTCCTGTTCATCGACACGATCAACGAGTACTACGCAAATTTCCATGCCCGGATGTACCGCCCGTATGAGAACTGGCGAAGGTATTCCCTCGTTGAAGTCCTGCAGAAACGCGCCATTGAACGCCGCGCAAACCGCACCAAGTTCGCCGCCGCCGCCATCATGCTGGTAGGCCTGCTCAGGGACTACCCGGGCCTGCTCACCACCGGCGCCCTGCTGTACAAGGACGGGATGGACATTGCCCGGGAGGCGGAAATCCATGATGCCGCGATTCGTGAACTGGGTGAGTCGCTCAAAACCGAAGTGGCCCCGATGGTGCTGGACATCGAGGGTCGCACGATCGAGATCACCGGCACCATCGAACAGCAGTATGAAAAATGGCGCGCCCTGCTGCGCGAGATTCACGCGAACGAATCGGCTCCGGTCATGGATGACCGCGTGCCAGCCGGCACGAGCCTGTAATTCCGGCAGGACTCTCCGGTCTTGGGCGATTCGTCACATCGCTTTACCTTGAGTACGATGCAAAAAGACGGCTCCACACCTATCCGGGCAATCGACCCCTCTTCGCTTCACGGGCCATCCTCCCGGGTGGGCGCCCGGCGTTCTCCTGTCGCGGTGCGCATGCTTGTCGCCCTGGTGTTCATCGTGCTGGCCGGATGCGTAGTGGTCGTATTTCTGGTACTGCCGGAATACGTGAACGAGGCGCGTCAGCCGGACGAGACGGTCAGCAGCCCGGCGCGCACCGAAGACACGCCTCGTGAAACCGCATCACCGCCTGCCAGGGCCGTGCCCGTCGTTCCGGATGCCCCTGCACAGTCCGGGCCCGCACAGCAAGCCATGAAACGCCAGGCTGAAGCCCTGCTGCTGGACATCATCGAAAAACAGGAATGGCTCCGGCAGCGAGGCGTCAGCCTCTGGGCAGCCGGCGAGTACGACCTAGCGGCATCGGCCGGCCAGGCAGGGGACGAGGCCTTTCGAACCCGGGCATTCTCCGAAGCCGTCCGCCATTACGAGCAGGCCGTGCACGCGTTGCATGAACTTGAAAGGCGGGCTGCACAGGTTCTCGGCGAACAGCTGGCGCTGGGAGAAGAGGCCCTTGAGCGCAACCAGGGTGAAACCGCGATGCGGCATTTTGAGCTGGCCCAGGCCATCGATCCGCGAAATCCGCGGGTCATGAACGGGCTGAAGCGGGCGAACACGATCCATGCGCTGTTCTCACTGCTGGAAAAAGGCGGCAACCTTGAGGCCGCCGGGCGGTTCGAGGAGGCCGAACGGACCTACCGGCAAGCCGTGGAACTGGACCCGCTTGCAGCGGATGCCCGGACCGCCTTGCAGCGGGTGACTGCCCAGCTCACCGAGGAACAGTTCAGAAAACTTGTCGCACAGGGGTATGCCTGGCTGGATGCGCGCCGGTTCCAGGATGCCCGCGAGGCATTCAGAAAAGCACACAAGCTGATGCCGGATTCAAAGCAGCCTGTCAAGGGACTGGCCAGCGTGGACCAGGCTGTGCATGATGAAAAGGTCGAGTCCCTGAAAATCGAGGCGGAACATTTTGAACTGCAGCAGGAATGGGGCCTGGCCTTGCAAAGCTGGCAACAGCTCCTGGACCTTGAACCCGGTGCCGGTTATGCCGTGGAGGGCGCTGCGCGCGCCCGGCTGCGTGATGCACTGCTGGAACGACTCGAAAATCACATCCGTGCCCCGCAGCGCCTGAGTTCAGCCGGTGTAGCGGCCGAGGCCCGCGCGCTGCTGGACGAGGTCGCGGCGGTGAAAGGCGGGCCCGGCAACCGGATCCTGGACAGGGCTGGCGTCCTTGAAGAAACCCTGATCCTTGCAAACCGGCCGGTCCCGATCACGCTGCAGTCTGACAACGAGACCGATGTGACCCTTCTCAGGGTGGGCAGGCTGGGGCGTTTCCAGCGCCATGAAATCCTGCTCAAGCCGGGCCGGTATACCCTCGTCGGGTCACGTCCGGGCTACCGCGACATCAGGAAAATTCTTGATGTGACCCTGGGCATGGAAACCGGCCGCCTCACGATTCGCTGCGAAGAGACGATATGACCCGGCAGGCGCACCGTGTCGGCTAGGCCCGTCCGGCAGGTCTGTATCGCCGACGTGCGAGGACCCCGGTTTTACACGCACACGGACTTTCCGCTGGCCATCGGCATCGGCCCGGACTCGGGCGTGTGTATCGGGGACCCCGAGCCTTCCAGTATTGTCGCCTTCCTGGTCTTCCTGGCAGACCGGGTCCGTGTCGAACTGCAGGACCGGGGCGGTTTGATCCGGGTGAACGGGCAGCTTCCCGCGCAGCGCCAGGCACTTGAGCACGACGATCGCCTGCAGGTCGGGGATTCCACCTTCCACGTCGAGCATATCGGTGACACATTTTCCCTGTCCCTGCATGAAGACCCTTCCCTGGCCCCGTCGCAGCCGCGCCTGGCGGGGCACGGAGAACTGATCGAGCCGGTTGCCCCGGCAACCGAAGCCCGGAAGCAGCGAGGGAAAAAGCGTCCGGGCGTACTGGGCTGGGCGGCAGCCCTCATCTTTTCGGCGCTGGCCCTGGTTTTGCTCCACGTGTTCACGGCCAAGAGCCTGCTGATCGAAATCTATCCCGAGCCCGAGCAGATGACCCTGCACGGCAAGATATGGCCGCTCAGGATCCAGGGGCGCTACCTGGTGCAGCCGGGAGAATACTCGCTTGAAGTGGAAAAGGCCGGCTACCGGCCACTGAAACGCAAGATCCAGGTCACCCGCCAGGCGTCCCAGGCCCTGGCATTCACCCTGATCAAGCAACCGGGCTACCTGAACCTCACGAGCCTGCCCGAACAGGGAGTCTCCATCACGATCAACCACAAGGCATACGGGACCACGCCCCTGGAAAACCTGGAGCTGCCTGCAGGCACCTACGTGCTGCAGGCGAGCGCGGACCGGTACCAGCCCTACGCCACCCAGCTGGTCATCGAAGGCAAGCAGGTGTCGCAGGATCTTCACATCCAGCTGCAGCCTGGCTGGTCGGCCGTTTCCATCGACTCCAGGCCCCAGGCGGCGGAAGTCTGGCTGAATGGCTCGCTGGAAGGCACCACACCGCTGAAACGGGACCTCCTGGCAGGGTTGTACAGCCTGGAACTGCGCCATCCCGACTACCTGCCCTACAGGACAGACTTCCTGGTAAATGCCAACGAACCGCTGGTGCTGCCCACGGCAGAACTTTTCGGCAGCAAGAGCCAGCTGGTCATCACCAGCATCCCTCCGCAGGCCACGGTATATGCCGCCGGCAAGGAGCTGGGCCGCACCCCGCTGACAGCAGGGCTCCATCCCAACACCGAGCACAGCATCACGCTTGCCAAACCCGGATACCGCAGCAGCCAGCAGGCCGTCCTGATGAAGCCAGGCGAAAAACAGACGCTCACGATCCATCTCGAGGCGATCCTCGGAACCGTGATCGTGCATGCCGATCCCGAAGGTTCGGAAGTGTTCGTGCAGGACCGGCTTGCCGGCCAGGGTACCGTGAAACTGACACTGCCCAGCACCCCCCAACGCCTGGAGGTCCGAAAACCGGGATACGAAATCCACCGGCAGCTGATTACACCGGCCCCGGGCGCACCGCAGGTCATCCATGTCCATCTCCACCGCAAGGCGCGGCCTGCCGTCCCCCGGGCTCCGGAACGGGTCCGTACCAGCCAGGCACAGGAGCTGGTGCTGATCCGGGGCGGAACCTTCGCCATGGGGGCACCACGCCGGGAGCAGGGCCGACGGACCAACGAGACGCAGCACACGGTGATACTGCAAAAACCGTTCTACGTGTCCACGACCGAGGTCACCAATGCCCGGTTTGCAGCGTTCATGCCCTCCCATCATTCCGGGGCGTACCGGGGGCACGACCTGTCCGCCCCGGATCTTCCGGTCGCGAATGTCCGCTGGGAAGATGCCGCACGCTACTGCAACTGGCTGAGTGAGCGTGAAGGGCTGGAGAGCGTGTACCAGGAACGAAACGGCACGTGGGTAGCCAAAAACCCCCTCCCTTCCGGGTACCGCCTGCCCACGGAAAGCGAGTGGGAATGGGTCGCTCGCGTGCGCCAGGACGGTACGCTGAAGAAATATGCCTGGGACAGCGGATTCCCTCCCGTCGAGCGCTTTGGAAACTATGCCGACCGGTCTGCGGCAGGCATCCTCTCCGCCACGATCGGCGATTATGACGACGGATTCGCAGCCGCCTCACCGGTGGGCAGCTTCGAGGCCAACTCCCTTGGCATTTTCGACCTGGACGGCAACGTGGCAGAGTGGTGCCACGACTACCACAGCGTCTATCCGGCCCTGAGCGAGGAATCGTACGTGGACCCGACCGGCCCCGAATCGGGAAGCAAGCACGTCATCCGCGGGGCATCGTGGATGCGCAGCACCCTCGCCAACACTCGACTCAGCTACCGGGATCAGGATAATACTCCACGTATGGACGTAGGTTTTCGTATTGCCCGGTACCCGGACTGAATCCGTGAGAATTCAAACCGCGCTGCTGGCCATGATGCTCGGATTCGTTCCGGGAGGAGTACCGGTCCATGCACAAGAACCCGCCGACGAGGCGCAACACACCGAATCCCGGGCGGAAACGACCGATGGCAGCAAGACCCGTGAAGGAAAGCCTGGCCGCCACCCGGTCAGGACCCTTGAGGAATTCATCCCCAGTGAGGAAATTTCCGCTGACAAGCCCGTCAGCTTCCCGGCGGATATCTGACTGCCCATGAAGAAACCGTTTTCCTCCGAACTCGTATACCAGCTTTTCAGCCTGCTGGTCATCATCATCATCGTGCACGCCGTGTACGTGACCGTCATCCGGCCCACTGCGCAGGTCGAACTCGAACTGCAGGCCGAGCAGATCAACCTGGACAGGAACTTCGTGCCGAAACGCTCGGTGTACGTGCTGGTTCGCGATTACGAGCAGGAGGCCTGTTTCATCCTGATGCTGTGGGCCCTGGTCATCATGGGCCACAAGGCTGCCCGGCTGTTCAGGGAACGGGGCATGCTGGAACTGGACATCCTGCACGCGAAGGAAGGCATCAAGTTCCTGCCGCAGGACATGCACAGGCTCTCCAGGCAGATCCAGTCCCTGCCTTCCGACCAGCAGGACTACCTGCTTCCCCGGGCGCTGCTGACGGCCCTGCACCGCTTCGGTTCCACGCAGAACGTCCAGGACGTTTCCTCCGCGACCGGCACCGTGTGCGAGTCGGAGTCCGAGCGCCTGGATTCCGAGCTGTCCATCATCCGCTACACCACCTGGGCCATTCCCTCGATCGGCTTCCTGGGAACCGTGCGGGGTATCGGGGATGCCCTGGGCCAGGCACACAAGGCCGTGGAGGGCGATATCGCGGGAGTTACGGAAAGCCTTGGCGTGGCGTTCAATTCCACCCTGATTGCCCTGTGCATCAGCATCGTGCTGATGTTCGTGGTTCACCAGCTGCAGCGGCTGCAGGAAAGGCTGATCCTGGATACGCAAAACTACTGCAACGACCACCTGATTCGCCACCTGCAGGCCAAGTGAAGGGTCCCGCGCGATGTCCATGCTAGTCATTGACCTGTACGACAGCGGCATCCTGGTCAGTGACGGGGACCGCGTGCTTGCAGACAGCACCAGCTGTGCGCTCATCGAACCCGGCCAGCCCATCCAAACGGGTCACAGGGCCGCGCAGCAGGCCTGCTTTCGTCCCCAAGACATCTGCACCCAATTCTGGAGCCGGCTGCCGGACCGCAGTGCAACACGCCACGAGGTCCCCCATGCGGAAATCGCGCTGCACCACCTGCAGTCCGTCTGGGAACGGCTCGACCGGCCGGATCATGCGGCGATCCTGGTGGTTTCCGGCATGCTGGACAGGCAAGACCTGGGACTGGTGCTGGGCATCTGCGAAAAGCTTTCCATCCCGGTACGGGGCATCGTCAGCCGTGCCGCGCTGGCCCTGCCCGGCCCCGCCCCGGTACGTACGCTGGCCTGGCTGGACGTGCTGCAGACCCATGCAATCCTGTCCGAGCTTCAGCAGGATCACAAGGGGGTGTCCGCCCTCGCTCCCGTCACACTCATCCCCCAGGGCCTGCCGGCCCTGAACCACATCCTGGCCAAGCGGATCACCAGGCTGTTCATCGCCAGGACCCGCTTTGACCCCATGCAAAAGCCCGACGACGAACGGCAGTTTCTCGAGAAACTGCCGCGCTGGCTGGCCACCCTGGAGCAAGAGGAATCCGTTGTGTGCAGGTTGCAGGGCACCGGACAGGCCCTTCGAATCCGGCTGGACAGGCATGAGGTGCTGGACATGAACCGGCCCGTGTTCGAGGCCATCGCCCTGCGCCTGGCCGGCCTGTTCCAGGACCGGGACGCGGTCGCAGTCGTCTGCGCCCCCTCCTGCAGGCAGGTGTTCGGCCTGGAAGGATTCCTGAAGGGCCTGCCGGGTTGTGCGGTTCTCGGCACCGAACCGCTGCAGCTGGCCCGGCAGGCCCTGCGGTACCGGGAACAGATCACTGCCCGGCATGCCGCGGTGCACTATACAACCTCCCTGGAGTGGGACCGGGACACGTCCCCGCTGACCCTGGACATTCATCCGGGCACGCTCGCCGAACTGAATAACCGCCCCACGCACCTGCTGATTGGCGACCAGGCCTGGCCGCTCGACCGCGAGGTGTGCCTGTCAGCACGAAACGGCACGCATGGGCTGGACCTGGACCCTGCCTGCGGAGAAGGCGGCCTGTGCCGGATTGCAAGCTCAGGCTGGCTGATCGAGGTACGGGCCCTGCACGGCCATGCCGTCAGGCTGAACGGAAACCCCCTGACCGCACCCCGGTCCGTGCAGCCGGGAGATGCCCTGGACATCGAGGGACACCCGGATGCCTTGCGGTTCATCCGGGTTTGCGAACATGAAACGCCGGACGTTTAACGCATTCAGCCTCTCGTTCCTGGACGTGATGTTCTGCGGGTTCGGGGCCGTCATCCTGTTTTTCATGATCATCAACGCCGACACCCAGGCCCGCAGGCAGGACCTGCATGACACAAGTCGCAACGAGGCGGACCGCCTGCAGACGGAAGTGCTGGAGGCCGAGCGGCATGCGGCGCAGACCAGGAACACGCTGCAGGACCTGGACGACACGCTGGTACAGACCCGTGGACGGACAGTCCAGGTCATCGAAACCATCGACACGCGGAATGTCCAGCTTGCACGACTGCAGGAAGAAACCCTGGCCAGGCTGCAGCATATCGAGGCCCTCAAGGCCGACCTGAAATCACTGGAACAGGATTTTCGCCGCCTGGAAGCCGGTGCAAAGCCGTCGCCGGACCAAGGAGACCGCCTGCGCCGGTTCACCGGGCAGGGACAGCGGCAGTACCTGAGCGGCCTCAGAATGGGAGGCGAGCGGATCCTGATCCTGGTGGACAGTTCCGCGAGCATGCTGGCGGACCGCATCATCAACGTGCTGCGGTTCAGAAACCTGCCCCCCGGGGAACGGGTGCGTGCGGCCAAGTGGCAGCAGGTCCTGCACACGGTCGACTGGATCACCACCCGCATCCCGACTGAAAGCAGCTTCCAGCTCTACGCGTTCAACGAAACCAGTGCACCCGTGTACGCGCTCCCCGACAGCGCATGGCTCGACGGGGGCAATGTACGGCACCTGGATGCCGCGGTGGATCGCCTGTACGGGATCGCGCCCGAAAAGGGCACGAGCCTTTACCGGGCCTTCGAATCGATCGGTCAGCTTTCCCCGCCCCCGGATACCGTCTACCTGCTCACGGACGGCCTGCCGACGCAGGGCAAATCCAGGCCTCTCGGAAGCAAGGTCTCCGCAAAGGCCCGCAAAAAACTGTTCCGGGCCGCACTGGAGATGCTGCCCGGGGACATCCCCGTCAACATCATCCTGTTTAACATGGAAGGGGATCCGGATGCCTCCAGTGAATACTGGAAACTGGCACGCAGTACCCGGGGAAGTTTTTTCAGCCCTTCCAGGGACTGGCCCTGAGCCATGAAGCCGCGCAGAAGCATCGAGATTTTCAGCCTGTCCTTCCTGGACTGTGTCTGCTGCGGTTTCGGCGCACTGATCCTGTTGCTGGTACTATCCAAGACGGCGGAACCGGTCATCTTCGACCAGTACGGCGAGGACCTGGACCGGACGATCGCAGCATTGCAGCAGCAACTGCACGAGCTGCGTGGTGAAAGCCACGTGCTCAACCGCGAACTGGTGAGCAAAAAACAGCAGCTCGCCGAGGAAGAGAAAAGGATCGCACGCCTGCAGGCCGACCTGTCTGCCATACGGGGCAGGTTCTCCGCCTCCAGCGAAGACGCATCCGTACAGAACAGGATCGAAGACCAGTTGCTGCAGGCACGCCAGATGCTGACCGAAGCGATGCGCCGGCTGCAGCAGCAGGATCCTCCCCGAACCCTGCCAGAGGAAGACACCATCGCAGGCATACCGGTCGACAGCGAATACGTCATCTTCATTATCGACACTTCCGGCAGCATGCTGAATCACGGCTGGACCTCGGTCCAGCAGAAGCTGACCGAGGCGCTGGATGCGTACCCGAAAGTCAAGGGCATGCAGGTCATGAATGACATGGGCGAATACATGTTCAGCCAGTATGCCGGCAGGTGGATTCCCGACACGCCTGCACGCCGCCAGGCGGTACTCAGGCGCCTGCGCGACTGGCAGCCATTCAGCAACAGCAGCCCGGTCGAGGGCATCACCACGGCCATCCGCACATTCCAGGCGCAGGACCGGCGCATCAGCCTGTACGTGTTCGGCGACGAGTTCACCGGACCTTCCATCGAGTCCGTGTTGCGCGAAGTGAGCACGATCAACCGCAAGGACCTGCAGGGAAACCGGAGGGTGCGCATCCATGCCGTAGGCTTCCCGATCCAGTTTTCCCGCCCGGAATCCGAGCAGGTCAGCGGGGTCCGCTTCGCTACCCTGATGCGCGCCCTGTGCGAGCAGAACGGCGGAACGTTCATCGGCCTCGACTCCCACATACCCTGAATACGCGACGGCCCGGAAACGGTGCGGGTAGCCTGTTCCCTGCCGGAAAATGTGGGGACAGCGGCCTGCGCCGCAGCGCCCGGAAATCCTCGCGTGTCAGGGTGCAGGGCCCGCCCCAGGGCATGCAGTCGCCGCTGCACCGCATTCACTGTCGTCGACTTGCCCGAACCGGGCAGGCCCGTGAACCATAGGACACAGGCCGCAGGGCTATTCAACCGTGACCGACTTGGCCAGGTTTCGCGGCTGGTCGACATCGGTTCCCTTGAGTGTCGCCACATGGTAGGCAAGCAGTTGCAGCGGGATGGTGAAGACGATCGGAGCCACCGCATTGTCCGGTGCATCCACTTCAATGCCCACCGTGTCGGGGCCCGACTCGAAGCCTGAACGGATGTCGGCAAACACGTGCAGCACGCCGCCCCGGGCCCGGACCTCCTCCAGGTTGGACTTCAGTTTTTCCAGCAGCTCGTCGTTGGGCGCGACCGCGATGACCGGGATCTTGTCATCGACCAGCGCAATCGGGCCGTGCTTCAGCTCCCCCGCGGGATAGGCCTCGGCATGGATGTATGAGACCTCCTTGAGTTTCAGCGCCCCCTCCATTGCAACGGGATAATGGATTCCCCTGCCCAGAAACAGTGAATGCTGCTTGCTATCGTAACTGCCGGCGAGCGCACGGATTTCATCCTCCCGTTCCAGCACCCGGTTGATCCGTGTGGGCAGGTTGGTCAGCTGCTCGACGAGCCGGCTCTCCAGCTCTTCTGGCATGCCGTGGCGACGCCCTGCGAGGATTGCCAGCATCAGCAGCGCCACCAGTTGCGTGGTAAAGGCCTTGGTGGAAGCGACACCGATTTCCGGCCCCGCATGGGTCATCAGCGCCAGGTCGGACTCGCGGACCAGTGAACTCTCCGGCACGTTGCAAATCGTCAGGGATCCCACGTAGGGTTCCCGGCTGGCCTGGCGCTGGGCAGCCAGGGTGTCTGCCGTCTCTCCGGACTGCGAGATCGTGACGAACAGCGTGCCCGGCTGGGCTAGGTGCTTGCGGTAACGGAACTCGCTGGCAATATCGACCAGGCAAGGAATGCCTGCAAGCTCCTCGAACCAGAATCTTGCAATCAGCCCCGCATGATAGCTGCTGCCGCAGGCGACGATCTGCACGGCCCGCGTCCCGTCCAGCAACTGTTCCGCCATGGGCCCGAGGATCTGGTCCGCAATGCGGCCATTCACCAGCCTGCCTTCAAGGGTGTCGGCAACGGCCCGCGGCTGCTCGTGAATCTCCTTGAGCATGTAATGGGGATACCCGTTTTTCCCTGTGGCGTCTGCCGTCAGGTCGCTCATCCTGGATTCGCGCCTGACCTCGGCACCGCCCGCATCGAGCACGCGGATACCATCGCGTCCCATGTCGACGATGTCGCCGTTTTCAAGAAACACGAACTCCCGGGTTTCTTTCAGCAGCGCCTGCACGTCGGAAGCGATGAAGTTCTCGTCCCTGCCGAGGCCCACCACGAGGGGGCTGCCGCTGCGCGTGGCAACCAGTCTGTCAGGTTCCAGCTTGTCGATCACGCCCAGCGCATAGGCCCCCTTCAGATCCTGCACGGTGGCCCGCACGGCACCCGGGAGGTCATGCCCCCGGTCGAGATACAGCACGATCTGGTGGGCGATGACCTCGGTGTCCGTATCCGAGGTAAAGGTGAACCCCTGGTCTACCTGTCTTTGCTTGAGATCCCTGAAGTTCTCGATGATGCCGTTGTGCACGATTGCGATGCGGCTGTTGCAGATGTGCGGGTGCGCATTGTTTTCTGCCGGCACGCCATGTGTAGCCCAGCGTGTATGGGCAATTCCGAGTTGGCCGGTGAGCGTGGCCTCTTCCAGCACCCTGTCCAGCTCGTTCACCTTGCCTGGCCTGCGGATCCGCTGGATCGATCCGTTCGTTAGCACGGCCATGCCGGCCGAGTCGTAACCACGGTATTCCAGGCGGTACAGGCCTTCCAGCAGTACAGGGCAGACATTCCGGTTCGCGATGGCCCCTACAATCCCGCACATGACTTATTCTTTTTCCGGGCGTTTCCAGTGTTTTATGCTGACCTGCTTGCTGCGCGCAAGCGTCAGCGTGTCGCCGGGAGCATTCTTGGTAATCGTTGATCCGGCACCGATCGTGGCGCCGTCCCCGATGGCCACCGGTGCGACCAGCTGGGTATCGGATCCCACGAACACGCGGTTGCCGATGACCGTTCGATGCTTCCTCGACCCGTCATAGTTGCAGGTGATGACCCCCGCCCCCACATTGACCTGCTCGCCCACGTCGGCATCCCCGACGTAGCTCAGATGGTTGATCTTGCTCCCCGTTCTGATATCAGACTTCTTGATCTCGACAAAGTTTCCTATCCTGACATCGTCTGCCAGCCGGGTGCCCGGGCGAATCCTGGCATAGGGTCCCAGGCTGCAGTCACTGCCGATCACGGCATTTTCGATGTGGCAGTTCGGGTGGATACGGGTACCGTTTCCGACGGAGGTGTTGACCAGGATGCTGTTGGCACCGATGCTGACCCGGTCTCCGAGGCAATTGTTTCCCTCGAACACCGTGTTGACATCGATCACGACATCCCTGCCGGTCACCAGATCGCCGCGCACGTCAACCCGTCCAGGGTCCAGCAGCGTCACGCCCAGCGCCATCAGCTGGTCGGCCGTGCGTCGCTGGCAGATCCGTTCGGCCTGCATCAGCTGGTGCTTGTCATTGACGCCGAGCACTTCCTCCGCATTCTCGCAGACCATGGCCTCCACCCGGTATCCGCCTGTCACGGCCAGCCCGATACAGTCGGTCAGGTAGTACTCTCCCTGCGCGTTTCCGGTTTCGATTCCGGCCAGCCACTGCTTCAGCAGGGCGGAGCGCGTGGCCAGCACCCCCGTGTTCACCTCGCGAATGCCCAGGGTCTGCGGGTCCGCATCTTGCTCTTCTGCGATCCTCAAGACCCTGCCCTGCGCATCGCGCACGATCCGCCCGTAGCCGGACGGGTCGGCCAGCTCTGCAGACAGCAGCACCAGGTCTTTGCCGGGCAACTCCCGGATGACTGCCTGCAGGGTGGCAGGTGCCAGCAGGGGTACATCGCCGTACAGTACCAGCACGGCATGATCCTCCTGCAACCCGGGGAGCGCCTGCTGCACGGCATGGCCCGTTCCCTGCTGCTCGGCCTGATACCACCAGCGAATGGAATCGTCCTGGGTGACCGCCTTGACCTCTTCGGCCCCGTATCCGACCACCACGTGGATGTGGTGCGGGGACAAGGCCCGGGCACACCCGATCACGCGGGCCAGCATGGGCTGGCCCGCAACCCGGTGCAGCACCTTGGGCAAGTTGCTGTACATGCGTGAGCCCTGCCCGGCGGCAAGTATGATGATGTCCAGTTTCATGAGGCTTTTCGGATACCCAAGCCTAACAGGTTAAGGGGCATTGTGCCTGCCCGCCTTCACTGCAGCGGACACACGGTCGGCAATGCGCCCTCGCGGCACCTACCTTCGCTGCTTGCGCATCCTTTGGATCATGCGCAGCTGCTCCGCAGCCCTCACCAGTTCGGCCTGGGCCTTGGCAGCATCCAGGTCCCCCTTCCTGTCCTTGAGGGCATCTTCCGCACGCTGCTTGGCTTCAAGGGCCTTGGCTTCGTCGAGGTCTTCGGCACGGATAGCCGTATCCGACAGCACGGTCACGACATGTGGCTGGACTTCCAGGATGCCCCCCGACACATAGAGGTACTGGTCCTCCTGGCCCTCCACTTCAATTTTCAGTTCCCCCGGCCTCAGACTGGTCACCAGGGGGGTATGACGCGGGTAGATCCCGACATCACCCATCTTGGCCGGTGCGAAGACCGCCGAGACGGTGCCGGAAAAGATTTCCTTCTCCGCGCTCACCACGTCGAGGTGCAGGGTCATGGCCATGCCGGCCTAGAGTTCCTCGGCTTTCTTGATGACATCTTCGATACCGCCCTGCATGTAGAAGGCCTGTTCCGGCAACTCGTCATATTCCCCTTCGACGATGGCCTTGAAGCCGGAGACCGTATCCTGCAGGGACACGATCTTGCCCGGTGATCCGGTAAACACTTCCGCCACGGAAAATGGCTGTGACAGGAACCGCTGGACCTTGCGCGCACGGGCCACGACCAGCTTGTCTTCCTCGGACAGCTCGTCCATGCCCAGGATCGCGATGATGTCCTTGAGCTCCTTGTACCGCTGCAGGGTGTTTTGCACCCCGCGGGCCGTATCGTAGTGTTCCTGTCCGATGACCAGCGGGTCGAGCTGGCGACTGGTGGAATCCAGCGGGTCCACGGCCGGGTAGATGCCCAGTTCAGCGACCTGACGGGACAATACGACGGTCGCATCCAGGTGTGCAAAGGTGGTCGCAGGCGACGGGTCGGTCAGGTCGTCCGCCGGCACGTACACCGCCTGGATCGACGTGATGGATCCCGTGCTGGTTGACGTGATGCGTTCCTGCAGGGCGCCCATCTCCTCTGCCAGGGTCGGCTGGTAGCCGACCGCGGAAGGCATGCGTCCCAGCAGCGCCGATACCTCCGTTCCCGCCAGCGTGTACCGGTAAATGTTGTCGATGAACATCAACACGTCACGCCCTTCATCCCGGAAGTACTCCGCCATCGTCAAGCCGGTCAGGCCTACCCGCAAGCGGTTCCCGGGCGGCTCGTTCATCTGGCCGTACACCATCGCCACCTTGTCCAGCACGCCGGCTTCCTTCATCTCGTAGTAGAAATCATTTCCTTCCCGGGTGCGTTCACCAACGCCCGCGAACACCGACAGGCCCGAGTGCTTCTTCGCGATGTTGTTGATCAGTTCCATCATGGCCACGGTCTTGCCGCATCCGGCACCGCCAAACAGGCCGATCTTGCCTCCCTTGGCGAAGGGACAAAGCAGGTCGATGACCTTGATACCCGTCTCGAGCAGTTCGCTGCCCCCGGCCTGTTCCTCGAACTTCGGGGGCGTGCGGTGTATCGGCATGCTTGACTCCGCACCGATGTCCCCGACATTGTCCACCGGCTCGCCCAGCACGTTCATGACCCGACCCAGGGTTTTCGGTCCGACCGGCACCGAAATCGGGGCCTTGGTATTGGTCACACGCAGCCCGCGCTGCAGCCCGTCGGAAGCTCCCATGGCAATCGTGCGCGCGATCCCGCCACCGAGTTGCTGCTGCACTTCCAGGGTAAGATTCTTGTCGTCCACGACCAGGGCATCGTACACGTTCGGCACCTCTTCGCGTGCGAACTCCACGTCGACCACAGCCCCGATGATCTCAACAATTTGACCCGAACTCATGTTGTTTCCTCTTTACAAGTATTGAATGTATCTCAATGTTCAAACCGCGGCGGCACCGCCGACGATTTCTGAAATTTCCTGGGTGATCGCCGCCTGCCGCGCCTTGTTGTAGGCCAGCTGCAACTCTGCAATCAGCTCCCCGGCATTGTCCGATGCGCTTTTCATGGCAATCATCCTCGCCGCCATTTCACAGGCGACGTTCTCGACCACGCCCTGGTATACGATCGATTCGATATACCGGGTCAGCAGTTCATCCAGCACGGCCTTCGCATCCGGCTCGTAGATATAGTCCCAGTGGTGCTGCAGCGCATCGTTTTCCTCCGGCACCAGGGGTAACAACGTGAGCACCTTCGGCCTTTGCGTCATGGTGTTGACAAACTCGTTCTCGACCAGGAACAGGCGGTCGATGGTGCCTTGCGTGTAGGCATCCAGCATGGTCTTGACCGTACCGATCAACTCGCTGATCCGGATCGTGTCGCCCAGGTTGGACACCTGGGCGACGATGTTGTCTGAAATTCTTTTGAAGAACGCGGTGCCCTTGGCCCCGATCAGGCACAGGTCGATCTCGACGTGTTTTTCCTGCCATGCCTGCATGGCTTTCAGCGCCGACTTGAAGGTGTTGATGTTGAGTCCGCCGCAAAGCCCGCGGTCCGTGGAAACAATGATGAACCCAACGCGCCTCACCTCCGGGTGCTCGATCAGGAACGGGTGCTTGTACTCGGAGCGGGCATGGGCAAGATGGCCGATCACGTTCAGCATCTTCTGCGAGTAGGGACGGGTGGCACTCATGCGGTCCTGTGCCTTGCGCATCTTGCTTGCCGCCACCATCTCCATCGCCTTGGTGATCTTCTGAGTATTCTTGATACTCGCGATCTGCGTGCGGATTTCTTTCTCGCCGGGCATGACTGCAGCTTCCTACCAGGTTCCCTTGGCCTTGAAATCCTCTACCGCCCGGCGCAGGCCCGCCTCGGTCTCATCATCGTATTCGCCCGTGCGGTTGATGGTATCCAGCAGCTCCCGGTGCTGCGAGCGTACGAAATCATGCATGGCTTTCTCGAAACGCACCACCTCGCCGACCTCGACGTCGTCCACGTACCCCTGGTCCACGGCAAACAGCGACACCGCCATTTCCGCGACCGTCAGCGGCGTGTACTGGGGCTGCTTCATCAGCTCCATGACCCGCTCGCCACGCTCCAGCTGCTTGCGTGTCTGCTCGTCCAGGTCGGAAGCGAACTGCGAAAACGCCGCCAGTTCACGGTATTGCGCCAGGGCCAGGCGAACCCCGCCGCCCAGCTTCTTGATGATCTTGGTCTGGGCGGCCCCGCCGACACGCGACACCGACAGGCCCGCATTGATCGCCGGCCGGAATCCCGCGTTGAACAGGTCGCTCTCCAGGAAAATCTGGCCGTCCGTGATCGAGATGACATTGGTCGGCACAAAGGCCGACACGTCCCCGGCCTGCGTTTCGATGATCGGCAGTGCCGTCAGGGACCCGGTGCGCCCGGTGACCTCACCGCCGGTGAAGCGTTCCACGTAATCGGCGTTCACCCTCGATGCCCGCTCCAGCAGGCGCGAGTGCAGGTAGAATACATCCCCCGGGTAGGCCTCCCGACCCGGCGGGCGTCTCAGCAGCAGGGACACCTGGCGGTAGGCCCAGGCCTGCTTGGTCAGGTCATCGTATATGATCAGCGCATCCTCGCCCCGGTCCCGGAAATACTCGCCCATCGCGCATCCCGAATACGGTGCGATGTACTGCATGGCCGCGGAGTCCGAAGCGCTGGCCGCGACGACGATGGTATGCTCCATGGCCCCGTGCTCTTCCAGCTTGCGGACCACGTTGGCAATCGAGGAGTTCTTCTGCCCGATCGCCACGTAAATGCACTTGATGCCCGTGCCCTTCTGGTTGATGATGGTGTCCACGGCCAGGGCGGTCTTGCCGGTCTGGCGGTCACCGATGATCAGTTCCCGCTGGCCGCGGCCGATGGGCACCATGGAGTCGATGGACTTCAGCCCGGTCTGCACCGGCTGGCTGACGGACTGGCGCTCGATGACGCCGGGGGCAATCTTTTCAATCGCGGACGAGGCGTCGCACTCCACCGGGCCCTTGCCGTCAATGCCGTTGCCCAGGGAATCCACCACCCGGCCCAGCATTTCAGGGCCGACCGGCACTTCCAGGATCCTGCTGGTACAGGAGACCTTGTCGCCTTCCTTGATATGCCGGTATTCACCGAGCACGACCGCACCCACCGAGTCGCGCTCCAGGTTCAGGGCCAGGCCGAACGTGTTCTGCGGGAACTCTAGCATCTCGCCGGCCATCACGTCCGCCAGGCCATGGATGCGCACGATGCCATCCGTGACGCCGACCACCGTGCCTTCGGTGCGCGCTTGGGCAGCCGTATCGAAACTCTCGATACGCTGCTTGATCAATTCACTGATTTCAGTTGGGTTAAGTTGCATGTTCGAATCCTCTTGTTTGCCCTGTCCTGTGCATTCAGTGCGCAAGGGCGGCAGAAAGCTTGTCGAGCCGTCCCCGAACGGACCCGTCGATTACCAGATCGCCTGCCCGGATGACCGCCCCGCCGATCAGGGACGAATCGATGCGCGAGGCCAGCCGTATCTCTTTGCCCAGGCGACGCTTCAGTGCCGTCGAGATGCTTGCCAGCTGCGCCTCGTTCACGGCGCTGGCCGAAATCACCTCGGCATCGACGGTCCCCTCCGCATCGGCCCGGTACTGCCGGTACAGTGCCGCGATCTCGCCCAGCAGGTGCATGCGGGCATTCTCGGCCAGCAGCCGGATGAAGTTTGCTCCCTGTTCACTGACCTGCCCCTCACAAACTGAAATGAACAGGTCCGCGGCCTGCTGCCTTGACAGCACGGGGCTGTCCAGCAGCGCGCGCATGACCGGGTCACCGGCCACGACCTCCATGAAGGCCAGCATGTCGGTCCACTGCTGCTGCGCACCGCCGGCCACCGCGACTTCAAAGGCGGCGCGGGCGTACGGTCTTGCGGCGGTGGCTTGTTCCGACATCTATCCCGGCCTCAGATCTGTGCCGCCAGTTCGTCCAGGATGTCCTGGTGGGCGCCGGCGTCGATTTCCTTTTTCAAAATCCGCTCCGCACCCGCCACGGCGACCGCCGAGACCTGGACCCTGAGCTGCTCGGTGGCACGGTGGACTTCCTTCTCCACCTCGGCATGGGCCGCCTCCTTGATCCGGTTTCCTTCCTCTACCGCCGCCATCTTGGCGTCTTCCACGATTTCATTGGCTCGCTTGTGCGCCTGGTTCAGGATGTCGTTGGCCTGCTGCTTGGCTTCAGACAGTTTCTGTTCCGCGTTCCGCTCGGCCAGCTCCTGCTGCTTGAAGCCGCGTTCCGCCTCGGCCAGCCCATCCGCAATCTTCTTCTTGCGCTCGTTCAGCGCGGTCATGATCGGGGGCCACACGAATTTCATGCAGAACAGGACAAATACGATAAATGCAATGGTTTGACCGAGTAATGTAAGACCTATATTCATGTCCGGGCTCTATCTCGTAGTGATCAGGGAAAGGGTCCGCCAGGCGGGCCTACACCGCAAACAGGACGTACAGCCCGATGGCGATGGCGATGACAGGCAGCGCATCCACCAGGCCCATCACAATGAAAAACTGTGTCCTGAGCATGGGAATGAGTTCCGGCTGTCGTGCCGCCCCTTCGAGAAAACGGCCACCGAGTACACCGATGCCCACGGCAGCGCCTGCCGCACCGATGCCAAGCATGAGTGCCCCCGCTATGTAAAGTACAGCTTGTGATAATTCCATCTTCGTTCTCCTGTTACCAAATGCGTGAAGTAGTTGTGCAATATTGCCTGTCTAGTGATGCTGGTGCGCCATGTCCAGGTACACGATGGTGAGCACCATGAAAATAAATGCCTGCAGAAGGATGATCAGTATGTGGAAGATTGCCCAGCCCAGCTGCAGCACCCCGCCCAGGGTTCCCCAGACGATGCCGCCGCTGTACAGCAGCGCGATCAGGATGAAGATCATCTCCCCCGCATACAGGTTGCCGAACAGCCGCAGGGCCAGGGATACCGGCTTGGAGATCAGCGAAATCCCCTCCAGCAGCAGGTTCGCAGGCAGGCCCCACTTGCCGAACGGCTGGAACGAGAGTTCCGCAAGGAACCCGCCGAGGCCCTTGACCTTGACGCTGTAATACAGCATCAGCACGAACACCGCGAGCGCCAGTCCTGCCGTGACATTGAGATCCGTGGTCGGCACCACCTTGAAGTACACGTGATGCGGGTCCATGCCCAGCACCGCATGGCCGAACTGGCCGGCCAGCCAGGGAAGCCAGTCCACCGGGACCAGGTCCATCAGGTTCATCAGCAGCACCCAGAAAAACACCGTGAGCGACAGCGGGGCGACGAGGTCGTTCTTGGCGCTGAACGAGCCGCGCACGTTCTGATCGACGAACTCGACCACCCATTCCACGAAATTCTGCAGTCTGCCCGGCGTGCCGGACGTCATGTTGCGGGCGGCCCGGTGAAACACGAACAGGAAGATCGCGCCAAGCAGGAACGACCACAACAGGCTGTCCACATGGATCGACCAGAAACCCATCTGCGCCACCTCTTCCGCGTTGTGCGCAAAGCCCCAGTGACCGTCCGGGTGTTTCCCGAAGGTCCAGTTGGTCAGGTGGTGCTGGATATATTCGGAGGGAGTGATTGCGCCAGCCATGCTTCAGGATGCTTTTTGGATGAACGGATCAGGCTTGATTAACGGAACCACCCAGTTGCAGGAGTAGGTCGTGAAATAGGCGACCAGCAGTGCCAGAGGATGAACTTCCTTATACTGTATAAAAACTACCGCAAACAATATTAACGTCAGGACGATCTTGACGATCTCCACACCAAACGCGGACCATACCAGGCCCTGCAGCTGCACGCTGCGCCTTCTTGCAAACAGCTGCCGTGCAAAAAACATGTTCGGCAGCACGCAGATCAGTCCGCCCAGCAGCACGGACAGGGCCCATTCACGCTTGACCGCGAACAGGACCGCTCCTGCACACAGGGTCACGGCCCACTGGACAGCCAGAATCCAGCCTACCTGCGAAGGCAGTCCCGGCTTTCGAGCCACATTTCGTTTCATCTCTGGATGCCTGCCCGCAGCACTCCCCGTTCCGTGCGCCTGGCAGCCACCGGTCCGCCCTTCTTCTTGAACGACAGGCCTGATCTTGTACAAGAGGCGCGAAGTATACGGTCAAGCCAGCAAAATCTCAACCGTGTGAGCCGGCCGGTTCACGGGTTTCATGCCGCCCGTCTCCCGCCATCCCGGTCCCCCGCGATGCCTCGCCTGCCCGCTGCGGCCAGGGCGCAATCCGGACCGTGTCCGGGGGTTACGTGTCCGGCGCCAGTTTCCTGACGATCCCGTCGAATTCGTCCAGGCTGGCATAGCGGATCTGTACCCGGCCGCTGCCGTCTCGACGGTGCTGGATCGCCACGTTCGTTCCGAGCCGTTCCGAAAGCCTGCGTTCCATGCGCCGGATATCCGGGTCCGGATCCGCGGCCTCGCCCCCGTGCTTGTCTTGCCCGGACTGGAGCTTCCTGACCAGCGCCTCGGTGGCCCGCACCGACAGCTTGCGCCGCACGACCTCCTGTGCCGCGGCGAGTGCCCGGGCCGCCTCCAGGGCCAGCAGGGCGCGTGCATGGCCCATCTCGATCTGTCCCCGGTCCAGCAGGTCCTGTACGCCTGCCGGCAGGGACAGCAGTCGCAGGCTGTTGCTGACCGCGGCACGGGACCGTCCCACGGCTTCCCCGACTTCCTGGTGCGTGAGGCCGAACTGCTCGACCAGGCCCGAGTAGGCCCTGGCCTCTTCCAGCGGGTTCAGGTCCTCGCGCTGCAGGTTTTCCACCAGCGCCAGCGCGGCCGCCTCCTGGTCGTCGGCGTCCCGGATCACCGCCGGGATCTCCAGCAGTCCCGCCTGCTGCGCCGCACGCCAGCGCCGCTCCCCCGCAATCAGCTGGTATTCCCCCTCGACCCTGCGCACGACGACCGGCTGCAGGATGCCCTGGCGGCGGATGGAATCCGCCAGTTCCTCCAGGGCCTCGGGGCTCACTTGCCTGCGCGGCTGGTACGGGCTGCGGTGGATCAGCTCAACCGGCAGTGTGCGCAGGGAGGCGTCCCCGGCTGGCGGGGCCGGACCCCCCGTACTCAGCAGCACATCGATTCCCAGCGCCCCCAGTCCCGGTTTTTTCTTCTTCATGGCGACCTCAACCCTGTACCCGAGGTTCCGGCACGCCGGTGTCCCCGTTGCGCTGCAGCAGTTCGCTGGCGAGATTCAGGTAGGCCAGGGCGCCCCGTGAACGCTCGTCATACAGCAGCACCGGCAGGCCGTGGCTGGGCGCTTCCGCCAGCGTGACGTTGCGCGGGATGATGGTGCGGTAGACGCTCTCGCCGAAATGCGAGGTGAGTTGCGTGGAGACATCGTTGGCCAGGTTGTTGCGCGAGTCGAACATGGTGCGCAACAGGCCCTCGATCCTGAGTCCCGGGTTTGCGCTCTGGCGAACCCGCTCGATGGTCTGCATCAGTGCAGACAGCCCCTCGAGGGCGTAGTACTCGCACTGCGTCGGGATGATGACGCTGTCGGCGGCCACCAGGCCATTGAGCGTAAGCATGTTCAGCGAGGGCGGACAATCGATAAAGACGTAATCATACTGGTCGCCCAGCGCTCCCCGCAAGGCCCCGCGCAGCCTGTATTCCCTTTGCTCCAGCTCCAGCAGCCTGACCTCCGCCACGGTCAGGGCCTCGTTGCCGGGCATCAGGTCGTAGCCGCCCTTGCAGCCCCGGATGATGCACTCGGGCGCGGCCGCCTCCTGCAGCAGCACCTGCGCGGTCGTGTATTCCACGGTGCGCTTGTCCACCCCGGAACCCATGGTGGCGTTGCCCTGCGGATCCAGGTCGATGAGCAGGACCCTGCGCCGCACGCTGACCATGGCCGCGGCAAGGTTTACCGAAGTGGTGGTCTTGCCGACGCCCCCTTTCTGGTTTGTCACGGAAACCGTTTTCATGCGCCCTTTTCAACCGTTGCGATATGCCGGTGCGTCTTCACGCCCGGGATGCGGGCCGGGTACATTCCCGTCAACCGGTATCCCGAAGGCAGGTCCGTCAACCCGGGCTCCCTGCCCAGCATCAGGACCACCCGGCCCCGGTCCAGCAGGTGATCCACCGACGCGAACAGCGCCCCGCCGGGAGCAAAGGCGCGGCTCACCACCGTATCGAACCCGTTCTCCGGCACATACTGCTCCACCCTCTGCTGGCACACCCTTGCGTTCTTCAGCCCGATTTCAATGATCGCCTGCCGCATGAACCGGGTTTTCCTGGCATTGGCATCCAGCAGCACGAACTCCCTTTCGCCGCACAGGATGGCCAGCACGAGACCGGGGAGCCCGGCCCCGCTGCCGACATCAATCACGCGGCGGCCCTCGATGTACGGCATCACGGTCAGGCTGTCAAAGACGTGCCTGCGGATAATCTCGCAGGAGCCCCGTGTCGCCGTGAGATTGTAGACCCGGTTCCATTTCTGCAGCAGTCGGACAAATTGTAGCAGTGCCTGCCTCTGGTTGACATCGGCACTTGCGCACATCTCCCGCAGGCCTGTCCCGAGCAGCTGCGCATCATCCATGACCGGTTCGGGGTCCGGGGGCGCTGCCGCAGTCTTCAGGCACTTCGCTTCAGCCGCTCCCGGGCTTTCAGGTGAACCAGCAGCAGCGACAGCGTGGCGGCGGTGATGCCCGGAATCCGGGCGGCATGGCCCAGGGTCCGGGGGCGCACCTCGACCAGTTTCTGCCGGGCCTCGTTGGACAGGCCCGCGATCGATGCATACTCCAGGTCTTCCGGCAGCCGCACATGTTCCTGCTGCGAAAGGTGACGGGCCTGCGCCTTCTGGCGCTCGATGTAGCCTGCGTACCGGGCCTGGATCTCGATCTGTTCGGCGACTTCCGCCGGGATCTCGCCCAGTTCGGGCACGATCCGGCTCAGGGTCCGCAGGTCCGCCTCCGGCCTTCGCAGCAGCTCGTACAGGCTGTATTCCCGCTTGAGTTCACTGCCCAGCACCTGCCCGCACTGCCGGGCCCGGTCTGCGCCCGGCCGGAGAACCGCCTGTTTCAGGTACCGGGTGTGTGCGTCGATGGCCTCCCGCTTGCGCACGAAGGCCTGCCACCGCTCTTCCGGCAGGCATCCCAGCCGGCGGGCCGTTTCACTGAGGCGCAGGTCCGCGTTGTCCTGGCGCAGGATCAGGCGAAACTCGGCCCGGCTGGTAAACATGCGGTACGGTTCCACGGTGCCCCGGGTGACCAGGTCATCCACCATGACCCCGATGTAGGCCTGGTCGCGCCCGACCACCCAGGGCTCCCGGTCCTGCACCTGGCGTGCGGCGTTGATCCCGGCCAGCAGGCCCTGGGCCGCGGCTTCCTCGTAGCCGGTGGTGCCGTTGATCTGGCCCGCAAAATACAGGCCGCGGATGGCGCGGGTCTGCAGGCTGGGCTGCAGGTCACGGGGATCGAAATAGTCGTATTCTATGGCGTATCCCGGGCGCGTGATGTGCGCCCGCTCGAGTCCCCTGATCGACTGCACCAGCCTGCATTGCGTCTCGTACGGCAGGCTGGTCGAAAGCCCGTTCGGGTAGACCTCGTGGGTCTGCAGGCCTTCGGGCTCGATAAACACCTGGTGCTGCGTGCGCTCGGCGAAGCGGGTCACCTTGTCCTCGATGGAAGGGCAGTACCGTGGCCCGACACTCTCGATGCGGCCGTTGTACATGGGCGAGCGGTGCAGGTCGCGGCGGATGATGGCGTGCGTGGCTTCGCCGGTATGCGTGATGTGGCAGTGGACCTGGCGCGGATGCATCGCGGCGGTTCCCATGAACGAGAACACCGGAACCGGAACTTCTCCCGGCTGGGGCTCCGTGCGGCGGTAATCGATGGTCCGTCCGTCCAGACGGGGTGGCGTGCCGGTCTTCAGGCGGCCGGTGCGGAACGGCAATTCCCGCAGGCGCTGCGCCAGCGTCCGGGCCGGCGGATCCCCGGCGCGCCCGGCCGCGTACTGGTTGTCGCCCACATGGACCCTGCCGTCCAGGAACGTGCCCGCGGTCAGCACCACGGCGGGGGCCTCGAACCGGATCCCGGCCTGGGTCAGCACCCCGCGCACGGCATCCTGCTCCAGAAGCAGGTCCTCCACGGGCTGCTGGAAGACCTGCAGGTTGGCCTGGTTCTCGATCTGTTCGCGGATGGCCGCCTTGTACAGCACACGGTCCGCCTGCGCGCGCGTGGCCCGCACGGCCGGCCCCTTGCTCGAATTGAGGATGCGGAACTGGATGCCGGCACGGTCCGCGGCCAGTGCCATGGCGCCTCCCATGGCGTCGATCTCGCGCACCAGGTGGCTCTTGCCGATGCCGCCGATGGCCGGATTGCAGCTCATCTGGCCGATGGTCTCGATGTTGTGCGTCACCAGCAGCGTGCGGCATCCCATGCGGGCGGCCGCAAGCGCCGCCTCGGTGCCGGCGTGGCCGCCCCCGACCACGATGACCTCGTAGCGCCCGCTCATGGCCTGCGCGCCCTGTGTAGTAGGTGAATCGACATCTGACTTTCCCGTGTTCCGGACCGGCCGGCTGCGGTGGTGCACGGCCTGCCCGGAGCCCATTGTACTGGACCCCGTATCCAGACTCGACTACTTTCCGATGCAGAATTCACTGAAGATGCTGCCCAGCAGGTCGTCGGAACTGAATTCCCCCGTGATCTCGCCCAGTGCCTGCTGGGCCAGGCGCAGGTCCTCGCCCGCCAGTTCCAGGTCCTGTCCCCGGTGGAGACACTGCAGGGCGCTGCGAACGTGGGCCTGCGTGCGCTGCAGGGCGTCCAGGTGGCGTGCGCGGGCCAGAAAGGGCGTGCTGGCCTGCTCACGGCCCAGCACCCGCTCCCGGATCCGTTCCACCAGGGCCTCCATCCCGGACCCCGTCTTCACGGACAGGTAGACCTCCTGCCGGCCGGCCTCGGCATGCCGGGCCACCAGGTCGGTCTTGTTGTGTACCCGGATCACCCTGGAGGCCTCGACCCCCTCCGGGGCCGGGCCGGCCGGGTCCGGCTGCGAGAGGTCGTCCAGCCACAGCACCAGGTCTGCCTCGGCGAGGATGCGCCGGGTACGCTCGATGCCCAGCTGTTCCACCTCGTCACCGGTCGTGCGCAAGCCCGCCGTGTCCACCAGCCGCACCGGCAAGCCGTGAACCTCGATATCCGCCACGACCGGGTCGCGCGTGGTACCCGGAAGCGCCGTCACGATCGCAATCTCGCTTTGTGCGAGGGCATTGATCAGGCTGGACTTGCCGACATTGGGCGCCCCGACAATCGCAACGGTCGCCCCGGCGTGCAGGCGTTCACCCGAACGGGCCTGTTCCAGCAGTTCATCCAGCTCCCCGTCGAGGGCCGACAGCGGCCCGTGCAGCGCCTTTCCCGGAAGCGCCCCGCTGTCCTCGTCCGGAAAGTCGAGGCAGGCCTCGACGCCGGTGCGCACCCCCACCAGACCCTCCAGCACCTCCTTCACACGCCTCGAGAAGGCGCCCTGCAGGGACCGTCCCGCCGTGCGCACGCACTGTTCCGTGGTGCTGGAGATGAGGTCCGCGATGGCCTCGGCCTGGGCCAGGTCAAGCTTGTTGTTGAGGAAGGCGCGCAGGCTGAACTCGCCGGGTTCCGCACGCCGCGCGCCCTGTGCGCACAGCGCATCCATCAGCATCTCGCACACGACCGGGTTGCCGTGGCAATGGAACTCCACCAGGTCCTCGCCCGTGAACGAGGCAGGCGCCTGGAAATAGAGGGCCAGCCCCTGGTCAATCCTCTCGCCGTTGCCGTCACGAAAGCCGGTCAGGACCGCCTTGCGCGGAATCAGCTCCTTGCGCGTGACCCGCCCGGCGATGACCCGGGCACCGCGCCCGGACAGGCGGACCACGGCCAGGGCGCCGCGCCCGGGCGGGGTGGCGACGGCACAGATCGGATCGTCAGGGGACGGAGGGACGCCGGGCACGGCGGGCTCTCTGTTTTACCGGCCCGCACCTAGCGGTCCGCCTTCTCAATACGTTTCGTGATCACGTATTGCTGGGCAATCGACAGGATATTGTTCATCAGCCAGTACAGGACCAGGCCGGCCGGGAAAAAGGCCATGAACGCCGTCATCATGATGGGCATCATGGCGAACACCTTGGCCTGGATGGGGTCCGGCGGGGTGGGGTTGAGCTTGAACTGGATGTACATGCTGACGCCCATCAGCAGCGGCAGCACGAAGATCGGGTCCCGTATGGAAAGGTCGCTGATCCAGAATATGAACGGCGCCTGGCGCAGTTCGACGCTTTCCACCAGCACCCAGTACAGGGCCAGGAACACGGGCATCTGTACCAGGATGGGCAGGCAACCGCCGAGCGGGTTGATCTTTTCCCTCTTGTACAGTTCCATCAGGGCCTTGTTCATCTTCTGCTTGTCCTCGGCATAACGCTCCCGCAGCACCTTGAACTTCGGCTGGATCTTGCGCATGCGGGCCATGGACTTGTAGCTGGTTTCCGACAGCTTGTAGAACACCAGCTTGACCACGAGCGTCACCAGTATGATGGCGACCCCCCAGTTGCCGGCCAGCTTGTGAAACCACTCCAGCAGCCAGAACAGCGGCTTGGAAAGGATCGAAAACATGCCGTAGTCCACGCTGAGTTCAAGGCCGGGCGCGATCTTTTCCATGCGGCGCTGCAGCTTGGGCCCGGCGTACAGCCTGCGTTGGAACTCGCCCTCGCTGCCGGACGGGACGGTTTTCGACGGGGACAGCATGCCGATCAGGTACTGCTGTTCCCCGGGTGCGCTCACGCGCTTGCTGTAGAAGCGGTTCTCCTGCTCGTCTTGTGCAATCCAGGCCGAGACGAAATAGTGCTGCAGCATGGCGGTCCAGCCGCCGGTGACCTGCATGTTGAAGGGCGCATCGTCAATGTCGTTGAACGAGTGCTTGTGATACGCGCCGTCATAGTACGCCGTGCCGGTGTAGGTCGGCAGGCGCAGCCAGCTTCGGTCCTCCGGTATGGGGCTGTGCCGCAGCTGCTGGTACTGCCGGCCGGTCCATGCGGAAGGTCCGCGGTTGACCACGCGATGGGCGATGTCGATCACGAAGGCATCGCGGTAGAAGGTGAAGCGCTTCTCCACACGGATCCCCTGTTCGCCCTCCCACACGAGCTTCACCTCCATGCTGTCCTGGTTCTCGCCGAGCACGTAGCGGGAGCGTTCGGCCGCGTAGAGGTCATGGTGGGTCGGTGCGAGCCCGGACGGGTCCGGCCCGCCCCGGATGCGGTCATGGCGCAGGCCGGACTGGGCAATGTACGTCCGGTTGTCGCTGTGCAGCAGCCGGAAGGGCTCGTCTTTCCTTTTCAGGGAAACCGGGTAGGTGGGAAGGTCCAGCTGGCGGATATCGCCCCCCCGGGTGTCAATCAGGACCTCCATGACATCCGTGCTGACCTGCACGTGCCGGCTCGGCACGATCTCCCGGCGGGGCGCTTCAGGCTCCTCCGGTATGCGCACCTCCGCGGCGCTCGGCACCTGGACGTCGGGCAGGTCCTCGGCGGGGGCCGCGGTTTCTTCCCGGGGTGCCGGCTGCGTGACGGAGGCCACCGGCGGCGGCATGGCATGCTCCTTCTGCCAGGTCAGCCAGATCATGTACAGCACGAAGGCGAGCGCCGTATACAGGAAAAAGCGCTGGCTAATCACGGGGTTCGGGTTCCGGTACGGGGTCCAGCCCCCCCTCGTGCCAGGGGTGGCAGCAGGCCAGGCGCCGGGCGGCCAGCCAGGTTCCGCGCAGCGCGCCGTGGCGCTGCAGGGCCTCGATGGCATAGGCCGAGCAACTGGGATGAAAGCGGCAATGGTGCCCGAGCCACGGGCTGAGCAGGAACCGGTACGCGCGGATCACCAGGATGAGTGCCCGGCTAAGATGCCGGTTCAGGATTGCGTACATCGCGTCCAGAGCCCCGTCAACTGCTTTCTCAGAATGTCTCGCTGTGCCGGGCCGGCCGGCTGTTTCAGGATCACCACGTAATCGCTGGCAGGCAGTCCCGCCTTGTGGGTGCGAAAGCTTTCCCGAATCATGCGCTTCACCATGTTCCTGTCCACCGCACGCCGGGCCTTGCGCTTGGCCACGACCATGCCCAGGCGCGGGTAGCCTACCGTGTTTTCCCTCGACAGCAGGACAAACGCCTTGCTGCCGGACCGGTTCGCCCGGTCAAACACCCGCTGGAACTGGCGGGCGGTATGCAGCCGTTCGCGGTATGAAAACGAAAAATCTGCCGCAGGCAAGAAACTACGGGCACAAGCGCGCGCGGCCGCGTGCGCGCCGGGCGTTGATGACCGCCCGGCCGCCCTTTGTCCTCATTCTGGCCCGGAACCCGTGCGTGCGGGCACGTTTCAGGTTACTGGGTTGATAGGTACGTTTCACGGCTGGTTCTAATTTTCGGGTACTTGGAGCAGAAACCTTCTACAGTGCGCAAAATAATCCCGCTATCTGCATTTGTCAACGTCTGTTCCGTGCATACCGGCTGTGGATAAACCCGCAGTTAGTGCTAGACTGCACCTCAGGCACTGCCCGCATAATAAAACAAAAAACGCCCTGGAGTTTCCTACATGACAAGCCCGCTCTGGAATTCATGCATCCACCAGCTTGAATCCGAGTTGAGCGAGCAGCAACTCAATACCTGGATCCGCCCCCTGCACGCGATCGAGCAGAACGGGGCGCTGACGCTGCTGGCGCCCAATCGGTTCGTGCTGGACTGGGTGAGAAGCCACTTCCTGGACCGAATCGACGAACTGGTGCATCCCGGCCAGGAAGGCACCGAGGCCCACGTGCTGCTGAAAATCGGCAGTAACGACCCGCCGCAGGGGGCCGCGGTTGCGCCCGAGCCGGAAAAAAGTGCCCAGGAATGCTTCTTTCACAACATCAACCCGAATTTCACGTTCGACACCTTCGTGGAAGGAAAGTCCAACCAGCTGCCGAGGGCGGCCGCCCTCCAGGTGGCCCAGCACCCGGGCGGCACCTACAACCCCCTGCTGATCTACGGCGGGGTAGGCCTGGGCAAGACTCACCTGCTGCATGCCATCGGCAACCACATCCTGGACAACCGTTCGGTCACCCGCATCACGTACCTGCACTCCGAGCGTTTTGTCGCCGACATGGTCAAGGCCCTGCAGCACAATACCATCAATGATTTCAAGCAGTTCTACCGCTCGATCGACGTGCTGCTGATCGACGACATCCAGTTTTTCGCAGGCAAGGAACGCTCCCAGGAGGAATTCTTTCATACCTTCAACTCCCTGCTTGAAGGACAGCGGCAGGTGATCCTGACCTGCGACCGGTACCCGAAGGACGTGGAAGGGCTGGAGGAAAGGCTCCGGTCCCGCTTCAGCTGGGGTCTCACGCAGGCGATCGAACCTCCCGAACTGGAAACGAGGGTTGCCATCGTGCAGAGCAAGGCGGAGCAGATGGGCGTCAACCTGCCGAGCGACGTGGCTTTCTTCATCGGGCGATGCATCCATTCCAACATCCGCGAGCTGGAAGGGGCCCTGCGACGGGTGATCGCCAACGCCCAGTTCACGGGAACGAGCGTGACACTCGACTTTGCCAAACACGCACTGCAGGACCTGCTGGCCTCCCAGGCGAGGCTGATCACGCTTGACAACATCCAGAAAACCGTTGCGGGGTATTTCCGCATCCGCGTCTCCGACCTGCACTCCGCAAGGCGCTCACGCACCGTCACACGCCCCCGCCAAGTGGCCATGTACCTGGCTAAGGAGCTGACCAGCCACAGCCTACCGGAGATCGGCAATGCCTTCGGGGGGCGGGACCACACGACCGTTCTCCACGCCTGCAGGAAGATCGTCGAGCTGCGCGAGGGTGATGAACAGATCGACAGTGACTGCATCAACCTGCTGCGACTGCTTTCCGGTTAAATACCTGTGGATAAACAGTGCTACAATCGGGATAGAAACCAGACCGTTCCCTTATACACGACCCATACAGTAGAATAGAGAAGACATCCACGGGAAATCAACAGCCATAAACATAATAACTATTTGATAGACAAAGTAATAAAAAGGTTATCCACACAGAAATTGAGCCTTAAAAACAACTACTAGATAGTAAACAGATTATGCAGTTATCCATGACAAAAGAAGATTTACTTCGACCCATCCAGCAGGTCATCGGTGCCGTAGAACGACAGCAGACCATCCCTGCCCTGAGCCACCTGCTGCTGCAGGAAAACGAGGAGGGACTGACCTTCACTGCGACCGATCTGGAGATCGAGCTTGTCGCGCACCATGCCATGTCCCGTGAAGGCATCGAAAGTGTCACGATCCCGGCCCGCAAGCTGCTGGACATCTGCCAGTCCTTCGCCAAGGACGCCCAGGTCGACATCCGGTCCAGCGACAGCCGCGTGGAAGTCAGCTCCGGGCGTAGCCGCTTTTCCCTGTCCTGCATTCCCGTGGAGGACTTTCCCTACCTGCATGACATCGAGCTGGACGTGAGCCTGTCCCTGCAGCAGGATGAACTCAAGGGCCTGATTGACCGAGCCTCCTTTGCCATGGCCCAGCAGGACGTGCGGTATTACCTGAACGGCCTGCTGCTGGAGGTCGAGGCCAGTGAAATACGGGCCGTGGCGACGGACGGGCACCGCCTGGCCCTGACGCAGCTCGCCCGGGAAAGCGACGTGGAAGGGCCCCGGCAGATCATCGTGCCGCGCAAGGGGGTGCACGAGCTCCAGCGCCTGCTGTCACCGGAAGGCGGGGAAGTGACCCTGTCGCTGGGCAAGAACCACGTCCGGGTGGAGATGGAAGGGCTCCAGTTTACCTCCAAGCTGATCGACGGGCGCTTTCCGGAGTACCAGCGCGTGCTGCCGGAGCAGGAAGGGAACTGTGTGAAGGTGGACCGGCAGGCCCTGAGACAGTCGCTGACGCGCGTGGCCATCCTGTGCAACGAGAAGTATCGGGGGATCCGCCTAATCTTGGACTGCGATTCGCTGCGTGTCCAGACGCACAACCCGAGCCAGGAGGAAGCCGAGGACGAGCTCGGCGCCGAGTACAGCGGCGAGAAGATCGAGGTGGGCTTCAACGTGCAGTACCTGCTGGATGTCCTGGGTGTAATCGGCTCGGAGAAAGTCGAGCTGTACGTGCAGGACGGCAGCAGCAGTGTGCTGATCCTATCGGCGGAGGATCCGCAGAGCCGCTACGTGATCATGCCCATGCGCCTGTAGAGGGCGCCTGTTCACGCAGGTGCTGTGTTCCCTCGAGGCCCGGAATTTCAGGATCCTGGAGCACCTGGAAGTCACGCCGGGTGAGGAGGTCACGGTGTTTTGCGGGGCCAACGGCGCCGGCAAGACCAGCATTCTGGAGGCCATCGATTTCCTGAGCCGCGGCCGCTCCTTTCGCAGCCGCCAGCTGGAAGCCCTGCTGCGCAGGGGCTCTCGGGAAGTCACAGTCACCGGTTCTGTCCGGCATGCCGGGATGCGCAAGCACCTGGGCATTCGCAAGTCGGCCGGGGAGCGGCAGCTCCACTGCGACCGCCGGCCGGTCCACTCCATTTCCAATCATGCTGGCATCCTGCCCGTGGTACCGGTCCATCCGGACAGTCACCGGCTGGTCCAAGCGGGCGCCCGGTATCGCAGGAATTACCTGGACTGGTCCGCGTTTCACGTGAAACCCGCCTTCCTGTCCGACTGGAGGCAATTCAGCCGCTGCCTGCGCCAGCGCAACCAGCTGCTGCGCAAGGGCGAACGCGGCCGGCCGCTGCAGGCCTGGACGAGGCAGATCGCGCAGGCCGGGGAACGGATCGGCAAAACAAGATTCGAGGTTTTCGAGGAAATTAGGCGTATTTTCGAGTTATTTACCGGCAAGTTGTTGCCAGAAGCAGGTATTTCCATGAGTTATTACCGGGGCTGGCCCGGGGAGTGCCGGTCCCTGCAGGAGGCGCTGGAGCGCGCAGCCGACCAGGAACGGCAGATCCGGGCCACGCGCTGGGGCCCGCACCGGGCAGACTTCCGCCTGGCCCTGGACGGCCGGCCCGCCGCGCGGGTGGCTTCCCGCGGCCAGCAGAAGCTGCTGGCCGCCAGCCTGCTGCTGGCCCAGATCCGCCACCTGCGCGACCACGCGCAGCGCCCGTGTATCGTGCTGCTGGATGACCTGTGCGCCGAGCTGGACCGGCCGCATGCACAGACCCTGATGCAGGCCGTGCAGTCCCTGGGGTGCCAGACGTTCATCAGCACGGTGGAACCGGAGCGGCTGGACCTGCAGGGCTGGCGGCAGGCCGAGATGTTTCACGTGAAACAGGGCACCTGCACCCGCCTGCGCGGACAGGCGGCATAAACTGGTATACTGGGCGCATTCCACAGGACGGACCGGCCATGTCATACGATTCAACCAGCATCAAGGTACTGAAGGGCCTCGAGGCCGTGCGCAAGCGGCCCGGCATGTATATCGGCGATACCGATGACGGTACGGGGCTGCACCACATGGTGTTCGAGGTGGTGGACAACTCGATCGACGAGGCGCTGGCGGGCTATTGCACGGAGATCCAGGTGAATATCCACTCGGATGGCTCGGTGACGGTGTCCGACAACGGGAGGGGGATCCCCGTCGATGTGCACGAGGAGGAGAACCGTTCCGCCGCCGAGGTGATCATGACCGTGCTGCATGCCGGCGGCAAGTTCGACGACAATTCCTACAAGGTCTCGGGAGGGCTGCACGGGGTCGGGGTCTCCGTCGTCAACGCCCTGTCTTCGCGGCTGCTGCTGAGGGTGTACCGCGGCGGTGGCAGCTACCTGCAGGAATACGCCTGCGGGGAGCCGCAATATGCGCTGAAGAGGCTCTCCGACACGGACCGCACCGGCACCCTTATCCGGTTCACCCCCAATCCGGACATCTTCGGGGACACCGAGTTTCACTACGACGTGCTGGCCAAGCGGCTGCGCGAGCTGTCCTTCCTGAATTCCGGCGTCTGCATCAAGCTGAAGGACGAGTGTTCCGGAAAAAGGGATACCTTCCAGTACGACGGCGGCATCCGGGCGTTCGTACGGCACCTGAATGCCAAGAAAAACCCGTTGCACGATTCCGTCATTTACATCGACACCCGCCAGGAGGACACCGGGGTGGAGGCCGCCCTACAGTGGAATGACTCGTACCAGGAGAACATTTTCTGCTTTACCAACAACATTCCGCAGCGCGACGGCGGCACGCACCTCGCGGGCCTGCGCAGCGCCCTGACGCGCACCCTGAACCAGTTTATCGAGAAACAGGGCATCGCCAAGAAGTACAAGATCACCACGACCGGTGACGACGTCCGGGAGGGCCTGACCGCGGTCCTGTCGGTGAAGCTGCCGGACCCCAAGTTTTCGTCCCAGACCAAGGACAAGCTGGTCTCCTCCGAGGTCCAGGGCATCGTCCTGTCGGCGCTGTCCGAGCACCTGCAGGACTACCTGATGGAGAATCCGGTCTCGGCCAAGGCGATCGTGGGCAAGATCGTGGAGGCCGTGCGCGCGCGGGAAGCGGCGCGCAAGGCGCGCGAGATGACGCGGCGCAAGGGCGCTCTGGAGGTCGCGGGCCTGCCCGGAAAACTGGCGGACTGCCAGGAAAAGGACCCGGCCCTGTGCGAACTGTTCCTGGTGGAGGGCGATTCGGCCGGCGGCTCGGCCAAGCAGGGCCGTGACCGCCATATCCAGGCGATCCTGCCGCTGAAAGGCAAGATTCTCAACGTCGAGCGGGCACGCTTTGACAAGATGCTGTCTTCGGCAGAGGTCAGCACGCTGATCACCGCGCTCGGATGCGGCATCGGCAAGGAGGAGTTCGACCCCGACAAGCTGCGGTATCACCGGATCATCGTGATGACGGACGCCGACGTGGACGGTTCGCATATCCGCACGCTGCTGCTGACCTTTTTTTACCGGCAGATGCCCGAGCTCATCGAGCGGGGCCACATCTACATCGGTCAGCCGCCCCTGTACAAGGTCAAGAAGGGCAAGCAGGAACAGTACGTGAAGGATGACACCGAGCTGAACGCACACCTGCTGCAGCTGGCGCTGGACGGCACCACGCTGCATGTCAACCCCACGGCACCGGCCGTTTCGGGCAGCGCGCTGGAAACGCTGAGCAAGGACTACTTTTCGGTCCTGTCCACCCTGCAGAGGCTGCAGCGTTCACACGAACGGGAGGTGCTGGTCGAGATGCTGCGCATCCCCGCGCCGGAAGTGGATTCCCTTGAAAGCCGGGCGGCAAGACAGGCCCTGTACGCGTGGTTTGAACGCCTCGCACAGCAGCTGAACCGCAGGCAGGCGGCCGGCAGCGTGCGCTACGAGGCCAGGGAGCAGGCGGGCCGGGCCGCTTCGCAGCTGGTGCTGGTCAAGCGGGTGCACGGGCAGGACCGCGACGACGTGTTCGGCGAGGATTTTTTCCTGTCCGCCGATTTTCACTTCCTGAGCCGGTTTGCCAGGCGCCTGGACGGGCTGCTTGAAGAAGGGGCCTACGTGAAGCGCGGGGAACGGACTCTTGCGAGCCGTGATTTCATCGAGATCATGGAATGGCTGGTCGAGGAAGCCAAGCGCGGCCTGAGCATCCAGCGCTACAAGGGGCTGGGCGAGATGAATCCCGAGCAGCTCTGGGAAACCACCATGGACCCGGAAACGCGCCGGCTGACAAGGGTGAATATCGAGGACGCCATCGCGGCGGACGAAGTGTTCACGACCCTGATGGGCGACCAGGTAGGGCCCCGCCGCGAGTTCATCGAGCAGAACGCGCTAACGGCCGCCAACCTCGACGTGTAGCCGCATCGGCCTGCCCGGAACGCCTGATCCCGGACCTCGAGGCCTGCAAGGTGAGAATCGCATCCTGGAACGTCAATTCACTGCGCGTGCGCCTGGAACAGGTCCTGGACTGGCTGCAGGACAACCCGGTCGAGGTGCTGGCGCTGCAGGAGACCAAGCTCGTGGACGAGGAGTTCCCGGTCGACGCGGTCCGGGAGGCGGGGTATCACGCCGCCTATTCCGGTCAGAAAACCTATAACGGGGTGGCCGTCCTGACCCGGCAGCCGGTGCGCGACGTGCGTACGGAAATCGAGGGGCTGGACGACCCGCAGCGGCGGATTCTTGCCGTGACGGCCGGGGAGGTGCGGGTGCTCAACCTGTATGTCGTGAACGGTTCGGAGGTGGGGTCCGACAAGTACGCCTACAAGCTGGCGTGGCTGCGCAAGGTGACCGCGTTTCTCCGCCAGGACCTGCAGCGCTTTCCCCGCTACGTGGTCCTGGGCGACTTCAACATCGCCCCGGAAGACCAGGATGTGCATGACCCGGCGGCCTGGGAAGAGAAGATCCTTTGCAGCACGGCGGAACGGGAGGCCCTGAAAGCCATGCTGGACCTGGGCCTGGTGGACACGTTCCGGCTGTTCGAGCAGGAACCGGACAGCTTCAGCTGGTGGGACTACCGCGCCGGTGCGTTCCGCCGCAACCGGGGTCTGCGCATCGACCTGATCCTGGCGAGCAAGCCACTGGAGGCCCTGTGCCATTTCAGTGTCATCGACAAGGCGCCGCGCCGGCACGCCCGGCCCTCTGACCATGCACCGGTAATTGCAGAATTTGGCGGCTAAAATTCGCTAAAACACATCGATCTGCTGTGAAGTTCGAAAAACACGCACAATGCGGGCACCCGCCCTGCCGGCCACCCGCCGGGGACGGCCGGATTGCAGAATCTCGCCCGTTTTGCTAAAAGACTCCTGAAGCCAGGCGCCTCGTATCCGGCGGGTTTCCGCCGCAGGCGGCCTGGCTCAGGTTTTTAATCCCGGGAGGTAGGTCATGCGCACGATCATGGTAATGAATTCCAAGGGGGGGTCCGGCAAATCCACGGTGGCGACGAATCTTGCCTCGTACTTTGCGACGAGGGACAAGAAGGTGGTGCTGCTGGATTTCGACCCGCAGGGTTCCAGCCTGGCATGGCTGGCCGCCCGCCCGCCGGCCCGGGCGCCGATTCGCGGCATCGCGGCCTACGGGGAGAACACCCAGCGCGCGGGGCGCAACACGGACTACGCGATCATGGACGTTCCGGCCGGCCTGCATGGTGCGGCACTGGGCAGGCTGGCCAGCCGGGCGCAGAGCATCCTGATTCCCGTGCTGCCCTCCCCGATGGACATGCGCGCGGCCGCGGACTTCATCGACGAGATCCGAAGCACCGCACACGTGCAGCGGAAAAGGGCCAAGCTCGCGCTGCTGGCAAACCGGTCACGGGATTTCACCAGGATCTACTGGGAACTCGACGACTTCCTGCGCCGGCAGAAAATTCCCTTCCTGACCATGCTGCGGGACAGCCAGCATTACATCCGTGCGGCCGAGCGCGGCCTGGGGATCTTCGAACTGGGCCCGGCTGCGACTGCCGTGGACCGCGAGCAGTGGCAGCCCATCCTCAAATGGATCCGGAGCAAGCGTAGCCAGCCGTAGGCCTTCCTGTCACGGGAATTGCATGTAAATCAAAGGGTTAACACCCTTGCAGGGCGCTTCAAACGGTTCAGGCCGGCCTGAAGGCGCGGAGACCCCCGGTTTCATTTCATTCTGAGACCCAGCCGGCTGCGGCACGCAGCACGCCCTGCAACGTGCATCAGACGGGAAGTTCATTCCCGGGTCACTCTTGCAATCATTTCTTCCACATCGTCTGTGGTATGTACGCGATGGAGCACGACATCCGGGTGCCGGTTCCTGTACACACGGAAAATTTCGTCTGCGAAGGCCTGCCCGATGAAGGCAATGTCTTGGAAATCCAGCACCACCTCTCGAAACTGGTCTGTTCGTGACAGCAGGCGCTTGGCCTGGGACCTGGAGAGCAGTTTCCCGTTTTCATGGCGAAGCAAACCCAGCACCACATGTGTCCGGGTGAACCCCCAGCCTGCGTCTTCAGAGGCATACTCATCAAACACTTCTTTCATCTCCCGCTCACTATCCTCTGAAATTTCCATGTATACACAGGTCCCTTTTACAGACTGTTTTACCCCGTCTGCCTGGGTCAGCCATCCATCGCCCTTGAAACGTCTTGCAAAGAAGAAGTTTTCCGACCAGAGGCTGAATACATCGAACATTCTCGAGGTAAAGAAAATTCCTTCACCGGTATGGCGGGAGGGGTCCGAGGTCAGCTTTCCCTTGCTGAGTTCCAGCAACGCGTGACGGGGATCGTGCAGGCTGAAATCGTCCTGTATTTTTTTGAAGATCCCGATTCCCTCATCGTGTACCTGTAACCGGGTTCTCCCTGCTGAGCGTTTTACCGACACAGACAAGGTTTCAGAGCCGGAATGGGAAATGACGTTGTTTACCATTTCCGTGAATCCATACTCACAGAGGTCCAAGACGTTCTCTTTTGAACCCGTCAGCAGGGGCTGGATGGAATCACTCCAGATCACGTCCTCGGCACTGTTGCGGTCCACCGCAAGCCTGAAATGCTCGTCAATAGATTTGCGCAACCTGAATTCCCGGCGCCTGGTCTGCCCCGTAACGGTAAGCAAACCTTCTTTTACAAGGTCATTCAGGTGCCTTGAAACCGCCTGGCGGGAAATCCCGAACCGTTCGGCCGAGCGCGTGCCTATCCCTGTGGGATGTTGCGCAACATTATTCAAAATGAACCTGCGCAACGCCTTGGTTTTTTCAGAGTGCCTTCGCATGACAGTCCGCACTTGAGGCATTGAAATGCCTTTTTGTTAACCTGCTTGATTTGATTTAAAACATTTTATGAATAGATTGTCAACATAATGAGGGAAGTTTTTAAACATCTTGACAGTTTTTGTCAACATCAGGAGACGGTAAACCGGCCCGGATGGGCCTCGGGCAGGCGAATGCCGGACCGGTCAGGGTTCAGTGCGCACGGCCCCCTGGAACCTGTCTTTGCGGGACATCAGGTAGATGGCCAGCAGCACGGCGGGAATCCCGAGCAGTCCGGCATAGAGAAAGAAAAGGATGTAGCCGTACTCGTCCACGACCTTGCCTGAAAACCCGCCTATGAACTTGGCGGGAAGCAGCATCAGTGAACTGAACAGGGCGTACTGGGTGGCCGTGTAGGCACGGTTGGTCAGGCTGGACAGGTAGGCGATGAACGTCGAGCCCGCAATGCCGCCGCTCAGGTTGTCCGCGGTGATGACCAGGGCCAGCCAGACGATCTCCGGGCCCAGGGTGGACAGCCAGGCAAACACCAGGTTGGTGGTCACGACGAGCACGGCCGCGACGATCAGCATGGGTAGGATTCCGTAGCGCATCACCAGCACCCCGCCAAGCAGGGCCCCCACGATCGTGACGATGATCCCGAAGGTCTTGGAGACCCAGCCGATCTGCTCGTCCGTGAAGCCCATGTCCACATACAGCGGGCCGGTCATGACGCCCATGGTGATGTCACTGATGCGGAACAGGCCGATGAACAGCAGGATCACGAGGGCCATCGCACCGTTGCGCTTGAAAAACTCGACGAAGGGAAACACCACCGCTTCGACGAACCAGACCCCGAGCCGGTGCAGCGCGTGCGTGTGCCGGGGGGAGGCCGGCGCGCGGGCCGGGTGCTGGGGTTCACTGACCAGCAGGGTGGTCAGCATGCCGATGAGCATGGCACATCCCATGGTGAAGTACGCGAGGTTCCAGGAACTGTTGCCCGCAATCACCAGGGCACCGCCTCCGGCTAGGATCAGTCCCAGGCGGTAGCCGAGCTGGTACGTGCCGGCCATGGCCCCCTGCAGGTCCACGGGGACCGCCTCGATGCGCCAGGCGTCGATGCTGATGTCCTGGGTGGCGGAACTGAATGCCACGAGCAGGGCAGCGGCCACCAGGGTGTTCAGCGAGGCGGCCGGATTGTTCGCGGCCATCAGCCACAGGCCGGCCAGCACCCCGCATTGCGCAAGCAGCATCCAGCTGCGCCGCTGGCCCAGCCAGGCGGTCAGCAGCGGCAGCGGCAGGCGGTCGACGAGCGGCGCCCACACGAACTTGAACCCGTACAGGATGGCGACCCAGGAGACGAAACCGATGGTCGTGCGGTCGATCCCCTCGCGTCGCAGCCACACGGAAAGCGTGCCGAACACGAGAAACAGCGGCAGCCCCGCGGAAAAGCCCAGAAACAGCATGGCGATGACCCGGGGCCGGGTGTACACGCCGAAGGCGTTTCCCCACAACAGGAGCTTGTCTTTTGACAGGATCAAATCGCGAGGTCGTAGTCTATGGTGAGTGGCGCATGGTCGGAAAACCTTTCCTTGAGGTAGATGCCGGCACGCAGCGCCTTGCCTTCCAGGCCGGGGGACGCGACGTGGTAGTCGATGCGCCAGCCGACGTTCTTGGCCCAGGCTTGGCCGCGGTTGGACCACCAGGTGTACTGGTCTTCCTGCTGGTTGATCTCACGGAACACGTCCAGGTAGCCCACCCTGCCAAACAGGGTGTCCAGCCAGGCACGCTCTTCCGGCAGGAAGCCGGAATTCTTCCGGTTGCCGCGCCAGTTCTTGAGGTCGATCTCCCGGTGCGCGATGTTCCAGTCCCCGCACAGGATGTAGGGCCTGCGCCGGCGCTTGAGCTTTTTCAGGTGCTGCATGAAGCTGTCCATGAAGCGGTACTTGGCCTGCTGGCGTGCATCGCTGGAAGACCCGGAGGGCGCGTACACGGAAACCACCGCGAGGGTGCCGAACTGCAGTTCCAGGTAGCGTCCCTCCTCGTCGAATTCGCGGTCACCGTAGCCGCTGAGGATCCGCTGCGGCCAGTGGCGGCTGTACACCGCCACCCCGCTGTAGCCTTTTTTCAGTGCATCCGCGTAATGGCAGTGGTATCCGGCGGGGAAGTAGATCGTATCCTGCTCCAGCTGGTGTCGCTGCGCCTTGGTTTCCTGCAGGCAGACCAGGTCCGCGTCCTGCCGGGCCAGCCAGGCGAAAAATCCCTTGCGGGCGGCCGCCCGGATGCCGTTCACGTTCAGGGTGATGATGCGCATGGGATGCAAGCATAATGGCTGCGGCCCCGTAATGCACGGCCGGGGAATTCTCCCCGGTGCGCACGGCGATACGGTGCATCACGGCGAACCCTGGATCGTGAAGTCGAAGTACGTGTCCGGGTAGGGCTCGTCGCGAAGCGTGAAATGCCACCATTCCTGGTCGTAGGGAACGAAGCCGTGTGCCTTCATCAGGTTCTGCAGGAGCATGCGGTGGGCGCGCTGTGCGGCCGGGATCGCGGCGTTGTCCGGCCAGGACCGCTTGCCGAAGAAGTCGAAGCGAGAGCCCATGTCGAGTTCGCGCACCCGGCCGGCACGGTCCCGGTAGACGATCGTCAGGTCCACCGTGCTGCCCCGCGAGTGGCTGGAGCGGGCCGCGATGTAGCCCAGCTTGAACAGGTCCTCCTTCGCGACATCGGGGTAATACTCCGGCTTGGCCCGCTGGTCCTGCAGGTCCCTGCCCCAGCGCACGAAGTGATCGACCGCGTGCTGGGGGCGGTAGGCATCGAAGACCTTGAGCCCCAGGCCGAATGGCCGCAGTGCGGCCTGAACCCCGGCCAGTGCCTCTGCGGCGGGTGCGGTCAGGACCGCCCGGGCATGCCGGTAGCCGTCGACCGGCTGCCCGACGAAGTTGTCCGGGGTGGCATAACGCAACTCAATGACCAGCTCGGGTATGGCCTGGTCCAGGTAGACAAAACCGTCCGGCAGGGCCGGGCGCTCCGCGGCCGCCTCGGCCAGCGCCAGGGAGGCGGCAAGAAAGGGACCGAGCGTGTAGTTCATCGGGAAATCACCGTCGAGTAGTGGATCCTGGTTTTACGGCACATTGTGCACGGCTGCGGGGTTTTGTCCAGCCGCAGGGCCCGGGCCGGCGCCGTGCCCTTTACGGTTTGTCCTGCAGGACGGTACACTCGGGGCACCGACTGCGGCCGTACCACGAGGCCCGGAGGATTGGACATGAATGAAATGAGGCCATTTATCGACAGCCTTCCCAAGGCAGAACTGCACATGCATATCGAGGGCAGTCTTGAGCCGGAGATGATGTTCGCGCTGGCCGAGCGCAATGGCGTGCGCCTGCGCTTCGGCTCGGTGGAGGAGACGCGCGCCGCCTACCGCTTCGGCTGCCTGCAGGAGTTTCTGGATCTCTTTTTCCAGGGCATGGCGGTGCTGCGCAGCGAGCAGGATTTCTACGACCTGACCTGGGCCTATTTCGAGCGGGCCCATGGCGACTGCGTGCGCCACGCGGAGATCTTCTTCGACCCGCAGGGACACACTTCCCGCGGCATCGCGTTCGAGACCTTCATGCAGGGTATCCAGCAGGCCCGTATCGATGCCGGAAAGGTGTTCGGCATCACGTCTGAACTGATCATGTGTTTCTGGCGCCACCTGTCCGAACGGGAGGCGCTGGAGGTGCTGGAGGCGGCCGCCCCTTTCCGTGACGGGATCACCGGCGTGGGCCTGGATGCGGCGGAACGGGGCCATCCGCCGGGCAAGTTTGCCGGCGTCTACCGGCGTGCCCGCGAGCAGGGCTACAGGCTGCTGGCCCATGCCGGGGAAGAGGGCCCGGCCTCCTATGTCCGGGAAGCCGTCGAGGTGCTCGGCATCGACCGGATCGACCATGGCAACGCCGCCCTCGATGATCCGGAACTGACCCGGCGCCTGGCCCGGGAAGGCAAGGTGCTCACGGTATGCCCCCTGTCGAACGTGCGGCTTGCCGTGGTCGACTGCATGGCCCGCCATCCCCTGAAAACCATGCTGGACCGGGGGCTTGCCGTGACCGTCAACTCGGACGACCCGGCCTATTTTGGCGGCTACATCAATGACAATTACGCCGCGGTCCAGGAAGCGCTCGGGCTGACGGGCGAGGAGCTGCACCGCATCGCGCGCAACTCGTTCACCGGCTCCTTTCTCGATGAATCTTCCAAGGCCGCCCGACTTGCCGAGCTGGACGCCTATGTTGAACGGTATCACTGAACCGCAGGGCGCGCCTTGTGCGGGCGGTCCCGTGAGCCTGGAATTTTCGCAGGCACTTTTGCATCCAGTGCGGTATCCTTTCGCCCGGAACATCAATCGCCGCCGCCCGCCGGAGAGGGTTGCGGGCAGGCAGTGTGCACAGGGAGGAGGCCGAGAACCGGCCAGTCCATGACTAACAGCCAGGAATTCATCCGGTTTGCCATAGAGAAGAAGGTCATCCTGTTCGGCGAGTTCACGCTCAAGTCCGGGCGGGTGGCCCCCTATTTTTTCAATACCGGGCTGTTCAACGACGGCCAGTCCCTGGACAGGCTGAGCCGGTTTTACGCCCAGGCCATCAACCAGTCAGGCATCCAGGCGGACATGCTGTACGGGCCCGCCTACAAGGGCATCCCGCTGGTCGCCACGGTGGCCACGGCCCTGTCCAGCCGGCATTGCGTGAACATGCCCTACGCGTTCAACCGCAAGGAGCACAAGGACTACGGGGACACCGGCAGCCTGATTGGCGCCCCCCTGCAGGGCCGGGTGCTGATCGTGGACGATGTCATCACGGCCGGCACCGCCGTCCGGGAGTCGATTGCAGTCATCCGCGAGCACGGCGCCGAGCCGCTGGGACTGGTCATCGCCTTCGACCGCATGGAGTGGGGGACATCGCAGGAGCTGTCCGCGGTGGAGGAAGTCAAGCAGCAGCACGGGATCGAGGTGATTGCCGTGGCCGATATCCAGGACCTGATCCAGTACGCGGCATCCGACTCGCGCTACCGCAAGCCGGTCGAACAGATCCGCGAGTACACGAAGCGTTTCGGGGGCCAGGCTTCCTGAACCGTATGCGCCCGGATCAGCGATGTACCAGGGTGCCGACCCCCTCGCTGGTAAACAGTTCCAGCAGCACGGCATGCTGGACCCTGCCGTCTATGATGTGAACGGCCTTCACGCCCGAGGCCACGGCATCCCAGGCACACATCACCTTGGGCCGCATGCCTTCCCGGATGACGCCGCTTGAGATGAGCGCCTCGATTTCCCGGTAGTCCAGCCCGGTCAGCAGCTGGCCGTCCTTCTGCACGCCCACGGTGTTGGTCAGCAGGATCAGCTTTTCTGCCTGCAGTACCGCGGCGATCTTGCCGGCGACCGAGTCGGCATTGATGTTCAGCGTGTTGCCGCTGGCATCGCTCGCCGTCGGCGCGATGACCGGGATGAACTGCTCCTCGGTCAGGTGGTGCAGCAACGAGGGGTCCACGCCGATCACTTCCCCCGTGTGCCCGAGGTCGATGGTTTCGGGCGTCCCGGATGCGGGCGCATCCCGGGTCAGGGTCAGCTTCCTGGCATAGACCATCCCGCCGTCCTTGCCCGTAATCCCGGTGGCCCGCCCGCCATGCTGGTTGATCAACTGGACGATTTCCTTGTTGACCAGTCCCCCAAGAACCATTTCGACGATGTCCATGGTCTCCTTGTCCGTCACCCGCAGGCCATCCACGAAGCGGCTGGGCTTGCCGGTTTTCTCCAGCAGCTTGCCGATCTGGGGTCCTCCCCCGTGCACGATGATCGGGTTGATCCCCACGTGCTTGAGCAGCACCACGTCGCGCGCGAAGCTGCTCTTGAGCGCTTCGTCGACCATGGCGTTGCCCCCGTACTTGATCACGATGGTTTTCCCCGTGAACTTCTGGATGTAGGGCAGGGCCTCGGTCAGGACCTTGGCAATGTTGGCTGCGTTTTCGGACTGCATCGGCTTCGTGTGGCTGGAATTCCGGCAAATGGTAACGGTTTGTAGGGGAAAATGCCTAAAAAGGCAAGTCCAGACCGGAATCCGTCTTCAGGAGCTGCTCCCTGAAGGCGGCCTGGATGGTTTCCATCGCACTGGCTGTGCGGGCCTCGAAGCGGATGACCAGGGAGGGCGTGGTGTTGGAGGCACGCACGAGCCCCCAGCCCTGCGGGTACTCCGCACGGACCCCGTCCAGGGTCGAGATCTGCGCGCCCGGCAGGCGGACCTGGCGGCAAAACGCCTGCATGAAGGCGTGCTGGGCCCCGTCCTGCTCCAGGTGCACGTAGATTTCGGGCGTGCACAGGTCATCGGGCAGCGAGGCGAACAGCTCGCTGCTCGAAAGCGGCTGCCCGGCGATGATTTCCAGCAGGCGCGACGCCGTGTACAGTGCATCGTCGAAGCCGTACCAGCGGTCCCCGAAGAAGACATGGCCGCTCAGTTCTCCGGCGAGCAGCGCACCGGTCTCGGCCATCTTGTTCTTGATAAGGGAGTGCCCGGTTTTCCACATCACGGCCCTGCCGCCGGCCTGTTCGATCACGTCGCGCAGGTTTTTCGAGGATTTCACGTCGAATATGACCTGGGCGCCCGGGTTTTCCGACAGCACGTCCCGGGCGTACAGCATCATCTGGCGGTCCGCCCACAGGACCCTGCCCCGGTCGTCGACCACACCGAGGCGGTCCCCGTCCCCGTCGAATGCCAGGCCCAGGTCCAGCGCGTGGTCCTGCACGCAGCGGACCAGTTCCCGGAGGTTTTCCGGGTCGCTGGGATTGGGGTGGTGATGGGGGAAGTTTCCGTCGACCTCGCAGTACAGGCCAGTGACCTCGCAACCCAGCCCGTCAAGCAACCGCAGCACGGCCGGCCCCGCGACCCCGTTGCCGCAGTCGACTCCGACCCGCAGCGCCCGGTCCAGGCGCACGTCCTCGAGAATGCGTGCGAGATAGGAGTCCAGCACTTCCTCCCGCTGCAGGCTGCCAGTGCCCGTATGCAGGGGCCCGGTCGTGATGCGCCGGCAAAGGGCCTGGATCGCTTCTCCGTGCAGGGTCTTGCCGCCCATGATGATCTTGAGGCCGTTGTACTCGGGCGGGTTGTGGCTGCCGGTGACCATCACGCCGGCCCCGGTATCCAGGGAGCGGGTCGCGTAGTACAGCACGGGCGTGGGCACCTCGCCGATGTCGATGACCCGGCACCCGCTGGCCTGCAGTCCCTGGCCGAGGTTCCGGGCCATCATCGGGCTGCTCAGCCGCCCGTCGCGCCCGATCACGACCGTCTTGCTGGCCGGGTACAGGGTGCCCAGCGCCAATCCGATCTGCTGCACCACGTCGGGCGTCAGGTCGGTCTCCACCACGCCCCGGATGTCGTAGGCGCGGAAGATGTGCGGGTTGACGGGCAGCACCGGGAACGGCGGGCGGGGCCTACTTGACGCCTGAGTGGCCGAAACCACCGGTGCCGCGCTCGGACGCGGTGAACGCCTCCACGATCTCGAACTCGGTGTGCACGACCGGGAGCATGACCAGCTGGGCGATGCGGTCTCCGATGTTCACGTCGAACGGGCGTGTGCCGCGGTTCCAGAGGGAGACCATGAGCGGACCCTGGTAGTCGGAGTCGATCAGGCCCACCAGGTTTCCCAGCACGATCCCGTGCTTGTGGCCCAGCCCGGAACGCGGCAGGATCGTGGCCGTCAGGCCGGGGTCCCGGATGTGGATGGAAATTCCGGTCGGGACCAGGACCGTTTCACCGGGCGCCAGGCGCACGGGACTGTCCAGGCAGGCGCGCAGGTCCATGCCTGCCGAGCCGGAGGTGGCGTAGGCAGGAAGGGGAATCTCCCTGCCGATGCGGTCGTCAAGAATTCTGACTTCGGTCTTTGACTTTTTTAAGGACTGTGACATTGCCCCGCTTGTGCGTGCTGGCGTAACGTTTGGCAATCACGCTGACCAGCGCGCGCGCGATCTTGGGTTTGGTGTCCTGCGCCAGCGAGCGGTGCCCGCCCGGCCAGTAGACTTCCAGCGCATTTTCCTCGCTGTCGAACCCGCATCGGGGGTCCGTCACGTCGTTGCAGGCGATCATGTCGAGCTGCTTGCTGGCCAGTTTCTGCAGCGCGTGCTTTTCGTGCGCCCGGGTTTCGGCGGCAAAGCCCACCACGAAGGGCCGGTCCTCGAGCTGGGTGATCTCGGAAATGATGTCCGGGTTGCGCATCAGCGGCAGGGACAGGGCATCCTGCAGTTTCTTGATCTTTTCAGGCTGCCTGGATGCCGGCCGGTAATCCGCGACGGCCGCGCAGCCGATAAAGATGTGCTGGCGCGCGATGGCTTCCCGCACGGCCTCCAGCATTTCCTGTGCCGTGTCGACGTGCCTGCAACGGATGTCTTCTCCGGCCTGCAGGGCCACCGGGCCTGAAACCAGTTCCACGGCGGCGCCGGCATCGCGGGCCGCCTCGGCCAGCGCGTAGCCCATGCGCCCGGAACTGCGGTTGCTGAGGTAGCGTACCGGGTCAATGGGCTCCCGGGTCGGCCCGGCCGTGACCAGCACGTTCAGCCCCTCGAGTTCGCCGGTGCTGAAAAGCCCGCTGAGCGAAAGCAGCAGCTGGTGCGCCTCGAACATTCTGCCTTCTCCGATCTCCCCGCACGCCTGCTTGCCGGAGGCCGGACCCAGCAGCATGACGCCGCGCTTTTCAAGCGTTTCACAGTTGCTCTGGGTGGCGTGATGGGACCACATGGCCTGGTTCATGGCCGGGGCCAGGGCGATCGGGGCGCGGGTCGCCAGGCAGACGGTGCTCAACAGGTCATCCGCCCTGCCATGGGTGAGCTTGGCAAGCGTGTTGGCGCTGGCCGGGGCAATCAGTACCGCATCGGCCCAGCGTGCCAGGGCGATGTGGTCCATGCCGTGCCCGGCCTGGGAGAAATCCGCCTCGTCCGTGGCCACCGGGTGTCCGGACAGGGCCTGGAAAGTCAGCGGGGTGACGAATTCCCGTGCCTTGCGGGTCATGGCCACGCGCACCCGGGCACCGGCCTCCACCAGTTCGCGCACGAGTTCCGCGCTCTTGTAGGCCGCGATACCGCCGGTCACGCCCAGCAGGATGTTCTTGTTGGCAAGTGACATGGCGCCAGTTTACCAGATTCGACGCTGCCTGGATGCCGTGCACGGTCCGACCAGGCCGGATCTTCGCGATTCCAGGCGTCAGTCCGGCACGTGCCCGTACCGGCATAACCGGCATTGAATCGACATGACATCCAGTTTTTCAGATTTTTGATCCATTCCGAATTTCAAATTTTTACAGTGGAAAATATGGGATGTAATTGGAAATTATAGGACAACTCAAATTACTGTAATGAGGATTGAAAGGAAACGTAACGTACTGCATTTAACGAAGTTAGTTGCCCCAATATTTTGGTAAGGGGATTATAGACCTTACTAACCGAATAGCCTTTTAGCGGACTTATATATTTAACTCCATCATAAACAGCGTCACGCCCAAGATCATCACACATGCAGTAAGGGCGAAGATGATAAACACAATCTGCCAAAAGGGTATGGCTTCGACCATCGTGTTATACCGATCCAACAGGTTAAGGAACCACTCTGGAGTGGGTTTCTTCTTGTATGGCTTGGCCTGAACTTTCTTTTTGTCCATAAGGAGAAAGTATGCAGCCAAGGGATCGGGCTGAGGAATCGGTGGCTCAAACTGGCTTGCTTGAAGAAGAAGCCGCTCCCTTGCATCGTCACCCTTGGCTACTTTTGTCCTGCCAGACCGGCAAACATGAACAATTGGGGGACGGCCAGACAGGACACAGAGCAGTGTACTAAAGTCTTTGTGAGTGTTATGTGAGGCATGCAGGAAATATCGTGAGGATTATGTAAAACTACTGAGGCTAGGTAGTTAAGTATGTAGGCCCCTTTGGTAACATACCGTCATCGATACTGAAATTTCTTTTGGTTGGAAATCGAACTTGAACTCGCTCCATTGAAACGGCTGGTTCATATTCATTACCCAGGCTAAATTTAACAGTTGCTCAGCTTTCCTGCCCCTCTCTACAGGGATTTATCATGCCATTCTCACAAACGTTTTGGTCCAATTTATTGGGGAACACCAATTCCCAGGGGGCTTGACCTTAAACGTTCATCTGCCTCATTTGTTTGAAAACGGACAACACCTTGACTGAGTCAATGCAAGCACCCATCATTTACGTATCGTAAACTGATAAGCGGAAGAGAAATGGCTAAGTATCTGTTTCGAACAAGTTACACCCAGGCAGGCATTAAAGGTCTGGTCAAAGAGGGCGGCACAGGACGGAGGGATGCTCTCAGGCAAACCGTGGAGGAGTTAGGGGGCACGCTCGAAGGCTTCTATTATGCTTTCGGAGACGACGACCTCCTGCTGATTGCCGATTTTCCCAATGAAGAGGAGGCAGCCGCGTTCTCGATGTTCGTCAGCGCTGCTGGGGCTTTGACCGTGTCCTGTACCGTACTGATGACACCGGAGATCATTGACGGGGCTGTGAAAAAGAGCGTGACCTACAGACCGCCAGGCAACTGAACTGCACACTCACGGTACGGAGTGTGCTGAATGCGGAAGCCTTTTACTCACTGAACGAAGCACGGTGTGTGATCACACAATGGGTGCATCAGTACCACCACACCCTGCCCCATCAATCACTGGATAACTGGCCGCCTATTCGCGCATTTTTCGGGTAATATCCCAAAGAACACCCTGACAGGAGAGGACCATGCGCATATTCCCGACCGCGATCGCGATGGCGGTCGCTCTCTGCGGCGCTACGGCGGCGTTCGCCGACGAGGACATCGCGGCACGCATCGGCGCCAGCCGGGAGGCCATCAAGTCGTTCGCCGGCGCCTTGCAGGAGCAGCTGGTGTCGGCCATGACCGCCGGCGGTCCCACCGCCGCGATCGAGGTGTGCAAGATCGCTGCACCGGACATCGCGGCGGAGGCATCGGACGAGCGGGGTTGGCACATCGGGCGCACGAGCTTGAAGCTGCGCAACCCCGCCAACGCGCCCGATGCGTGGGAACTCGCCGTGCTGCGCGGCTTCGAGACTCGCAAGGCCGCCGGCGAAGACCCTGCCGGGATTGACCACGCCGAGTTCGTGGTCCGCGACGGGCAGCGAACCTTCCGCTACATGAAGGCCATCGGCACGCAGCCGGTGTGCACGATGTGCCACGGCACCGGCATCACGCCGGAGGTCGCCGCGGCGCTCGACGCCCTGTACCCGGAAGATCAGGCACGCGGATTCGAGGTCGGTGACATCCGAGGCGCCTTTTCGATCGCTCAACCGGCACCCTGATCTAGATGTGCGGGCCTCGCCGGGCCGGACGCGGCACTGCTCGACATGCATTGACGGCGTGCAGCTGGTCAGTGCCCCCATGGCCGAATGCCTCTCCTGGTCCGAAGAACCGCTGGTAATTCACGATCTGGACACTAGGGTTCCTTGCTCGGCTTAAGTGGCCGAATGGCTCGTCTCGTCGTGATTGGTCCTGGCAGGCTGCAAGGCCTTTGCCAAGGTCTCGACCAGGCGGTCGATGTGCGTCTCGGTGTGCATGGCGGAAAACGTCACCCGCAGGCGGGCCTGCCCCCTGGCGACGGTCGGCGGGCGTATGGCGGGGACCAGGATTCCATGCTCGTGCAGGGTCTGGCTGAGCCTGAGCGCTGCATCCGCCGAACCGGTCATCACGGGCTGGATCGGCGTGACCGATGCGGTGACCGGCAGGGCCTGCTCTGCTGCACACTTGCGGAAGTAGCCGACCAGTGCATGCAGCCTTTCCCTGCGCCAGGGTTCCTCGCGGATCAGTTGCAGGGCTGCACGGGCCGCATCGGCCAGGGGTGGGGGCAGGGCCGTGGTGTAGGCATAGCTCCTGGCCCGCTGGACACACCATTCGATGCTGTCCCCCGGGCCGGCGACGAATGCGCCGAAGGTGCCGAAGGCCTTTCCCAGGGTACCGACGACGAGCGTGTCCTTTTCGAGCCGGCCCTCCGTACAGCCTTTCCCATGCGGACCCAGCACGCCGATGCCGTGCGCATCGTCGATGACGAGCCTGGCGCTGCAGACCCGGGCGATCTCCTGCAGGCGCTTCACCGGGCAGACGGTCCCGTCCATGCTGAATACGCCGTCGCTTGCAATCAGCCCGGGATGACCCGATACCGCTTCCAGCTTCTGCTGCAGTTCCTCCGTGTCCAGGTGCCGGTAGCGCTTCAGCCGGGCCCGGGCCAGCACGGCCGCATCGATCAGCGATGCATGGTTGAGGCGGTCCTCGAACACGACGGACGTGCGCCCGGCGAAGGCCCCGACGACCCCCAGGTTGGCCATGTACCCCGTTGAAAACAGCAGGGCCCGCTCGCAGCCCATGAACTCCGCAAGCTCCTCTTCCAGCGCATGGTGGCTCGTGTGATGGCCGGTGATGAGGTGCGAGGCCCCGCTGCCCACGCCGGACTCGCTGGCCGTGCGCACCAGGCGCTCGGTGATCCGGGGATGGCTGGCCAGCCCAAGGTAGTCGTTGCTGCAGAACGACAGCACCTTTTTGCCGTCGATGACCGGTTCGATCTCCTGGGCGGAAGACCGCACGCGCCGGGTGCGCAGCAGGTGCCCGGCCTGCAGCCGCTCAAGTTCCGTGGGCAGGTCGTCCATGCAGGCCCGGTTCAGGCCTGTCCGGGTGCGCGTGAGGCGGTGAGCCGGTCGGCCTCGATGCCGAGACGGGAAAACAGCAAGCGGTCCTTTTCCGGGGCCGGGTTGCCGGCCGTAAGCAGGGTGTCGCCGTAGAAGACCGAATTGGCCCCGGCAAAAAAGCACAGCGCCTGGGTCTGCTCGTTCATGTCATCGCGTCCGGCGGACAGGCGAACGAACGATTTCGGCATCATGATGCGGGCGACGGCGAGGGTGCGGACGAATTCGAACGGGTCCAGTTTCTCCGCATCGTACAGGGGGGTGCCCTTGATCCGGATCAGCATGTTGATCGGCACGGATTCCGGATGCCGGGGCAGGCAGGCCAGTTGCTGCAGCAGCCCGGCGCGGTCCTCGCGGGACTCGCCCATGCCGATGATGCCTCCACAGCACACGCGGATGCCTGCCTCGCGCACGTGCTCCAGGGTGTCCAGCCGGTCCTGGTAGGTGCGGGTCGTGATGATGCTGCCGTAGAACTCCGGCGAGGTGTCCAGGTTGTGGTTGTAGTAGTCGAGCCCGGCCGTGCGCAGCCGTTGCGCCTGGGCCTGCGTGAGCATCCCGAGCGTCATGCAGGTCTCGAGTCCCGCCTCGCGCACCACGCGGATCATCTCCACGACGTGATCGAGATGGCGGTCCGTCGGGTTGCGCCAGGCCGCACCCATGCAGAACCTGGAAGCACCGCCGGCCCGGGCGGCCGCCGCCGTCTGTTCGACCTCTTCGAGCGACAGCAGGCGCTCCGGTTCGATGTCGGTATCGTAATGGCCGCTTTGCGGGCAGTAGGCGCAATCCTCGGGACAGGCCCCGGTCTTGATGGAGAGCAGGGTGCACACCTGTACCCGGTTGGGGTCATGCCAGGCGCGCAGGATCTGGTGGGCCCGGTAGAGCAGGTCGTTGAACGGCAGCGCGTACAGCTCCAGCACCTCTTCCAGCTGCCAGTCGTTTCGAGGGGGCTCAATGGTATTCAATAAAAGGTCCCGGATAGAAAATTCTGTCCCTGCCATGCAAGTCTAGCCGGTTGCACCGGGGTGTCAACTTCACCGGACGCCCGGGCCGGCATTCCCTGGCATGCCCGGCCTGTTCTGTCACCGTGCAGGCCCGGCATCAGGCCGCCCGGACCAGGTACGAGGCGAGGATTCCGACGAAGATCACCAGCCCGAAATACTGGTTGTTCAGGAAGGCGCGCAGGCAGCGAGGGGCTTCCCGGTTGCGGATCAGCACCTGCTGGTAGCAGAACAGGCCGGCGCCTGCGCCCAGCGCGGCATGGTAGGGCCAGCCCAGCCCCGCGAGCCAGCCCGTCGCGGCGAGTCCGGCAAGCACCAGCCCCTGCATCAGCCCTACCGCCAGCCGGTCGGCCGTACCTAACAGGAGGGCCGTGGACTTCACGCCGAGCTTGCGGTCGTCCTCGCGGTCGGCCATGGCGTACATGGTGTCGTAGGCCACGGTCCAGAGCACCGAGCAGGCGAACAGCAGCCACGCGACCGGTGGCGGGCTGTTGCCGGTCGTGGCCGTGTACGCCATCGGCACGGACCAGGCAAAGGCCACGCCAAGATGTACCTGCGGCAGGGCATGCAGCCTTTTCATGAACGGGTAGCTGGCGGCGAGTACGGCCGCGGCCAGGGCGAACTGGAGCGTAAGGGAGTTCAGCAGCAGCACCGCGAGCGCGAACGCCACCCCGGCCAGCACGCACGCCACCAGTAGGGCCTCATGCGGGGCCAGCGCCCCGCTGGCCAGCGGGCGGTCCCGGGTACGGGCCACGTGCGGGTCGATGTCCCGGTCGGCAAAGTCGTTGATCGCACAGCCGGCCGCGCGCATCAGCACCACGCCCGCGACGAAGACCGCGAGAATGGTGGAGTCCGGCCTGCCGCCGGATGCCAGGAACAGGGCCCAGAGAGCGGGCCAGAGCAGCAGGAAGGTGCCGACCGGCTTGTCCAGGCGCACCAGCCTGGCGTACAGGACCAGCCTGCCGGGGGGCTTGATGGAGGCCGCGGGGCGCGTCATGCGGGAGGCTGCGGGCGCAGGCACCGGCAGGCCATCGCGGTATCCGGGCGCTTGCCCCGCCACAGGTAGAAGGATTCCGCGGCCTGTTCGAGCAGCATCCCGAACCCGTCCACCACCCGCTCAGCGCCCTGCTCACGGCCCCATTGCATGAACGGGCTGGGGGTATCGCCGTACATCAGGTCGTAGCAGCAGGTGTGCGGGCCGACCAGGCCTGCGGGCAGGGCCAGCTCGCGGTGCTGCAGGCCTGCCGAGGTGGCGTGCAGGATCAGGTCAAACGGCCTGGACGGGATTTCGTCCAGGCTGCAGCCCCATACGGGGCCGGCCTCCTGGAAGGTGTCCGCGATGGCCCGGGCGTTCGCCTTGGTCCGGTTTGCGATCAGCAGGATGTCGGGCCGTTCCCCGAGCAGGGGCTCGATGATGCCCCGTGCGGCGCCACCGGCGCCCAGCACCAGGATCTTGCGCGCGTGCAGCGGCAGCTGCAGGGACTTTTTCAGGTCGCGCAGCAGGCCGATCCCGTCCGTGTTCGCACCGATGCAGGTCCCGTCGTCCTGCAGAAGGAGGGTGTTGACGGCCCCGGCGTGGTCGGCAAGTTCCGTGATCTGGTCCACGAGCTCGCAGGCATCGTGCTTGAACGGCAGGGTCACGTTCAGGCCCTTGCCCCCGTCGTCCTGAAACTGCCTCACGACCTGCGTGAAATCCTGTCGCGTGGCGAGGATCCTCTCGTAGGTAATGTGTTCGCCCGTCTGTTCGGCAAACAGGCGGTGAATGTCGGGGGACCGGCTGTGTGCGATCGGGTTGCCGATGACGCCATACCGGTCGGTCATGTCTTTCACGCTAGCCTGCTGCATAAAATGGTGTTTGTGGAAGCCTTCTGTATAGCAGGAAATAGCCTGGAGATACAGTGCTCCGGTGAAAGTTGCAGGCAGTGTGCAGCCTGCAGCCTGACCCGGTGCATCCTATGGACACTTTTTAGGCAAAATCTTACAATGGACTGGCCCGAAGGGCAGAAAATGACTGCAGTTCGGGCAAACGAGACGATTTGTACATGTTAGCGAGTGACTGAACATGGCTAAAATAATTCATTCGATGATTCGCGTGCTGGACGTGGAGCGCTCCAAAAGCTTTTATGAGGACGTATTTAACATAAAAGAAAAGCGCTACCTGGATTTTGATGACTTCGCCCTGGTATACCTGGGCAATGATGAGAATGATGTCGAGATTGAGTTAACCCTGAACAAAGGCCAGACTGAGCCTTACACACACGGCAACGGCTATGGACATATTGCGATGTGTGTTGATGACCTGGAGGCGGAACATGACCGCATCCAGTCCCTTGGCTACGAGCCCCAGGACATTGTTTCATTCAGTCCTGGAGGGGAACTGCTCGCAAAATTCTTCTTTATCAAGGACCCGGACGGGTACGAAATAGAAGTCCTGCAAAGACACGGCGCCTACCGGTAGCAACCCTGCGGGGCCGTTCACCCCAGGCGATACAGGCCTGCATGAAACCCCGGAGAGCCGGGTGCCTGTTTAAGTGCTGGAGCCTGAAAGGGTTTCAGGGCCGTCAGGCTGTAGCTGCCGATTTTCTGGGTTCTCCAGACAGTTTCCACTCGGGCAATGACCGAAACGCCTGATGGTCTTTCGCAAGCCGCCGGTGCCCGGCACCGAAATAGTGTTCACGCAAGGTGCTCGTATCGTAATGCGTGCGCATGCGGCCGCGTCGCTGCAGCTCGGGCACCACCAGGTTCACGAAATCGATGTACCCCGTGGGGTGGTTGGCCACGACGAGGTTGAACCCGTCACAATCCGTCACTTCCATCCAGCGTTCCAGTTCGTCTGCGACCGTTGCCGGGCTGCCGATGAATTTTGGCATCACACTGCCGATCGAGATGAACTCGGCCGCTTCCTGCAGCGTCCAATCGCGGTCCGGATCCGCTTCAGCGAAATAACTCAGCAGTCCCTGGATTGCATTGGTCTCGGCATTTGCCAGCTTTTCATTGACATCGATCTTGGACAGGTCCACCCCCACCCAGCCGCAGTACAGTGCCAGGGCTCCTTCGGGGCTTCTGTATTTTTTGCAGGTCTCGAATTTCAGACGGGCCTCTTCGTCGGTCGGTGCGACGATTACGGAAATGCCGGGAAATATCTTTACCTCGTTCGGGTCGCGGCCCTGCTTGGCGATGACTTCGCGAGTGGAGCGGATGATATTCTTGGAGACCTCCATGTTCGGGTGGATCGCAAAGATTGCCTCGGCGTGGCGTGCCGCGAACTCGATCCCCCGGCCCGAACCGCCCGCCTGAAACAGGACCGGTGTACGTTGCCGGGACGGTTCGCACATGTGCGGGCCAGGGACATTGAAGTACTTGCCCCTGTGATTGATCTCGTGCACTTTGGCGGGGTCGGTATGGATGTCTTTCTCAATATCACGGATGACGGCATCTTCTTCCCATGAGTGTTCCCACAGCTTGTACACCACGTCCATGTATTCATCCGCCCGGTCATAGCGTTCGTCATGCTCCATCTGTTCACCGATGCCGAAATTCTCGTTGGCGTCCGGCAGGTAGGAGGTGACGATATTCCACGCGATGCGCCCCTTGGTCAGGTGGTCCAGGGTGGAGAACAGCTTGGCGGTCTGGTAAGGGGGGAAATAACTCGTGGAGAATGTGCAGGCAAAACCGATATGCCGGGTGGCATAGGCCATTGCGGAGATCACCAGGGTAGGGTCGTTGCTGGGGATTTGTGTGCTGTGCCGCACTGCGGTATCACGCGACCCCTTGTAGACATTGTAGGTTCCGTGCACATCTGCCAGGAACAGGCTGTCAAAACAGCCGCGTTCCAGGGTTTTGGCGATATCAACCCAGTAGTTCACGTCCTTGTAGCCCATCGAGGATTGATCAAGGGGGTGTTTCCATTGGCCCTTCGAATGAAAGCAGATGGAGCACATGGTAAAAGCATTCATGTGAATTTGTTTTGACATTTTCTTATAACCATGCTTTGAGTTGACACTAGATTGATTCAATGGTAATGCTGTGTGACTAATTGTCAACCAACATGCATGGTACGGCAGACATGTGTGCCGCCTTGCCTTCTTGGGCGCTGCCAGCCTGCCAAACAACTACTTACGACAATTGCCCATGCAAGGTTGAGGGAGCTGTCAAGTGGAAAACGAGTATTATTCCCAGGAAAACCACGGCCCGTACTCGCTGTTTGAACTCGGCGATTTCCAGCTTGAATGCGGCAGGACGCTTGCAGACTGCCAGCTGGCGTATTCGTGTTTCGGCGAACTGAATTCGGAAAAGACCAATGCCATCGTGTTTACGGTCATGTTTTCAGGCACCAACAAGGCCATGGAAAAATATATCGGAAAGGGTCTGGCGCTGGATCCCGAGAAATACTTCATTGTCGTACCGAATCAGCTGGGCAGCGGCCTGTCGACCTCGCCTCACAATGCTCCCCCTCCTGATGAGGGGCCTGACTTTCCGCAAATCTCGATCGGGGATGACGTTCGTGCACAGCACAGGCTGCTGACTGAAAAGTTCGGCGTGAAAAGCATAGACCTGGTCCTTGGCTGGTCCATGGGTGGGCAGCAGACGTACGAATGGTGCGTGAGGTATCCGGAAATGGTCAGGCGGGCTGCCCCGATAGGGGGGACTGCGAGAACCACCCCGCATGACTCCCTGTACGTGGAGGTGTTCTGTGAGGCGCTGAAGTCTGATCCGGCCTGGGAACACGGCCGGTACACGCAACCCCATGCAGTGGAACTGGGCCTGAAGCGGCTTGCACACGTGTTTGCCCTGATGGGCAACTGCACGGAATTCTACCGGCAGGAAAAGTGGACCGATCTGGGGATTGCCTCGCTGGACGGTTACCTGAGCGGTTTTTGGGAAACCTGGTTCAAGCCCATGGACCCGAACAACCTGCTGTGCATGGCCTCGAAATGGAAACGGGGGGACGTGTGTGCGGTTTCGGGAAAGAGCCTGAAGGACACGCTGGGGTCCATCAGGGCGAAAGTCTTTGTCATTGCCTTTACGCAGGACATGTTCATCCCGCTCACGGACTGCAAATATGAGCAGGAGATGATTCCGGGCAGCGAGTTGAGACAGGTCCCCACCCTGTGGGGCCATTTTGGCATGCTGGGGCTGGCCCAGGAGGACTTTGACCTGATCAACAGCATCTTGTCCGAGGCCCTTCAGTCACCCTGCGCCGCCTGATCCGGTATTCAAATCAGGGGTTGGCATGGGAAGGATGCAAGGCACCCGCAGCCGGCTTTTGGGTACAACCGTTCCGTGCACAGGGAAGATTCAGGGGTTGCCCGAGCCGAGATAATATTCCTTGATATCATCACGCACGGACAGTTCGTCGGCTTTTCCGGACACGGCGACATTTCCGTTTTCCAATACGTAGCAGTAGTTGGCATACTTCATGGCAAGGTTGATGTTCTGCTCGGCGATCAGAAAACTCACATTATTCTCCCGGTTCATCGACTTGATGATTTCGAAGATCTCCTGGATGATTACCGGGGCCAGTCCCATTGAGGGCTCGTCCAGCAGGACCAGGATGGGCTTTGTCATGAGTGCGCGACCAATCGCGAGCATTTGCTGCTCACCGCCCGAAGCGAGTCCCGCCCTGCTTTTGCGCCGCAGCTTGAGGCGTGGAAACCACTCGTAGACCTGTTCCAGGTCTGAAGCCATTCTGGCACGGTTTGGCTGGCGTACGAAAGCGCCGGCCATCAGGTTTTCTTCTACGGTCAGTTGAGGAAATACATGCCTGCCTTCCAGCACCTGGACGATGCCCTTGGCTACGAGGTCGGAAGCGGAATAGCGCTCGATCGACTCACCCTGCCAGGTGATCCTGCCCTTGGTGATTTCACCCCGCTCCTGCCCCAGGAGCTTGGAGATGGCCTTGAGGGTAGTGGTTTTCCCGGCGCCGTTGGCGCCGAACAGGGACACGATTGATCCCTGTTCGACGACTATCGTTACATCCTGCAGGGCTAGTATTGCCTGCCCGTAGTGAACCTGGATATTTTCAACCTTGAGAAAATCGCCAGTGCTCAAGACGGTGCCCGCTGCTCACTTACGCTTCGCACTCGGGCAGGTCGCGCTTCGGGACGCCCTGCTCTTTTGCAAGCTCCTCTGCCTTGGCAGTGAAGATGGGCACGAACAGCTGTGTGTCGATCTCGATCCAGTCGGTCGAATCCCATCCGTCGCCGGCCCACTGAATGACTTTCGCCTGGATGCTCTCACCTTGATGGTTGCAGCGCGAGAGCTTCAACGGGGCCAGCAGCCCGACCGCACCGATATCTTCGAGTCGTGCTTGATCGATGTTCAGGTTCTCGTAGGCCCACTTGGCTTCCTCACCGGTAATCGGCCTGTTTCCGAACTTCGTGTGGCCGGTTCTCAGGACCTCGGAATAGATCAGCGACGTGATCACGCCAAAGTTGTAGTAGACCGTGCCGAACCGCTCCATTTCCTTCAGGTCGCCCTTGCCCTTGTCATACAGGGTTTCCTTGATTCGCTTGAGAAGTTCATAATCGGTTCCCGGCGGGAAGATGTTGACTCCGGTGTAGCCAATCGCAGCATCGCCAGCCGGGCGCACATCGTCTTCTGAAGTCGCCCAGATGTCACCGATGATGTGATCGACCGGAAATCCCGTGCGCTTGGCCGTTTTGATGCCTACCGGGGTCATTGCCCCCCAGCTGCGGAAGAATACCCAGTCGGCCTTTTCGTTGCGAATGCGTTGCCACTGGGCCTCTTGCTGGATTCCCGGATGGGCCACCGGAATCTGTACGTCCTTGAATCCGTACTGCTCGGACAGCATTTTCATCGGGGTGATGGTTTCTCGGCCGTATCCGGAATCATGGTACAGCGTCACAATCACCTGGTCCTTGAGCTTGTCATGACCCCCGAGGCGCTGGGCGATATACTCGACAACAATCTGCGCTTCTCTCCAGTAGTCGAACATCACCGAGAACTGGTATTCGTTGAATCGCCCGTCAATGGCCGTTGCGGTACCACCGCCGGGTGTCATGTGTGGCATTTTGTGCTTGCGATTCCTCTCTACCGTCGCCGCGAAGAGTCCCGATGACATCCCCGTGATGGTCGCGGTGGGTGCACCCTGGTGTCCCCCGACGTAACGGTCGAAGCACTCGATGCCCTTGTCGATGTCGTATGAAGTTTCACACTCCACCATGTAGTTGAGAACTCCATTCACGCCACCCTCGGTTTCGTTGAGGTAATCCAGCATGTCCTTTTGTCCGGCTACGATTGAGGTCCCCACATTTGCGTAAGGTCCGGTCCGGTACGTGAACAGGGGATAGAACTGCTCCCCTTCATGCGCACCGGCTGCAAAGACCGCCTGCAAGCTGGTCGAAACCAGCACGGCGGCAAGCAGCGCATAGCTTAGTTGACGTAAATACATTGTAATTTCCTCCTAATAGTTATTATTTTATGCACTTATTCAAAGCCTGCTCCCGAGAGGGGCAGACCTAAATATGCATGGCATCACCTCCTGCGATTTTTGTTCCTGAACAACATATCCCCAAAGGCCGATGGATCAGTACCCGTCCCGGACGGATTCGGCATCCGGCGTGAGATCACGCTGTAACCCGAAGCCGCCTGCACGCTCCACTCAAAGCAGCTGCAGCCCGTTGAAGCAGCTTGTAAAGGCCATCCGGCTCTTTGATCAGGATGTAAACAATCATAGCACCGAATAGTACTCGCTGCAGATTTGTGGTAATTCCGATATTCACATGTTCGGTCAGTCCGAGGCCGACCACAGCCAGGTTGAGGAAAATAGGTGTCAGCACGATAAAGGCCGCGCCGATGAAGTTTCCGAATATGCTTGCCGTGCCGCCAATGATCACGATGAACAGGATCTCGAAGGACTTGTCGAGATCAAAGGAGTGGGCATTGCTCGTCTGCAGGTAGCAGAATCCCCAGAGTACACCCGCGATGCCGCAGTAAAAGGAACTGATGCCAAATGCCAGAAGCTTGCGGGCGCGAACCTTGATGCCAATGACGGTGGCCGAGGTCTCCATGTCACTTACTGCAATCCATTCCCGGCCAATGCGACTGCGCACGATGCTGTACGCGAGCGCAACCAGCGCAAGGGTGGTCACGCTGACGATCATGTAACGGCCATGCACTGACTTGAGGTCCATGCCGAAGAGCTCGAGCCGCGGAGCGGTGATGGTCAAGGACAGGTTATCGTTGCAGAACCAGGAAAAATTGGTGAACAGCCACTCGAAAAAAAACTGTGCCCCGAGGGTGGATGCCGCGAGGTAGAACCCCTTGATCCGCAGGCTAGGCAGCCCGAACAGGACACCGAATACCGCTGCAATCAGACCGGCCAGGATGATCACAACCGGCAGGGGAAGCACCGGTACCCGCAACAGCAGGTTGTAGGCCGAGAAGGCTCCCACGGCCATGAAGGCCGCCGAACCGATCGAGACACACCCGGTGAATCCCATCAGCAAATTGAGGCCGACGCCCGCGATACCCATCACCAGCATCGGGATCATGATGGAGTTGATCCAGTAATCGTTGAAACTGAGCGGCACGGCAAGTGCAGCGATCGTCAACGCCCCGATGATGCCTGGCTTGACCAGGCCGGAACGCTGGGAGAGCGGGAGCAGGTCCGCGCGCGGTGAAGTCTGGGTCTCCGGCATGGCTCAGACCCGTTCGATCTCGCGCTCACCGAACAGGCCGGCAGGCTTGATCAGGAGAAAGAACACGGCCAGAATATAGGCAAACCAGGCGGATACGCTGCCCCGGAAGATGGGGCCCAGATAGAAGTCGGCTAGGCTTTCGGTCGCCCCGACCAGCAGGCCGGCCACGATGGCGCCGATCATGGACGAGAACCCCCCGATAATGAGTACCGGCAATGCCTTGAGGGCCGACAGGGTCAGCGAAAACTGGACCCCCTGGCGTGCCCCCCAGAGAAGCCCGGCGGCCAGGGCCACGAATCCTGCCACGCTCCACACAATCCGCCACACTTGCGGAAGCTTGATGCCGATCGATTGCGCCGCCAGCACATCGTCGGCCACCGCGCGCAGCGAGATGCCGATGCGCGTGGTGTTGAAGACGAACGAAATGACGACCACCATGAGAACGGCCATGGCGGTTGCAAACAGGTCAAACTCGCTCAGCCACAGGTCACCGATCTGCAGGGTGCCGTCCGCCACGCCAAGTTCCAGGATATGCACATCGGTGCCCATCGCCAGTTGCGCAATTCCCTCGATCATGAAACTCAACCCCAGCGTGGCCACGAACAGTACCATCGGGTCACGATTCGCCATGGGGCGAAGCATCATCCGCTCGATGAGCACGGCACAGACCACCATGACGATCATCACGATGAGCAGCGCGATCCAGAACGGAATGCCTGCTTCCACAAACGTCACATACATCAGTGCAGTGAACAGCACCATGGAACCCTGGGCGAAATTGAACACGCCCGATGCCTTGTAGATGAGAACGAAGCCAAGCGCCACGGAGGAGTACATCACCCCGGCAAGCAACCCACCCAGCAGCACCTCAAGAAACATCCTCGCCCCCCGTCCCGTTATTCATACACTTCTCCCAGGTAAGCCTTGATCACGCCCGGGTCGTTTCGTACCTGTTCGGGCATGCCGTCGGCAATCTTGCTCCCATAGTCCAGTACCACGATACGGTGCGCCAGCCCCATGACGATACCGATATCATGCTCGATGAGCACGATCGTGGTCTTGAAATGCGAGTTCACCTCCGAGACGATGCGGCTCATTTCCTGCTTCTCGTCCTGGTTCATTCCCGCCATGGGTTCGTCGAGCAGCAGCAGCCTGGGTTCCGAGACCAGCGCCCGTGCAAGGTCCACCCGTTTCTGGATGCCGAACGGGAGGGTCGATACGATGGTGCCGGCGTGTTCCTCGAGCTTGAGGAAGGCGATGACCCTGCTGGCCCAGGCGAGGAACCGCCTGTTTTCGGCGCGGTCGCGGCCGACATGGAATATGTTTTCCCAGAACGTGGTTTTCCCGTGGCGCGCAAGGCCTGCCAGGATGTTGTCCAGCACCGTCAGCCTTTCAAACAGCGCATTGTGCTGGAACGTCCTTCCGATCCCGCGCCGCGCCGCATCAAACGGGGTGATTTTCTGGAAATGCCTGCCGTCGAAGACCACTTCGCCATGCTGTGGCCGGTAGACACCGTTGATCACATTGAGCAGTGAACTCTTTCCCGCACCGTTCGGGCCGATAAGTGCGCAGATTTCGCCCTCCTGGACCTCCATGCTGACGTTGGAGAGCGCCTTCACTCCCTTGAACGACAGGGAAATTTCATGGATTTCCAAAAGCGCTTCTTTGCCGGCGGGCAGGTCTTCGGGCATCAGAACCCCTCCATTTGACAAGTACTCTGCATATAAGAATTCTTGGCAGTACTCGACAAGTCATTGTATACAGTTTTCAGGAGAAAACTAACCTTAGTATACCCATGCTGAATTTGACATTGCCGGCGCCGCGTTGCTACGATGGAACTAGCGCCTAAAATAAATCGACAGATCTTGAGAAGGGTGCTGACTACCCTGCTATCAAACCAGGAAGGTGCAAGAGAAGCGGCGAGAACGAGGTTTTGGCGCTGTGGAAGTGTGTCATTGACTGGTTTGAGGGTACGGCTATGTGGAAATATCTGAAGTTTGGGTGGCTGAACTGGATTGTGACCCTGGGCACCGCCGTCAGCTTCGTCGCAGGCGGCTGGTGGATGTGGTTCGGTGTCGGTTTCATGTTCATCATAGGGGTCGGAGGTGAACTCCTCAGCAAGGAGGACAACTCGGAACCCGGTTACAGTTTCGGCTGGATCTACGACTGGATCGTTTACACGATCTCCCTGTTCCTGCTCGTATCCCTGATTACTTTCGTCTGGGCGTTCAGCGGGGCTGACCTGCTCGGCATCGGGGCCTTCACGCTGGAACTGTTCGGGTATGACGCCCTGGCCGCGCGCGGTGAAAACGCTTGGTACCACTACACGGGTGCGGCGCTGTCCATCGGGATCACGCTGGGTGTACAGGGCATCGTCATGGGGCATGAACTGGTTTCGCGCACCGAGGACGCCGTGGACACGAGGATCGGCGAGCTGGTGTTCGCCCTGATGTTCGGGACGAACTTTGCCGTCGAGCATGTGTACGGGCATCACAAGAACCTGGGATATCCCGAGCACGACGCGGTCACCCCGATCCGGGGCACGCACTTCTACCAGTTCCAGACGGTCGGGACCTGGACCCAGTGGAAAAGCGGCTGGGAGGTTGAAAAGAGGCGCCTGAATGATGCCGGACAGTCTGTGTTTTCATTCGGCAACCGGATCGTGCAGGCCTGGCTGCGGGGCGGGATCGTCATGGCACTGGTGCTGGCCGGCGGCGGATGGGTCTGCTTCCTGTATTATCTCCTGGCCATTTGCTACGCCAAATTCATTCTGGAAGGACTCAACTTCTTCTCTCACTACGGGCTGGTCCGGGAAAAGGGTCAGCCGATCACTCCGCGTGTGACCTTCTCCAGCAACAATGCCTGGGGCAACTGGATTCTGCTGAATCTTGGCCGTCACGGCGCGCATCATGCGGACAACAGCCGCTACCAGGATCTCAGGGCGTACAAGGACGATCCGCAGTGTCCCTTCGGGTACCTGACGATGACGGTCATTGCATGGATTCCCCCCCTGTTCTTCAAGGTGATCGTTCCCATGCTCAAGGAATGGGACGAAAAATACGCCACGGCTGCGGAGCTGGAAATCACCCGGAAGGAAAACCAGGAAAGCGGGATCAAGGAACTGGAGAATTTCGTACCCCGACGCATGGCTTCGGCCTGATCACACGCAAGAAGGAGGCATGGCCATGGAACCGATCACTGTCAGACCCGAGCCTCCACCCGGCCATACCCAGCACCACGTGGTATGCCCGCATGACTGCCCGGACGGCTGTTCGATGCTCGTCACGGTGAATGATGACACCGGCAAGGCGACCAGGGTGGAAGGCGATCCCAGCAATCCCATTACACGGGGCTACCTGTGCAACAAGGTCAACCATTACCTGGATCTTGTGTACAACGACAGCCGGGTGCTGTACCCCCACAAGCGAATCGGACCGAAAGGGCCCGGGGCGAAATTCGAGAGAATCTCCTGGGACGAGGCACTGGAAACGGTCACGGACAATTTCAAGTCGGTCATCGATGAGCATGGACCCGAAGCGGTCCAGCCGTATTCGTATTCGGGCACCCTGGGGCTGATCCATTTCTGGGGGATGGACCAGCGGTTCTGGAACCGGATGGAAGCGGCAAGGCTGGACCAGTCCATCTGTGCATGGGCCGGGATCTGGACCCATATCTACACCTATGGGCTGGCGGACGGGCCGAGCACGGAAGACATCCCGGATGCAGACATGGTGATTCTGTGGGCGAACAACATCGTCAGTACGGGCGTACACCTGATACCGTTCGTCGAGGAAGCAAGGGAACGCGGCGCCACGATCGTTGCGGTGGATCCGAGGAAAACCCGGACCACCGAGTTTGCGGACTGGCACATCCAGCCCCGTCCGGGCACGGACGGAGCCCTGGCGCTGGGGATGATGAAACTCATCGTGGACGCCGGGCTGCATGATGAGGCGTTCCTGAGGGAATACACGCATGGCTGGGAGCAGCTGATCCAGGACGAACTTCCGAAATGGCCGCTGGAGAAAGTGTCCCGCATCACGGGAATCGGAGCCCAGGAAATCGAAAAGTTCGCCCGGGCGTTCGCCGCGAGCAAGAAAACGAATATCCGGACCGGCTGGGGCCTCAACCGGCACAGGAACTCGGGCCAGACCTGCCGCGCGGTCATGCTTCTGCCCTGCATCACCGGTGCCTGGCGTGAAAAATGCGGGGGCTGCCTGAGCTGGACCGGCGAGGAAAACTGGATGCGGCTGCAACTGGGCAAGCTGCAGCGGCCGGACCTGGGCGACCGGGCGTCCAAGCGGACCATCAACATGGTGCAGATCGGCAGGGCCCTGGCGGACAACCAGGACATGAACGGCGAATCGCTCGACCCGCCGATCAAGTCACTTTTCGTGTACAACTCGGACCCCGCGAACTGTGCACCGAACACCAACAACGTACGCAAGGGCCTGATGCGTGACGATCTTTTCGTGGCGGTGCATGACGTGGTCTGGACCGACACCTGCCTGTATGCGGACATCGTGCTGCCGGCCGATACGCAGCTGGAACGCTGGGACCTGCATGCCCCCTGGGGCCACTACATCTACAACCTGAGCCAGCCGTGTATCAAGCCGCTCGGGGAGAGCGTGTGCAACTCGGAACTGTTCAGGATGCTGGCCGGGAAGATGGGGTATGACGAGGATGCCTTCAGGCAGTCTGACGAGGACATGATCAGGGAAATCATCTGCGACGAGGGACACCCGGGCATGGAGGGCATCACGCTTGAAGGGCTCAAGCAGAACGGCTGGATGCGCTGCAATGTCGACTCGCCGAACCGGGACCGGCTGAAACACGGCTGGCCGACCGAGACGGGCAAGATCAACATCTGGTCCGAGGATGTCAAGAACCAGGGGCAGTCCCCTCTGCCCACGTACGTGCCGGAAGAGGAAGGCCAGGAAAACTATGAACGGAGGAAGAAGTACCCGCTGCAGGTGCTGAGCAACGCACCGCATTACTTCATCGGTGATTCGTTCCAGTCCGTGCCCAGGCTGCAGGCGATGATGTCGAGGCCCACCGTGGAGCTGTGCCCTGAAGACGCCTTCGAGCGGGGCATCGAGGATGGTGACCTGTGCCGCCTTTACAACGACCGCGGTGAAACCTATGCCCATGCCGTGATCATCGACGGGCTGCTCCCCGGGGTTTGCAGTACCCAGAAACAGTTCAAGGGCAGTAACACGCCCGGGGGAGTGAATGCGAATGCGCTGATATCGGAGGACTTGACGGATATCGGCTGGAGTCCCTCGTTTTATTCGTGCCTGGCACAGGTGGAAAAAGCGCAGAGCGAACAGGACCCGTCAACGCCCTAGACTAGGAGGTTAGATTGTCCGTGCAATTTCGGAGCCTGCCGGCGGCAGACCCTCGAATTCAAAACAGTCGGGTCCGGGTCAGCCAGGGAGTCATCACCGGCACCCGGAAACTCACGTACGACACGATGGAACTGGTGGTGCAGTGCGACCCGGCCTCCGCCCCGCTGAGCGGTACGGCCGGGCAGTATGCGATCCTGGCCACACCAAGCCTGAGCAAGCCCCGCGCCTACTCGTTTGCCATGGCGCCCGAGAACGAAGAGGCCGGCCGGCATACGTTCTTCGTCAAGCTGATTCACGGTGGCGAGTTTTCTGGGTGGCTGTTCAGGGCGGACCGGACCGGAGAGCCCATCACCCTGACCGGCCCGCTCGGGCAGTTCGTTCTCGATTCTTCCGCTGACCCGATGGTGTGCATTGCCGGCGGCAGCGGCATGAGCGCGATCAAGGCCATCCTTGAACATGCCGCGAACCGGTCCGTGAAGCGGGACGCCCTTTTCCTGTACGGGGCCAGGACCCAGGCCGACCTCTACTGCCAGGACGAAATCGAATCGATCAAGCGGAAATGGAACGCAGACTACCGGTTTGATTGCGTGAACGTTCTTTCGATGGAGCCGAAAGACAGCGGCTGGGCCGGCGCAAGGGGGCTGGTGACAGAGTATTTTGAAAGCGCGTACCTGCGGGACGGAAAATTCGGTATCGGCAACTCGCGGGCTTACCTGTGCGGCCCCCCGCCGATGGTGGATGCCGCGGTATCCGTGCTGGTTGACAGCGGGATGGCACCCGGGCGGATCCATTACGACAAGTTCGAGGACGCGAGTTCGCCTGCGCCCGTCATTGACAATTCAAAATGCGTACTGTGTGATGAATGCCTGCTGGTCAAGCCGATTCAAAACTGCATTGTCGAGGCATCGGGCTTCGTGCTCGACAAGAACGACGGGGTAGAGGGTTACTTGCGTGTGAATCCGGCACGAACTTCCGGCCTGTATTACAACTCGCTTTACATCGATGAGGATGAATGCATACGCTGCCTGGCCTGTGTGCATCAATGCCCGACCAATGCAATTTCCCCTTCCAACTCGGTGAATCCCGCCATGCTCCGGAACATGAGGACCGGGGCGCCCCCGGCCTGATTTTCCCGGCAGGCGTAGCCAGTCCTGCAGCAGGGCCTCCTTCAGGGGGTGTCGAGCCAGCCCGCCACGTCCTTGGCAAAATACGTGAGGATGGCATCGGCCCCGGCCCGCTTGATGCATAGCAGGGCCTCCATGACGCATGCGCGCTCGTCCAGCCAGCCCTCGCGGGCGGCCGCTTTCAGCATGCTGTATTCCCCGCTGACCTGGTAGACGAAGGTCGGCATCCGGAATTCCTCCTTGATGCGCCGCACGATGTCCAGGTACGGCATGCCCGGCTTGACCAGGACCATGTCCGCGCCCTCGTCCAGGTCGAGGGCCACCTCGTGCAGGGCTTCATCGCTGTTGGCCGGGTCCATCTGGTAGGAGCGCTTGTCGGCGCCGCCGAGGCTGGCGGTCGAGCCCACGGCATCCCGGAACGGGCCGTAGAAGCCCGAGGCGTACTTGGCGGCATAGGCCAGGATCCGCGTGTTGCAGAACCCGTTTTCTTCCAGCGCCTCGCGGATGGCCCCCACCCGTCCGTCCATCATGTCCGAAGGGGCCACGACGTCGGCGCCGGCCCGGGCATGCGACAGCGCCTGGCGGACCAGCACCTCGACGGTTTCGTCGTTCGCCACGTATCCCTGATCGTCCAGCAGGCCGTCCTGGCCGTGGGAGGTAAACGGGTCCAGGGCCACGTCGCTGATGACCCCGAGCCCGGGCACGGCCTGCTTGAGGGCGGTGATGGCGCGTTGCGCGATCCCGTCCGGGTTGTACGCTTCCTCGGCCTGCTCGCTCTTCCTGTCCGCGGCCACGACCGGGAACACGGCAATGGCCGGTATGCCCAGTGCCAGGGCCTGCCCGGCTTCCTCGACCAGCGCATCGAGGCTGAGCCGCTCCACGCCGGGCATGGAGGCCACCGCATCCCGCCCCGCCCCCTCGTGCACGAACACGGGCCAGACCAGGTCGCCGGCATGCAGGCGGTGTTTCCGCATCAGTTCGCGCGAGAAGGCATCCGCACGCATTCTTCGCATGCGGGTGCTGAGGTACAGGCTACCCATGGGCCCGTTTTGAAATGGCTGGCATCGGCATGCACCGATAGTAACAAAGCTCAGGCAGGCTGTCTTGAAGGGAACCCCGGACCCGGGTCCCCTGCAGGGCAGCCGGTGCCGGCCCTGCGGTCCGCCTCCCGGCTATTCTTCCGGTTGTGCCGGGGCGGGCTGTGCCATCGGCGTGGGCGGCACGGGGTAGCCCGGGAAGCCCATGGCGTTGAACATGGGCTGGAAGGAGGACGGGTTCATCATCCAGGACATTCTCGGCATGTACCAGTTCGGATCGGCCATTGAGAACATGGGCTGGTAGAACGTCGAGTTCATCATGGCGGTCATCCAGCGCCCGTACCAGTTCGGTTGCATCATCTGCATCATGGGCTGGTAGGTGGCCGGGTTCATCGGCGCCATCATCCAGTTCATGTAGATGGCCGGGTTGGTGAATTTCATCATGGCCCGCATCATGCCCTGCCAGTCGGTCACGCCGCGCATCCAGGTGTCCCACATCACCGGTTCGGTTGCGCACTTGCTCATGACGTGGATGGTGCGGGGGTCCGAGACGATGGCCATCAGCTGCGCCATGCGGGCCGGGTCAGCCAGGGTGTCGGTCATCACGTCGATGTCGGTGAACGCCTTCAGGTACGGCCGGATGTTTTCGAATTCGGCCGCCTCGGTCGCGGCGCACTCGCCGTAGTACTTCTTGGCCAGCTCGAACTTGTGCTCGACGTTCGGTGATACGGGCGCTTCGTTCTCGGCCGGCACCGCCGAGGCCATGCACAGGCCCAGCGAGAGCAGCCCGGTTCCAAGCCAACGTGAAATGTTCATGATCTATCCCCCTTGCATGGACACGCAGTTTCAGGTCGCGCGAAATATGGACGCGTATTGGAATGGGCCGCATAGGGTATTGAAATTCCAGGATCCGGGCAAGTGACCCGAATGGGAGATATGTATCCGTTTGAAATTTCAGGATTTACCTGCTTTTGTCTGCAAGGGATCAAGCCTGGGGGCAATAGCCCATAGACCGATTGGGGAGGCAATCTTCAGTTCAAGGGTGGGCTATCCATGCGAAGGGAAAAGACCTGTAGCTCGATGCGCACTGGCACAATGAGGGCTGCTACTATGCCGCCGGCCGTGTTTCATGGACAAATTACTATGACCTGGACATCTCCTCGGACACGGTGGGGAGACTCGTCTCGGAGGTGGACGCCGAGGGTTTGAGGGTCTGTAAGAAATCTTGTGTGTTGAGTCAGTTTTTTCATTCAGGCTTCCAATACAAATCGGTCTTTGAACTGGATGGCGAACTGTGCCTTGGCAGTATGCCCGGCAACAGGGCTTGTGCTGCGACACCTTCTGCACCACTCCGGCCCCTGCAGCCTGTCCTCGCCCAGTGATAACTGCACCGGGCTCCTCATACCAGTTGATATAACGGCCCAACGTGCATGCACATATGTCCAGCCACCGGGTCACCGCCTCTTGGCTCAGACGCCGCCGCGTCCAACTCTCAGCAGCCCGGCGCTGTGACAGGCTGGTTATCAAGGCGGTGGGGGTCGCGTTGAAGTAAGACGAATCATGGTTTGAAGCGCTATAGCGGATAGGCTATAATGCTGTGGTGACGTGGACAGTCGAAACCGTGTCAGCTGCCGATGCCGAAATCGGGGCTCTTCCGGTCGCATTGCGTGCCCGGCTGATCCGGTTGTTGGAGACAGTGGAGAAGGTTGGACTGGAGGCACTTCGCGCACCCCATGTCAAACATCTTGAGGACAAGCTCTGGGAGCTTCGAGTCAAGGCCGAAGGAGGTATCGCACGAGGGATCTACGTGACGGCAGCACGGCAGCGGGTGGTGGTACTGCATGTCTTTGCGAAGAAGTCGCGCCGGACGCCGCGCCGCGCACTCGCGACTGCCAGGGAACGGATGAAGCAGGTAACAAGATGACAAAGCTGAAAGATCTTAAAAAGCAGTTCATGGAAGACTCCGAGTTCCGGGAGGAATATGCGCGGGTCGATGATGAGTATGCGCTGGTCGAGGCCCTGGTATGTGCACGCACGGCGGCGAAGCTGACACAGGCGGAGCTTGCTCAGCGGCTTGGCACGACCCAATCTGCGGTCGCGCGGCTGGAGGGTGGGCGAGTGTCACCGTCCTTTGCCACACTGCGCCGCTACGCCGAAGCCACCGGTACGCGGCTGACAGTGGGCCTGGTTCGGGCCGATGGTTAAGGAGTGCGACAGGCTGTGCGCCTATTTACAGGCGCAGGAAACACCCCTCTACAATTGGATTGTGACGAATCCACTTGCAAAATGACTGGATGGTCTCCCCGCAAGCCGATCTGGGCTTGGTGCGCAAAATCGCGTCAGGCTACCCCGTCTGCTGAATAGATTTTCCATCGCCAAATCCGGCTGATTCCAGCACTATGCCCCGTAATTTATTACGGAGGCAGCCGTTTCAACGCTGTATTCTTGGCCGCATGGCGGTGCAGGTAGGTATGAATGGCATCCTTGCCACAGTCGAATGATCTAACGTCGATCGCACCCGGGATCAAGCGGCAGAAATTCAGCGGCTGGCATTCAACGTGAAACCCTCTTGGTCAAGTGCCTGTGCTGCCTTGCGAAGCTTGGCCGCTGGGGCCGGCGGGTTATCGCAGGCCTTGCAAAAGGTATCGAACTGTGCATTGCTCAGCTGAGTAGTGCTGTAGGCTTCCAGTACCTCGGGGGCATGCTGCCTGACCAGTTGCGTGACATAGGCCCTGATGCTGGTTAATCCAGATGCACGTGTGGCGCGCTTTGCCAGCATGTGGGTTTCTTCATCCCATTGCATTTCATAGCGTAAGACTTTGGGCATGGCGGATCTTCGAATGCTCTTTACGGGAAGGTTATGTACTGGGTAAAAGTATTACGTAATTTATCCGTAAAAGCGAACATCGGTCTTGCTGGAAGAGGATAAAAATCTGCGGCCGGCTATATACCGATGCTGACAATGGTGCTGGTTGTCGGGTTTGGTGCGAACGTACTGCTGGAAGGTTTCGAGAAGGATTTTATTCAAGCTGCTACTCTCCTGGGGGACGACAGGGGGGTGCTGCAACAGGTATTCCCACATCGCCGCAGGCCCACCCGGGCATCAGTTGCCGGAGGGGGATACGTTTGTTTCCAGTTGTGTCCTAGCGGTCAGGGAGTTGGTGATCAGGCAGTTTTTCTCTGCCTTTTCCAGTACACGCCTCGCCTTGTCCGCATTTTCCTGCGGGTCGATCGTGAGCGTGGCATGGACCTGCAGTTCCGTGAACTGCACGACCCGGTCGACCATGTCAAGGGTTCCCGTGACCTCGCAGACCAGTGTTTCCCACTTCAGCTTCGAGGCATTCGCCACGGCGCGAAACGTCAGGATCAGGCAGTCGGCTGCACAGGCGACCAGCAGGTCCTCGGGGGACCACTTGTCTCCGGGGCCGTCAAACTGCCTGGGCGCGGCGATCTCGAGGGTTTCGAGACCCTCTGCACGGGTAGTGACCGAACCGGTGGATTGGCCTTCGGCACGGGCCGTATAGTGATGTGGAAAATTTTGCATGTCAGTTCACCATGGCTTCAGGTTCAGGGGGTCGGACCAAACGCGGCCCGTACGAGGTGCGGATTGTCCCGCATTCCGCCGGGCAGGTAATTATCCCCTTGTAGGAGGCCCTCATTGCCCGGGACCCTCGTGTCTGCCTGAAGTGACGTGTTAGTATCCGGCACAGCGTTGCGGACAAGCGGTCGAGCGTGCATGGACTGTGCACCGGGTACCACGGTATGTTGTATCATGGCCCGTGGCAGGCACAGCATGTAGTGGATACCGTCTGTCCTGACTAAAATTTCGTGTAACCCAGCAGGGGTAAGGGAGCACAGGTCCGTGAACCTTCCGGTAGAGATCGCTGCATCGGAGCGTCTGATCGTGGCCCTGGATTTTGATACGGCCGGGGAGGCCCGCTCGCTCGTCGAGGGGCTGGGCGATACGGTCGGGTTTTACAAGGTCGGCTGGCAGCTTTTCCTGGGTGCGGGGTGGCCGTTCGTGGAAGACCTGCTGGAGTCCGGCAAGAAGGTATTCCTGGACCTGAAAATCGGGGACATCGGGACTACGGTACGCGCCGCGGTTGGCAACATGCCTGACTGCTCCGCCGGGCGGCTTGAAATGCTGACCCTGCAGGGCGGGCGGGCCACGGTGCAGGCCGCGATGGCCGGCCGCGGAGAAAGGACCCGGCCCTGGCTGCTCATGCTGACCGTGCTGTCGAGCATGGACGATGCCGATCTCGGGGACCTGTATCCGGGCGGTCACGACAGTGCCACCCTTGTCGATGTGATCCGGATTCGGGCACGGATGGCGCTGGATGCCGGCTGCGAGGGGCTGATCGCTTCCGGGGAGTCGGTGCGGGACCTGCGCGAACATTTCAGCGACCGGCAGTTCCTGATCGTGGCCCCGGGCATCCGCCCCGAGGCGGCCGCCCGCGACGATCACAAGCGTTCACTGACCCCGTACCAGGCGATCCGCTACGGGGCCGACTACCTGGTGATGGGCCGGCCGGTCACCGGTGCCGACCGGCCGAACGACGTGGTGCGGTCTGTCATATCAGAGATCGAGAAAGCCCTGCAAGACAGGGAGGTCCCCCCGGGCGCTGGCTGAGCCTCGCCTGCCTCAGGTGCAGGCCGCCGGTTTGGGACTGCAAGAAAGCCCTATTCGGGGAACAGCCGCCTTGTGCCCTGGTAGTGGTCACGCTCCCTTTCGATCAGCAGGCAGGCCAGGAACTGGTACCACGCCTCCCATGCCGCGATCGTTTTCTCGTCCATCCGGTCGCCGAGCATCTCACGCATGGCCGTGATCAGGGCATCCGCCATCATGGGATAGTGCTCTTCCCTGACCCCCGCCTTGACATGCTTGCGGGCGATGCCTACCCGGAAGCTCAGCAGCGTGTCGGGGTCATCCAGGCTCAGCATATGCGCCATCAGGGCCGTGGCGAACACGTTGGGCTGGTGCGGCTTGAAATCCTCGAACAGGTCCCGGGTCTGCGGGTATTTCTCGAACAGGATCTCGTACATGCGCCCGGTGACTTCCGACTGCCGGCTCCAGAACATGTGCTCGGTTTCCCTCAGGATCCTTCTGGTCTCTTCGCTTACGTTTTCCATTTCCGCCTCCTCTTTCAGAAAATCAGGGTGAGCAGGATGACCGTGTCCTCTACTGCCTTCACCGCATGGGGTTCTTGTGGCATGAGGTACAGCAGCTGACCGGGTTCGAGGGGCTGGGTCGCACCCATGGCCGTGAACTCGGCCTTGCCCCGGATGCAGTGCACGGTCAGGGGCCCTGTGACCTGGTGGCTGGAAAGCGCCTTCCCGGCTGGCAGGAACAGCCGGATCATCTCCATCCGGTCGGTTCTTGCAATGACTTTCGTGCGGGCTTCGGGCAGGTCATCGGCCCAGGTCTCGAGATCCACCCTCTCGCCGGGGTCTGCCTGTCGGGTAGCCATTGTAGTTGCAATCTGGTTCCGGTTGTCGGTCTGGTGTCGGGAGTACCGGGATGCAAGGTCCGCTGACCGGTGGCAGGTGTGCCCTGCAGGCAGTCGCTGAATGCCTGCAAAAGTCCCTTGCCTGGAGGGTGGACACTTCCCATCCGGGGGTACGCCGGGTACGAGTGTAGCACTTTACCCGGCTGCCTGTGCAGGTCTGCAGTCAGGACGAAGTGGTCCAACAGCGTGTACGTCATTTCACCGAACAGCGCGGTCTGCTGCAGGTCGTACGTTAGGTCCGAGTTGTAGGGCGAATCGAAGGCATCGTTGACGTCCCACTTGACGATCGTGTCAAGAATCAGGGTTTCGTCCTCGAATCCCTCGTCGAGCAGCAGGAACTGCTCCCTTCGTCCAAGTTCGACATCAGGGAGTTTTGGGCAAGCCAGTAAATAAACCCTTTCTATTAGGTATACTGACAGCATGACTGCATACAGGGGTGCGAAGCGCTAGCAGGATTGTTCAAGCGAATTTCCGGCATGCCCTGCCCGATGGAAAATGGTCACTGATCGTCACGCCTAGCCTCTTGGATGCTCAAGTTTCTCGCAAAGACTCAACACCTTGCTGAAAGGTGCAGACAATAACAGGAGGGGTATACGACATGAATAAATCTGTTTCACTTACAGCGGTTACCGCTGTTTTTATTGCATTCCTGGTAGTGGTTCCGGTGCAGGCTGAATCGGGGTTTTATATCAGCGGCGAGTTGGGCATGAACTTTGGTGAATCACTGGATTCTAAAGGGGTTGACAACGATCGTGGAAGTGTATGCGATGAATATCTCAATCCGGGCTACTTGATGATTGCGAGGTGTAATGAACCGCGTACAGGGGGCGATGCATGGAAGAACAGTTTCAGTTCTGACGAGGGCATTCTGTTTGGTGCGGCAATCGGATACCGCTTCGAGAATTCCCGTTTTCGAGTTGAACTTGAATACTTCTACCGCGATACCGGCTATGAAGAGACCTCCACTATCGACTTTGGCGCGGACCCGCAGACCGTTGCAAAGATCAATGATGAACTCCTGGTTGTGGCAGAGCATATTGACAGTCTCATCTCGCACAACCTGTTTGCCAATGTGTACATGGATTTCGAGAACGATAGTCAGTTTACGCCGTATATTGGGCTTGGCGCCGGCTTCGCGATGACAGATTTGGACTATGGCCTCGTGGCTCAGAGAAGGCTTGATCCGAATACTATCTTTACCGTGCCGGATACACTGCCCGATGTAAGAAATAGACTAGCCGGCACGGCTACTATTGCGGACAAGGAGTTGGACGATACACTGTTCGGTTACCAGGTGATGGCTGGCGTGGACTATGCACTCACGGAATCGCTGCTGCTTGGGGTCAAGGCGCGCTGGGTCAGCTTCAACTCCTTCAAAGATGGCAGCGACTACGATAGTCTCCGCAGCCACCCACCCAATCTTCGTCTGGACGGCAGTGAGCCCGTGGCATATGAAGTAAAGATCGATGATATCGAAATGTTTGGGGTCAGCATGAACCTCAAGTACCAGTTCTGAAAAGGAAAGCTTGCTCTGGTACATACACAGGGGGCTTGACAAGCAGCAGGAACTGCGCCCTTCGTCCAAGCTCGACGGGGGTGGCTTTTTGCGGGTCGGTGTAGGGCTTCTGAACAGGTTGTAGACTTCCTCCCTGTTGAAGCCCTCGATTCCCAGCCTCATCAAAAACCGTGGACTGGATACAGGTTCTGCGACCCGGTGGCCTTGGAGGCATGCAGGCCGCTTCCGGGCCGGAACAGGCGGACGGGGATGCTTTCACGCGTGTTTACGGACAGGGGTTCAGCATGACAGTTTGATGCCGGGCAGAAACGTCTGGCAGAGACGGATGCTGCGGTTCTGCATGGCGGGTGGATCGCGACCATTCTTTTCCTGGCACTCGGTCTACCCAGGATGGTTGATTCCAGTGGTTCCGGTTTCCCCTGCTGCACGACAGGGTCTCCATCATTGCAGGCCCTTCGGCGCGCCTTCGAAAATAAAGTCATTCAGAAAGATGTGCTGAGCAAGCAGGTTGTGCTCGACTTCGGTCAACACGGCTTCCTTGCAGATGTCGTCCCATCCATCCCGGATGGTGCTGATCTGCCAGGCGATGATGTCCTTCGCCGCTTTCTCACTGAGCTGGAAATTGGGTGCGGTCTCGAGGCAGGTCGCAAGTGTGCTCGCCCGCTTGTTTCCGACGATCAGCATCGCCTGGCTGGCCACATTGCCGGAACGGCTCTGCGGGCAGATGTCATAGGCAGGGGTCAGGGTCAGGTATTCGCCGTCCCAGAAGCCTGCATGGTTGCGGGCGTGGTCGTCCATGTTGCCGCACAGGACGTTGAACACGAGCCGTCCGTAGAGCTCGTGCAACGTCGACTTCGGCGAGGTAAATCGGTGCCGAATGATTTCCGCAAGGTCTTCATAGCTGGCGTAACGCGCCATCATTGCATCGAGACCGAACAGGGTCAGCGCCGAGACCATCGCCTTGCGCATCCAGCCGTCTTTCGTCTTGGCGCGATCGAAACGCTCGACCAGCAGTACGTCCTTGCCGGCGACCTGTTCAAGCTGCACGGGAGCAACATTGAGCCCCGCCATGGCCGCAAGGCGCATGGCGACATACTCCGCCTTCACCATGTTGTAGGTGTCGGTCGAAGACGGGAACTTGGCGATCATCTTTGTGTCGCCATCCCGGATCATCGCCTTCGGGCGCGCGCCGCCGAGCGACGTACCGTGGAACAGCGCCTGATCGAGACCGGGCGTCAGCGGCACGCCTTGCTCGACTTTCTCGGCGGCGCTCAGCAGCTCTTCGAGCGTCGCGGTTTGGACAACGCGCGGCACGTACTCGGAAGGGGAGTGCTGGAAATCCAGCGAGCCGGTCCGGTCGGAGCCGGATTCCAGCAAACAGGTCAGCTCGTCGAGTGCAGCGATCTCGACATCCTTGCACTTGCGTCCGAAGGTCCGGTTCAGGATGACGCGACGGCCCCACGCATCGGGCGCGGCGTCGCGCAGGCATCCGGGCATGCCCAGCCTGGCTCTGGGCGCAATCGCTCCGCTGCGCAACGGCAGTTCCGGCACGTAGATCGGAATGCGGTCTTCCAGGTCCAGATAGCTCTGGCCGTAGTTGAAGATCAGCCGCCTGCCGTCACGCGCGATGCGACCGGCGACGACCGGCATCGTCGCGCCGGGCAGCCAGATCCAGACATAGGCCTCCTCCGGCACTTTCGTGCCGGGGCGGTCAGAAGTCATCTCTTACCTTCGTCGCCCCCGTGCGAACGGATTGCGGCAGCAGGGTGAGCTTGTCGCGTTCCATCGACAGATGGCGCGTTAGGGTTGTCGGTTCGGATTCAAACAAGCGCAGCCCGACAATGGCGGCCGCCTCGAAGGCCGCACCGATGGAGGAACCCATTTCGCCTTTCTCGATGCGGTGCACGAGGCCACGCGAAATCCCGGCACGTTCGGCGACATCGGCGACCGTGAGACCGCGTTCGATGCGCGCGTTACGGATCATCAGCCCGAGAAGCTCTGCGGCTTCTCGGGTATAGCGGGAATAGCTTCTGTGTGTGGGCTTCGCCATCACGATTTTGATTCATAAATAGACTGCTAAGGGCTTTTATGTATTATTTATAGATCATTCTAGCAGATTTCGAGCAGACTGGAAAGTTTGGGTTCAACAGATAGACCGTGAAATGGCTTAATGATCCGCGTATAGAACATATAGCGTTTGAGCCGCTGTAATAAAGCCGATGTGTTGGTTCAAAGCCAAAAGATGCGCGGGCAGGAACTTGCAGTCCCTGCACATTCAATAACTTGAAGCACCTGTGCTGGCATGGTAGGGTCTGTCGCTGTAGTGTCCTCACTCGGAAAGTCCTGCAACACCGGGTACAGGCAGCGCACGGAAACTGGGCATAACCGAGGGGCCTGTTGGATGACCGGTGTTTCAAGCCGGGCCTGAAACAGCCCTCGAATCAGGGGAGGCCCCGATGCAAAGCGGCTCCGACTTTTCGGGCATCAATGAGGCCAAGCACAGGATGGATCATATCTATGATCACTGTGATCCGCGGCTTTACTGCTCCACGCTTGAAGACCTGAACTACTCCATCCCCGACAGCGCCAAGCTGATCTGCCAGGCGCTGATAGAACAGCTGCGCGAGGTCCGGAATCGTGACACCGTACACGTCGTCGACCTGGGTTGCTCATACGGGATCAATGCCGCCTTGCTGCGGTACGACCTGTCGATGGAGGACCTGTATGCGCGCTGGGACATGGATCATCGTGCAGAGGATTCGTGCAGGGAGATCATCCGGTCGGACCAGGAATTTTTCGAAAACATGCATCAGGACGGCAAGCTGGAAATCATCGGGATTGATCCGGCCCGGAACGCGGTCAACTTTGCCGAGGAAACGGGCTTGGTGGATACGGGACTTGCGGTGGACCTGGAGTCCGAGCCCGTCTCAGAGCCTGTCGAGGACGGCCTGGCCTCCACCGACCTGCTGATGTCCACCGGTTGCGTGGGGTACGTGACGGAGAAAAGTTTCGAGCGCCTGATGCCGGCGGTCTCCCGGGAACCGCCCGCATGGATCGCCAATTTCGTACTTCGGATATTCCCCTACCAGCCGATCCAGGATTGCCTGGCATCATGGGGGTATGAGACGGAAAAGCTCGAGGACAGAACCTTCCTGCAGCGCAGGATGGCTTCCCCCGATGAGCAGGAAAAGGTCATCAGGCAGCTCAGGGACCGCAACATCGATCCTTCAGGGCAGGAGGCGGACGGGAACCTCGTGGCAGAGTTTTTCCTGTCGCGCCCCACTGAGGAAGTCCAGCAGCAGCCGCTCCATCAACTTCTCCAGCCTTAGCGCACGACAACCTGCCGGCTCAAGATTCGCTGCGAACCCGGCGTACTCTCACAGTGTCTAACCAAGAGGGAAGGCGATACCGGCCCGGGGATGAGTGGCTTCCCCATGATCGGGGCCATGGAGATCGCCTGACAGGCCGCCCAGTGATGGTGACAAAAACCGGCACATGGCCAGGGACTTGACACCTAGGCTGTTTTGCCAGAGGCTCTAAAGTGGAATGAAAACAGCATCCGCGAAAATTATCCAGCGCCGCATATTTGCCATCGTGGCGATCATGGGAGCGATTTTGTTTTTCGGTTACGATCTTGTGGATGATGCGTTTTTCGGGCACGAATACTTCTCGGTTCACTTTATTGTCGAGTTATGCGTATTTGTTGGTGTATCCATTGCACTCGTAATCAATACTCGGGACCTGTTTCATTTGCGGACACTCTTGGAGCAGGAGAAGAAGCTAAACCAGGCACTGTCAGGAGCGCTTGCTGATAGCATCAATGCGCAACTGGATGAGTGGCGGATGACCCATTCGGAAAATGAAATCTCGTGGCTCATTATCAAGGGCTACAGCTTTTCCGAGATTGCCCTCTTGCGCGGCGTCAAGGAGAACACCACCCGGTTCCAGGCTACCTCTATCTATACGAAGGCGGGTGTCAAGGGCCGCGCTGAGTTTGTCGCCGAGGTTATCCAGCCGCTGTTACTGACCATTCCTGAAGAACTTTCGACGCTCGAGCAGCAGCAGGAGGCCCGCACCAAATCGCACTGCAAGCCCGGCCATATCCAGTGACTCATCAAGGTTTTTTTGTCTGATGTAACGGCTGGCAGGCATAACGCCTGAGGTTACGCTGCCGGAAAGCCTGTTTCGACAGACAGGCGCATCCTCGTCCCCGGCCATACACGCCCCTGTCCGCTACCTCGGAGACTATTCCCGGAGCGTGCCGAAAACGCCTCGGAGTCGACCCTGCTCAAACTTGCCGGCCGCCCCCTCATGCTCATCACCGTAAAATGCACCGTCAATGAAATCCGACCCGTTTTCATGATGAAACGCACCATCTACGATATCCAGCCCCCGCCACGCCATGTTGCTGTGACCTTCCGTCAAGTTCGTGAAGTCCACATCAAGTGTGGCGGAACCAAAGTCGGCCTCAAGTCGCACGTCGCCGCCTGCCGGTGTACCGAGAGAATCTTCATTTTTGTCATACGCGCGCAGGCTGCCTGACCACACCGCTGAACCACTCGCCGGATTCACGCCTGTAGGTGTGCCTTCGGTTTGCAATGAGTACGGTAGAACTCCGTCGTTGTCATCATGAATTCCGACTCGGAACAGGGTTTGGCCTCCTCGACGCGCCCAGAAGCCCCAGTTATCAAAAGAATAGCTTGTTCCTGCCCTGAGAAACTCTCCCTGTTCAGTGAGAGACAGCCCGGAGTCACTGCTAAGGGCGTAGATTTCATCAGGTAATTCACTGGTACGATCCCCGTCGCCGTCGCCGTCGCCGTCGCCATCCCCATCGCCGTCACCATCGCCATCCCCATCGCCGTCACCATCGCCGTCACCATCGCCGTCGCCATCGCCATCGCCGTCGCCGTCGCCGTCGCCATCGCCATCGCCATCGCCGTCGCCGTCGCCATCGCCATCGCCATCCCCGGGAGATGTAGACGAAGGGGGTGATGTAGACGTCCCGCTTCCTCCACCTCCTCCACCTCCTCCACCTCCACAACTGGTAGTGAGGAATGCAACACAACTCAGGACAAGTAAAATCAATTTTCGAATAGCCATGGTAGCCTCCAGTGGCGCCAGGAAAATATTTATGAATCAATTCGAGTTTTTGGCGCCCATAAGGGTGTATGCAGGAGGACTCAACGGGTCGACCTGATCATCCGCCTATATCTTCATGGCATCCGATGACAATGAGCTATATGAGTTTTGTGATAAAGCCCGGAATATATGAGGTATGTTTGAACGGTACTGTCAAGAAATATCAGCGCATTCTGCAATTGCTGATGGTGAATGACTGTGCCGTCTTGCTGCACTCAACATTTGTGATAAACGGCAGACTTTATAGCAAACATTGATTGTTTTCGGACTAGTCTAGTACCCTAATATTGACAAACCTGCAAGTCGGAAATTTGCACAAGCCCACAAGATGCCGGGTACTTGTCTGGTGACCGCAAAGCGACTCGGAGCCAGTGCGCAACGCTTGCCCAGTCTCGATAGTGAAAGCTGAAGGGGTAAATATCAGTCAGGCACAAAGTGAAGGTACCGTGAACTACTTTACAAAAATTAATGAGCAGGTAGACGTCAGTCCGCTACTGGGAGAACTGGACAGGTTCCCGGAAATGTGGCTTGCAGATACAAGCCGTCAACGGAAAATTCGCTGCCAGCGAAATACACAGAACATATTCCTGCGTGCAGCCAAAAAGCCTTTGCCACCCGGTGCGAAGAATGCTAACGATGTACATGGAGTTCGTTCCATGCCTGGGGCGAAAAAGTTTCCCTGTACACTGGAGTTCTGCGAGAGCGTCGCAAAAGAGCTTGATGCAGCACTCGGTCGTGCAACACTGGTAAAACTGTTACCTGGAAGCCAAGTCTATCCGCATGTTGACACGGGTTCGTATTATCGAATCAGGGACCGCTTGCATCTCGTTCTGAAAAGCATCGGAGGAAGCCTGCTTGGAGTCGAGGATGAAACTGTGAGAATGCGAGAGGGAGAACTCTGGGTGATGGACAACAAGAAGCTGCATTGGGCAAGAAACCCGTCCGACAAGCCGCGTATACACCTGATTTTCGATCTCCTCCCCGCACCGGGACGTGGCTTTTACGCTTACCCGCAAACCGATACGCAATGCAGTGCCAGTGTTTTCGGATGAGTTATCGAGGCATCCGTCCAGGGACCTGGTGAGATTGCCGCATTACCGCATCGTCCGCCGCGGAGCATGACTATCCGGCAGGTTTCAGGCGGGACATCGTGCGGCGAAGTGCTCCGGTTATACCGCCGGTATCGGGCAGCTTGTCAAACTTGATGGGACGCTGGATCTTGACGGCAGCGAGCAGGGCATGGGCCGCAGAGTCCACTCGCACCGGGTTGTCGTAAGCCTCGGTACGCAGCGCACCGAGAACACGGTTCTTCTTGGAGATGTAGAAGGTATCGTTCTGATCGCGAAACTGCAGTTGTCGCAATGACCGCAGCCCGCGCTGTATGGCCAGTTCATAGACGTCATGGCGGGTGTTGTCCCCAAGGGCTTGAGCCAGGGCCACGGCATCGGCCAGCCCTTCCAGGTACACCCCGGTTGATGCCGCATGCGGTGGTCCGAAATCCGGGCGGCCCGGGTTGTAGAATCGTCCGAGCAGGTCAGGAGGCAACCCGTCCGACTGCTGCATCGACAGCAGCCAGTCGTTCATTTCCAGCACGAACTTTGCGAATTCGCGCCGGCCGGAGTGCGCAAACAGCAGGGTGCAGGCTTGCGTATGCCAGGGCACGAAGGCCGGGTTTCGTTTCTGAAGGTGCTTTTTGCGGCAACATTTGAATGCGGCCAGACACTGCTCCAGCGTGGGCGCGAAGCTTTCTCCCCGGTGTAATGCTGCGGCCCAGAACAGCAGAGCCTCTCCGGAATAAAAGTTCCAGTTCTCGCCATCGCGCTCGGCCGGGAAGAAGAATGTCCGGAATCCGTTCTTGTCGTCGGCCATGGATTCGATGCCTGCGGCAAGCTTGGCCAGCTCCTGGGTAAACTCTGCCCGTGCCGGACTTTCCATGATCGCAAGTGCCGCGAGGGCCGCCGCACCCAGCTTGGCCCCGGTGTTTTCCACGATGGCGCCCCGCCCCTTGCCGATGTCCTTGAAGTAGCGTTTCAGGTTGAAGCGCAGGTTTCGCTGCGCGGCATCCAGCAGGGACTGGTTTGCGTTCAGCTCTCCCAGTCGCGTGATGGCCAGCGTCCCCAGAAACCGTCGAATGGCATTGTCAGCCGCTGACCCCAAGCCCCGGCTCGGCCAGTACTTGTACGGCAATGCACCGTCATTGGACATGTTTCGCAAGAACCACTGCCCGATATCATTGGCCAGTGCCGCCGCAGGACCCGGCTTGCCGTCCGTTGCCTGCTCTACCAGGGTGGACCCTCGATACAGGGCGACAGGCTTTGCATTTTTCCTGCCCGGGATCAGGAACTGCTGACCAGTGAAGGACCGCAGCTTGCCGCTTGCGAGAAACTCGTCCAGGCTGGCACCTTTCTTTTCCAGGAAGCCTTCCAGTGCCCGCTGAAAGCTGGAATTCGCGGCAATCATCCGTGTCGGGGCAAAGCGGACGACTTCTCCCTGGAAGGTCGCTTCCATGCCCAGGATGCCCCGCACGCGGTTGCAGAACACACGGGAGAACTGCGTCGTGTCCACGGGGTCAAACCTTTCAGCGATGCAGACCTCGATCGCATCCGTGGGGCGGGCGCGGATGCGCTTGCGCAGGTCCTTCAGGGGAACGCTGGGAATCCAGCCGCTGGACCGTGCCACGCCGTTTCTGCGTATGCAATACCAGGTCAGGGTGTCAGGAGTCATGCTGCCCATCAATTCAGTGTCGTGATTCCGGTCCGGACATGTCTGTCTGCTGAACGCCTGAGGGATGCCCGTGCCTCTGCGGCTTCAGCCTTGTGTGTCGGGCAAACCAACCGGGCTACAGGTAGCGATTGTGCATGCCCTGCAGCGTGTCTGCAAGATTAGGGCGATATCATACATTGCGGACCCATACTGAGTTGAGGGACGCAGGGTGCAAAATCCACAGCATCCAAAACCAACCAATCTGTGAACCCATCTGGCAACCCCAAATACAGCAACTTTTAAACGCAATCAAACACGCGTATACGCAAAGATAATTGCGTATATAGTTGATAATTGCGCATATAAGTGGTTTAATTGCGCATAGATCTGATCGTGAGGGTGAATGCAGTGGCGAAGCCCATGCCAGAGCAGGAATTGAAGGCTATCGAAGCCGTGGTGTCCGCACATCCTGAGGGTATTGCTATCCAGGATATCCAACGAGCGCTGGAAGGGGAGATCGTCCTTCGCACCCTTCAATACCGCCTCAAGCACCTGGTGGACGAAGGTCGCCTTGTCAAAGAGGGCATGAGGCGCTGGGCCAGGTATCTACCACCTCCTGATGAGCACGAAGGCAAGGCACTCGGCGTGCCCGGAGAAGAACTGGCGGGCGAAGTGCCCATTTCAAGGCCTGCCGCCGAAATCCTGAAACATGTCCGCAACCCTGTTCGTTCCCGAAAGCCTGTAGGGTATGAACGTGCATTTCTTGATGCATACAGGCCCAATGACACTGCCTACCTGTCTGGGGAGGAGCGTGTGCATCTGCAAGAGGTTGGGACCCCATCATCCGGGAAACTGCCTGCCGGGACATTTGCCAAGCAGATACTGAACCGGATGCTCATCGATCTGTCATGGAACTCCAGCCGTCTGGAGGGGAACACGTACTCTCTGCTCGATACAAAACGACTGATCGAGTTTGGTGTAGAAGCGGAAGGCAAGGAGCAGCTTGAAGCGCAGATGATCCTGAACCATAAGAACGCCATCGAATTTCTTGTGGGCTCTGCAAAGGAGATAGGCATTAACCGGCACACGATTCTCAACCTGCACGCCCTGCTGGCAGACAACCTGCTGGCAGATGCGGAAGCACCCGGCCGTTTACGCTGGATGGAAATTGGGATAGAGAAATCAACGTTTCATCCCCTTGCGGTACCGCAGCTCATCGAGGAATGCTTTGATCAAATTCTGGCAACTGCTGATGCGATCACGGATCCCTTCGAACAGGCTTTCTTTTTGATGGTTCAACTGCCGTATTTACAGCCGTTCGATGATGTGAACAAGCGTGTCTCGCGCCTCGCCGCGAATATACCTTTGATCAAAACAAATATGGCGCCGCTCTCCTTCACCGAGGTTCCGGCCAAAACCTACACGGAAGCGATGCTCGGCGTTTACGAGCTGAACAAGATTGACTTGCTGAAAGATGTTTTTGTTTGGGCTTACGAGCGCTCCGCATTACGCTCTGCGGCAGTTCGCCAATCCCTGGGTGAGCCAGATCCTTTCAGACTGAAGTATCGTGCAGCTTTGCGCGACGTCATCCGAACGATCGTGCTTGAGCGGCTGGGTAGAACGGCGACATTGACATGCATCGCCGCTTGGGCAGAGAAAAGCGTCAAGGCCGATGAACGCGACCGGTTCAGGGAAGTCGTCGAAAACGAAGTGCTGGGACTTCATGAAGGTAACTTTGCTCGCTACCAGATCAAGCCTTCGCAGTTCAAGGCATGGCAGGATGTATGGCGAGCCGTGGGAACATCAGGCCGCAGTTTGCCTGAAAAGTGAAAAATACCGGTGCCCGGGAAAATCCGGCACCAAGGACCCAGGAGCTACCAACTCCTGGGTCCGCTTTTAAGACCAAGACGATACCGTTCAAGACAAGCCCAAAAAACGAGGCAGGCCAGTAACCAAGAAGATGCTTCCCAAGATACCCGATACACCGGAGAATATTGCGAAGTCCATCATGCAAGGACCACCGAAGAAGGACTGGATTCTTTGAAGGAGAACTGGTAGGAGAGGGACTAGGGTAAATTGGCATACGAGCTACTTTTTTTAGCACAACACCAAATCATACGAGGAAAATCATGAACAAGTACGCAGTCATCCTGTTTTCACTGTTTCTCTGTGCCTGCGGAGGCGGCGGAAGCAGCAACATTGACTTCCGGCAGACCGCCTTCTCACAAGGTACAGAGCAGGAGATCACCGGCTTTGGCGAGGTCTCCAGCCGCATTATCGGCCTCACGCAGCAAGTTGGCGGGGCTCCGGTGTTTGGAGAGGGAGGCGACCAGGGTAGCGTGATGAGTTCCTACACCAACAGCCTTGCGAATGTCGAGAGCTTCGACACATCATTCAGCGGCGAGCAGTTCGTGCTTGAACTCAGCCGCCAGGACGGCACCTCGTCCATCGTGGATACCGAGACCGCAACCTATGCAGTAGGCACCGATCTCACCCCGGAGCAGAACCTGCTGTCCAACCGCGATGCGGTGCAGGCCCATACCCTGTCCACCACGGACTCCGCGTGGACCATCATGGGCACGTTCATCGAGTGGGAGGACGATGACTTCACGAACTACCTGGCGGCCGGTTACTGGATTCATGCCAATACCGAGACTTCCGGCATAGAGTTCGGGGCTTTCGTGGACAGCCCGGAATACAATCAGGCTGTCACCGTGCCATCCTCAGGCAGAGCCACGTACACGGGCCGTTCTGCTGGTTTTTACGTGGCTACCTATGGGCCCGGACTGCCTTATCCTGAAGGTACGACGGTCGCCGGCGAATTCCAGGGCGTGTTCACGATGCTTGCGGACTTCGACACCAGCATGGTCTCAGGGCAGGTCCGAGACGTGGACTTCACCTACGAGTCCGTACTCTTTCCCGGAGGCCAGGCCCAGGAGAACCGGACCTTGACCCGCACAGGCTACATGCTGGACATGCCAGCGACCTCGTTCGACAGCGCGGGCCAGTTCTTCGGTGACGACATCACACTCAGTCACCCAGCCATCACCTTCGTTGAGACTGGCGGGTCGTGGGCAGGACGCTTTTCGGAAGTGGACGATGCCAACGGCTTCCCCAGGGCGGCCGCTGGCGTACACCGCGGTTTCGGGATCAGTGCAAGCGGAAGTACCGCGCTTTTCGTGGGCGCGCACTACGGGTCTACAGAACAGTACGAATAAGAAGCATGAGGGTCAGGGTAAACAGGCATACAAGCCCCGATACTTGCTGTCACCAATCTGTCAGATTCCCCGTTACAAAAGTTTGGTTTAGAAAGAATACTGACCTCTTTGTCGGCGAATAATAATTGCCGCCTGCGGGTACGCTGAGCGCTATATCTCTGGGGTTATGATGCAAGCCAGTCGCGTGCTGGCAGGAAGTCCGTGTAAAGCCTCTCTTCGGGACTGCCGGGCTCGGGGTGCCAGCCGTATTCCCAGCGAACCCATGGGGGAAGGGACATCAGGATGGATTCCGTGCGCCCGCCGGACTGCAGGCCGAACAGGGTGCCCCGGTCGTATACCAGGTTGAACTCGACGTAACGGCCGCGCCGGTACTGCTGGAAGCTGCGCTCCCGTTCACCGAAGTCATGGTCCCTGCGCCGTGCAACGATCGGCAGGTAGGCCTGCATGAAATGATTCCCCACGCTCTGCAGCAGCCGCAGGTCCTGTTCGAAGTCACCGGTGTTGTAGTCGTCGAAGAACAGGCCCCCGATGCCGCGGGCCTCGTTGCGGTGCCGGATGAAAAAGTACTTATCGCAGTTTTTCTTGAACTGCGGATACAGGTCCTCGCCGATGGCATCGCAGGCCTTTCTTGCCGTGCGGTGCCACTCTACGGCGTCTTCCCTGAACCCGTAGTACGGGGTCAGGTCGAAGCCGCCGCCGAACCACCAGACGGGCAATCCGCCCGGACTTGCGGCAATGAAAAAGCGCACGTTGCAGTGGGCCGTGGGCACGTACGGGTTCAGCGGGTGTATGACGGTGGATACCCCGGTGGCCTGGAAGCTGCAACCGGCCAGTTCGGGGCGCAGCCGGCTGGCCGAGGGAGGCAGCTGATCACCGTACACGTGCGAGAAGCCGACGCCCGCCTGCTCGAACACCTGCCCGTCCCGCAGGATCTGCGTGAGACCGCCGCCGCCGCCGCCGCCCCCGTCGCGCTCCCAGGTGTCTGCCGCAAATACCGCACCCCCGTCCGCCTCTTCCAGCTGCTTGCAGATTTCTGCCTGCAGGGTCTTGAGGTACTGCAATACCTGCTCGAGGTCCGGCTGCATCATGGACCTAGGCTCCCCTGCGATGCACCTTCATGCTCGTCAGTTCGCGCACTTCGCTCGCCACCCCGGTTCCTTCCGGGCCTAGGAGCACGTAGTCCAGGTGCGGCCCGAACCAGTCACGAAGCTGCCCGGGGCCGGTTGCGGTGGGATAGCCGGAGAGGTTTGCGCTGGTGGAGACGAGCGTCTGCACGGCCGCACACAGCGCACCCGCAAGCGGATGCTGCGGGATGCGCAGGGCCACGCTTTCGTGGTGGCCCGTGATCCAGGCCGGGACGTTCGCGCCGGCGGGCAGCACCCAGGTCGTGGGCGGCCCCGCCAGGGCGGCGGTGATCTGTTCGCGCTGCCCGGCAGTCAGCGGATGCGTGTAGTGCTGCATGGTCTCGATGTTTTCGGTCAGCAGGATCAGCCCCTTTTCCGCGCCGCGGGATTTCAGCCACAGGATTTTTTCAACCGCCTTGCGGTTGTGCGGGTCACAGCCCAGTCCCAGCACGGTATCCGTAGAGTAGGCAATGACACCGCCCTGTTCAACCACTGTCCGGGCTTGCTGGATGCGGCGGGTCAGCACGGCGAGGGCTCAGGACGGCTTCGTCTTCGCCCGTTTCCCGACCGACTTGCGCCGGCCTGCCTTGTTGCGGGAGGTTTTCCGGGCCGCTTTTCTTTTCTGCGGGGCGGCGGCAATCAGCGCTTCACACTCCTCCAGGGTGAGTGTCGAGGGGTCCTGGTCTTTCGGAATCCTCGCGTTCTTCTTGCCGTTGGTGATGTAGGGCCCGAAGCGGCCGTTCAGAACCTGGATCCCCTGCTTCTCGAATACCTGGATGACCCGGTTGGCCTCCCTGGCCTGGTGTTCCGCGATGACCTCGAGGGCGCGTTCCAGGCTGATGGTGTGCGGGTCGTCATCCGGGATGGAGACGTACTTGCCTGCGCATTTCACGAACGGGCCGTAGCGGCCGGTGCCGGCCTGTACCGGTTCGCCCTGTGCGTTCTCCCCGAGCTCGCGCGGCAGGCGGAACAGTTCCAGCGCCTCCTCGAGGGTGATCTCGGACATCTTCTGCCCGTCACGCAGTCCGGCGAAGCGGGGTTTTTCGTCATCGTCCCGGGTGCCGATCTGCACGAAGGGCCCGTAACGGCCCATGCGCACGCTGACCGGCTTGCCCGAGGCTGGGTCGGTCCCGAGTTCGCGCGCCTGCACGGCCTCCTGGCGGCTGACGCTCTCGGACTTTTCGCTGACGCGCGTGCTGAAGGGCTCCCAGAAGGCGCGCACCACGGGCACCCATTCCTTCTCGCCCCGGGCGATCTCGTCCAGGTCGTCTTCCAGGTGCGCGGTGAAGTCGTAGTCGACGTACTGCGTGAAATGCTGGGTCAGAAACCCGTTGACCAGCCGGCCCATGTCGGTCGGCGTGAAACGCCGGCTTTCGAGCTCGGCGTACTCGCGGCTTTGCAGCGTCGAGATGATGCTCGCGTAGGTCGAGGGCCGCCCGATACCGAATTCCTCCAGGGTCTTGACCAGGGACGCCTCCGTGAAGCGGGGCGGCGGCTCGGTGAAATGCTGTTCGGCCCGGATGGCGTGCAGCCGGACACGGTCTCCCTTTTCCAGCGGCGGCAGCATGCGCTCGTCCGCGCTGCGCCGGGTGTCGTCGAGCCCCTCTTGGTAGACCTTGATGAAACCGGGGTTCTTGATGGAGGACCCGGTGGCGCGAAAGGCATTGCCTTCCCCGCAGGCCAGTTCCGCGGCCACGAGGCTCAGGGTGGCATGGATCATCTGGCAGGCCACGGCCCGCTTCCAGATCAGGCTGTACAGCCGGTACTGCTCCTCGGACAGGAACCTGCGCACCTGTTCGGGCGTTCGCCTGCAGGACGTGGGCCGGATCGCTTCGTGCGCCTCCTGTGCGTTCTTGGACCGGGTCCGGTAGACTCGTGGCCGCTCCGGCAGGTCACCGGGACCGTACTGGTCTGCGATGTACTCGCGCAGTTCCTGGACCGCCTCGCGCGCCAGGGCCACGGAATCCGTGCGCATGTAGGTGATGAGGCCGACCGGCCCCTCCCCGAGGTCGATGCCCTCGTACAGCTGCTGTGCGACCCGCATCGCCCTGGAGGCGGAGAACCGGAGCTTGCGCACGGCCTCCTGCTGCAGGGTCGAGGTGGTAAACGGCGGGGCGGGATTGCGGTTGCGCTGCTTTTTCTCGACCGAGGCGACGACCAGCTGTCCGCCGGCCAGCCGGTCGAGTTCCGACCGGGCCCCGGTGGCATCCTGCTCGTTGTCGAGATCGAACTGCTTGAGCTTGCGGTCCCGGTAGCGTTCCAGTTTCGCGGTGAAGACCTGGCTGTCCTTCTCGCAGTCCGCCTCGAGGGTCCAGTACTCGCGGGCCACGAATTTCTCGATCTCGTCCTCGCGCTCGCAGATCAGCCGCAGGGCCGGGCTCTGCACCCGCCCGGCAGACAGGCCGGGCTTGATCTTCCTCCACAGCAGCGGGGAGAGGTTGAAGCCGACCAGGTAATCCATGGCCCGGCGCGCCTGCTGGGCATTGACCAGCGCGTTGGAAAGGCTGCGCGGGTGTTCGATCGCATCCTGCACGGCGCGCCGGGTAATCTCATGGAACACCACCCGGTGCACGGGTTTCCCGTCCAGCACGCCCCGGTCTTTCAGCAGTTCAAACAGGTGCCAGGAGATGGCTTCACCTTCCCGGTCCGGGTCCGTGGCGAGGTACAGGGCGGCGGAAGTCTTGAGGGCTCGGGCGATGGCGGTGACATGCTTCCCGTTCTTCTTGATCACCTCGTAACGCATGGCGAAGTCCTGGTCCGGGTCGACCGCGCCGTCCTTGGGCACTAGGTCCCGCACGTGTCCGTAGGAGGCAAGCACGGCGTACTCGCGGCCCAGGTATTTCTCCAGGGTGCGGGCCTTGGCCGGGGATTCCACGATGACCAGGTTCTTACTCATTTCACAGTCCGGGCCAATGCATTCCGCGTCGGTTGTTCAGGGTTGTTTTCACTTGCTGGCGGTTCGGAGCAGGCACATAGGCGGCAAACTAATACGCCGTTATGATGCTTTTGTAAATAATTTTTGCAACTTTATCGTGTCCGGTTCTGCCAGAGCCTGCACGGCCTGCGCATGCCGCAGCACATGCCCCGGCCCGCCTGGAGGGCCCATGAGGGAGCGGATGGGCGGGCCTGCCTGACAGGGTGGGTGGCGCTCAAGTATACTGGGACAACCACGCATTTTGATGGAACTGGCCAGACTGTTGTTCAGTTTTCAAGGGACACGGGTACCGGGGTTTTGCAAGGCGAGGCCCGGTACGTTCCTTTCGGGGGCGCTGCCGGGGCAGGTGGCAGGATTCACCTCCCGGGTACCCGAGGCTGTCGTGACAATCCCGCACCCGAGGGTGCGACCACGAGGGAGGTATGAAGGCATGAGCAGATATTTTCCAATGGCCGTGATCGCGGCCGCACTGATCGCCTGGACGGCCGGCCCGGTACAGGCGGAAGGATTCTATGTCAGCGGCGAGCTCGGCATGAATTTCGCCGATGCCGTGAAGACGGACGGGCATGACACCGACCGGTCCAGTGTCTGTGACGAGTACATCAACCCCCGGTTCATGACGGTCAACGACACGCCAGGCTGGAAGAACACCAACTGCACCGGTCCGAACCGGGGTTCGGACAGCGTCTGGGAGAACCGGTTCGGGTCCGACGAAGGGGTCCTGTTCGGCTCGGCCATCGGCTACCACATCGCGGATTCCCGCTTCCGGGTCGAACTGGAATACTTCTACCGCGATACCGGTCATGACGAGGCCTCGGAAATCACCGTGGGCGGCGGGCAGGTGCTCAGCAAGGTGGTGCAGGAAATCGTGCGGGCCGAAGAGCGTATCGGGGATGTCAGCTCGCACAACCTGTTCGCGAACGTGTACATGGATTTCGATACCGGCGGCAAGTTTACCCCGTACATCGGCGTGGGCATCGGTTTCGGCTTTACCGAGCTGGAATACAGCGGCGTGTTTGCACGCGACGTGGACCCGGCCCGGATCACCACCGGCAATGCCCCGGCGGGCGGGCAGGCGCTGCCCAACGCGGCACAGATCCAGCAGAACCTGGCCGGCACCACCACCACCGAAAGCGAGGACCTCGACGACACGCTGTTCGGCTACCAGCTGCTGTTCGGAGTGGACTACACGCTGACCGATTCGCTGCTGCTCGGGGTGAAGGGCCGCTGGGTCAGCTACGATTCCTTCAAGGACAAGGACGAATGGGACCAGCTGCGCAGCCACCCGTCCAACCTGCGCCAGGACGGCGGCGAGACCGTGGTGTACGACATCAAAACGGACGACATCGAGCTGTTCGGGGTCAGCCTGAACCTCAAGTACCGGTTCTAGGCACCCGCTGTAACGGCCGCCAGCCGGTGGGGGTATACTGGCTCGTATAACAATTCATGCAGTATCGGGGCGGCTCTTGCCGGGCACGCGTCATGCCTGTCCGGCAGCTGGCTTGCAGGGCTGTAACGCCGGGTACTGCAGTCGAAAATCAGGGGGGGTGAAATCATGAACAGGTATTTTTCGGTTTACGCAGCGGTGGCCGTCTTGGTCATGTTCTGCATGGCGGTGCCGGTACAGGCAAGCGGGTTCTACGTGAGTGGTGAGCTGGGTATGAATTTCGGTGAGAAAGTGGACATGACCGGCAAGAGCAATGACCGGGCCAGCGTGTGTGACGGCTACATCAATCCCCGCTACGCCGAAGTCGAGGGCACGGCCGGGTACGAGAGCTACAACTGCACGGGCCCGAACCGCGGGGCCACCGGGGATTGGCACAACAGCTTCAGTTCCGACGAGGGGGTGCTGTTCGGTGCGGCGGTCGGCTATCGCATGCGGGACTCCCGCTTCCGCCTGGAGCTGGAGTATTTCTACCGTGACACCGGGTACGACGACACTTCGGACGTGTACAGTGCCTCGGGGGAAAGCGGCGACAAGCTCGAGCAGGAACTCGTGAGGACGATTGACCAGCTCGGCAGCCTCACCTCGCACAACCTGTTCGCGAACGTGTACATGGATTTCGAGACCGAAGGCAAGCTCACCCCGTACATTGGCGTGGGCGTCGGTTTCGGCTTTACCGAAGCGGAGTACGGCAGCCTGTGGGCGAGAAACTCGGATGCCTCCAGGATCACGACCGGGGAAGGCCTGCCGAACGCGACGGAAATCCGGGAAAACCTTGCCAGCACCTCCAGTCATGCCGACACGGAACTGGACGATACGCTGTTCGGCTACCAGCTGCTGTTCGGGGTGGATTACGCCCTGACCGACTCGCTGATGCTGGGGGTCAAGGGCCGCTGGGTCGATTATGACTCCTTCAAGGACGGCGGGGTGGAGTGGAACCCGCTGCGCGGGCATCCGCCCTACCTGCGAACCCCGGCGCAGGCCGCCGGGGGTGACCGGGAACATGTGGGCGGGCGCATCGAGCTCGACGACATCGAGATGTTCGCCATCAGCATGAACCTCAAGTACCAGTTCTGACTGCACGTACCGGCACCGGAACAGGTGGCGCCCAGGCGCTGCCTGTTCCCGTGCACCGGGGGTCTTGAGCCCGCAAGCGGGATGTCTCCACGGGGGTATTTTTGCTAGACTGTCGGACAGCCGTAAAGGTTAAATGACAGCGCCATGGCACTACTTGAGATCCTAAACTTTCCCGATCCACGGCTGCGCCGCCCGGCCCGCCCGGTCGAGGGAGTGGACGATGCGCTGCACCGCACCGTGGAGGACATGTTCGAGACCATGTACGAGGCCCGCGGCATCGGGCTGGCGGCCACCCAGGTGAACATCCTGAAGCAGATTGCCGTGATCGACGTCTCGGAGGAAAGAAACGAGCCCCGCTGCCTGATCAACCCGAGGATCGTTGAGCGGGAAGGCGAGGAGTCCAGGCAGGAAGGATGCCTGTCGGTGCCGGGCGTGTTCGCGAACGTGCTGCGTGCCGAAAAGATCCGGGTCGAGGCCCTCGACCGGGAAGGCCAGGCCATGACGCTGGATGCGGACGGCCTGCTGGCCATCTGCATCCAGCATGAAATCGACCATCTCGAGGGAAAGCTGTTCATCGATTACCTGTCTCCCCTCAAGCGACAGCGCATTGAGAAGAAGCTGCTCAAGGTGCAGAAAGCCGAGCGTATCGATTCCGCATCCCGCCCCGGTCATGCGGGCTAGCCCCCTTCCGGGCTCGACTGTTTCAATCCACCGTGTCTGAAGGCCTCAGGGTGGCGTTTGCGGGCACGCCCGCGGTGGCCGCCACGCTCCTGCAAGCCGTGCTCGAGAGCTCCCACCGGGTGATTGGCGTGTATACCCAGCCCGACCGGCCCGCGGGCCGGGGCCGCAAGCTGCGCCCGGGTCCGGTCAAGACGGTGGCTGAACAGGCCGGTATTCCCGTCCTGCAGCCGCCGCGGTTCGACGACCAGGCCTGCCGGGACCTCAGGGCGCTGGATGCGGACGTGATGCTGGTGTATGCCTACGGGCTGCTGCTGCCCGGCCTCGCACTTACCATCCCGAGACTGGGCTGCATCAACGTGCACGCCTCGCTGTTGCCGCGCTGGCGTGGAGCGGCCCCGGTGCAGCGCGCCATCCTGGCCGGGGATACCCGGACCGGGATCTGCATCATGCGGATGGTCGAGGCGCTGGATGCCGGGCCGGTGCTCTATCGCGAGGCGTGTAAAATCCCTCCCGGGGAGACGGCCGTAACCCTGCATGCCCGCCTGGCTGACCTGGCGGGCGCGAGAATCGGGAGAGTGCTCGATGCGCTGGCGCAAAACCGGCTGGTGCCGGAACCCCAGGCGGGCCGGGGAATCACCTACGCGAAAAAGGTGGACAAGTCCGAAGCCGTCATAGACTGGAGCGAGAGCGCATCCCTCATCGCGCGCAAGGTCCGCGCGTTCAACGACTGGCCGGTGGCGTACACCTGGCTGGGCGAACACCGGGTGCGTGTGTGGGAGGCGCACGTCGCGCCCGGAGACACCGCGCAGGCACCGGGCACGGTCCTGGATGCCCGTGCAGGCATCGAGGTGGCGACGGGTGCCGGAATCCTGGGCGTGACGGCGCTGCAGCTTCCCGGTGCACGGTGCCTCCCGGCACGGGACTTCCTCAACGCCCATGACCTGCAGGGGCGGTGTTTCCGCAGCGGGATGCCGGGATGAGCCGGTATTTCCACAGCCTGTATCCCTGGCCGGCCGTCATGATGGCCTGCACCCTCCTGTTCGCATTCCAGGTGGGCGGGGCCGGCAAGGCGTTCCACATCGACGAGGTGCAGGTCGTCACGCTCAAGGACGAGCTGCGCCTGCATGCAAAAATCCATTACGGGCTGAGCGCGCCGGTCCTGGAAGCCCTTGAAAACGGAATTCCCATGCCCTTTGAGCTCGAAGTGCGTGTAAAATCCATACATAGGTGGGCCCGGGACCGCACGGTGGCCGGTTCCAGGCAGGTACATCTGCTGAGCTACCATGCGCTCAGCGGGCAGTACCTTCTGGAAGACCTGAACGCATCGAGCATGACGGCCTTTCCGGACCTGCAGTCGGCACTCATGTACCAGGGGCGCATCGTATCCATGCATATTGCCAGAACCTCCAGCCTGGACCGGGACCGCGCACACGTCGTGCAGCTGCGTTCGCGCCTGCTGGTCGGCAGGCTGCCGCTGCCGCTGCGCATGGAAAGCTTCTTTTCCCCCAGCTGGAGACTGGAGAGCGGGTGGTACGAATGGCCGCTGTAGAAAAGTATTTTTTCGTTCGCTACTGGCCGGTCGTGCTGCTGGTGCCGCTGATGGGTTCGCTGCTGCTGATCGCCGATGCCACGCGCAACGAGACGGGGTTCGAACGGCTGCATCACTGGCTGCTGCCGTTCAACCTGTTCCTGCTCAGCGTCTTCCTGGTCCTGATCGTGTTCAACGTGGTGCGCCTCGTGCTGCAGGTCGTGCGCCAGAAGCCGGGTTCCAGGCTGACGCTTCGCATGCTGGTCATGTTCGTGCTGCTGGCGATCCTGCCGGTCGGGATCGTGTACTCGTTTTCCATCTGGCTGCTGCAGGAAGGCGTGGACAGCTGGTTTGACGTGGACGTGGAGCAGGTGCTGCAGGACTCGGTGGACCTCAGCCGCTCGTCCCTGGACCTGCACATGCGCAAGCTGCTGCAGGAGACCGAGCCGATGATCGCGGAGCTGGCCGGGACCACGGCCGAGGACGCCCCGCTGGTGATCAACGACCTGATGCGCCGCAGCGACATGGCGGAGATCGTGCTGTTCGACCAGAACAGCCAGATCATCGCCTCGGGGGGTGAAATGGGGGCCACGGTGATGCCGCAGCTGCCGGGCGAGGCCGTCATGCGCATGGTCAGCCAGGGGGAGACCTACGTGGGGCTGGACCCGATGCGGGAGTCCGGCATGCACGTGCACCTGGTGTTCCCGGTCCCGACCGACCCGCTGGGTTCCGGGCCGCGCATGGTGCAGGTGATGTACCCGATTTCCGGGCATATCAGCACCCTCGCGCTCAACGTGCAGGAAGGGTTCAGCAAGTACAACCAGCTGCGCTTCCTGCGCACGCCCCTGAAGCGCAACTTCAACCTGATCCTGACGCTGGTGCTGCTGCTGGGGGTGCTGTTCGCGGTCTGGGCGGCCTTTTACTCGGCACGCAGGCTGGCTGCGCCGATCCGGGACCTGGCGCAGGGCACCCAGGCCGTGGCGGCCGGCCAGTACCACAAGAAGCTCCCGGTGGAGGAGCAGGACGACCTGGGCATGCTGGTGGCTTCCTTCAACCAGATGACCGAGCAGCTGGCCCTGGCCCACGACGAGGCCAAGTCCAGCCAGCGCCTGATCGACAGCCAGCGCCTCTACCTGCAGACCATCCTGGAAAACCTGTCCTCCGGGGTGATCAGCCTGGACCCGGACCGGGTGATCCGCACGGTCAACCCGACGGCCTCGCTGATCCTGGGCGAGGACCTCAACCGCTTCGTCGGCCGCAACCTCTCGCAGCTGCCCGAGGGGGGCGAGAACGCGAGGCGGTTTTTCGAGCAGATCGAGCCGCTGATGCAAAGCAGCGCCGGTCACTGGCAGACGGATATCAAGCTTGCGGACGAGGGAGAAACCCTGATGTGCAGGGGCGTGATGCTGCCGGGCGCTGCCGGGCAGGCGGGGGGCCATGTGCTGGTGTTCGAGGACGTGACCGAGCTGATCCGCGCCCAGCGGGATTCGGCCTGGGGCGAGGTCGCACGGCGCCTGGCGCACGAGATCAAGAACCCGCTGACGCCGATCCAGCTGTCCGCGGAGCGGCTCAGCAGCAAGATCCTGCCGGGCCTGGGCAAGGACCAGGCGGGCATCGTGGACCGCGCCACGCGCACGATCGTGCAGCAGGTGGAGTCGATGAAGGAGATGGTCAACGCCTTTGCGGACTATGCCCGGGCCGTGCAGGTCGAGGCGGTCCCGCTGGACCTCAACGGGCTGGTCACGGAAGTCATCGAGCTGTACCGTGACAACACCGACCAGATTGAAATCACGGCCCGGCTGGATGCGGGCGCACCGCGCATCCGGGGGGACAGCACCCGCATGCGCCAGGTGCTGCACAACCTGCTCAAGAACGCGCTCGAGGCCATGCACGAGCAGCGCAGGCAGGGAGCGTGCATCGAGGTCATCACGCAGTGTTTCGAAGTCCGGGGCGTGGCGCTGGTCAGCCTGGTCGTCGTGGATGACGGGCCGGGCATTCCGTATCGGCTGCTGGAGCGCCTGTTCGAGCCCTACGTCACGACCAAGGTCAAGGGCAACGGGCTGGGCCTTGCGATCGTGAAGAAGATCGTCGAGGAGCACGGCGGCTCGATCCGGGCCGAGAATGCGCCGGCGCGCGGGGCACGCATCCGCATCCGCCTGCCGGTCATCGACGCACGGGAAGCCGGCCTGTCCGGGGAGGCGCGCGCATGAGCCGGGAAAGCATCCTGATCGTCGACGACGAGCCCGCCATCCGCAACCTGGTGCAGGAAATCCTGGTCGACGAGGGCTACGCGGTGCAGGTGGCCGAGAGCACGGCCGCGGCGCGCCAGCACGCCCATGCCGAGCCGCCCGACCTGGTGCTGCTCGATATCTGGATGCCCGGCGAGGACGGGATCAGCCTGCTGAAGGACTGGCAGGGCAACCAGGAGATAGACTGCCCGGTGGTCATGATGTCCGGGCACGGCACCGTGGAGACGGCCGTCGAGGCGACCCGCCTGGGGGCCTACGGGTTCATCGAGAAACCCCTGACCACGGCCAAGCTGCTGGCGAGCGTGCGCGATGCACTCGAGCATTCCCAGGAGAGGATGCAGCAGACCCGCAAGCGCTTCGTGGTCGAGGAGCCGGTCGGCATGAGCGTGCAGATGCGGACCCTTCGCGAACAGGCCCGGAAACTGGCCCAGCATGACAACGTCGTGCTGATCACGGGGGAGAGCGGCGCCGGCAAGAAAACCTTCGCCCGCTACGTGCATGCCGTCAGTGCACGCCAGGGGCACGAGTTCATCGTCCTCAGCGAGGGGGACTTCAGTGAAAGGGGGCTGGCACGGGAGCTGTTCGGAAGCGAATCGGACGGGGCCGTGACCCCCGGCATCCTGGAGCAGTGCCGCGGCGGCACGGTACTGGTGGATGACGTGGCCAGCATCCCCGTGCAGGACCAGAAGATCCTGTCACGGCTGATCGAGCGCGGGCAGTACGGCCGCGTCGGGGGGCAGGGGCAGCAGAGTCTCGAGTCGCGCATCATGGTGACGACCCGGTGCAACCTGCAGACCGAGGTCCAGGCCGGGCGCTTCGACGCCACCCTGTATTTCCAGCTGAACGCCGTGCCGATCCAGGTGCCGGCGCTTCGTGAACACCTGAAGGACGTGCCCGGGCTGCTGCACCATTTCACCGACCTCTACTGCACGCGGGAGAACTATCCCTACCGGAAGTTCTCCATCGCCGCGCAGAACCTGCTGCTGCACTACGACTGGCCCGGGAACGTGCGGGAACTGGGCAACCTGGTCCAGAGGCTGCTCATACTGGGTATTTCGGACGAAATCTCGGTCAGGGAAGTCGAGGCCGCCCTGGACGAGAACGCCCCGCAGGAAGGGCCTGAGGCGACCTGGCGGCAACGTCTCTACCAGTTGCCCCTGCGCGAGGCCCGCGAATCGTTCGAACGGGACTACCTGCTGCACCAGCTGCGGCTGGTGGAGGGCAATATCAGCAAGCTGTCGAGGAGGGTGGGCCTGGAACGCACCCACCTGTACCGCAAGCTGCGCGCCCTCGGGATCACTCCCAAGGAACCCTGAGGAAAAACCCTTGCCCGGCGGCGGCACTTCCCCTATGCTTGCCCGCCTGCAAACCACCTGTCCGCAGGTTCGGGCAGATGAGGCGTGGCTATGAAGATTATCATTCTGGGGGCCGGCCAGGTCGGCTCCTCGCTGGCGCTGAGCCTTGCGAACGAGGCGCATGACATCACCCTGGTGGATTCCGATCCGCGGGTCCTGCGCGAGATACAGGGGCGGGCCGACCTGCGCACCCTGGTCGGCGAGGCCTCGCATCCCACCGTGCTGGAGCATGCCGGGGCGCAGGATGCCGACATGGTGATCGCGCTGACCGACAGCGACGAGACCAACATGGTCGCCTGCCAGGTCGCCTACTCGCTGTTCCACACCCCCACCAAGATCGCGCGCGTGCGTGCGGTGGACTATTTCGGGTACAACAACCTGTTCGTGCAGGAGGCGCTGCCGGTGGACGTGCTGATCAGCCCGGAATACCTGATCTCGCAGTCCATCCAGAAACTGATCGAACATCCCAACTCCCTGCAGGTGCGGGACTTCGTGGGCGGGCAGATCAAGCTGCTGGTGATGCGCGCGGGAAAAACCATGCACGGCAAGCAGCTGAAGGACATCTGGGAGCTGGTGCCGGAGGTCGAGGCCCGGGTGGTGGCCGTGTACCGGGACAACAGGCCGATTCCCGCCGTGGACACGACCGTGTTCCAGACGGGGGACGAGGTGTTCTTCCTCACCTCGGCCCGGGACTCGGTGGAGCTGACGTCGCAGCTGCACCGCACACGCAGGCGATACCGGCGCGTGGTACTGGCCGGCGGCGGCAACATCGGCTTTCACCTGGCGGTGTCGCTGGAGAACCGCTACCAGATCAAGCTCATCGAGCACAACCCGGGACGCGCGAAGTTCCTGTCCGAATCGCTGAACAAGGCCATCGTGCTGCACGGGGATGCGGCCGACGAGGACATGCTGGTCCAGGAGAACATCCAGGACACCGACGTCTTCTGCTCGCTCACCAACGATGATGCGGCCAACATCCTGTCGGCCATGCTGGCCAAGCGACGGGGCGCGAAAAAGGTCATGTCGCTGATCAACCGCCCGAGCTACGTGGACCTGGTGGAGAGCCACGAGATCGACGTGGCGATCTCGCCGCATCACATCACGCTCGGCACGCTGCTGGCGCACGTGCGCAAGGGCGACGTGGTGGCGGTGCATTCGCTGCGCAGGGGGGCTGCGGAGGCCATCGAGGCCATCGCCCACGGCGACAAGCACACCTCGAAGGTGGTCGGCCGCAGGATCGGGGAGATCGACCTGCCGAAGGGAGCCACCATCGGGGCCATCGCGCGCGGCGGCGAGATGATCCTGGCCGACGAGGACCTGGTGATCGAGTCCGAGGATCACGTGATCATGTTCCTGGCCGACAAGAGCGGAGTCAAGGAAGCGGAAAAGCTCTTCCAGGTGAGCGCCACGTTCGTATAGGATCCGGACCGGCATTTATTCCCGGCAGGCGCACATGCAGCGACAGGTCGTACAGAGAATACTGGGCATCCTGCTGGGGGGGTTCAGCCTCACCATGCTGCCCCCGATCGGGGTGACCCTGCTCTACCCGGACGAGTCGGCGGTTCCGTTCGTGCTCTCCGTGCTCATCACCCTGGCCTGCGCGCTGGCCCTGTGGTACCCGGTGCGCGACTCAAGGGACGACATGCACCTTCGCGACGGGTTCCTGGTCGTGGTCCTGTTCTGGACCGTGCTCGGGAGCTTCGGGGCGTTGCCCTTCCTGCTCTGCGAGCCGCTCGCACTCGGCATCACCGATGCGGTGTTCGAGTCCATCTCCGGGCTGACCACGACCGGTGCCACCGTCATCACCCAGCTCGACACCATGCCGAGATCGATCCTGTTCTACCGCCAGACCCTGCAGTGGCTGGGCGGCATGGGGCTGATCGTGCTGGCCGTGGCGATCCTGCCGATGCTCGGCGTCGGCGGCATGCAGCTGTACCAGGCCGAGACCCCGGGGCCGGTCAAGGACAACCGGCTGACGCCGCGCATCAAGGAGACGGCCAAGGCGCTGTGGTTCATCTACCTGCTGCTGACCGTGATCTGCGCGTTCAGCTACTGGCTGGCCGGCATGAGCCTCTTCGATGCGATTTCGCACAGCTTCTCCACCGTGGCCATCGGCGGGTTTTCCACGCACGATGCGAGCCTCGGCTATTTCGACAGTGCCGCGATCGAGACGATCGCGATCGTGTTCATGCTGCTGGCGGGTGCCAACTTCGGGCTGCATTTCATCACCTGGAAGTCCCTCAAGGTGCGCCACTACCTGCAGGATGCGGAGTTCAGGACCTACGTCCTGGTGCTGCTTGCGATCACCCTGATCGCGTTCCTGTTCCTGCGTCTCGCGCAGGTCTATCCCGTGTGGGACCATGCCTTCGGCAAGGCCGTCTTCCACGCGGTGTCGATCGGCACCACCACGGGCTTCACCACGTCCGAGTTCCACCTGTGGCCGGGCTTCCTGCCGTGGCTGCTGCTGTTTGCAAGTTTCATCGGGGGCTGTGCGGGCTCGACCGGGGGCGGGCTCAAGGTGATCCGCGTGCTGCTGCTGTTCAAGCAGGGCATGCGGGAGATGATGCGCCTGGTCCACCCGAGCGCGGAGATCGCGGTCAAGATCGGGCCCAGGCCCGTGGACGGGCGGGTGATGCAGGCGGTGTGGGGATTCTTCTTTGCGTACATCGCCATCTTCATGTTCATGACCCTGCTGCTCATGGCCACCGGGCTCGACGAGACCACGTCCTTCTCCGCGGTGGCCGCGACCCTCAACAACCTGGGCCCGGGCCTGGGCGAGGTGGGTGCGAACTACACCGGCATCAATGCCCTGAGCAAGTGGATCCTGTGCCTGGCCATGCTGCTGGGGCGGCTCGAGATCTTCACCCTGCTGGTGGTGCTGACGCCCGCGTTCTGGCGCAGGTAGGAACCGGTCATGGCCGATGAACAGGCCCGCGGGAAGTGGAACCGGAAGTACTCAGAGGCACCCTCGGGAAAGCCGGGCGCGTGCGCGGCACTGAAGGAATACGCCTTCCTGTTGCCTGCAACCGGCACGGCCCTGGACCTGGCCTGCGGGCGGGGCGGCAATGCGCTTTTCCTGGCCAGGCGGGGACTGCAGGCGCATGCCTGGGACATCTCCGGGGAGGCGATCGGGACACTCGTCCGTGAGGCCGAAGCCGAGGGGCTGAGGGTTGTGACTGCAGTGCGGGACGTGCAGGCATCCCCGCCTGCGCCGGGCACCTTCGATGTGATCTGTGTCAGCTTTTACCTGGAGCGAGAGATTTGTGGTGCGCTCACCGAGGCATTGAGCCCGGGCGGCCTGCTGTTCTACCAGACCTTCATTCATGAGAAGGTTACCGATGAAGGTCCAAGCAATCCTGCGTACCGGCTGGGTGCCAACGAGTTGCTGGGTTTGTTCGCCCCGCTGCATGTACTGGCCTACCGGGAACTGGGCCGTGTCGGGGATACCGGTCAGGGAGTGCGGGACACGGCTTGGCTGGTGGCGCAGAAGCGCTTAGATCAGACGAAGTGATTTGCCGATTGAGATACTGAAATGAGAGAGCAGTCGTCCGGGTGTGACAGCCTGACTGAGTTTGCGATTAGAACTGGCGGACGAACCGGACCTCGCCGTTGGTGCGGTCGTAGTCGTAGATCTGGGCATTGGTATCCCGCTGCTCATGGGTCACCACGAACTGCGGGCTGAAGCCGCGCACGGTCCAGCCGCGGTTGAGCAGTGACAGGCGCAGGATCTCGGTGCGGTCACTGCGGGGAGACCCGTCTTCCGTGAAGGGAAACCAGTTGCCCTCGTATTCGGTCTTGCGGTATTCACCGCTGAGACCCAGCGAGAAACCTTTCGGCAGGGCAATGGAGGCACCCAGGCGTGCCCATCGTGAATCGTTGCGCCAGGTCTTGGCGTCCGTGTATTCTTCCGCATACCCGATGGCTCCATTGGCCTGCAGGATCGGCAGGACTACCCAGGTGCCGTTCAGCGAAATGTCAAAGACCGAGCCGTCAAGGATGTCAACGGTCCGGTATTCACGGTCATACCAGGAAGCTCGTCCTGTCAGGAAGATCCGTCGGTTGACCCGGTGCCTGACTTCCGAGCGGGCGCCGAGATCCAGGTAATAAGGAGACGTTGCGAGCCAGCGCTGGCGTGCGTCGGCCACCAGGCTCACGCTGGTATCCCGGGTTGCCAGCCAAAGAGGTCCAGCATGGGCGGAAAGAAATGTTTGGTCAAACTGGCTGCCCGGGTATTCCTCCCGGGTGGCATCGCTGCCTAGGCGCAAGCGGAGGCGATTCCCCAGCGGGTGCAGGTACTCACCTCCTGTCCACAGGGAGATGCCCACGCCTGAGCGCCTGGGTTCATCCGCATCACGACGGAAAGGTAAGCCAAAAATGTTGATGATGTCAGAGTCCGAGGTCCTGCCAATGTTGGTGCTGGGGGTCACAGCTGCACCCAGATACATGGACCATCGCCGACGGGCACGAATCTCGTTCAGGAATCGCTGGACGTTGGCAACAACCGGGTCCGGTGGCTTGCCGGCCAGAACGCGTTCAAAGTGCTTGCGTGCCAGGCTGTCTTCCTTCTTGTAGAAGAATGCGCGGGCAAGTTCCAGGCGTACGCGTTCCAGATTGGGCTGGTCAATTAGGATTTTGTGAAGGGCTGCAATGGCCTCGTCAAGCAGCGACTTTTGTTCTTCCTCTGTCTCAGCCAATCGGGAACTTTCGATGGCCGCCAGAGCACGAAGAAAGTGAATATTGGTGTGTTCCGGATAAGTCTTGGCCACCGGGCGCAGGATGGCCAGTGCCTCGTTGAACTTGCCGGCATTTATCAAAGCACGGGCCTCGCTTGTCTCCGGCATCGCTTCGTCCGCATGCGCTGGTACAGCGACAAGCATGAGCAACAGCACTGCAGCAACGCACACACTGCAGGTCGCCTTTCTTATCATTGTGTCGTGAAGTCCATGGGTCGGGGGAGGTACGCCAAGAGATTGTACACGTAATCGGAAAGAGTTGATATGAATTCAGCCGTTGTCGGTCCGATCCGGAGCATGCATTATTTGAGAACTAGCCAACCGGATTGCCGTTGCAGTCTATGAAACTTGAAACAGTGCTGCTGACCTTGAGCATCTGTCTAGTCTATATTTCATGACGGAAAAGAGGGCGGTCAAGATGGGATGTCCTTTTGTTACGCATAGGCCGAAATCTGAAGGAAACTCTGGTTCAACCTTGTTGCAGGGCAGGTTGGAAAAAAAGAGGGCGACCCGACGATCCCGCGTTGCTCTCTTAGGTCAGGTGTCAGGCTATCAGTAACTGCCTGGGCCGGGCTTGTTTGGCCTGTCTGCTTGCTCTGGAATTTGGCAACAAGGTATCTGGAATGCTATCCCTGTAGGGTGTAGGCACCATCCGAATTGAAAGTCTTTTTACCGTAGCAGCCCTCATTTCTTGCTCTTCAGTGACTGTCATGCTTTGTTTTGTACGTTTTCTGCCGCAAGTACATCGAACGAAAGATCAGAATTAGACAAAGATACAGCGAGCCTCACCGTTACCAGACAATGTTAATTCAAGTGTGAGACAACATGTGCACATCCAAAATGTGCAGAAATTAAACAAGCCTTCTTACGGGTGTAGTTTTACCGTCTACCTACATGGGGCGAGGGAGTCTGAGGAAAACGGGGACAGGCAGTTCATGAAGTACATGAATGGCAAAAAAAGCAACCCTGTATGTACAGGGTTGCTTTACATCAATCGTTAGGGCTGTATTAAAAAAGCGTCTTTTGATCTTGAAAGGACACCGCCCGGGAAATCATACAAACCCGAGCGATATTCTTTCTTCGATGGCCCGATTTACTCCTGCCTGTTTACAGCAAAAGCACCTCGTACATGTCCATTGCTGAAGTGTCCGTCAAACATTCCAGAGGCGGAAACGGGCTGTACATCACTGCCAGCGCCAGGAGCACCATGGAATATGCCAGACCAACTGCCTGCTGCGGAACCCAGTGCCCCGCCATCCGTCACGCCTGAGAAGATGCCACCAGCACCTGTGCTATGACCAGCAGCAGCATCTGCAGCTCCGATATTTCTCTGAGGTTCATCGTTATTGGTACCGATCATCCTTCTGTTCAGGTTGACCACCCATTGATCATTGATCATTTGACCCCCATCCATGAAGTTGGATATGGTGCCATCAATGCTGTATTGGTGATTACTAGCAACTTCCCCACCGCTGAATCTCGCTGTTAGCATGGCATCAGCTGTGAACTGACCAGATGTAAACGGATCAGTAGGCTGGCCATCAGGAGTCAATGACTTCTTCATGTACAGACCCGTCGCTGGGCCAGTGTATGTGGCTGTACCTAAAACAGTTGTTGGCACAGCGCCGTAGTCACGAAGACCGTCATAGATTGGCCGCATGGAATGTGTGACCATGCCGTCAGCAGCTGTTGATGTTCGCATCCAGTAGCCGAGGATCATGAAGTCAGGGTCAGGTACAACATCAGGTACCATTATTCTCATTTGGGCCGCAGTCAAATCATCACCCGTTAGATTTCCCCCTCTCGGGTCTTTTATCCCATCCGGAGTAAAAGTCCATGTACCTACAAAATGGCTCAAGTTTCCATCCTTGTCTGAAGAAACCGAGCATGTGGTCGTACATGTGAACGTGCCTGGGACACCTGTGAAAGACCCTGTGTAAGAAGTAGAGGTTTCTACATCTGTTGTGTCAGGATCGTCGTGCGTAATGGGCAACGTCTGGTGTGCTGCAGTCAGGCCAAAATTGATGGAATACAACGTGCGCGTGACTGGATTCGCTGCATCACCAATCGTAAGAGCTAGTACACCGTCTGTATTGGTACTGTAGCCTCTAGCAGCAGTTTCAGTAGAGCTATCGAAATATGTGGAGTACTCTGCAGCAGTGTTAGGCGCCTTGTCGTTGTATTTCACGACAGTGTCCATGTTGGTGACTCCGCCAGTTTCTGTGGTTCTGGTGTAAGTTCCACCTTTCCATCCAGCAATGCTTGCAGGCGAATCATCCGACATAGTAAACCTTGGATCCATGCTTTCCTCAGTTGCAGGATCACCTTGGAATACAGGCATGCCCGTAGCATTGAGCGATACGATCTGGTCATTAGTACCGGCATCAGCATCGTAATCTGCCAAGGTGGCATCTGGACCGATCATACCAGCAATTCGCATGGCCTCTACTCTGGCTGCAGTTTCCGCAGCCTCTGCAACCATGGCTGCTTCTGCATCATTCAAAGCAGTGGCTGCCATGTTGGCGGCCATCGCTGCATTATTAGCAGCCGTCGCTGCATCATTGGCTGCAGTTATTGTAGCCATATCAGCTGCATCTACCGCAGCTGCGGCTGCTGTTGCAGCCGTCGCGGCTGCTGTTGCAGCATCTGCTGCGGCCTGAGCTGCCGCCGAGTCTGCCAAAGTAGCAGCATCTACAGCCATCTGTGCGGCCATTGCAGCAGCCGTTGCAGCTGCCGCTGCATCATTTGCAGCCATCATAGCTGCATCTGCCGCAGCTTGATTGCCGTCGCCGTCACCGTCACCGTCGCCGTCGCCGTCGCCGTCGCCGTCACCAGGCATCGTAGTTGCTGGGCCGCTACTGCCGCCACCGCCGCAACCGTACATTCCCAATGAAAAGACAGCAATCAGTAGAACTGCCCACACTGTTTTGTTAAATATGGTCATTACAACCCCCACGAATCTGTTAGTCTTTTAAGTCTCGGCACTGGTGCCGTTCCGTAACAAATGGTAACAAGAATTTAGAGTCCTCATCTACACCTATAGCAAAAATTACACACCTACACGCCCATCTTCATACAATATTGCATGAACAAGGCGCGCCACCCAAGGTTCTTGTTGAATTTGCTCAGTGGAGTTTATAACAGAGTTTTCTGGCTACGCAAGTGAATTTACGTTTTAACTCATATAAATGTTCAAAATTTGCACTCATTTCCGATTCAGCAATTGAAAGCTGAAACTTGCTTTCATTTTGTAGAACATCTGCGACATAGTCATAGGAAACAAGTTTTCTCCTGATAAACTCCATTTGATCACTGAGAATTCCTCATCTTCAGTTATCTTACATTATCATTCCTGAGTGTGAACGGGACCTGAAATAACTTTTTTTAATGCTTTTTCCAAAATGTCAAAATAATCACCATATGAACCTAAGAGTTCGTGAGCGAACATACAGGTTTATCACCAAGATCTTTTAAACGATGTTCTTCAGAGGAGTTCCGAGTAACTCGTATAATCACGATACCAATTCAGAAAACTAAAAACTGAACTTATGGGCAGTGCAACTCCAAACAGCTTGACTTGGTTTTGCGTGCGACGTAATGGCGTGGCGCGGTCCAGTGGCTGGATAAACGGTGTGCCATTAAAGAATTTGCGAAAGCGTACCAAGGCACGACCCAGCGATATCGTGGAAGTAAGTGTTGTAGAAAAGTTCGACCCCGTGGACACGACTCAGTTCTCCCGTGTGTTCTGCAATCGCGTACGTGGCATCCTTGGTATGGAAGTTGTTTTTCGTGGCAAGGTAATTCGCTTTGCACCGACACACATGATTGCCACTAACCTGAGTTTCCAGCGACTGCTGGAAAGTTTCCTCGAAAAGAAGGGAGCCGGTTTTGACGAGTTTTCTGCCGAGGGGCAACTGCGTTCATTTTCAGCCCACCAGTTCCTGCTGCCAGACAGTAAGAAAAAAAAGCCCGTAGACTTGTTCCGAGGTTCAACGCTGGTTGAACCAATGTCTTACACTTTATCTGATAGGGCAGAAGCTCTGGCCAATGGAATCGGGCAGTGGTTTATGCAAAACATGGCAGCTGACGGCTCATTACCCTACAAGTACTGGCCGAGCCAGGGTAAGAACTCGCCTGCGGACAATGCTATTCGCCGGTTCCTGGGGACGTTGGCACTTGCACGCTTGGGTGCATTACAGGGAAACCAATCGATGTTGGACGCTGCGCAACGAAACTTGCGTTTCAACCTGAAGCGCTACTTCAAGGACATAGGCGGAGGACGTGGTGCAATCGTGGAAGGCAGCGAAGCCAAGCTCGGCGCTGCCGCCCTGGCGGGGTTGGCGATCATGGACAGCCCGGAGCGAGAGGAGTTTTCCGAGGAACTAACCATGCTTGCAGCGGGAATCGAATCACTTGTGGACAATAAACTCGGATTCCGCACGTTCTTCTTTCCCGCTGAACGTGATAGTGATAACTGGAACTTTTATTCAGGCGAGGCCTTGCTGTTCTGGGCCGAAGCATTACGCCGGGGAGAGCGCTTCGCGCCGACTCTTGAACAATGTGTGAAGGTGTCAAAATGCTGCCGCAAGGTGCACTTTCAAAAACGAAACCCGGCTTTCGTACCTTGGCATACGCAAGCCTGTACCTCATTGTTTGCGTACTCGGGTCGAAAGGAGTTTGCAAAGTTTGCGCTTGAGATCAGCGACTGGCTGTTGCCAATGCAGCAATGGGACAATCTGCCACCTGATCTGCCCGGGCGATTCTACAACCCGAGCCAGCCAGACTATGGTCCTCCGCATGCTGCATCCACGGGGGTGTACATGGAAGGTTTCGCCGACGCGACTGCACTTGCCCGGGCCTTGGGTGACAGTGCCCGCGAGGCTACCTATGGGCAAGCTCTTCAACGTGGCTTGCGCTCGTTGCGACAATTACAATTTCGTGATCAATACGATACCTATTACATTTCCAAGAAGAACCGGGTACTTGGCGCCCTGCGTACAGAGGCTTACGATAATGCGGTCCGAGTCGATTCAGCCGCACATGCCCTTCTGGCTGCTGTCAAAATTCTGCGGCCTATGGAGTTTGGGTCGGTTCAGTCCAAGACCGGCAGCATAGCAGGGGCATTCAGCCGGACTATGTCGCGAATAAAACGCACCAAGTAGTTTTCGGGCAGCCATGTCAGATTACCTTGAAAAGGTGTGCCTGAATTGCATACAAATGTGAGAGCGTGAAAGCACGTCGGCATCTGCACGGACCAACACACGGCTGGGCTATACTTTTATATATCCATACACGTTGAGAACCGCCCAATTCTCCCAGAAATTGATACGATGAAATACCTGTCCCTGTACCCTGAAATCGAACCATACAAAACGTTCACGCTGAAGGTGTCCGAACTGCACTCGCTTTGGGTCGAGGAATGCGGCAACCCGGACGGTATCCCCGTCGTGTTCCTGCATGGCGGGCCGGGTGCGGGATGCGAAACGTTTCACAGAAGGTTCTTCGACCCTAAACGCTACCGGGTCATCCTGTTCAACCAGCGCGGCTGCGGGCGTTCCACCCCGCATGCGGAGTTGCGCAAGAACACGACGCAAAATCTGGTCGCGGACATCGAACGCATTCGCGTGCACCTGGGTATCGAGAGTTGGCTGGTATTCGGCGGCTCTTGGGGCTCCACGCTGGGACTGGCCTATGCCGAGGCGTATCCCGGGCGGGTCACAGGACTCATCCTGCGCGGCATCTTCCTGTGTCGCAGGCAGGACATCCAGTGGTTCTACCAGGAGGGCGCAGGCCGGATCCACCCGGAGCTGTGGGAAGAGTACGTGCGCATCATCCCCGGGGATGAGCGCCATGACATGGTCGGTGCCTACTACCGGCGCCTGACCTCGAGCGATGAGAACGTGCGGCTTGCCGCTGCACGCGCCTGGTCGGTCTGGGAAGGTGCGACCTCCAGCCTGGTCACCAAGCCCTCGGTGCTGGATCATTTTGAACACGAGCCCACCGCCCTGAGCTTGGCGAGAATCGAGTGTCATTACTTCATGCACGATTCCTTCCTGGCCGACAACCAACTACTCAAGGATGCCCACCGTCTCGAAGGCATTCCCGGGGTGATCGTGCACGGGCGCTATGACATGGTGTGTCCCATCGAGCAGGCCTGGGCGCTGCACCGGGCCTGGCCCGGATCGGAACTCAAGGTCGCACCGTGCTCGGGACATTCTGCAACCGAGTCCGAGATCATCGATGCCTTGGTCCGGGCCACACAACAATTCAGGGAAATGGTTGCATGACGTTTCCCGCAGGATTACTTAGATGATCGCGCTGCTGCAACGCGTATCCACGGCAAGCGTGAACGTTGAGACTGAAACCGTCGCTGCGATCGGTTCAGGATTGCTGGTGTATGTGGCGTTGCAGCCGCAGGACGACGAGGCCATCCTCGTACGCATGGGCGAACGGGTGCTTGCCTACCGGGTCTTCGCTGACGATGCGGACCGCATGAACCTCGGTGTCGAACAGGCCAAGGGCGAGGTACTGCTGGTCCCGCAGTTCACGCTGGCCGCCAGCACCCGCAAGGGGCTGCGCGCGAGCTTCTCGCAGGCGGCTTCCCCCGAACGTGCGAAGGTACTGTTCGAGCAGTTTGCAGACCATCTGAAGTCGAAATATGGTAGAGTGAAGACCGGTGTGTTCGGCACGCACATGCAGGTGCACTCGGTCAATGACGGACCGGTGACCTTCTGGTTGCAGCTGTGACCGCCGGGACACGAAAACGCATGAATTGAAACCCCGATCACCCCGCAGCCATGAGTACGCGCAACGCAAGTGTGGAACGCAATACCAAGGAGACCCGGATTGCGGTCCAGCTGAACCTGGACGGCAGCGGCCAGGCGAAACTTGATACCGGCCTGCCCTTTTTCGAGCACATGCTGGACCAGGTGGCCCGCCACGGGAGGCTGGATCTTGACCTGCATGCCAAGGGGGACCTGGAAATCGATGCGCACCATACCGTCGAAGACGTCGGTATCACGCTGGGGCAAGCCTTTGCACAAGCCGTCGGCGACAAGGTGGGTATCTACCGGTACGGGTATGCCTATGTCCCGCTGGACGAAGCGCTCTCCCGGGTGGTGATTGATTTTTCCGGGCGCCCGGGTCTTGAATTCCGGGTGCAGTTCCCGCGTGCGCGGGTAGGCGATTTCGATGTCGACCTCATCCACGAGTTCTTCCAGGGGTTTGTCAACCATGCGAACGTGACCCTGCATGTGGACAACCTGTCGGGGTCCAACTCGCACCACATTGCCGAGACCGTGTTCAAGGCCTTCGGCCGTGCGCTGCGCATCGCTGTCACAGATGATCCCCGCATGCAAGGAGAGATTCCGTCGACCAAGGGCAGCCTCTGAACCCGCTTCCTGCGCCTGCGAGCAGGCGCGTGTACTGACCGTCACTTCCATGCACCGCCTTGCCATAATTGATTACGGAATAGGAAACCTTTATTCTGTAATAAAGGCGGTCGAGCATGTTGCGGGGCCTGCAGACCGCGTGCGGGTCACATCGAATCCAGAAGAAATCGCCACGAGTGACAAGGTGGTATTCCCGGGCCAGGGTGCGGCACTTGACTGCATGCGCGCCCTGCATGCACTGGACCTGTTCGATGCCGTGAGGGAGGCGGCCCGGCAAAAACCGTTCCTGGGGATCTGTATGGGAATGCAGGTGCTCATGCAGGACAGCGAGGAAAACGAAGGCACCGGATGCCTGGCATTGTATGACGGCAGGGTGAAGTACTTCGGCAACCACATATCCGCGGGCGCAGGCGAGGGGCGCTACAAGATTCCGCACATGGGCTGGAACAGCATCCGCCAGGAGCAGGACCATCCGCTCTGGGCCGGCATTCCGCAGTCCAGCTATTTCTACTTCGTGCACAGCTACTTCGTGCAGTGTGCCCAGCCGGACCTGGTTGCAGGCACGACCGACTACGGCATCCCGTTCGCCTCCGTGATCGCGCGGGACAACGTGTTTGCCATGCAGTGCCACCCCGAAAAGAGCGCGGACCCGGGCCTCAGGCTGCTCAGCAACTTCATGCACTGGGACGGGTAGGGCCAAACGGATACGAAGAACCGAAGATGATCGTCATTCCAGCCATCGATCTCAAGGACGGCAAGTGCGTGCGCCTCCGCCAAGGTGCCATGAGTGATGTCACGGTGTTCTCCGATGACCCGGTCAGCGTTGCGGACAACTGGGTCGAGGCCGGTGCCAGGCGCCTGCACATCGTGGACCTGGACGGGGCCTCCACCGGCACCCCGCAGAATGCCGGGATCGTCGAGGCCATCGCCTCCAGACATCCTGATCTCCCGATCCAGGTCGGCGGCGGCATCCGCCACGAGGATACCGTGCAAAACTACCTGGACATCGGCGTGCAGTACGTGATCCTCGGCACGCGTGCCATCAGTACCCCGCATTTCGTCAACGACCTGTGCCTGGAGTTCCCGGGGCACATCATCGTCGGACTGGATGCGCGCAACGGCAAGGTGGCGGTCGACGGCTGGTCCAAGCTGTCCCACCATGATGCCATCGACATGGCACAGCATTTCGAGGCCGACGGGGTGGCGGCCATCGTGTTCACGGACATCAGCCGAGACGGCATGATGCAGGGACTGAACGTCGAGTCGACCGCAGAGCTTGCAGGTGCCGTGCACATCCCGGTGATCGCATCGGGCGGCGTAACCGACGAGGCCGACATCCGCAGGCTGTGCGAGTGCGACGAGGAAGGCATCGTCGGGGTCATCGTCGGGCGAGCCCTGTACGAGGGAACCATCAAGCTGGAACAGGCCCAGGCGCTGGCAGATGATGCGACCGGCGAGGCATGATCTGCCGCACAGTTGAACGGCTGGTCCCGGGACCTGCCTGAACCACTGACGACCCCTCCATCCGCCCATGGCCCTTGCGAAGCGAATCATCCCCTGTCTGGACGTCGATGCCGGGCGCGTGGTCAAGGGTGTGCGTTTCGTAGACATCCGCGATGCGGGCGATCCGGTCGAGGTGGCCAAGCGCTATGACCGGGAAGGGGCCGACGAGATCACGTTCCTCGACATCACCGCCAGTTCCGATAACCGGGACACCATGGTGCACGTGGTGGAACAGGTTGCCGCCCAGGTGTTCATCCCGCTCACGGTCGGCGGCGGCATCCGCAAGGTGGGGGACATCCGCACGATGCTCAATGCCGGGGCGGACAAGGTGGCGATCAACACGGCCGCGGTGTTCGAACCTGAATTCGTGAGGCGGGCCAGCGACAAGACCGGCTCGCAGTGCATCGTGGTGGCCATCGATGCGAAGCGGGTCCGCAGCGGGGACGAGGTGCCGCGCTGGGAGATCTTCACGCACGGGGGGCGCAAGCCCACGGGGCTTGATGCCGTGGAATGGGCGCGCAGGATGGAAACCCTCGGTGCTGGCGAGATCCTGCTCACCAGCATGGACCGCGACGGCGTGAAGACGGGGTTTGATCTGGAGCTTACGCGCGCCGTCAGCGAGGCCGTGAACATCCCCGTGATTGCCTCCGGCGGGGTCGGCACGCTCGAGCACCTGGTGGAGGGCGTGACGCAGGGCAAGGCCGATGCGGTGCTCGCGGCCAGCATCTTCCATTTTGCCGAGTACACGATCCGCGAGGCCAAGCAATACATGGCCCGCCGCGGGGTCACGGTCAGGATCCCGCCCGGGGAGCCTGGCGCGCAATAGGGATTCGGGCCCGGCATGTGGTACTGTAGATGCTGGCGGACAACGGATGGGTGAGAGCAATGAGTACTGAGGATATCCTGCACCAGATCACCGAGATCCTGGACCAGCGCAAGGGGGCACCGGTCGGGGAGTCCTACGTGGCGGGGCTGTATGCGGGCGGACTCGAGAAGATTCTTGCTAAAATCAGCGAGGAAGCGGGGGAAACCGTGGAGGCGGGTGCCGGGGAGGACCTGGAACACCTGGTCCACGAGGTCGCGGACCTGTGGTTTCACTGCATGGTGCTGCTGGCCTACAAGGGCCTGGGCCACGAGGCGGTACTGGACGAGCTGGCCGGACGTTTCGGCGTCTCGGGGCTCGTGGAGAAAGCCCGGCGCAAGTCCGCAGGTTGACCGCAGAGATTTATTTACTGAACGGGAGTAGACGTTATGGGAATCAGCCCCTGGCAGTTACTGATCATACTGCTGATCATCTTGCTGATCTTCGGCACGAAAAAGCTACGCAACATGGGTGGTGACATCGGCAGCGCGGTCAAGAATTTCCGCAAGTCCGTGAAAGACGAAAGCGAGCCCGAAGATTCAAAGACGGATGAGCCCTCGACGAAAGAATAGTCTTTTCGAACCATGTTTGATTTCGGCTTTTGGGAGCTCACCCTCATCATGGTGGTCGTGCTGCTGGTGGTTGGGCCGGAAAAGCTGCCGCGCCTGGCGGGCCAGGCCGGAAGGTGGGTAGGCAAGGCCCGGCGCATGTTCGAGGCCTTCCGTGCGGATATCGAATCCGAGATTCGCGCAGCCGAGCTGAAGGAAATCCTGGACAAGCAGCAGAACGAAATCGGGGAGCTGAAGGAAATCCTGAAAGGCACGCAGCGGGAGGTCGAACAGGAGCTGGACGACGGGGATGACACGCTGGTTAAGGCCGTCGAGGAACAGATCGAATCCGCCAGGGAAAAACCGGTGAAGCCGGGGCCTGAAAAGAATGAAGCCGACTGACTCCGGAGATCCCGAGGCCAAGCAGGAATCCCTACTGTCGCACCTGTTTGAGTTGCGCAGCCGGCTGCTGTGGGTGACGGGCAGCGTGCTTGCGGTCATGCTGGGCCTGTTCCCGTTTGCCAATACCCTGTATGCTTGGCTGGCCGGTCCGCTGATGGCGCACCTGCCGGAGGACAGCTCGATGGTAGCGATCGAGGTGGCCTCACCCTTCCTGACCCCGTTCAAGCTCGTGTTCCTGCTCAGCATCGTGCTGGCCATTCCGATCATCCTCTATCATGCCTGGGCCTTCGTCGCACCGGGCCTGTACGGCAGCGAAAAGCGGCTGGTGTTCCCGCTCCTCGTGTCCAGTTCGATCCTGTTTTACGTGGGCATGGCCTTCGCGTACTTCATCGTCTTCCCCCTGGTGTTCGGCTTCTTCACGAGAGTGGCCCCGGAAGGGGTGGCGGTGATGACGGACATCGGACGCTACCTGGATTTCGTGATCAAGATATTCATCGCATTCGGGGCTGCGTTCGAGGTACCGGTGGTGACCCTGGTGCTGGTCAGGCTGGGCGTGACCACGCCGAAAAAGCTGGCCTCCAAGCGGCCCTACGTGATCGTGGTGGCCTTCATCGTCGGCATGCTGCTGACGCCGCCGGACGTGATCTCCCAGGTGCTGCTGGCCATCCCGGTATGGCTGCTGTTCGAGATTGGCCTGCTGCTGTCGCGCCTGTGGGCACCCAGGTCCCTGGAGGAGGACGAGGACGCACCCCGGGAAAAACCGGCGGGCAAGCCGAGACGGCCGTGGCGCAAGAAAGCGTCCCAAGTCCCGCTGTCTGCCGAGGAACAGGCGATGGAAATGGGCGAAGGCGAACCCCTCGAAAAGCCCGAAGAGAACGGGGATGAGCAGGACGGGGGGACACGCTGATTCAATTGGTGCATAATCGCGCGCGTAGAAACAACCGGTTCCACAGTGCCCAAGAAAACAAAAATCCGTAAACGCGTCGCACTCGTCATCCTGGACGGGTTCGGCGTCAATCCCAGCAAGGCCAACAATGCCGTGCTGAGGGCCCGTACGCCGCGCCTGGACGAGTACTTCTCACGCTATCCGCACACGGTGCTGGAAGCCTCCGGCGAGGCGGTAGGCCTGCCCGCAGGCCAGATGGGAAACTCGGAAGTCGGGCACATGACAATCGGCTGCGGAGCGGTCATCCGGCAGGACCTGATCCGCATCAACGACGCCATTGCAGACGGCAGCCTGTTCGAGGTTTCGCCCCTGGTACGTGCCGTCAAGAAAGCCGAGGACGGCGACGGCCACCTGCATTTGATTGGCCTGCTGTCGGACGGCGGTGTGCACTCGCACATCAATCACATCATCGCGCTGGTGAAGCTGTGCCAGGAGCACGGTGTCCGTCCCCTGGTGCACGTCATCGCCGACGGGCGCGATGCACCGCCGAAGAGCGTGCGAAAGTACATCAGGATTCTCAACCCGCACCTGAAACAGGCCGGTGGCGCCATTGCCACCGTGATGGGGCGGTATTACGCGATGGACCGTGACCGCCGGTGGGAACGCACGTTCCTTGCTTGGCAGGCACTCGTGCAGCTGGAAGGCCGGCGCGCGGGGACGGCCCAGGATGCCGTGCGCAACGCCTATGCACGGGGCGAGACGGACGAGTTCATCCTGCCCACCGTGCTGCATGCGGCGCAGCCCATGACCGCCCAGTCCGAAGTGATCTTCTGCAATTTCCGCAGCGACCGCCCGCTGCAGCTCAGCAAGGCGCTCGCGCAGAAGGAGTTCGATGCCTTTGACCGGGGCCCGGAGTACCGGCCGGTCAGGCTTACCAAAATGACCAAGTACAGCAAGCGGTTTCTCGGTCCCGTGGCCTTTCCGCCCCGCCGGCCGGAAACCAACCTGTCTGAAATCATCAGCCAGGCAGGGTTGCACCAGTTTCACTGTGCAGAGACGGAAAAATATCCTCACGTAACCTACTTCCTGAACGGCGGATTCGACGGTGCCTACGAGGGGGAGGACCGCAAGATCGTGCCGTCTCCCAAGGTGGCGACCTACGACCTGCAGCCGGAGATGAGTGCCGAGGAAGTGGCCGACGAGGTGATCAAGGCCCTGCGCAACAAGGCCTATGCCCTGATCGTCACCAACTTTGCCAACGCCGACATGGTGGGCCACACGGCCAAGCAGGATGCCGTGATTGCCGCCCTGGAGGCCATGGATTTTCATACCGGGAGGGTGCTGGATGCCGCAGAGGAGCAAGGCGTATCCGTGGTGCTGACCTCGGACCATGGCAATTGTGACGAAATGATCGATCCGCATACCGGTGAGCCTCATACGCAACATACCACCTACCCGGTTCCCTGCCTGGTGATGGACGGCGAGCCCTGGGATCTGGCGAACGGTCGGGGCCTGAGCGACGTGGCTCCCACCATCCTGCAACTCATGGGGATTCGCCAGCCCAAGTCGATGACGGGTAACTCGCTGCTGGTTCCATACAACGGTAGCTAAAGGCTACGATCTGTCTCGGCGTTGGATGTCACACTGGCATATCTGTACAGAAAAACTCAATGATATTCAGTAAATTGTGAGAGGTGTGAAGTTAAGGTTAATCGACAGGTCTTATCTGAACATTCTCTATGCTGGGTATTTCGTGAGCAGACAAGATAAAGGGCCGGTACACGGGATCGGCTGGTCAGACAGCACACCAAGCTTTCTTCGAGCCTACAGACATGCCTCTCATGAGTACGATCAAAATAGTCGCCAGATCATTTTCGATTCCTAAATATCAATAATTCCTAATAGTGGCTAGGGCATTATCCATCTCCGCCTGTCCCGCGGGCTGGCAAAATCCTGCATGGACAGGTAAGCTAATTCAAAACAAAAAGAGGATCTAGGTAGATCGTCCACCTGAAATGCCCGGCCAACTGACGACCAGGGAAATTCCAAAATGAGATACTGTATTACGGCTGCACTGTGTGTGCTCATGGTGGGCTGCATGGGTGGTGGCGGGTCCAGTGATATCCCCGTTCCGCCCCCTGAGTACGTTGCGATACAGGACTACGAGCGGATCGCCTCAAATGCCAATCTTCTGCTTTCCACAGACCGGATTAACTGGGTACCCGGCCAAACAGAGCCTGAACGTGTTTCCGTGGAATGCAAAGGCCTGTTCTGTTCAGTAGGCTACACGGCCTTCTTGCGTGCGAACAAGGTCTTCAGGTTACTGCCCGAGGAAACCATAGTACTGCCGGATACCAACGGCATCAATACGGGAATAGAGCATGTCACCGGCAGCAGGTTCAATGATCTGCATAGCTACGGCGGCTGGATGGAATACAGTTTCTTTGCATCGACAGTCGTACTTTACAAGGCTGATGACGACCCGGACCAGGGGGTCATCCAGACCTATGGCACCATCAACGGGAATGCAACGAATACCAATCCCGAAGTGGAGGCCACCTGGACAGGCTTTGCAACGGCAAGGGATCACAATATTGCAAGCGATATGGAGTCGGTCGTGACGGGTGATGCCAGTATTTCCGTGACCATAGGCACCCAGGTACTGGCGAACGTGCATTTGACGGACATGTCCAATATCACTACCGGACAGGCCTATACCGACATGATTTTTGAAAACATGCCGGTAGAGGACGGACAGTTCAGCCGTTACCACGCCGACAATAACCGGTTATCGGGTGCGTTCTTCGGTCCTGACCACGAGGAAGTGGGCGGGGTATTCGATCATCCCGAAGGACTGGTCGGCGCATACGGGGGGGCGAGGCAGTAAGGATGCGGCTTTCATTCATGAGGTTTTGAATCCTACACCGGTTCAGATTCAGTGGCAGCCTGTTCCCGTTTGCTGCCAGACACCTCTTGTAGCAGAATGTGCTACCCGGCTACAGAAAAAACTTTACAGGTAACGGACGGGTAGTGTGACCAGCACGGCTGTCTGAAATTCGGTCTGTGAATGCAGCCAAACCAGGAGAACAGAATGGTAGAACAGGATAAGAACGAGGAAGACATGCTGGAGGCTGTCAGGGAATCTGTCGATTTCAGCATCGTGGCGGATAACATCGTCGGCATTGCCGATTACGTGATCGAAAAGCACGAATACAGGAGTGGCCAAACCCTTTCACCCGAGATGCGCAGTGCGGTGGTTGAAAAGATCAAGGAAGTATTGTGGCACCAGGCCGAGGGCCTGAAGCTCAAGCGCATGCAGATTCTGCAGGAAATCTTCCACGACGCGGAAAAAGCCCTGGACGAAGTGGTCAGCTCGTCCTGACTGCACACACCCTGGCTTTGCCCCGGGTCCAGAAAAGACTCATCGCTTCAGCCAGCCCACCCATCCTGCCTGAAAAATTTTGTTCCGGTCAGCAGGTGGCAAAGATCACCCGTGTGACGGCCTTCCTTTATTCCTGTTGACAGCCTGGTCGACTGGCGGGTATCACCGGGTGGTTTAATCCATCCGCCGGGCCAGTGCACTGTAGTAGTTGCAGGAGGCAAAGAAGCGATTGTCCTGCATGGCCTTGCGCTGCGTATCCATCCAGGCATCCACTTCGGCCTGCCGTGCCAGTCCGGCCGGTGCGATCAGCGGTGCATAGGTTTCTGCCAGGCTACGGAAATAACTGGCCTGACCAATTTCGGATACCACGTCAGCCAGGGTGTCATGCAGGTCAAGGCCGGTGGCAGCCAGCAACCAGGGCAGCTCGCGCATGACAACAGGATTGTTGAAGGCCGCTCGTGCCAGGGCCCAGTCCATCTTGCGCCCCACCTCGGAGTCCGGGTATCCGTAGGTAAGCGAGGCGTAATCGCCGTCGAATACCACCAGCGTGCAGCCCGGGCACAGCACCCTTCTCGCCTCTTCAAGCACGGTGGCGGGCTCGCCGACATGGCTGATCACGGTGTGCAGGATCACTGCATCAAAGCAGGTGTCCTGGAAGGCAAGCGCGTGCGCGTCGCCGACCTCGAATGTGAGCCGGTTGGAAACCCCTTCCTCGTCAGCCAGTTGATGCGCCACCCTGATAAGTGTCGGGCTGTGATCGATGCCCGTGATGTGAATGTCAGCATCGTCCTTGCGGGCCAGGGCACGGGCCACGACACCGGTCCCGCACCCGATTTCAAGCACCTGTGCGCCACTTTGCAAACCAAGCCTGGATGAATAGCTGTCGAACAGACGGGTGAATACCCGGTCCTTGCCACGGCTCTCCAGTCTTTCCACCAGGCGATTGATCATCTCGGGTTCGAGGTCGTTGATGAACCGGTGCGGGTCGCGTGCAGGGGTTCTGTCATCTGCGGGGCGTTTCATGGCATTGATGTTCAGCTGGCTGGTGCAAGTAGGGTTTCTGGAATGATTTGGAATTCTAGGACAGCCCGGTCTGTACAGATCCATCTCCATCATACTATAAAGGATGATCAAGCATGCTGATCGCGCACAGGGTGACTTTGCGGAATCGCACAGGGGATCCACGGTGGAGACAGATCAAGTAACCGGCTCCGGAACGCACGCGAGTTCATCGCTGGCCGTGTCAAATCTGATTGCCATGGAGCATGAGGCCGTCGCGTACCCGTAAATACATCGATAAACTCTTGAAAGCGTCAGGTTATGGAAACATGGCATGGCACCCCTTTCCCCCGGTGCTTTATAATGATCGAGCCATCGTCAGGTGAGCCTTCTGTGCCTGGAGCGCCAGTGTGCGAAGCAGCCCGATCAGGTAAAAGTCACCTCTGAAGGGGGGATACTGTTATGGACTGTTCAACTCGTCGGTGAAGTAATTTTTCAGCAATGGTAGGCATATTTCGGAATGTACACAAAGCGGGATAAAACGTCGGGTAGGACCACATCTCAATACTCGGGAAATCCTGTCATGTACGAGACCGGGAGTACTCGCTCATGGGCTGCATCGCAACGGCCGAGCACTTCGGCTTCACGCAGGCCTTGCAAGCAATTGAGGTGTCCAGCCCAGTCTCAATCGCTTGAGAAGATCAGCGTTGCCGGACTGATTCTCCTGGCCGTGACCCTTTCTGCCTGCGGTGGCGGTGGCGGAGGAGGCGGAGGCGGAAGTGCACCACCCGACCCTCCAACCTGTATCCGGACGGACGACATGGGCTGTCTTGAGCCGAATGAGTATCAAGACGAGGCGGACTCCCATGCAGTGGGCTACCGTGAACAGAGGAACTTCAAAAACCAGTGGGGGCTGTCTGCCATCCATGCAGACCGCGCCTATGCACACGTTGAACTTATCAAGGGACAGGACATTGCGCCAGGAACAGGTGTGACGATCGGATTTGTTGATTCCGGCATCGACCAGGACCACTTGTTGCTGGATGGGGCAGCCATCGACGAGGTGTTTTTGTTCGGCGTGACTGACGAAAATGGCAGCCGGTTTTCCCACGGAACCTCCGTGGCTAGCGTGGCAGCCGCACCACGCTTGGCCGACTTTATGAATGCCGGGCATGGCGTGGCCTGGGGAGCCGACATGGTGATGTTTGCCATTCCGCTCTCCGGTCCATCTGACAGCTATTCTCCCCTGTCTCTGAACGGGCTGACATCCGCTGAATCCAGGTGGTCAACCATAATCGATACTGCACTCGGCTGGCGAGACGGGACTCGGGCGGTCGATTTCCTGAACCTGAGCGTAGGCTTTAATGGGATCATCGACAATTACAGCGAAACGGAACTGAGGGACCGTTTCGGGGATGCCATCGAGAAAATGGCCCAGGCATCCTCCACCGAAAAAGCCATCCTGGTCTGGGCCGGGGGCAATGCCCACGGGGACCCGTGCACCGACACCACTGACAACTGCGTGGACGGCGGGATCGATGCAGTATCCGTCGAGATAATGCCTGGTCTGGTCGCGCGCATCCCGGAGTTGCGGGGCCATACGGTCGCAGTCGTGGCCACCGATGAGTCCGGTGAAATTGCAGGGTTTTCCAACCGTTGCGGCATCGCCGCCGACTGGTGCCTGGCCGCCCCGGGTGAAGATATACTGGCTGCCTATTTCGGACCCAGAGAGGGCGATGTCGGTTTCCGGGGGCTGGCACCCGTTGACGGAACTTCGTTTGCCGCCCCGATGGTCACCGGCGGGCTGGCGGTGATGAAGCATCTCTTTCGTGACCAGCTTTCCAATACGGACCTGCTGGCACGCCTTCTTGCTACTGCGGACAGCACCGGCAGGTATTCAAACCGGAGCATCTATGGACAGGGGATGATGGACCTCGGTGCTGCGACCTCGCCCGTAGGTGTCATGACCGTCACCACGGGAGATACGGTGAATATGCCGGGCAATCCCCTGCAGACGAGTCAGGTCCAGCCTGGGACGGCTTTCGGGGACGGGTTCACCCAATCTTTGCTCGGCCACGAATTCGCTGTATTTGATGCGCTGGGCGCGCCTTTCTGGTTTGACATGGGGGATCTTGCCGTCACCCCGCGAGGTCCGACGATGACAGCGCAGCTTCGCGAGTTTCTGGCACCTGTCCTCGTTGCTGAAAGCCCTTCACCGCTGGATGACGGTTTCATCTACGGGGACTGGACGGGCCGGAATGAACTCCTGGGACGCATGAGCCTTGGCCTGCTGGAAATGCCAATGGATATCGGGGCCAGTCATTTTGCACTGGCCGAACATGCCCTGGCCCTGACCTATACTGCTCCGAACGGCATGTCGGCCACCGCATTCACGACGGAAGGGGTATACGGGGAGACGCCGGCTTCCGGTGCGGAGTTCTCCTGGCGACCGTCGGGCTCCAGGCTGGGATTGCGTGCCGGCTGGCTGGGTGAGCGGGAAACCCTGCTTGGCAGCGTAGCCGAGGGCGCTTTTGGCAAACTGGCTGCGGACGCCCTCTTCATCGGGCTCGATGCGGACATGGATGTTTCAGGGTGGCAGGCCGGTGCCAATGTGGAGCTTGGCATGGTGCGTCCAGGAACAGACAGCGGACTCATCACCGGAATTTCTCAGTTAACCACCAGTGCGTTTGCCCTGCATGCAAGCAGGGTGCTGGCCGATACCGGCACATTGCGCATTTCGTTATCGCAACCCCTTCGGGTGGAGCGCGGCCGGGCGTCGCTCAACGTGCCCATGGGGCGTACCAGGGCAGGTGGAATCCTCCGCAGTGTGATAGAGGCCGACCTGGCCCCCAGTGGTCGGCAAATCGATTTTTCCGCACAATGGCAGCAGCCCCTGACCTTTGGTGAGCTGCGCCTGGGGACCGTCTGGACTCACGAGCCGAACCACCACGCAAACGCTGATCCGAAATGGACCTTCCTTTCAGGCTGGCTGTACGCGTTCTGAACACGGCAGGGACTCACCCGCTTTTGGCCGGGTGCGCCGGGTTCAGGCTGAAGGGCTGTCCGTACCGGAGCGAATACGGGTCCGGTAGATTTCCAAGGCCCGCTTGCGTGCGAATGCATGGTCGACCATCGGATAGGGGTAGTTTTCGCCGAGCCGGACTCCCGCATCGGTCAACATCCTTTGCGGTGCCTGCCAGGGGACATGTATGAAACGGTCCGGCAGATGGCGAAGTTCCGGCAGCCAGGTTCGAAGGTACTGCCCTGCGGGATCGAAGCGCTGTGACTGTGCGACAGGGTTGAAGATGCGAAAATACGGTGCGGCATCGGACCCGCAGCCAGCTACCCACTGCCAGCCCACGCTGTTGCTGGCCCGGTCCGCATCGACCAGCGTATCCAGGAACCATTCCGCTCCCAGCCGCCAGTCGATCAGCAGATGCTTCGTCAGGAACGAGGCCGTGACCATGCGCACACGGTTGTGCATCCATCCGGTCGTCCAGAGTTCGCGCATTCCCGCATCCACCAGCGGGTAGCCGGTCAGGCCCTGCTGCCAGCGTTCAAGGCCGGCCGGATCCTGTCTCCATGGCATGCGCTCAAATTCAGGTCGCAGGCCGAATGACTCCATGTCCGGGTTGTGGAACAGCAGGTGATGGCTGAACTCCCTCCAGCCGAGTTCTCGCAGGTAGGCATCCGGACCCGGTCCCGGGTCCGCTGAATTCAGCAAGGCGGCGATCTGGCGCGGTCCGATTTCGCCAAAATGAAGATGGGGGGACAACCTGCTTGTCGCGGGCTTGCCCGGGTGGTCGCGCTCGGTGTGGTAGTTCCTGAGATCTTGCAGCAGGAAACGTTCCAGCCTCATGCGGGCACCTTCCTCGCCCGGGTGCCAGACCCTGTGAAAGCCTGTGGACCAGTCCGGATTGCGGGGCCTCAGTTTCCAGTCCTCGAGCCTTTCGCTTTCGGGCCACGGGCCTGCAGGGATCCGGTCCGGCGCAGCACTCGGCAGGCGTTTGAATCCTTTCTCCTGGCACCGTCTCCAGAAGGGCGTGAAGATTCTGTAAGGCAGTCCACCGGCGGTACGGATATCTTGGGGCTCAAACAGCAGGGAGGCGTTGAAGTCCCGGGACTCGACACCGGTGCGCTGGCACCATGCCCTGAGCTTGCGGCCTTCGGTCACTCCGTGAGCATCGTACAACCGGTTCCATGTGATCGCGCACGCACGGGTCTCTCGCACCAGGGCAGTGAGTGTTTCCAGAGTGGAACCGCGACGCAGGATCAGCCGGCTCCCCTTGCGTTCCAGCGCATTGCCCAGGGCCTGCAGGCTGCCATGCAGCCACCAGCGGGAAGCCGCACCGATTCGCCCGCATCCTGCATCATCCAGCACGAACACCGGAATGACAGGCCGTCCGGACTCGACCGCCCAGGAGAGTGCAGGGTTGTCCACCAGCCGCAGGTCCGCTCGCAGCCAGAGCAGCACGGGACGTGTGTCAGGGTTCGAAGTCATGGCCACTAGTGTACGACATGTACGTCATCTGCCGCCGCACCCTCAGGGGGTGAACCTGTAACAGGATTCACACATGCCGTACCAGGGGAATTGCTATACTCAAGCCGCATAGAATGCGTACTACACGAGCGATATCTTGAGACAATTTCCAAATCGTTACGGACCTTGGGCGGTGGTCGCCGGCGCATCGGAAGGCCTGGGCGTGGCATTCGCCAGGCACCTAGCGGCCAGGGAGATGAACCTTCTCCTGATCGCCCGGCGGGCCGATTTGCTTGAGAAGGTGTCCGGGGAGATCCGGCAGCGATACCCGGTCGAAATCCGGTGCTTGGTCCAGGATCTTGGTGATGCACAACTGGCCGAGGTGCTGCGGGAGGCCACGGAGGGTCTCGAGGTCGGGGTGCTCGTGTATAACGCGGCCTATGTTCCGACAGGCAGTTTTCTGGACACCGATCCCGAAAGTCTGCAGCAGCTTGTCGGGGTGAATGTCCAGGGACCGGTCACCGCGGTGCGCACACTGGCGCCCGGCATGTGTCAGAGGAAGAAAGGCGCCATTATCCTGATGTCCTCTCTGGCCGGCATGCAGGGCGTGCCTAGGATTGCCGCGTATGCGGCGAGCAAGGCGTTCGGCACCATCCTTGCGGAGGGACTGTGGTACGAACTGCGTGAATACAATGTGGAGGTGACCGCAAGCTGTGCCGGTGCCATGCCCACGCCGGGCTATCTTCGCAACTTCAAGCAGGACGCTCCCGGCATGATGGATCCCTCGACCGTTGCGGAAATGACGCTCGAGGCACTGGGCCGCGGGCCGCGTTTCATTCCGGGGTGGGTCAACCGGATCGGCGCGCTGGTCACCACCCGGCTGATTTCCAGGAAATCTGCCATACAGTTGATGGGTAAATCCACAGGGCATCTGCAATGACTGAATTCGTACTGGGCTTTTTTACGCCGTGGATCGTCTTCGCACTGGTACTGGGGCTTCAGCTCGTGGTACCGGCACGCGAGTTGAAGGGCTATGCCAGGGATGAACATACCGGTGAACCCCTCACCTACAGGCTGAACGGATTCCAGATTTTCATCGTTGCCGTGGCGATCTGGCTGGTGGGCGGAATCACCGGACTGGTGCCTTTTGACTGGTTCTGGCAGCACCGATGGGAGGGTGTGGCCGGTGCGCTTGTCCTGGCACTGCCCGTATCGCTCGCGGTTCTGCCGGGTGTGCCTGCGCAGTCAGATTCCCGGGTGAGAGATTTCTTTCTGGGGAGAAGGAGAAACCCGAGACTGTTAGCCGGGCGCGTGGACGCAAAAATGTACCTGTACGTGATGGGGGCCACGCTGCTTGAACTCAATCTGCTCTCCTTTGCCGCACATCATGTCCTGAGCCATCCCGGCAACGTCTCCCCAGGCGTGATCCTGTACGTTGGTCTGTTTACCTGGTTTGTCTGCGATTACCTCGTGTTCGAGCGTGTTCACCTTTATACCTATGACCTGTTTGCAGAGCGGCTCGGCTTCAAGTTGATCGGGGGGTGCATGGTTTTCTATCCGTACTTCTACATCATTGGCCTGTGGGCGGTGGCAGACCTCTTCAGCCCGGATCCCTCTGCTGGGTACCTGGCATTCTCGGCCGCCGTGTTCTTTACGGGGTGGGTCTTCTCGCGGGGGGCGAACCTGCAGAAGTACTGCTTCAAGCGGAATCCCTCGCAGGTGTTCCTCGGGTGCCTCAAGCCCCAAAGCATTTCGGATGGTGAGAGGGAGCTGCTTTGCAGCGGGTTCTGGGGGATGTCGCGGCATGTAAACTACATGGGCGAGGTGATCATGGCAGTCGGGCTTACCCTGTCATTGGGCTGGCCCTTGCTGGCGATTCCATGGCTCTACCCGGTGTACTACGTGTTGCTGCTGGGTGCGCGTGAGCGCGATGATGACCGTCGTTGCGAGGAGAAGTACGGTGAGCTGTGGGGCAGGTACCGGGAGAAAGTCCCCAAGCGGATCATCCCGTATATCTACTAGATTTCAGGCTGAAACGACCAAACCATCCGTCAGGTTTCCAGACAGGACTAGTCCTCTGAGAAGTATTCCCGTGTACCCTGTTGCTGTATGGCCCCGACAATTCGTTCCACGCCGTGCAGGTATGCGGCGGTACGCAGGCTGATGCCCAGTTCTTCGACCAGGTCGAAAACGTGGTCCGATTCCCTGTCCATCGTCTTTTTGAGGCGCCGGCTGACCTCTTCCAGTTCCCAGTAAAGCCCCGAGCGGTTCTGCAGCCATTCGAAATAGCTGACCGTGACTCCCCCGGCGTTGGCCAGCACGTCAGGCAGCACGGTGATACCGCGTTGGTGCAGGACCTCGTCACTCTTGGAGTCGATGGGTCCGTTAGCAAGCTCCAGGATGTGTCGCGCCTGGATGCGATCGACATTCTGCCCCGTGACCTGGTTTTCCAGTGCGGCCAGTGCCAGCACATCGACGTCGAGTTCGAGCAGTTCCTGGTTGGTGATGATCCTGTACTCCGCCGATTCACAGACCGATGAATTGCAGTACATCATCTTGGAGATAGCGAGGTTTTCTCGCTTTTGTGCCATCAGGAGATCCGGGTCCAGATTTTGTTCTGCATAAACGGCTCCCCTGGAGTCCGAGACGGCCACAATGTGGTAACCGGCCTGGTTCGCCAGACTGGCGAAATGGGCACCCGCATTGCCAAATCCCTGTACAGCAACCCTTAGGTTTTGGGGTTTCAGGTTGTGGCGTTCTACCCACCGGTTGAGAACGAACAGCGCACCCTGCCCGGTCGCAGATTCACGGCCAAGCGAGCCTCCGAGATGGACGGGCTTGCCGGTGATCACCCCGGGAACTTTCTTGCGCACGATCTTGTAGTACTCGTCTGCCATCCATCCCATGATAGTGGAATTGGTATATACATCCGGTGCAGGGATGTCCCGGTCCGGTCCGATCACGTCTGCGATGGCACGGATATAGCCTCTCGAAAGCCTTTCGAGCTCAAGCTTCGACAACGTCTTGGGGTCCACGGCCACCCCTCCCTTGGCGCCACCGTAAGGAAGCCCGGCAATGGCACACTTGATGGTCATCCAGAAGGCAAGAGAGGTTACCTCGTCCGCATTGACGTCCGGGTGGAACCGGATTCCCCCTTTCGTGGGCCCGCGAATGTCGTTGTACTGCACCCTGTACCCCTGCAGCACGCGCAGGCTTCCATCGTCCATGCGCAACGGAATGTTGACGACAAGCGTGAGCCGGGGGTGCGCGAGGCGCTGTTCCACGTCGTCGGATAAATCGATTCTCCGGAACACCTCGGACAAGCGCGTTTTCGCATCCCCGAATATATTGCTCATGACGGTAAAGAAAAGTTGATCAGCTCTCTATTGTGCAGATAGCCAAGCGTATCATAGGTAAGACCAGGAATCGGCAAACAGGGTTCCAGATGCTTGCTGCAAATATTTCTGCATGCTCTCTCCAGCCTATTGCATCAGCCTGTACTGTGAATTCACAGTGTCTTAGTAAACGCCGAACCCTTTTGAGGGGTCAGAATTTCATCCCCGACCAAAGAAGCCAGTCAGGCAGTCGAATGCACTCTCTGGATCCACCTGGCGTTCATCTTCGATGCCCAGGGCTGGTATACCGTGACCGAGTATGGTTCAGGTGGTCAGTGCGTCAGAGGATTTTGGAGTTAGGTTTGGACAGTCTGCCTGAACTGAGCAGGCAGCTTGGGCCCGTATGCGGAAGTCGCATGTGTCTGCTGAAATACCGTCAGTCGAACGGGTTCCACCAGCGTTTCTTTTTTTCCTCGGTATCTGGTTCCACTTTCTGGTTTTCCCCTTCGGCATCCTGTTCTGCCAGTTGAAGGTCGGGGTCGGGTACCTTGGCTAGGGTTTGCAGCGATTCTACGATTTTGGCTGTCGAGAAACCTCCCCGGACCGGTAGCCGGGTCTTGTCGCCTCCTGTTTTCCAGTCAAAATAGCGTTTTAACTGCGGCCTGAACTTTGCCGGATAGTCATCGAAGTCCTGCTTGGATTGACGTTCAATTACACCCTGGACCGTGACAAAGCTTTGCCCAAACACACCAAACTGCTTACCTGATTCAATGGCTTTCAATCCTGCCCGCAGCACCTTGTAGAACACTTCTGGACAAGTTTTGAAACGCTGGGTGTACTCTGTACCTTCCTGTACGGCAAGGCATACCCTGACCGTGAACTGAATCGAATCCTGGTCAACGACCAGGTTGACCACATCGGTACCTATCTCCAGTTCCCGGATAGCCTTCCTCTCCTCGTAAGTAAAACCGTCCTTGATGCCGGGACCTTCTCCCTGCTGATAGATAATCACCTTTTGCTGGTAAGGCGTATAGTCAGGGACTTCGGCACTGGACTTGGCGCAAATCTGAGTGATCTGTTCCTGAGTGAATCCCTTGTCAAGGTAGAATTCCACGTCTTCCTTGTTACAGGAGGAATGCCCTGTCATAGATAGCATGAAGAACAGCAGGCAGACGAGTATGGCAGGCTTTATGGTCAGCATAAACTGGTATGGTCGTGACGATCGTAAGTTGATATTAGACAATGTAAGCCCAATTTATGCAATGATCACCGGGGCCGGGTCATTCTGGCCTTTTCCCGTAACCCTCGGCTTCTGCATTATCGTAGTAGTTTGTATATTGTTGATACATAGCTTGCACATAGTACCGTTGTTCGGGCTGTCTCTGTGTCAGGGCCTGTATGAAATCAAAGCACAAAAAAAAACAGGTGCCCGAAGGCACCTGTTTTTCTCTTTACAAAGATTGACTAGAAAAACAAAGGTTCGATTGCTTCTGGGGTTCTAGTTAGAACCACTGAACCATACCGAACTGGATGCTTTCCTCCGTTCCGCCTGGTCTGACACCTTCAGAACCAATTCCGAAGCCATTCCTGGAGTTGTCGTCGTTGTCCACTTCACCCCAGACGAATCGAAGTTCGGTACCCGCTGGCATGGTGTAGTAAAGTCCGAGCGAAATCGCTTCAGCGCCTGAACTTTTCTCGTTGATGCCTGCACAGTTCGTGGTGGCCGTCATCATGCTGGCTCCGCAGTCATAGTCGTCTGCTTCCTGATACATGAAACGGAAGTCCCATGGTCCAGGGAAGTCATGCTTGCCAGAGATCAGCCATGCTTCGCGCTCTAGATCAACATTGCCGTTAGTCATGTCGAAATTTAGCGGTCCTGCACCAGTAGTTCCTGCGCAAGACTCCCAGTCAAATTCCATTTCTTCATAGGCCCAGGAGAGCCGGGTGCTGTGCCCGTTGCCCCAGTCGTGGATGTAGCGAGCCGCGTAGCGGATGGTTTCATCGTCTGAATCCGCACAAGCTAGTTCCGCAGCTGCAAACTCATCATGCTGCTGGTAGCCGAGAGCTACCCACAACTCGTCTGTTTCGTTGATGGTCGTGGTGTACGCAATACCGATAGACAGAATCTGTGGGTCTAGTTCTTGAAGATTGCCCGCTCTATCCGTGACTTCTGACTCGTCACTGGACCATCGGCTATTGTTTGACCAACCGACGCGCATTTGCAGGCCACCCCAGTTGGGCGAGAACCACTGCCACAGATTGTCCTTGCGGCGCATGAAGCCCTGACCGCCAACGCCACCACCATAGCCGCCGAAATCAAAGCCGGTGTTGTTGTAGTTCGGACCCCAGCCCATCAGACCCAGCAGCGTGGAGTGCGTGTGACTACCCGCATCGTAGAACGGATCAATCCACTGTGCGGTGATCTCGTTGTACGGTGTCAGCCAGCTTCCGAACATCACCTCTCCCCAGGGACCGCTAAGCCCCAGCTTGCTGTTCCGGTTACACCAGCCATAATGAGAAAAGTTGGCAAGGCGGTTCCACAGTGTGAACTGCTCGCACTGGAAGTTGGCTTTCAATGGAGTGCCAGCCACCGACATGCCGGTATCGATGGACGCCGCGAAACCTAAGTTGGCCGCTTCGTTGTTCATCTGGATTACGTCCCGCTCTCTATTCGAGCCATCCGCACTTACAGTATCGTGCGATCTGAAATCCAGTGACCAGTTCTGCCAGCCGTAGATCGTCCAGTTTGAATTTGCGTTGCCGCCCCCTACGCCACCTGCGAACGATGTCAGCGGTAACATCGCCAGGCCGAGTACAAGTGCGGCTCCTGTCAATTTAACTTTCATGAAGATACTCCCCATTCGTTAATATGATTGATTAAAGAAAATAACTCGAGTAATTTCCCTCAAAATAGAGACCGCTCATGCCTGATCAGAACAGCAATCGCTTCCCTCCCTTCGCATCGTCAGTCTCGGTGCCGATGCAAGGCTGGCAGTCCGTACCATCCCCACACCACGGCACAATGCAACAAACGTTGCATTTATGTGACACACTGCCCGTTAAATCCTATCAAGTCAAGCAATTTCTGCTGTAAATATACAACAAATCCCCAAAAAATCCGGGGATTCGTCCCACAATTCCAACAATCCTGCGTGCCGGTTTCCGGTTTTGTACATCTTTTGTACTGCGATGACTGCCCGGCAATCCTGTCCAGGCCGGGCCGGGCGTGCCGCCGGGCGGGCAGGAACGGGTCCGGATACGCAGGTGAAAAACCGTAACCGGCCCGGTTTCGGTTTCACATTGACCCGCCAGTCTTCCCTCCCCATTGTGAGACACAAATCCCATTGCATGAAGGCCAAAGCAATGATACATTTTTACCTGTTGCATCCATGCAACGCGCCTATCAGCCAGGGCAATGCGCCGGTACCCAAGACAATGCCGGCAGAAAATGGAAACAGGACTGGGGTTCCATGCCGGACCTCCAGGGGTTTCGTAATCGCCATAGGCTGAACAACTACCAAACGTGCCGGCTCTGCAGGAACAAACGCATTTGTGCTTGGATGTCACCCGCATCAAGGCCTACGAGCGCAACCCGCGCCGCAGTAAAAACCCGGAATACGAGCGCATCCAGGCATCGATCCGCGAACGCGGGCTGGAACAGCCCCTGGTCATCACGCGCCGGCCGGACGAATCCGAGTTCATGGTATGCGCCGGGGGCAATACCCGGCTGCGCATTCTCCGGCAGCTTTGCGACAAGACCGGCGAGGAAAGGTTCTGCCGGGTGCACTGCCTGTACCGGCCGTGGACCCGGGAGTCCGACGTCCTGCTGGCGCACCTCAGGGAAAACGACCTTCGCGGGGGCCTGAGCCTGGTCGACCGGGCGCGTGCCGTGGTCGAGGCCAGGTCCCTGCTTGGCGAGGAACTCGGAGAGCCGCTCTCGCAGCGCAGGCTCGAGGCCGAGTTGCGCAGCGCCGGCTACCACATCAGCCACAGCCGCATCTCGCAGATGGAATATGCCGTCCACACCCTGCTGCCACGGATTCCCCAGGCCCTGGATTCCGGGCTCGGCTGGCGCCAGGTGAGCCGCATGCGGGCCCTGGAGCGTGCCGCGAAGATGCTCTGGGAGCGGTATTGCTTGGATTGCGCAGACGGGTTCGACGACGTGTTCTGGCAGCTGTGCCGGCGTTACGATGGTCCGGACTGGGATATCGGCCTGCTCATGGGTGGCCTGGAAAACGAGATCTCGCAGGAGACCGGCCACAAGCTCCAGGACGTGCGCATGGTTCTCGATGCCGCGATGGAAGGCAGGGAAGAGATCCTCCCGGCCCCGGAACCGGATCCTTGCGCGCCTCCCGCAGCCGATCCCGCATCGGTTGCCCTGTTATCTGGCAAGGAGGTTTCGGCCATGCCGCAAGCGGATGCGGTCCGGCCCGTGCCATCCGTTCCGGCACGCCCCCGCTCCCTCGAGTGCCAGGCCATGGACCGGGATCCTGCCTATGAGCTGGCCGCCGATGCGGTCGAGACCGGGATGAGCGCGTTCAGCCTCAAAGCCCTTCGAGGCCGTGCCTTTGCCCTGGCCGATGGCCTGGCCCGGCGTTGCGGCCTCGATGAACTGGTCCTGCCGCTGCCTGACCACGGGCTCGGCTTCATCCTGCGCGATGTGCCGGACCAGCGGGCCGGCCCGGATGCTGCAGGGCCTCCGCAGCAGGTTCACGCGCTCTGGTGGCAGCTGGCGGCCTGCTCGGAAGTGACGGTCGCACCTCCCGATCAAATCGTCCCCAGGCTCCCGGCAGACTCCCTGCTGCGCAGGGCCCTCGAGACGTACAACCACGCCTTGCTGCTGGAGCAGGTGCCCGTATCCGGTCCCGGGCACACCGGCTACGAGCTGTGGTGCACGCTGCATGAGCAGGACTGGAACGACCTGGTCCGTCTGCTGGACAACTACCGGCGCATCCGCCGCGGAGCGGCCGAGGCCGGCATCCCGCTCTGGGGGAGCACGCGATGAAAGCAAGCAAGGAAGTCGACTTGGTGGTGGCCGTGCTGCAGTATGCGGCCCGCTGCCTGAAGGAAGGAGACCTGGCCGCCCTGCGCGACATGAAGTTCGGCGCCCGGGAAATCGAGGGCCTGTCCTCCATATACATCCTGGACATGTACCACATGGAGGGGCTGCGCATGCACTGTCTCGACATCAAGCTGAACCCCGTGGTGTACTGGCCGCTGATCGAGAGCCTGCGCAGGATGAGGGAGTCCGAAGACGACATACACAGGCTGATCGTCCAGGATGCGCCCCGGGAGATGCTGCGGGCCCTGTTCGGCCTGAACCCGCGCGAGTACAGCCGCCTGCGCCGGACGCTGACGGCGACACCGGCCGTCGGGCGGCCGCGGGGGGCTGACGAGGAAAGTTCCCGGCGCCTGTGGGAGGCCCTGCAGGAGCATGGTGAACCGGAGTACCCGGACCAGCTCGAGCCCGGTTTTTTCCTGGAACTGGCCGACGAGACCGGCCTGACGCTGCGCACCATCTGGAGAATGCTCCAGCTCTGGTGCGAGCACGGCAGGCTCGACGAAGACTCCTGAGCCGGTCCTCCCGGCCCGGCCGCGCACGGCTCGTGGCCGCACATTCAGCCCTTTCCCGGCCATTCCTGCCGACCCGGCCGTTCCCGCCACGACAAAACAACCGCTTGCATGCGAAACCTGAAGTGGGACCTGTGGTAACCGGGTAACCACCGCGGTGCCCGGGGCGCCAGGCGGGCTGGCGAATCCCGTGCAGGGGGTGCGAACCGCGACAGTCCGGGTGCGGGTTTTCGCTTGCCGCGGTGCCGTGCCCCATGGATTCATAGCGCATGGATCTTTCGAATACAAAGGAAGCCCTGGCCATGAACCCGCCCTCCCGGTCCGCGCCGGCGGACCTGCCCGCCGGGTCCCGGCGCAAGAAAGCCTCGAAGCAGCCCGGTGCGCTGCGCAGCCAGGTATGGCTGACCGTGCAGACGCGCCAGGCCCACCAGCTCATCCACGGGCGCGAAGGGGCGCCGGACCACGCGCCCATCATCGGGCTGGTCGGTTTTGCCGAGCGGCTGCGGGTCATCTGGCAGGCGGCCCGCGAGGACGACCCCTGGGCCGACTGGTGGCTGATCAAGGTCTGCGATGCGATGGACGCGGCCGGGGACTGCATCCGCAACTGGAAGCAGGACCTGGACAGCCTGTTGCAGCAGCAGGCAGACGGCCTGGAAGTGTCCCTGGCCGAATCCCTGCGACCGAGCCGGATGCTGCTGCAGTTCGCAAGTCCCTACGCCTACCAGGGTGCACGCCTGCTCGCGGAGTACGACGCCCTGGTATGCCGGGTCCTGACCGCAAGCCACGTCGGGCTGGTGGACGGGTGCATGCGAGACGAGCTGCTCGACAGCTGCTCGACAGCTGCTCGCACCGGCTGCGCGCCACCTTCATGATCCCGCAGACCTTCCGGCTGACGGGCGTGGACCGGGAGGCCGTGCGCGGCAACCGCGATGAATGCCGGCGCGCCCGCGAGGCGATGGGCGAGGTACCGGAAGAGATCCTGTGCGGCGAGCGCCGTGCACCGGTGGTGCCGCGCAGGACCGCTGTATCCGGAATCCCGTCCGCAAACGGCGCCGGTGCGGCCCGCGTGCCGCGCGAGCCGGTACAGGGTGCCGGGGAAGACGGTATGGAGCCCGATGCCCCGCTGGCGGCATGAGGTGCCCGTCCGTGAAATCCCGGTTTCGTCTTCGCGGAATGCCGTCCCTTCGCGGGTCCGGGAGAAGATTTTGGCCGTGGCCACTGCGGGGTATCAGTGGCAAGCAGGCACCGTCGGACCTGAAACCGGTGCAGGGCGGCATTCGCCGCCGGTCCATCTTCAAACGTGCGGAGCCCGGCTCCGTGTATGACAACCCTGCCGGGCAGCGCGTCCCGCCAGGGAGGTGCCGGTCCCGGCAGCATCCAAGCAAAGGAGAAGGCATCATGTCCAATGACGAAAGAACGAAGTATTTCGATCTTCATACCACCGGTATCGGCTATCTCAGCCGCGTCCGGGAGGTGACGCCCGAAGGGGGAGATCCCTTTCTCGGCATCACCATCGCAGCCCTGCGCGGAAGCGTGGGCAATGTCCAGTACACTCATTTCGAGTGTTCCGTGTCCGGCCGGAAGGCACAGGCGACTGTGCGTGAACTCCGCTCGGCCGTGGAGGGCAAGCTGAAGGTGCTTATCGGATTCACGCTCAGCAACCTGCATGCGGAATCCTTCACCTACCAGAACGGCGACAAGGCTGGCCAGCCCGGAGTCCGGCTCAAGGCCCGGCTGCTGCGCATCGCCTATGTCAAGGTCGACGGTCAGCCGTTCATTACGGAGCATGAAAAGGCTGCGTAATTTCACATGCGGCCGGGCATGCCTGCCCGGCCATCTTTTTACCCTGCAGGGGATTCTCCCCCTGCGGGCCGGATCTCCCTGTCAATTCGAGGAGGTCCATCATGAACCCAAGCAAGCAGGACCGGTTTGCCGGTCTGAAACTGTCACAGCTCAGCCATGTCGAGAAGGAGTCGGTGGTGAAACTGGCGCTGAAGGCGCTGGCGATGAAACACCGGGCAGGGCGTACCCTGAGCAGCCCGGACGCGACACGGGATTACCTGTGCCTGCGCCTGGCCGATTACCGCAACGAGGTATTCGGCGGCCTGTTCCTGGACAACCTGTGCCGCATCATCGCCGTGCGCGAACTGTTCCAGGGCACGGTCAACAGTGCCTCGGTGCATCCGCGCGTCGTCGTGCAGCAGGCGATGGAGGCGAACGCCGCCGCCATCGTCTTCTTTCACAACCACCCGTCCGGCGTCGCCGAACCCAGCCGTGCCGACGAGATGATCACCCGCCGCCTGAGGGAGGCGCTCGCCCTCGTGGACGTGCGCGTCCTCGACCACTTCGTGGTCTCGGCCGGCGAAAGCGTCTCGTTCGCGGAGCGCGGCCTGCTCTGACAGTTGCTGTATTTCATCAACCCGACCGGGGAAGCACTTCCTTTCCCGGCGGGAAGGAGAGCTGACCCGGTGTACTTTCCACAAAGGAGGGATACCATGTCCAACTCTTCAAACGAATGCGGCGGCGAGCCGTTGTTCGGTGACGTACTCTTCACCTACACCCGGGCCCAGGCTTTGGCGGACGGGGTGCTGGTCGATGCCGGCGCCCTGGCGCAGGAAGCCGGGTTCCGGCTGCCGGTGGCGATGACCGCCGCCGTCTGGAACGACTGCGTGGCCTGGTCGCAGGACGATTCCTGCCGCCAGGTCCACCAGTGCGAGTCCGGCCGGCTGTGGGACGTGCTGTTCATGGCCGCCCACGCCATCCGCACCGGGGCGAACACCGCCTCGCTGATGCTGTTCGGGCTGAACCGTGTGCCCCGTGACGGGTGCGCTCAGGAAGCCGCAGCGGTGCGGCTGAAGCTGGTCGTCGGCCCGGGCGATGACGGTGAGCCCGTCGTAACCATCCTCCTGCCGGAGGAAGACTGAACCGCGCCGGGTATACACCCGGCAACTTGCCCCTGGCCACTTGGGTAAAAGTGGCGCTTTCCTGCTTTCCCCTGCGACCCGCCTGGAGACCGGGGTCCGGAAACCGAAGCAGGCCGGGTACGGGTTTCAGGATGACATGCCGGGCAGGGCACCTATACTGGGCCGTATCGAACGGTTTTGCCCGTGACCACTGCGGGGTATCAGTGGCAGGCACCTTCGGACCTGAAACCGGTGCAGGGCGGCATTCGTCGCCGGTCCATCTTCAAGAAGGTGAGGGCTCGCCAAATTTCATGGCCCGTCAGGGCCGGCTGGTCTGCGCGGACCGGCTCCCGGCAGGGAGAACCCGCGCGCCTGGACCAGGCACATTCAGGCTGAAGGGCGTGGTGTCCCGTGACCGTTCTGCACGACAGGCCCGGACCGCTGTGGCATCCGGGTGGTCAGAAACACTTACCTGACTGCAATACACCGTGAGAGACCTGAATTACCAGCTCAAGCAACTCTGCCGTCGCAACCGCGACGGCAGCTTTGCCACCCAGCACCTGCGCGAACGAACCCTGACCATGATTGCCAACCAGCTGCACGGTCTGGGATACCGTCACATGAACTCGCATTCACTCAAGCCCAAGCATGTCGAGGCCCTGGTGCGGCACTGGCAAAACCAGGGCCTGTCGGTCGCGACCCTGAAGTTCCGTATGGCCGCGCTGCGCTGGTGGGCGCAGAAGGTTGACCGCCAGAGCGTGATTGCACGCTCGAACGATCACTACGGCATCGCCCGGCGCCGGTACGTGAACAACATCTCCAAGGCACAGTCGGTCACCGCCGGGCAACTGGCCCAGGTGCGTGACCCCCACGTGAGAATGAGTTTGGAATTGCAGCAGGCGTTCGGCCTGCGCCGGGAGGAGGCACTCAAGTTCCAGCCGGTCCTGGCCGACCGGGGCGATCACATCCAGCTCAAGGGCAGCTGGACCAAGGGCGGCAAACCCCGCGTGATCCCGGTGCGAAGCGAGATGCAGCGCGAAGTGCTCGGACGGGCCAGGCAGCTTGCCGGCCGGGGTTCGCTGATCCCCAGTTCACGCACCTACCGCCAGCATCTCTCGATCTATTCCACGTCCACCGCCCGGGCCGGGCTGTCGAAACTGCACGGCCTGCGTCACCACTATGCCCAGCAGCGCTACCGTGAACTGACCGGCTGGCCGGCTCCCGCGCAGGGAGGACCGGATGCCGGCATGCTTACGTCCGAACAGAAGGTGCTCGACCACCAGGCGCGCCTGGTGGTCAGCCGGGAACTCGGGCATGAGCGGGAACAGATTACGGTCGTGTATCTCGGGCGCTGACGCCCTGTCAGGCTTATTGCCTGGACCCTCCGTAGGCACCCAGCAGCCCCTGGGGAGCCTCGAACACCCCGCCCACTTCCTCGTGATCCGGACCGTAGAACACACCCGACAGCCGCTCATTGTCGGCATGGCGGCGGCTGAACTGGCCGTCCGATACGACCAGGTCCTCGTACGTGATGTTGGCATAGGCCTGCCCGGTGGTGGCGTTGGCCATGCCGGTCAGGTACACATCCGCCAGCACCTGTGCACCGATGCTCACGGAGATGCTGGCATCGCCCGTCACGACAGACTCAATGTTGGTCGCGGCCCTTCGATCCCTCGCCGACACGAAGCCTGCCCAGGTGGCTTCTGTTTCAGGATTGGTGCGCGTGGAATAACCGTTCGCATAGGCACTTACCCTCACCACGCCCTCGTCGGGGTCTAGCTCGTTCGTGAAAATCCGTGCGCTTGAGACAAAGAAGCTGTGCTGCATCCAGCCGCCATATTCATATACGTCACTGAAGGTGCCGCTGAACTGTTGTACTACCGTACGAATGCCGTTGGTATCCGGCAGCAGCTCGATGTCCTCGAACTCCACACTGAAACTTCTGCCGGCACTCAGATAGGCCGAAAATCCGATGGAACAGCGGGCATCCTTGCAGTTCGCGGGCACCCGGTCCGGTTCCGGCGCACCCGGCACCCAGGCTAACCAGTCCGTGGACAGTACATGGTTGGCATTTTGAGCGATCCGGTTGTAGTCCTCCGCCACATAATACTCCGGGGGCGGCACGGGAACTCGGCTGGACCCGCCACTCATGCAGCCGGCCAGCAACGCACACAGTGCAAACGCGATGCAATACTTCATTTCTGAATTTCCTGGGTAATCAATTTCTGGGGTCGTTCAGTCGGACCTCTGCCGGAAGTTTCCTGCCGTCTCCGCAAAGCCTACTCATCTATACGGGAAATTACCAGCCTACGGGCCCGGCAGCATGGCAAATATTCCCCGGTTTCCAGCCCCCGCAAACCACGCAGGCGGGTGTACGGGTTTGCGGTTTCATCGCCTTGCCGGACGGGGCATGATCGAACCCGTACATCAACGACACGGAGCAGACCCGCCCGGTACGGTTCCCGACATGAACGAACGGATTTCCCGCAGACGTTTCAGCACCCTGGCTCCTGTCCTGGTGATGGCATCGTTTGGGCTGGCCAGCCCGCACCTGGAGGCCGCCGAGATGCAGGTCGGGAGGTACTCGGTGTTGCGCACCCTGCCGACGGTCGAACAAATCGACCCGCTGGCCGCTCGTGTGACGGTGCGTTTCCCTGAATCCGTGCAGACGATCGGTCAGGCCGTGCAGCACCTGCTGCAGGAAAGCGGCTATCGCCTGGCGGATCCTTCCACCGGCGCCTCTGCCATCCTGCTCGAGCTGCCCCTGCCGGGCGTGCAGCGCAGCCTGGGACCCGTCGCCCTGAGACAGGCCCTGGCGGTCCTGGGCGGTCCGGCGTTTCGCCTGGTGCAGGACCCGCTGCACCGGCTCGTTGCATTCGAACGCTGTCCGGTACCGGACCTGCCACCCGGGTTCACGGGAGATCAGGCCGCCGGTTCCGGGCACCCGGTCATGCCTGCAGGAGAAGATGCATGGGAACGCTGATGTGGCTGGTGGCACTGGGGGGTGCCTTCCTCTCGGGTGCTGCGCTTCACGTGCCCGCAAAAGGGCCTCCTGCGGCGCCTGAGATCCGGATCACGCAGTCCGGGGATGCCTGCGAGGACAAGGGCCATGCGGACCGACTGGACTGCAGGGTGCTCGACGGGCTCGTGATTTACCGGGACTTGTCACCTGCCGCGGGACCGGTCAGGCAGGGTTGCGGGGCGGCCGGGCCCTGCGGCGAAACCTGTTCCCGTGACTGACGGTCTCCGGTGCGCCCTTGCGGTGCTGGCCATCGCCTGGACCGGCCCGGTGCTGGCGGAGGAGGCCTCCGGGATACGGACCGAGGACAGCCTCGATGCCTCCACGGCTCTTGCAGGGTCGTCCCTGACGGCCTCCGAACGGGCCCGCTCCAGGAGCTGGGGGCTGACGCAGGTGGAATGGCACCGCTACCGCCAGCTGATGCAGGGTATCCGCGCAAGCGTCAGCCCGGCGACGATCTCGCCGGTCGAGGTGCTGGGCATCCATGCACGCGATGCCGCCGAGCGGCGCAAGTATGCCGAGCGCTGGGCACAGGCCATGCACGAGGACGTTGAACGCATCCTGGCGTTCCAGCGCGCCTATGATGAGGCTGTGCGGCGCCTGTACCCGAACGAGCCCCTGATCGACATCCGTCGCCTGCCCAAACCAGGCCGGCAGGGCGATACCCTGGGCCTGCAGGACCGCGTGCTGTTTTTCACCCGGAAGGACTGTTCGGGCTGCGATGACCTGCTGGACCGGCTGCTCGGGCAGCTGGACCGGATTGCGGGGATCGATCTCTATATTGCCGGGGTGGAAGAAGGCAACGGGCAGGCGGTACGGGACTGGGCGGCACGCCGCGGGATCGACCCCGGGCTGGTGCGCAGCCGGCGCATCACGCTCAACTTCGAGGGTGGCATGCTCCGGCGCCTGACCCGTGGGCAGGGCAAGACCCCGCACATGCTCAGGCGCCGTGGTGATGCGCTGTCCGAGCTTCGGGCCTCGGAGTTCTGATGCGGATACCGGGCCTTGCCGGATTCGCGCTGCTGCTTGCCGTGCCGGTATCCCTGGCGGCCCAGGCGCAGCCCGAGGTGATTTTTGACAACGGCCGGACCTGGCCGATCGCCCCGTACCTGGAACCGGTCGAGGACGCACCACCGGAAGAGGACCCGGCCCCTTCCGCCGGGCCGCTGCTCGGGGCGGCCGACGTGCGCAACCTGTTGCCGGTGCGCTCGCCCGGTCTCAGCCCCGGCCCGGTCGAGGCCCGGACGCAACCCCGCCCGCTGTCGCGCCCGGTCTTCCTGGTCGGTTCCGATCCGCTTTCGAGACGGTGGCTGGCACGCCATCGCGAACGCCTGCATGACCTGCATGCCGTGGGCCTGCTGGTGCAGGCCGACACGGTGGACGACCTGGAGGCCATCGCGGAACTGGGCCGGGGTCTTTCGATCATGCCCGCCCCCGGCACGGATCTCGCGCGCGCCCTGGGCCTGGTGCACTACCCGGTGCTGGTCACCTCCCGCGGGATCGAGCAGTGAACCCGCATCCCGTCGAGGCGCTGCTGCGCCCCGCGGTGGAGCTGTGGTCGGCGCTTGCGGCATTCACGGCCGCCGCCGTGGCCTGGCTTGCCCCGTGGGCCCTGATGATGCCGCCTGGCGTGGCCCGCGGTACGGCGTGTGCGCTGGCCGGGTTTGCGGCCTGGCGTGCCCGCCAGGCCTGGCGGGTGCTTCGGTACCGGCGCGGACTGCGCCGGCTTCGGACCTGGCGGCTGGCACCCGGCCGGCTTCCGGTCAGCCCGCGCAAGCTGTTTATTGGCCGGGGCTTTCGCTGGACGGCGCTGCACACGCAGCGCCTGCGCGACACCCTGCGCCCGGAGGTTCGCCGCTACGTGCAGCCGGGCGCACTGCACCAGTGGGCCCGGCGCAGGGAGATCGACTGGGAGTCAAGGCCCGGGCTCGGCCGGCTGGCCGGGCTGCTATGCAAGTGCTGCGGCGGGAGCCCCCTTTCGCCCGGGGCCGGCGCGGGCGGCAACCCTGCCCTGCACGCCGTCGAGCCCCGGGAACAGGCGGTCTGGATGGACCTCGGCGAGCGGGCCGGTCACACGCTGGTGCTGGGCACGACGCGCGTCGGCAAGACCCGGCTGGCCGAGCTGCTGATTGCCCAGGACATCCGCCGCGGCGACGTGGTGATCGTGTTCGATCCGAAAGGCGATGCCGGGCTGCTGAGAAGGGTGTATGCCGAGGCCAGGCGCGCCGGGCGCACCGGTGCGTTCTACATGTTCCATCTCGGCTACCCCGGGATTTCGGCCCGCTACAACGCCATCGGCAATTTCTCGCGCATCACCGAGGTGGCGACCCGGATCGCCAACCAGCTGCCGAGCCAGGGCAATTCCGCGGCGTTCAAGGAATTCGCATGGCGCTTCGTCAACATCATCGCCCGGGCCCTGGTCGCCCTGGGGCGCCGGCCCGACTACCGGCAGGTGCGCCGCTACATCAACGACATTGAGCCGCTGTTCGTGGAGTACGCCGAGGCCCACCTGCGCCGCCACGGCGCACGGGACTGGCAGGAGCAGGTGTCCGGGGAGGCCGCCGGTATCCGGGAGCGCAACCTTCCCGCCGCGCTGCGCGGGCGCAGTGCACGGGCCGTCGCGCTCATGCGCTACCTGCACGGGCAGGACCTCTACGACCCGGTGCTGGAAGGCCTGGTGTCGGCCTTCAAGTACGACCGCACCTATTTCGACAAGATCGTGAGTTCCGTCGGGCCGCTGATGGAAAAGCTGACCACCGGCAAGATTGCCGAACTCATCTCGCCGGACTACCTGGACCGCGAGGACCCGCGGCCCATCTTCGAATGGATGGAGGTCATCCGGCGCAGGGGGATCGTGTATGTCGGTCTGGACGCCCTGTCCGACACCACGGTGGCCGGTGCAGTGGGGAATTCCATGTTCGCCGACCTGGTCTCGGTGGCCGGTCACCTCTACAAGCACGGCCTGCAGGATGCTTCCGGGGATGCACCCGGCACACCCCCCGGGCCGTTCCCGTCCATCTCCATGCATGCCGACGAGTTCAACGAGCTGATCGGGGACGAGTTCGTGCCGCTGCTGAACAAGGCCGGCGGCGCGGGCTTCCAGGTCACGGCCTACACCCAGACCTGGTCCGACGTGGAGGCGCGCATCGGCAGCCGTGCCAAGGCCGGGCAGGTGGCCGGCAATTTCAACACGCTGGTCATGCTGCGCGTGAAGGAGCTGGCCACGGCCGAGATGCTCACCGGCCAGCTGCCCAGGGTCGAGGTCTTTTCGCTGATGAGCGTATCCGGCGTGGACGATTCGTCCGATCCGGGCTCGGGCATCGACTTCAGGTCCCGCAACGAGGATCGAATCAGCGTCTCGGAGGTGCCCATGCTGAGTCCCGCGGAACTCGTGGCCCTGCCCAAGGGGCAGGCGTTCGCATTGCTGGAAGGCGGCCAGTTGTGGAAGCTGCGTATGCCGCTGCCCGACAGCGGTGCCGACCGCTTCCTGCCGCAAGACCTGGACGAGATCGCGCGGGACATGGAACGTGCCTACGTCCCCGGCAATCCTTGGCACCGTGTGCACGAGCCCTGGTGGATGGAGGCTGACGGCAGCCCCCTGGCCGGGACCGGCGTGCCCGGTGCCCATGGCTGAACGGGCAGGAGCCCCACCGCGCCCGGCCGCGCGGCGGGGGCTGGTTTCAGGAGGACTCACCCGCATCGCACAGGGCCTCGCGTGGCTGGTGGGCGCCCTGCTGTTCTCGGTCCTCATCGAGTGGACCGGGATGGTGTTCTGGTGGCCGGAACAGGGCCTGGATCACAGCCGGCGGATGCTGGAACGCGAGATCCGGTACCTGGACGGCGATTTCCGGCGCAGCCTCCTGAGTCCGGATCCCGCAGGCTTCGCACGCAAGCTTGCCGGGCGGGTCCACCACGGCCTGTTCGAGGCCACGGGATGGATCGATTTCCTGCAGTGGGTCAGTGGCCCGCCGCAACCCGGGGAGAGCGGGCTGCGGCCGGTCCTTCACAGGCTGTACAGCCCGGCAGGCGAATTTCTGGTCGCAGCCATGCAGGTGACCCAGGTGTTCTGTGTGCGCCTGGCCGTGCTCAGCCTGTCCACGCCGGTATTCTTCCTGTTCGGCCTGGTGGGGCTGGTGGACGGGCTGGTGCGCCGGGACCTGCGGCGCTGGGGCGGCGGGCGCGAGAGCTCGTTCGTGTACCATTATGCGAGGCGATCCGTGCTGCCGCTGATGGTGAGTGCCTGGGTAACGTACCTTGCACTGCCGTTCAGCCTGCATCCTGCCTGGATCGTCCTGCCGTTCGCCGCACTGCTTGCACTGGTCGTCACTGTGACCGCAGGCACCTTCAAGAAGTATTTGTGACGGGACTTTTGAGGTCGGCGCGCATGGCCGGTCCTGTGCGGAACACTTGAAATAAGCGGAGTGCAGGCAGGGTTGCCGGTTTTTCGGCAGGGACCCCTTTTGAAATGCTTTTTCCCTGGCGGGAAAATTTCCGGTATGCAATTCCCTCCGAGAATACCTTGGACCAGTCTGTATTGAATATTAGGGAATCCTAATATTCAATGGCGTAGTACTGAAGACCGTGTGCAGGGGCTGAAGGCAAACAACCTGGTATAAGCAACCAAGGGATCGGGCTAGAGAGTCGGTGGTCAAAACAGATACTTACAGAAATAGAAACCGCTCCCCGGCATCACCACCCTTGGCCGCATGTCCTGCCCGGACCGTTAACAAGAACAATCGAGAGTTATGCAGCCAGACAGCACATGGGCAGTGTACTAAAATCTTTGTGAGCATTACGTGGTATATGCGGAAAATATCGTGATGATTACATGAGAATACAGATGAAAAGGCGATAAAGCTGGACAAAAAAGACCCGAGAGTGCTGTCAAACAGATTGCCAGCTACAAACCTGGCGAGCCTGCGAGCCAACCTGAAAAGGCTCCGAGTGCTGAAGAGTCAAGGCAGAAGTGGAAGCCGGTCAGGAGATGATTTTTGGGCAGCAGGCATATAAGTCCCCAATCAATGTATGAAAGGCTCGACTTGACAGGTTTCAGGCTGAAGGAGCACCGGTTTCAACTCCCTGGGGAACCGCTTCATCGGCAAACCTGGCGGATGACACCTGCCCTTCATGCCCGGGTTTTTGTCTACTCCAGGCCGCTTGCTGCCCGAATCAGCATGTCGATCGTGGCGGCATCCTCGTTGCCGTATGCAGTCCAGTGCAGGGGGGTGGCCCCGATCTCATCCTGGATCTTCGGGTCTGCACCTCCACGGACCAGTTCAGCCACCACCTCGGGGTTGCCTGTGTATCCGGCGGCCCAGTGCAGGGGGGTGGCGCCTCGCTCGTCGCGCGCGTTCGGATCGACTCCCGCCTTGATGAACGCGCCGATCATGGCCGGACTCGGGTTGTAACGCGCCGCCCGATGCAGGGGGGTGGCTCCCTGCTCGTCGCGTGCATCCGGGTCGGCCCCGGCCCGGATCAATGCCAGGACAGCGGCGAGTCCGTCGTTGGATGCAGCGGCCCAGTGCAGGGGTGCGCTACCGGTGTCTGTGCGCGCATCCGGGTCGGCCCCGCCGTCGACCAGCACGGCGATCACAGCGGCCGGCTCATGCTTGTACCGGGCCACTTGGTGGAGTGGGGTCTCGCCGTACTTGCCGCGCACATCCGGGTCGGCTCCTGCGAGGATCAGCGCTGTGGCAATCGCGACAGAACTGCTTCGGTTGACCACGGCCTGGTGCAGGGGCGCCCAGCCGTACTCGTCGCGGGCGTTCGGGTCGGCCCCGGCCTTGACCAGTGCAGTGATCACGGCGGGGTTGTGGTTGAGATCCACCGCCGCATGCAAAGGGGTGGTACCTTCCTCGGCCCTGGCGTTCGGGTCGGCCCCGCTCTTGACCAGCAGGCTGACCAGGGTGGGATCGCCACCGTGCATCACCGCCATGTGCAGGGGCGTCTCGCCGATCATGTTGCGTGCCATCGGATCGGCCCCGGATGCCAGGCAGGCACTGAACTGTGAGGGGGTTGCAACCTCGGAAAAGGGTTTCGTGTTCCAGCCCGCACAGTCCGCCGCGAGGACCTGGCTGCTCCAGGCGAGCACCATCAGGGTGAGCATAAGGACCCCGGATCTTGCGGGCTTGTCTGCAGGCATGGCCTGCACGTTGAAGGCAGGGTGCGCCCTTCGTGATGCTGCGGGCATACGGTCTTTCATGGCGGTCAATATACGCTGGACGAATGCGGGATGATACCTGCCCGTGCCTCAGGCCCCGGATGCCGGGATTCCACATCAATCGAGCGCTTTTTTCAGTACTGTTGCCGTATCCGGACAGGTGTTTGGAAGCTTTGCCTGAAGCAAATGCCTGCCCTGTGATCTGGTTTGTAGCCGCCCCGAATCTGCACTATAATCACGGGCAAACAGATATAGGGAGAGGTACCATGAAATTCTTTCCGAATCCCCTGCGCTCCGCATGGATTGCAGTCGTCGCAGCATGCCTTTTCACTGCCGGGCCGGTTTTGGCTTCCGGCGATTCGGATGCTGAGGCCCTGGAACGGCTCGAAAGCACTATCGAGATGCAGCAGCAGCAACTGGAAGCGTTGCGCCAGCAGGTTGAGCAGCTCAAGGAAATGGCCACCATGGCAGACAGCAAGGCCGACCAGGCCATGGCCAGCGCATCGACCGTAAAGGAAGAAAAGAAATACGGTATCACCCTCTACGGCAGCATACGGCCCGCCCTGACCAACGCCGACTTCGGCGACAGTTCCAGCACCGATGTCACCGACTTTCTCTCCCGCGTGGGGGTCAAGGGTGAGGTGGCCGTGCGCGATGGCCTGACCGCCTTCTACCGGGGCGAATGGGATACGGATCTCGAGGCTAACGGCGATCTTGGCGATGCACGCCTGGGCTACGTCGGAATCAAGGGCAGCCTCGGACAGATTGCCATCGGCAAGCAGTGGGATCCGCATTTCAATATCGTGGCGGAAGTTGTCGACATTTTTAACCATCGCTCCAGCCCGTTCGGGTACGACGAGGCGAGTCCCTTTCGCAGCAACCAGATCCTGACCTATTCCTTCAGTCGCGGCGGTTTCAAGCTCGACAGCGGCATACGGTTTGACGGGGATCCGGAAAACGGAGCGGGGGGCAACAACAGCAGCGCCTCGGAGCCCAACCACATCGATTCGGCCTCGATCGGCATCGGCTACCGCACGGGAGATGTCTATGCCGGGGTTTCCTACCTGGACCAGCAGGGGGATGACGATTACGAGCGTTCCTTCATGGGTGTGGCCGCCAGCTGGAATGTGACGGACAGTCTTTACGTGGCCGCCACCTACCAGGACATCGACGAGGACAACGTGTCCCACGCTGGACATAACGACGGGCATGCTGAATACGTGGATTACGACCAGTCGTCGGTCGACGTTGCCGCTGCTCTTGCCCTGGGCGGAGGCTACAAGCTCAAGGCCGCGTACTTCGACTGGGATGGTGACGACCATGGACGCAGCTTTGACGGCTATAACCTGACCCTTGAAAACCAGTTGTCGGATTCTGTACGTATCTTTGCAGAATGGTTGCGCCGCGATATCGAGAGGGGCGAAGAAGAGGATTATCTGAGCATCGGTATGCGCTACGACTTCGAGGCGAACCTGTAGTAAGCCTTTTCCTGCCATCACCAGCGTTCGCTTGAGAACGCTGGTGATTTTCACGAGGGTGGATCAGGATCACCCAGGCGAAAAAAAGAGCGTTCCCCCGTGTGTGTGGGATTCCCCATGGTCACCCGCGCTCGTGATGAGAGTCTGAGAGGCTGCACACAGCACACACATATTCCGTGACAGGTCAATCCTGTGCGGGCTCCAGGGGAACTCCCCCGTGTAGACGGCACTCACCCGGTTCACACAGTCAGGCGTGATGGAGAATCTGGCTCAGGAACAGCTTGGTCCGTTCATGCTCGGGATGGTCGAAAAACTCCTGGGGCGTGTTCTGTTCGATGATCTCGCCCTCGTCCATGAAGATCACGCGGTCGGCCACGGTCTTCGCAAACCCCATCTCGTGCGTCACGCACAGCATGGTGATGCCCTCGTTCGCCAGCTCGATCATGACCTCCAGCACCTCCTTGATCATTTCGGGATCGAGTGCCGAGGTGGGTTCGTCGAACAGCATGATCCGGGGCTGCATGCACAGGCTGCGCGCGATCGCGACCCGCTGCTGCTGCCCTCCCGAGAGCTGTCCCGGAAACTTGTGGGCCTGCTCCGGGATCTGCACCCGTTCGAGGTACTTCATGGCGATGGCCTCGGCTTCCGCCTTGGGCATCTTCTTCACCCAGATCGGGGCCAGGGTGCAGTTCTGCATCGCGGTGAGGTGGGGGAACAGGTTGAAATGCTGGAACACCATGCCCACCTCGCTGCGGACCTTCTCGATGTGCTTGAGGTCATTGTCCAGCTGCACCCCGTCGACGATGATCTCGCCCTTCTGGTGTTCCTCCAGCCGGTTGATGCAGCGGATCACGGTGGACTTGCCCGAGCCGGACGGCCCGCAGATGACGATTTTCTCGCCCCGCGCGACGTTCAGGTTCAGGTTCTTGAGCACGTGGAACTGCCCGAACCACTTGTGCACGTTGCGCATCACCACCGCGTAGTCGTTGCCGTCAGGCTGGGCGGGGGCTTGTTCGTTCATGCTGCCTCCTCGGGGCTTGCCCTACCGGTCATGCCCGGTTTTGAGCCTGTTTTCCAGGTACAGCGAATAGCGTGACATGGCGAAACAGGAGATGAAAAAGAAAATCGCTACAAACAGGTAGACCTCGGTGGACAGCCCGGTCCACTTGGTGTCGGCCAGGGAGGCCCGGCCGATGCCCAGCGGGTCCGCGAGCCCGATGATGATCACCAGCGTGGTGTCCTTGTACAGGCCGATGAAGGTGTTGACGATGCTCGGGATCGAGATCTTCAGCGCCTGCGGCAGCACGATCAGCCGCATCGACTGCCAGTACTTCAGTCCCATGGCATCGGCTGCCTCGGTCTGCCCCTTGGGGATCGCCTGCAGCCCGCCGCGGATGACTTCCGCCATGTAGCCGGATGCGAACAGCGTGACCATGATCAGGACCCGCAGCAGCAGGTCGAACACCGTGCCTTTCGGCAGGAAGTAGTTGAGCATGGTCGAGGCGACGAACAGCAGCGTGATCAGCGGCACGCCGCGGATGAACTCGATGAAGCTCACGCAGGCCCACCGGATGACGACGAGCCTGGACTGCCGGCCGAGTGCCAGCACAATGCCGATCGGCAGCGAGAAGGCGATGCCGGTGACGCCGATGACCAGGGTCAGCATGAACCCGCCGAACTGGTCCGTGGCCACCGGTTCCAGCCCGAAGCCGCCGAGCAGCAGCCAGCCGCAGATCAGGGGAAAGCTCACGGCATACAGCAGGCCGTACTTGCGCCCCGGCATCCGGTCGTACAGCAGCGGCACCAGTGCCGCCAGCAGCAGGATGAAGGACAGGTTGACCCGCCACCGGTGCTCGGCCGGGTAGAAGCCGTAGGTGAACAGCCTGAACCGCTCGGCGATGAAGGCCCAGCAGGCCCCGTCCGCCTTGGCCCGGCATTCATCCCGGTTGTCACCGATGAACGCCGCATCGAGCAGCATCCAGTCCAGCAGCGGCGGCACGATCTCGTACAGCAGATACAGCGACACCAGGGTCATCACGATGTTGGTGGGGGAGGACAGCAGGTTACTGCGCACCCAGCCGATCACCCCGGTGGTGGTGACGGGAGGCGGGAGGTCGGGATGCTCGCCCGGCCGGTAGGTCGATTCGCTCATGCCCTGCTCCCTAGCGCTCCACCAGCCGGATCCTGCGGTTGTACCAGTTCATGACCGCGGAGATCAGCAGCGACAGCGACAGGTACAGCAGCAGCACTATGATCATGCACTCCATCTCGCGGCCGGTCTGGTTGAGGGAGATGCCGCCGATGGTGGCCACGATATCCATGTACCCGATCGCGAGCGCCAGCGAGGAGTTCTTGGTCAGGTTCACGTACTGGCTGGTGAGCGGGGGCACGATGCTGCGCAGGGCCTGCGGAATGACCACCAGGCTCAGGGTGCGCCCGCGGCTGATTCCCAGGGCGTGCGAGGCCTCGCTCTGGCCGCGGTCCACGGCCAGGATCCCGGCGCGCACGATCTCCCCGATGAAGGCGGCGGTGTACAGCGACAGGGCCAGCCACAGGGCGACGAATTCCGGGCGGACCACCATGCCCCCCTTGAAGTTGAACCGCTTCAGGGCCGGCACGTCCCAGGCGATCGGGCTGCCCAGCAGAAAGTAGGCCAGCACCGGCGCGCCCACGATGGCGGCCAAGCCGATCCAGAACACCGGGTAGTGCCGGCCGGTCTCGTCCTGGACCCGCTTGGCGTATCGCCTGAACCACAGCATGAACACGATGCCCGCGGCAAATACCCCGACGACCACCCAGAACAGCGGCTCGTACATTGGCTTCGGAACGAAAAAGCCCCGGTTGGTCAGAAACAGCGTGTCCCCGACGTTGAGGGCCTGCTTGGGAAGCGGCAGGGTGTGCACGATGAGACCGTGAATCAGCAGGATGTGCAGCAGCACCGGCACGTTGCGCACGAACTCGGTGTAGGCATAGGCGAGCTTGTTCGTCAGCCAGTTCCTCGACAGGCGCAGCACGCCCAGAATGAACCCGAGTGCGGTGGCCGTGATGATCCCGAAGACGGCCACCAGCAGGGTATTGAGGATGCCCACCACCATCGCCCGGAAGTGCGTGGAACGGGAACTGTACTCGATCAGGTGCTGGTTGATGTCGTAGGAGGACATCTGCCACAGGAAGGCATAGCTGAAATTCTTGCCGAGGGCCTCGAGGTTGACGAAGGCGTTGCGCACGATGTAGGCCAGAAACGCCAGGATCAGGGCCATGGCGATGATCTGGATGGCGGTGGAACGCACCTCCTTGTCGTTCCACAGCCGCACCGGCAGGAATTCCCCGGCTTGTGCGGCCTCACGCATAGGGCGGATCCCAGGTTCCGGGCGGCATGCCATGCCGCCCCCACAGGCAGGGAGTGTACCGGGAGTGCGGGCAGGCGGGGCCTGGCATTTGCCGGGCCCGCCGGACCGCAAGTCCGTCTGCGGTCACGAACCCGGTGCTGCCCACCTTACCGGCCTCCCCCGTGCAGCGTGTTCCGTCCGCTCAGCGAATCGGGGCTGCGTAGAGGATACCGCCGTCCTTCCAGGAAGCGTTCAGCCCGCGTTCGAGCGCGAGCGGGGTCTTGGCGCCGATGTACTTTTCAAAGATCTCGCCGTAGTTTCCGGCCACGGAAATCGCGCGCACGGCCCACTGTGCGTCCAGCCCGATCATCTCGCCCATGGTGCCCTCGGTGCCGCACAGGCGGTTGATGCTGGGATTCTTGCCGGGTCCCGCGCACAGCTCGCCCACGTTGGCCTGGGTGATCCCGAGTTCCTCGGCGATGATGATGGCGTTGACCACCCACTTGCCGATGTCCGCCCAGTCGTCGTCACCCTGGCGCACGGCACCGGCCAGCGGTTCCTTGGAAATGATTTCCGGCAGGATCATGTGGGCGGAAGGGTCCTTCAGCGCGGCACGGGTCGAGGCCAGGGCAGACACGTCCGTGGTGTAGGCGTCGCAGCGGCCGCCCGTGTAATTGGCAATGCTCTCCTCGTTGGTCTCGGTGTTGACCGGCTCGTAGGCCATGCCGTTGGAATTGAAGAAGTCCGCCAGGTTCAGTTCCGTGGTGGTTCCGGTCTGGATGCACACGGAAGCCCCGTCCAGCTGCATGGCCGAGTCGACTCCCAGGTCCTTGCGCACCAGAAAGCCCTGTCCGTCGTAGTAGTTGACCGGAAGGAAGGTGAGTTTCAGGTCCGTGTCGCGGCTCATGGTCTCGGTCGTGTTGCGGAACAGGATGTCCCCCTCGCCCGAGTTCAGCAGCGTAAAGCGGGTTTTTCCGGTCGACGGCACGAACTTGACCTTCTCACCGTCTCCGACCACCGCGGCGGCAACCGCGCGGCAGAAGGTGACATCGAAGCCTTCCCAGCGGCCGTCCGCATCGGGTGCGGCAAACCCGGCAAGGCCGGTGGTGACTACACAGTTCAGCTCGCCCCGGGCCTTCACCTCATCCAGCGTGCTGGCGTGGGCCATGGTCGTGATCAGGGACAGTGCAGCCCCAACGACTGCAAATTTGAAAGCGTTCATCTCGGTTTCTCCTGAATTGTGGATTGTTCTTGTTAACGGTTTTCTGGATTGGATTATGCAGTCTACCAGTCTACCTGAATTGGCGCCTGATTATAACTCCGCAAGCGGGTACCGGGCGCTCTGCCTGCGCTTCGGATTTGTGATCTCTTTGCACGGGGCGGGCCGGCAGCGATACAGTACTCCTGACCGGCAAGGCGCCGGATTCCCCGCTGCCTCAAATGCGGAGGAAATCATGAGCGTACCCGGAGACGAGTGGCATGGCTGCGCCTGAAAGCGCACCCTGCAAGGGGCTGCGGGCGGGTATCCGCACGTTCATCGAAAGCCGTCCCGCACAGCATGCCATCACGGCCCTGATCGTGATCAATGCCGCAGTCCTGGCCCTGGAGACGAGCCCGGCCGCCATGGCGGCGGCGGGCGGTGTCCTGCAGCTTGCCGACCGGGTGATCCTGGCCGTGTTCGTCGTCGAGATCCTGCTGAAGGTCTTCGGGCAGCGGTGCGACTTCATCCGCGACCCCTGGAACTATTTCGACACCCTGGTCGTGGGCATTGCCCTGGTGCCGGCCGCCGGGTCGATGTCGGTCATGCGCGCGCTCAGGATTCTCCGGGTGCTGCGGCTGATTTCAGCCGTGCCTTCGCTTCGCCGCGTGGTCGGGGCGTTGCTGCATGCGGTCCCCGGCATGGGCTCGGTACTGATGTTGCTGCTGGTGGTCTACTTCGTGTTTTCGGTGATGGCGACCAACCTGTTTGGCGCCCGGTTCCCGGAATGGTTCGGCAATATCGGCAGTTCGGCCTACACCCTGTTCCAGGTGATGACGCTTGAAAGCTGGTCCATGGGCATCGTGCGGCCGGTGATGGAGGTCTATCCCCATGCCTGGGTCTTTTTCGTGCCCTTCATCCTGGTGACCTCGTTCGCGGTGCTGAACCTGTTCATCGGCATCATCGTGGATGCGGTGCAGGCGCACGGTCACCGGGAGGAAAGACACGAACCCCCCCGGCCAGGCCGCCGAACCCACGAACGCGGACCTGCAGGCCGAGCTGCAGGCGCTGCGCAGGGAGGTAGCCGAGCTGAAACGCAATTGACGCCGGGTAATGCTCCCTTCGGCAGGAAAGTCATCGCTTGCCGATACGTGAACTTGCTTGCATTCTGGAATCAGCCCCTGCTTTCGTAAAGAGCCTTCCCATTCCAGTTTTTCTGCTATACTTCGCAGCGCTAACGCCACTAATGGCCCTAGGTCGGGCCACCTGCTGAATACAATACTTCTGGCAGGAAACAGACTTGGATCCTGCCAGGGAAATAGGCGGGGAATACCACTACCATTAGTGATGTTAGCAATGGCCCGACACCATTGCTGATAATCGTGATGTGTGGGCAAGAAAGAAAAGGCCAGGCTGCAACCTGGCCTTGCTCGGATCTGTTTCCTGCCCTGAACATCTTTCAGGAAACCGCACACCCTGCAGGACAGGTTTTTCATAGCCCTGCCGGTTGCATGAGGCCAACATGGCCGCATGCATGATTTTTCAACAACCCCCGTATACCTGCCTGCCTGGCTCGCCGCCGCGCTGCTTGCTGCGGCACTCGGCCTGCAGCCCGTGCTGGCAGACGATGACGCGGAACGCGCGATGCTGGCCGGCATCGTTCATGAACTGGAGGGTCTTGAGCCACTGATCCGAGAAGCCGAGACGCAGGCCCGTCCGGATGCCCGCATCCGGATGCGCTACGACTGGCTGCGACAGGACCTGGCGAGGATTCGCCGGGGTATCCGGGACCATCTCGATGCGCCCCGGGCCGAGCCGAGGACCTTCCCTCCCCTGCGCGGGGACTACCGTCAATGACGCTTCGCCATGTCACCGGCACAGCAGGCCGCCTTCCACGCCGGATCCGGTGTCACCCCGGCCACCCTGCTGGCCGGCATCGCGAGCGTGGTCATGCTGCTCGCCTTCATCTGGGCGGCCTGGGTGGTGCTCGGTGCCTTCCGGGCCTGGCAGGACGGCCGGGGGGTCCTGCTCGACGTGCTGTGGAGCGCGCTGCGGGCATGCATCGTGCTGATGGTACTCGGGTTTTACCTGCGGTGAGGGGCTGCTCCGCGCCGCGTCAACGTCCGGGGAAGGCCCCCGGTGTCAGGGAGGTACGATCATGATCAGACTGCTCAAGCAAGGCACAGCCATCGCCGGGCTGCTGGCGTCATCGGCCGGACCGGTGTCACGCGCAGCCCTGCCCACCCCGGTGGCCCCCAGTACGTCGCCGCCCGCCGGAGACTGGATCGCGCTGATCCAGGGCTATATCAAGGACGGCGGGCTGGTGCTCGGCCTGGCCATCTCGGTGCTTGGATTCCTGTGGGTGGCCTACCTCGGTTTCGCGAAGTTCAACGAGGCGCGCCAGGGCAAGGCGGAGTGGGCCGAGGTCGGCGTGCTCGGCATCGTCGGGGCCGTGGTCCTGACCTTTGCCAGCTACCTGCTGACCGAGGCCGCCGGCGTCATCTGAGTCATGGCCGGTCCGGACGAAATACTGGCTGACCGGCTGAACGTCGAGCCCGCGGTATTCAAGGGGTGCTCGTCGCTCGAACTGGGCGTGATGGTCGGTGTGAGTGCGCTCGTCTGGCTGCCGGCAAGCCTCCTCCTGGCCGGCATGATGGGCGCGCTCACCATGGGCTTCGGCGTCGCAGGGATCGGCATGGTAGGCAGTACCGTCATGCTGGCCGGGCTGTTCCGGCGTCTCAAGCGTGGCCGCCCGGATGCGTACTACCGGCAGCGTTTCATGGTCTGGCTGGACGACCGCGGCCTGCACCGCTCGGGGTTCGTGCGGCGCAGCGGCGCCTGGGATGTCGGAAGGACCGGCCGTGCGCCGCTATCGGCACGAGATCGATAACGTCCGTGCGCACCTGCGCTCGCTGTGGGCCGTGATCGCCCTGCAGCTGGGCGTGATCCTGGCCCTGTGGTTCGGCTGGAGCCGGGCGCCCGAACATCTCGTCGTCCATATCCCGCCGGACCTGCGGTCCGGTTCCGTGCAGGCCGCCACCACCGTGCATGCGGCCAACGTGTACGCCTTCGCGTTCTACATCTTCCAGCAACTCAACCGCTGGCCGCAGGATGGCGCCGAGGACTACGGCCGGGCCATCTTCCGCGTCTCCCCCTATCTCACGCCGCGTTACCGGGCCGACCTGGTTGCGGATATGGAACTCAAGGGCAAGCGCGGGGAACTTGCGTACCGGGTGCGCGGCGTGCAGGAAGTGTCCGGGCGCGGCTTCGAGGAGGCCCGGATCGAGGTGCTCGCCCCCGGCGTCTGGATCGCGCACCTCGATCTCGAACTGTCCGAGTCGGTAAAGGGCATGACGGTGAAGCACACGGCCATCCGGTACCCGCTGCGCATCGTGCGTCATGCCGTGGACCCGGAGGTCAATCCCTGGGGGCTGGCCCTGGACGGCTTCGCAGCACAGGGGCCCAGCCGGCTCGACCTGCCCGGGGCCGGGGACGCATGAGCCCGCTCGCACGGACCGTCCGCCCGGTACTGTGTGCACTGGCGCTCGTCGTCGCAGCACCTGCCTGGTGCGAACCGGCACAGGTCCCGGAACGCATCGAGTGGAACCGGGTGCCCATCCGGCTGGCCCTGACGACCGGGTCCGAGCGCATCGTGAGGTTCCCGGGTCCGGTCCGCGTGGGCGTGCCGGCTGCCCTGCAGCCGCTCCTGCGCATCCAGAGCCTGGAGAATACCGTGTACTTCCTGGCCCGTGCCCCGTTCGGCCCCGCCCGCATCGTGGTGCGCACCACCGCCAACGGGCAGGTGTTCCTGCTGGACGTTTCGGCCCTTGAAGGAACCGGCGCCCGCCCGCCCGTCGAGGTGTACGTGAGGGAGGCGGTCCCGGTGGATCCCGGCGAGCCCGTGGCGGCAGGGCCGGTCGGGTACGTGGCCCTGACCCGCTTTGCGGCCCGCCAGCTGTACGCCCCGTTGCGCCTCGCACGGGGACGGCCCGGGATGGTGCGCGTGCCGGTTCACCGCACGCCGGCAGCCCTGCTGCGGGGCGGGGCCGTGCAGGCGGTGCCGCTGGCCTCCTGGCGGGCAGGCGCCCTGTTCGTCACGGCCGTGCGGCTGACCAACCGCACCGGTCAGCCCCGCATACTGGATCCGCGCGATTTGCGGGGGACGTGGCTCGCGGCCACCTTCCAGCACAACCGCCTGCTGCCGGCAGGCAGCGAGGCCGACACCACGGCCGTGTACCTGGTGTCAGACCGGGCGTTCGAGGCCTCGCGCCCGCAGCATGGCCCTCGCGAGCGCTAACCGGCTGCTGCCCTGGCTGGCCGCGATCCTGCTGGCGCTGCTGGGCCTTGTCGCCTTGCGGGCCTGCTCGGGGGACCCGGCGCGCAACGTGGTCATGGAATCCGTACCCCGGGCCCCGGTGCCGGATGCCGACTCGCCCGCCGACACCATCAAGACCCTGACGGCAAACGTCGCGGCCATGACCGCGGAGGTCGAGGCCCTGCGGCAGGAAGGGGACCGGCTGCGGCAGGAGAACCGCGACCTCGCACAGGAACGCGGCCGCCTCGAAGAGAACCTGATGCGCAACCTCCGCCGGGAACTGCGCGCCCTCGAACACGAGCAGGAGACACGCAGGCAGGCGGACACGGGCGTGCTCGAGACCCTGACGCAGCGTGTCGATGCCCTGGCGCAATCGCTGGCATACCGCCCGGCAGACCATTCCAGCGAGCTGCCGGTCGGTTCCGGACACGACCCCGGCGAGGCGTACTGGATGCAGGAGGCGGATACGGTCTGGGTCGACCCGCTGGATGCCGCCCCGGGTGCGCGCGAACCGGCACAGGAAAGCCTGCTCTACCCGGACGGCCGTGCGGATGCACCGGGCACGAAGGCCTCAGACATGACGGAACCCCTGAAGCCTGCGTATACTGTCCCGCGAAATGCAACGCTGCTCGGCTCGACCACGCTGACGGCGCTGGTCGGGAGAATCCCGGTACAGGGCCAGGTGCGCGATGCGATGCCGTTCAAGGTCATCACCGGCCACGAGAACCTGGCCGCCAACGGCCTCACCGTGCCCGGCATCCGCGGCATGGTGTGGAGCGGCACGGCCATCGGCGACTGGACGCTGTCGTGCGTCACCGGCCGGCTCGACTCGGTCACCTTCGTGTTTGACGACGGGACGATCCGCACGATTTCGGGCGATGCGCGGGAGGGCGCCTTTGCATCCGGCGAACGCTCGCTGGGCTGGATTTCGGACAGCCAGGGCATCCCCTGTATCAGCGGGACACGCAAGACCAACGCCCCGGCCTTTCTCGGGCAGCGCATCGGCATGATGGCGGTGCAGGCGGCCGCCGAGGCGGCCGCCGCCGCACAGACCACCACGACGGTCCGTGAGACCGGCGCGGGTGCCGACAGCGTGACCGGGGATACCGGGGCCTACGTGCTCGGGAAGACGGTCTCGGGCGGCACCGAGGAAGTCGCACGGTGGCTGATGGAACGCCAGTCGCAGAGCTTCGACGCCGTGTTCGTGCCGGCCGGCACCCGGGTAGCCATTCACGTCGATGCACGACTCGACATCGATCTCGACCCGCAAGGCAGGAGACTGGATTATGCACAAGCGACTGACCCTCATTTCCGTACTCGTCTTGACTAGCTTCATGCTGGGCTGTGCGGGTACCAAGCAGGCCGTGCTGCCGCAGGACGGCCCCTCGATCCGCACGATTTATGCCCGGCACATGCGCGATGTGCCGGTACGGGATACGGCCTGTGTGGATCGTGGTGCAAACCCCGCCGCCCACGGCGACCGGGCACTCCACGGCCATGCCCGCACGGCGTACCGCGAGATCGATACCGTGTTTCCCAGGCTCGCGAACCCGGGCCTGGTGATGTACGTGTTTCCGCACCTGGCCGGTGAGGCGCGTGTGCCGATCCCGGGCTATGCCACGAGCTTTCCCATGTACGAGCGGGTGGAGTACGCGCTGCCTGGTGAAGGCCCGGTGGTGCCATTGCGGTGAAACTCCCGGGCATCCTGGCGGGCAGGCGGGCGATGCGCGACGGGCCGGTGCCGCAGGCTGCAGCCCGGAGCCTGTACGGGCGGCCGCCTTCGTTCACCGACCTGCTGCCCTGGGCCGAGTACGATGCCGGGACCCGGACCTTCGTGCTGGAAGACGGCCTCAGTGCCGGTGCGCTGCTCGAGATCCTCCCTGCCGGCACCGAGGCCTGCACACCCCGGCACATGCAGCAGCTGCACGATGCCGTTCAGACCGCACTCACGGATGCCATCCCGGAACAGGCCGAAGTGCCGTGGATCCTGCAGGTCTACGTGCAGGACGAACCGAGCCTGCTGCGGTTTTGGGCGGAGATTGAAGCGTACGCACAGCCCGGGGTGCTGGACAGCGACTACAGCCGGTACTACCGGGAGGTGTTTTCGCAACACCTGCAGCGGATCAGCCGCCCGGGCGGCCTGTTTGAAGACACCGCGGTGACCGGAGGCCGCTGGCGCGGCCAGGTGCGCCGCGTGCGGGCCGTGCTCTACCGCCGTCTCAAATCCCGGGGCAAGCATCCTCCTGCCGATGAAGTCGCAGCGGCGGTGAACGACGTGGTGACCAAATGGACCGCCTCGCTGGCATCGGCCGGCATCCGGGTGCGCCGGGGCGAGGGGCGTGACCTGTACGAGTGGCTGCTCCGATGGTTCAATCCGGGACCCGAAGTCGCACAGGGCAATCCGGACCGGTTGCTGGAGGTCGCGCCGTACCCGGGGGACGAGGACCTCCCGTTCGCGCATGACCTGGCCGAGGCGCTGATTCTGGCGATGCCCCGTTCGGACTCCAGGACCGCAACCTGGTGGTTCGACGGCGTGGCGCATACCGTGGTGACGGTTCAGGGGCTGCGCCGGGCACCTGAAATCGGTCACATGACGGCCGAGCGCCAGGTCGGGGATCACGTCTTCTCGCTGTTCGACCGCCTGCCGGAGCATACCGTGATGGCCATGACACTGGTTGTGAAACCGCAGGACTTGATCCGCGATCACATTGCGCGCGTGCGCCGTGCCGCGGTCGGCGATACGGCCGAGGCCGTCCTGACACGCGAGGATGCCGAGCGTGCCGAACGCGTGATGGCGCAGGGCAACAAGCTCTACCCGGTGAACCTGGCCTTCTATGTGCGTGGGTACGATGCCAAGGCCCTGCATGTGCACGTCAACCAGCTGTGTGCGCGGCTGCTGCCGAACGGCCTGCAGCCCATCACCCGGGAAGGGGACCTGCTGGCCCTCGACAGCTATCTCCGCAACCTGCCGATGGCCTTTGACGAGGGACTGGACAAAAGCCGGCGGCGCGCACGGCTGGTGTTCTCCAGTCATGCCGCCAGCCTGCTGCCGGTGTACGGGCGCGCACGGGGCACGGATCACCCGGGGCTGGTGTTTTTCAACCGCGGCGCCGAACCCCTGGTATTCGATCCCCTGCACCGCAGCGACCGCAAGAAGAACGCCCACATGCTGATCCTCGGGCCGACGGGTGCGGGCAAGTCGGCCCTGCTCGTCTACCTGCTGCAGCAGATGGCTGCCGTGTACCGGCCGCGCATGTTCATCATCGAGGCCGGCGGCTCGTTCTCGCTGCTGGGCCGGCATTTCCGGGAACACGGCCTTTCCGTTCACGAGGTGAGCCTGCACCCGGACCGTGACGTGAGCCTGCCGCCGTTCGCGGACGCCCTGCAGGGGCTGGACCGGGAACGCCGGGCCGGTGCCGGTGGCGGGCACGGCCCCTGGACGGACGACGAGGCGGATGCACCGGACGAACCTGCAGGCCGTGACATCCTGGGCGAGATGGAAATTGCGGCCCGGGTCATGATCACCGGGGGGGATGCGGCAGAGGATGCGCGCCTGAGCCGCGCCGACCGCCTGCTGGTCCGCAACGCGATCCTGAAGGCGGCCGAATCCGTGCGGTCCTGCGGGCGGGACCAGGTCATCACCCGGGACGTGGTCGATGCCCTGCATGCGATCGGCCGGGACCGGGAACTGCCGGAGACCCGGCGCACCCGGGCGGTCGAGATGGGCGACGGCATGGCGCTGTTCTGTTCGGGCCTGGCCGGGCACTTCTTCAACCGCCCGGGCCAGCCCTGGCCCGGGGCCGATGTCACGATCCTGGAAATGGGTATCCTGGCGAGGGAAGGGTACGAGGACCAGCTCACCGTGGCCTATCTTTCCATGATGAGCCATATCAACGACCTGGTGGAGCGCCACCAGAGTGACGAGCGGCCCACGCTGGTCGTGACCGACGAGGGGCACATCATCACCACCAACCCGCTGCTGGCCCGCTACGTGGTCAAGATCACCAAGATGTGGCGCAAGCTCGGCGCCTGGTTCTGGATCGCCACCCAGAACCTGGAGGACTTCCCGGATGCCAGCCGCAGGATGCTCAACATGATGGAGTGGTGGCTGTGCCTGGTCATGCCCAAGGAGGAGGTCGAGCAGATTGCCCGTTTCAGGGAGTTGAACGAGGTCCAGCGCAGCCTGCTGCTGTCGGCCCGCAAGGAACCCGGGAAGTACGTCGAGGGCGTCGTGCTCTCCGATAACCTGGAAGCCCTGTTCCGCAACGTGCCACCACCGCTGAGCCTGGCGCTGGCCATGACCGAGAAGCACGAGAAGGCCGAGCGCGCCGCGATCATGCGTGAGCACGGTTGCAGCGAGCTTGAGGCCGTGTACCGGATTGCAGAGAAAATTTCCAGTGTCGGGTGATCTTGGTCGGGTATCTACGGCCATCAGGGCCTAGCCCGGAACCGGCCAAAAAGCGTATTGATTCAGATGGAAAATGTACGGAACATACATTTATACAACCTTGCTCTCGAGCCGCGCAGCTTTGATCTCGCCCGCCCGCATATACTGTACAAATGCATTTTTCAGGATTCTGGAGATGGATATGAATTCTACAGTCCAATAATTTAGTTCCATAATCGACCAGCAAAACAGTGCCCGCGCAGTCCTCCCGTTTCCATCCTCGAATGTAGGGTCATAAGCAAGTTATGAAGTGAAGAAATAGTGCCTTCCGGTGAGAGCATGATCGGCATAAATAACGGTTATCTACCTAAATATTAAGCAGATATATTGACTTATATTATTGATATATATGCATTGTAATGCGGCATAATAACCGGCATAATAACCGGCATTATGAATGTACACAGAATGGAACCTATGATGCCTCCAGACGCGTCTCAGAGGCTGGGAAACCTCGCCGTTGAGCTGGTTGCACAAGCCAGTCAACTCACAGCCCAGCTTCGCCCTCAAGTCAGGGAAAGCATTGGGCATCTGGTTCGATCCATGAATTGCTACTACTCCAACTTGATCGAGGGACATAACACGCATCCTCGTGACATCAATCGTGCTATCCACGATGAATACTCTGCGGACCCAGCAAAGCGTGATTTACAGATCGAGGCGCGCGCGCACATCGAAGTGCAGCAAATGATTGATTCGGGTGAAGGTCCCGACGGTTCGCCTGCATCGGAAGGTTACGCGAAGTGGTTGCACAAGGAATTTTGCATTCGATTGCCTGATGAACTGTTGTGGGTAACAGATACTGATGCTAAAAACCGTGTGAGAATCGTGCCTGGAGAGCTTCGCGATGGCGATGTAATCATTGGTCACCATGTGCCGCCATCTGCCCCGGACCTGCCGGGATTCCTGAGCCATTTTGAGGAAGCCTATGACCTTGGTCGGTTGTCGGAAGTTCAGAAAATCATTGCAGTCGCGGCCGCTCATCATCGATTTTTGTGGATTCATCCGTTCCATGACGGCAATGGACGCGTCGTTCGCCTGATGTCTCACGCCATGCTACTGCACTGCGGGATTGGCAGCAGTGTCTGGTCTGTAGCAAGGGGGCTTGCACGCAATGAAGTTGAATACAAAGCAAAACTGATGGCTGCAGATGATGAGCGTTACAACGAATATGACGGTCGCGGGGCGCTCTCGGAGAGAAAGCTTGAGGAATTCTGTGAATTTTTTTTGCTGACAAGCATCGACCAGATCAAATTCATGGCATCGTTATTGGAGCCCGGTGAACTGCTGAGAAGGATGAAACTGTATTGTGATGATGAAATCGCTGCCGGGCGATTACCTAAGCGGTCAATGGCATTAATGAAAGAAGCACTAGTGCTGGGTGAAATAGAACGTGGTAGAGCTCCGGAGATTACAGGTTATCAAGAGCGTCGTGCGCGGGAAATTTTGTCAACATTGATCAAGAAGCAGCTCCTAGTTTCCATTAGCCCCAAAGCGCCTGTGCGCCTTGGGTTTCCTTTAGATGTTGTAGAACGTTGGTTCCCAGCACTATATCCGACAAGCTGAAATGAAACATCCATTAAATAGGGAATTATATCCAATAGTTCCAATTCCTACCTGAATCCATAAAATAAACTGATGATATTGACAAAGAAATCCTCTGTATCAGATAATTATAAGTGATTTTTATCATGCTTGACTTATAATCTGTCTTTATAATAAAATCCGAGACGCCCTTGTAGCTCAGGCTGGAAAGAGCATCTCGGTACCAGCGAGAAGGTCGCGGGTTCAAATCCCGCTGAGGGCATACATAATATATAAAAAACGTGAAAAATTACATATATAAGTGTTTACTAATATACTATTTTATAGTAGAATAGTTCCATAATACCGAAACGAGAAAAGAAGATGAAAGCCCCTGGCAAATCGTATCGAAAAGGAATCACCATCATTGAGCTGCTCAAGATGTTTCCTGACGACCGCACCGCTGAAAACTGGTTCGAAAAGCAAAGATGGCCAGACGGTCCAGTCTGTCCAGAATGCGGTTCGATGGAGCATATCCATGCTAACCACAAGACTATGCGGTATCGTTGCAAAGAAACACGGTGCAGGCAGTTTTTCAGTGTCAAGAAAGGCTCGATCATGGAAGGATCAAATATCAAGCTGCAGCACTGGGCGATTGCAATCTACATGGTCGCTACGGGCCTCAAGGGTGTCTCCAGCCTCAAGTTGCATAGAGAGTTAGGGATTACTCAAAAATCAGCTTGGTTCATGCTCCAGCGCATCAGGGAATCATTTGAAACTGGTCACTTGGAGTTGTCTGGTGAAGTGGAAGTCGATGAGACATATATTGGTGGGAAGAAAAAGAAAGAGATTCGAGGACGTGGGCCTGTTGGCAAAGCACCTGTCGTCGGTGCGAAGCAGAGGAAAGGCAAGGTCGTTGTAAAGCCGATGAAGCGGACAACTAGTAAAGCGTTGACCGAATTTGTAGAAGATACGATTCATCCTGACTCAACAATCTACACGGACAACTATCGAGGCTATTGGCAGTTAAGAGCAGAATACAATCACCAAGTCGTTCGCCACTCCGTTAGTGAATTTGTACGAGACCAGGCGCATACGAATGGCATTGAGTCATTCTGGGCTTTGCTCAAGCGTGGGTTTCATGGCACGCATCACCACTTCAGTGTGAAGCACTTGAACAGGTATGTGCAGGAGTTCGCTGGACGTTACAACATCAGGGAAATGGACACCGATGCTCAGATGAGTGCGATTGTCAAGAATATGGACGGGAAGCGGTTGAGGTACGAAGATTTGATTGCGTAGGTTATGTACATTCATGTACAGGTGAATACAATACTAACCAGATAAGATGTTTACCTATACTGTGTGTATGCCAGTAAGACTTTCCTAGGAATTATGTCTGAATGTAGCTGAGCGCAGGAACTAAACAGCTATCAGGAAAGCCTCGGCTTGCAAGTCGAGGCTTTTCGCTTTTCGCTTTTAGTGCAAGCGATAAGGCGTTAACAATTCGATTAATTCTGCTGAAGCCCGCGGTATCGTGTATTTTCCTTTTTTCCATGAAGGACTGTTCAGAAAAACTGTGTGCTCGTCCAATAAATTTCTAAATTCGTCGTGCTTAATCAGGTACCAGTATTTTTTAATGGGAAAAGCCATCCACAAGTTTTTTCCAACATAGTTTTGTTGAATAGTTGGACACGACTTTTGCTGAACTCTTAACGTTAAACCGACGTCGCTTTTATAAGCTAAGAAATCTGCGCCGTTCCAGTCATCTGAAAGCTTGATGCAGTTAAATCCGTAATCAGCTAACTCAGATGCCAGTTTTTGAAAGTTATAGACTTCCTGTTGTTTAGGTTTCAGATCCTTGTAATCCACTCGTTCGAATTGGTCCATAACGATACCCTCCTTCATCACAGCGGTGACAAAACCGACAAAGGTGCCGGGCTTTGTCATCAAACGCAGAGATGCGGATGTTATGCCTATTCACCCGAAGGCTATTGTATTCAGCAAGAAACCCGACATTGGGTTTCTCTACGATTGATGACAATTGAACAGTAGGGGTTTAACGTGAAATAGTCAAACTAAAAGACGATGTACTATCGTCCTTTACAGGTATAAGATAAATTGCAGAGTTGCAAGTTGTGACAAAAAGGATGCGAGATACGCTCATGCCAGTTATTAATCGGGTGTTCAACTATACGACTGTGTAGGAGTGGGCACAGTCGTATTCTATCTCGCAACAATAGTTTCAATTTACCTGAAAATGACTGAAAAAAGCAAGCCGAAGAAACGAGGACGTCCCAAGACTCGCACTCTTAAAATCGACCACCCGCCTGAATACGTCGCAAAAGCAATTTTTGCGGCGGGAGACGTCAAGAAAAAAGGGAAGAAAAAGACCGAGAAATAAGAGGTCTGGAACTACCGTATATAATTCCCATTAAATAGTTTGCTTATTGGCCAGAATTTAGAACATGGCTGGATAATTGAAAAACAACGCTGTGTACGGGTACGGGCCGGAGTTACGGGTGCCTGTCACTCGATAGGATTCGTGCGCAATGGAAGAAAACAAGACACTCATTGAGAAAGTACTGGATCAGGAACGCTCGGTCGAGTTTCTCAAGGGCCTCTACCGGTGGGTGGATCAGCATGTACTGAATCTCGACAATCTCATCCAGGTCGCGGTCATTGCCACGGGCCTGTTCATCACATTTGTCCTGGCGAGGAAAATCCATGCGAAGCTTGCCGAGCTCAAGCCCTCTGAACCCATCCGGATACAATCCTTTTTTGCCAGCCTCCTGTACAGATTTGCTGTCCCGATCCTGCTGCTGGTGTGGCTGGGGGCCTTCAAGGGCCTGTATCTGTACCTTGAACAGCCCTGCGCCCTGGTCGAGGCCGCCATCAGCCTCACCCTGGCCTGGGCGGTGATCCGCCTGGGCTCATCGGTCATATCCGACCCGCTCATCAGCAAGAGTATCGCAACGTTCGTCTGGGGCATGGCTGCCCTGCATGTGTTCGGCCTGCTTGCCCCCCTGATCGGGTTCTTGGATGCGCAGGCGTTTCACGTCGGAGGGCACGAGCTCAGTGCATTCGATGTGATAGCGTCTGTCATTACCGTCGCGGTCTTCCTGTGGCTGGCCCTGCTGGTCACCCGGGTCATCGAGGCGCGCATCCGGGCCAGTGCCGGGATCTCGCAAACCACCCAGGTCCTGTTCACGAAAGTCCTCAAGGTTGTCATCTTTGTCGGGGCCTTCCTGCTGGCACTCGGATCCGTAGGCATCGATATCACGGCATTTGTCGTCTTTGGCGGGGCCATCGGCGTGGGACTGGGGCTTGGCCTGCAGAAGATTTTTTCAAATCTCGTGGCCGGGTTCATCCTGCTGACGGACAAATCCATCAAGCCCGGAGACACCATCAATATTGCCGGGCAGTACGGGAAGATTGAAACCCTGGGCGCCCGCTATGTTTCAGTGATCACGCGAGACGGGATCGAGCACCTGGTGCCGAACGAGGAACTGATCACCAACCGTGTCGAGAACTGGTCCTACAGCCATGAAAATGTCAGGCTGAAGATTCCCCTGGGCATTCACTATGAGTCCGATGTGCACGAGGCCATCAAGCTGTGCAGGGAGGCGGCCAGCAACGTCAAAAGGGTGCTGGCTCATCCTGCGCCCGTCTGCCTGCTGAAAGGTTTCGGGGACAGTTCCGTGGACCTTGAGATACGCATCTGGATCAAGGACCCGATGAACGGCTGTGCGAATGTAAAGAACGAGGTGTTGCTGGGAGTGTGGGATCTGTTTCATGCGCATGGCATTCAAATTCCCTATCCTCAAAGAGACCTGCATTTGAAGTCCGTCTCGAAGGGCATCAGTTTGCCCCCTGACCCGGGTGCTGGGTCTTGATTCCCTCGTGTATCGCCTGCATGTTCAGCAATGGTTCGGTGATCACTTTTGTCCGTGGCCACTGCGGACATCTCCAATGGATATCGTTCTCGTGATCTTGGCGATCCAATATTTCAGCATTGGGGCCATCACAGACCGCGCATGGATGGGAGTCAGGCATGAGTAGGCTCTGCGTTCAATAGGTTGGCCTTGGTCTCGAGGTTTCGTATGTCGTCGATTAGGGTGTCAAACTCCGGTGCTCCGACGCGGATCATCCCGGCAAGTCGCATGGCCTCGTAATCCGATTTCAGAGGGACTAACTGGTCTTTGTCGGGAACGAGTCGCAGCCTCCCATCCAGGCAATGGTCATAGTGGGCGTAGCTCGCATTGAAGAAGACTGTCTTGTAGCGGAGAACATCCTCAAGCACGCCGCGGTCATTGAGGGTAGCACGTCCTGTCTCGTGTGAAGCGATGGACGCTAAGTCGAACCAGTGCCGGGAAAGTCGATCCGGGCTGGCCGCTAGTCGGCGCCGGTGGCATTCGACATGTATTAGTGTGGCCTTCTCCCAGAAGGTTCGTACAGGAGAGAGGACCGTGACGGCTGCCTTGGGATAAGCTAGGCGAGGGGTAAGCTCGGCAATGTCGGGTGTGATCTCGTGAAGTTCGTTCGGTTCAATCGCGTTGCGTCCACCAAATTCGAGCAGCACATCGGTTTTGAGGTAGTCCACTGGGTTCTCGACCGCCGACGGATAGGTAAATCGCACCTTCTCACCGTCTTCATCAATGCGTATGTCGTGTTGGTTGGCGGTCGCAAGCTCTTTACAGGCACGTGTAAGCCCAGGAGCAACGGTCTCATGGATATGATCGCTGACATAGGATTGCAGGCGCACGCTGAATTTCCTGTTCGCGTTATTGCTGACGCCTTCAGCAAAGGGGTCATGGTCCTCTCCGAATGCCCGATAATCGAGGGTGATATCCACATCCTCTGAGAAGCGGTCGATGATGCCGTAGACCTTTGAAAGGGAAGTGCCTCCCTTGAAAACCATCGGGAGACGACCGGGCATGGAGAAAAGGGTCTGTAGGACCCAGCAGATCCAGATGTCCTTCTCGAGGATTGCGGCAGGCCGCCCGGTTTGGTTCGCACAGGTATTGAGAATGTCTCTCTGATCCTTGGCATCAAGGGATAGGAAGGCATCAGGCATGGACCGAATCCTCGTTAGCGGTATTGAGAGCCACTGCCATCCAGGCCGGAACATCGGCTGTGCGGAGTTTCTCGAACTCTTCCTTACTGAGGGCGGTGCGAATTGCAGTAACCGTGCTGGGGGTCACGTTGTCCTTGCCGAGATACCAAAGGGCAGCAAGTGCAAGCCCCGAAGCTTCACCGGCAAATTGCAGCCGCCGTCGGTTTGAGGTGTGGATCAGCTTTACTGTGATGTTGGCAATGTGGATTGAGCGGCTCGAGGCACTGGTATGATAGACCGGCATGACCGGCATCTGGGTGCTAAGCCCGAAACGGCGCGCAGCTTCAGCACCGTGCACCTGAATGGTCTCGCCATTCGCTGCAGCAATGGTACTGACCACCTCTGCGACACCGGGATAAACTGTGCCAACAAACCGGTTTTGCTTGGGACGAATGAATACACCGCGGGAAAGGCGTTCGATTTCACCTCCTTTGACGATCCGTGAGAGGGCACGATCTACGGCACTTCGTGGCCCGTAGGCAGTGAAGCACGAGGTCGTGAAAGGCTTGCCTTTCGGCAGCTTCCGGATATGAGCACGAACTGCTTTTGCTATAGACATGACGAGATTCCTATTTGTCTTAAAATATACTAGTTTTTCGGACATAAATCAAGCTGATCAAGCCCCGTTTCTGGTCTTCCATCCGGACGCAAATGCAGACCACAGGCCGGAATCAGAGGAGTCATTTCGGCTGCTGTCTTGGAATCCGTGAAAAGAGTGACTATCGTTGTATCGGATGGATGCGATCACGATTACGTCACCATCCTTAAGACCCCGCTGCTTCGCATTCTGCACAAGGCTTTCAATGAATGCTCGTCTCTGGAATACAAGGCCCGTTGGCCAGACGAAGGTCAGAAATTCACTGACTGCATGGACCTGAGAAAGGGGCTCCTCTTGACCCGCCAGCTTCGCATTCAGTGTGGTACTGAAAAGGGGTGATCCTAAATCGTCCTGACTTTTCACATACACTGGGACGTACCCAGGGAACTGGTCACCTGGGGCCAGGTTCGCTACATGTCCTCGACCTGCAATTGTTCACGCCCCGTTTCCGATCGGTACACATTGTGAAAATGTTGCAGTGCCGCTTCGTTCCGTCCGGACACGACTTTCGACTGAATCCCACGCTCTGCATTTAACTGAACTTCCTCCAGCATCGCGTAGTCCTGATTTTCGACAACATCCCTGAATCTTGCAAGTCTGTCCTCATAGGACATCCCGTGCTCTTCGAAGTGCTTTTGTATCTTGGGGTCGATGTACCAGGTATGAACCGTCCGAGATTGCGAAGGTGAGCCTCCAAGAGGGAAGATGCGCATCAGATTGATCTCTCGATTGGCGAACACCCTGCGGAGATTCCTTTCGAACTTGTCGAATGTCTGCACGTTCGCGTGCACCTCCTTGGCCGCGGTATCTCGGTGAAGATGTTCCGATAGTTTCCAAGAAACCATGTCGTTCAGAATGATCCATAAATCAAGATCCCGTGATGTGCCGCGAAATCGGATGAACCTCCGCTCGGCACGAAATTGTCAGTCCCATGACGCCAAAGTAGCCAGAGCTAGCTCGCCCCAATTCCGTCGCGCCACCCATCCCTTGACGAACGCAAGCGCCTGCGAATGTATTCTCCGCGCCTTGCCGAAGTGCGGCCGAACGCTGTCCATGCATGCAATCTCAGAGTTCGTCGTCGACATGGTCCTCTATGTCAAGGTGCCTGTGGTATCGATCGTGATGTCCGCGGGCGTAGTCGTGTTCGCAGCCCAGAAAATCGACTGCGCAATCTCTGACGCTGTAGCATCCATGTCGATCTTGCAGGCAATAGGTCGGCCATGTTTTTCTTGATCATGGCTTGTCTATTTATCAATGGCTGGCCAACTCCATCATAAACAATGTCACACCCAAAATGATTACGAACGCAGTAACGGCCAGGATGATAGACAAAATCGACCCGAAGGGGAGGGCTTCGATCATCGCGTGATAACGGTCCGACAGGTAGAGCACCCATCCGGGAGGTGGTTTCTTTTCCTTTCTTTTGCGTGGAACAGCGTGCTGCATAAAATCGGATACAACGATGCTTTTCATCACTCGCCAAAGGTGTTCCACAGACCAAAGAACCGGCCGCGTGCTCCGCCTGACTCCATGAAATCAGCGCGGTAAATGCCAGTCACGAGTCTCGGGTTGCCTTGATCGTCTGGGATGTTTGAAAACTGTCCGCCATAAAATCCTTTCGTAGTGGTAACCTCTCTAACCACGTGTTCAACGGACACATCGTTTGCCGAAAAGGTGCCATCGGGATTATAGGGTGACGGACCAAAGCGCAACCGGTAACCCGTAGGGTCAGCCCTTAACGCGTCCACGTTTTGCGTTAAAGCTGCATAGTGAAAGTCTTGAACCGCGATTTCACTGTCACAGCCTACGCAGCCCTTGAGGGTGCCCCGGGTGAAATCGGCAGTAAACCGGGTCTGGCTCACAAATTCGGTAACTGAGTATTCCTTATTGTCATCCAGATACTGGTAAATTCCGCTTGTCCTGCCCGCATAGGTTGCGGTGCCGGTAACCGGCATGTCTGGAGGATGATTGATGTCGAGTTCAGGCCCATCTACAAAAAAGATTCCGTCTTCCGATTCAAATAGATCAAATTGGTCAGGATGGCCGGGATACAACATCCACCAGCCGCCAGTGAGGTAGTCTGAAGGATTGTCTTCATCCCAGCCCACAATTGCATACGCCAGTTGTGTCTTGTCCGTTTCACGCCTGATCATGAGCCAGGTCTGGCCTGTATAACCTGGAATGGAGGATTCAAAGTCCTGCTGCGACACACCGTCTTCGGCCGTATTGATCGTATATTCAGCACCATCCTCTCTGGGTGGTACACGCATGCCCCAAGTGGTGCCATCAAAGGCTGTAAGTCGTTCGGTAAACTGGATGGTCGGCTGGAAGGCGCTTCCTCCGGACATGCACCCGGATAACAGCAGTGCGAGCACAATGGCACAGGGCAGGTAATGCCTTCTTACCGGTCCCTTGGCGATTTGGACAATTAGCATGATCAGGACACCAATACCGGTCCCATAGGTGCCGGGCCATTGCTAATATCTACTAAGAAGTGGAAATCTCTGCTTATTTCCCAAGCAGGTAAAGTAAAGCCTTTTGCCTTGCTTTATACAGGTGTTGTATTCAGCAGATAACCCGGCTTCGGGGTCTTAGTAGTATTAGCAAGAGAAAGCGTATAACAGGCTGTCAACCACATGAAGTAAGTTATACTGATACGGGCATCGGTTTTATTTATGCCAAAACATCAGGATGTGCCGACACTGCGGGATACGACCTGTGTTGGCCGATCCTTGCAGGCGAAGCACCCGGTTCAGGAGATCAATGCGATGATACGGGTTACTGCTGTGCCATGCGGTAGCCGACCCCGCGCACATTCAGGATGTAGGTCGGCCGGGCCGGTTCATCGCCGAGCTTGCGGCGGAGCTGTTTGATGAAGGTGCGGATCCGGTCCGGGTCACCGGAGTCCGGACCGCTCCACATCTGGCGGATCAGCAAGTCGTAGTGCACTACCCGCCCCACGTTTTCCGAAAGTATGCACAGAAGATCGTACTCCCCGGCAGTCAGGGGCACGGGGTGACCGGCCAGGGTGACCTTGCGTTGCTCGTAGTGGATGACCAGGCTTCCATTCACGAAGGGTTCCGGTTTGCCTGCCTGCGAAGGGCCGCCTGGATCCTCGCCGCCAGTTCCGTGGCCGAAAAGGGCTTGACGAGGTAGTCGGCAGCACCTCTCTCCAATGCATTGGCGATGGTCTCGTCCCTTCCGTAGGCGGAGATGAAGATGACCGGCACATGGGACAGTTCGGGGACGTGTTCCATCAACCAGATTCCGTCCGTTCCGGGCAATACCAGGTCCAGCAGGACCAGATGGGGTTTTTCCGTCTGCATGATCTGAGACAGTTCCCGGTGTTCGCTGGTGACGATGGGAGAGTAGTTCTGTGCCGCGAGCGCATCCCGGATGAAGCGCAGCATCTGCGGATCATCGTCGACCACGAGAATACGCTTGGGTGCCTCCCCCTTTTTGGAGGGCGGGTGCAGGTTATTCTTGGGAGCGCTCGAAACGGCCCCGCTGTCGGGCGCATCGGTCACCGGAATTGTGAAGGTGATACGCGTCCCTTGGCCTACTCCGCCGCTTTCGGCCCAAATGCGGCCCCCGTGGGCCTCCACCAGCCCCTTGCAGATGACCAGGCCCAGGCTGCCGCTGATCCCCGGCGCCCTGTCACCACTGAGATGAGAGTATTTCTGGAACAGGTTCTCCAGTTCTTTCGGGGACCTGCCCCATCCTTCATCGCAGACCGAGACCGCGACGTGCACGTCGTCACGTACCGCGGTGACCCGGATGGGGGAGGACTCCGGCGAGTGCGCCGATGCGTTGGAAAACAGGTTGGCAAGGACCTGTACGATGCGCAGGCTGTCTACCATCACTCGAGGCAGGTCCGGCGGCAGGTCAATCAGGATGGGGTGCCCCCTGCCCCCGCTCAGAAAGGTGTTCCTCGCCTGGTCCACCAAGTCCGCCAGTTCCATGGAATTGGGATTCACCGACAGCGTGCCCATGTCGATGCGCCCCGCGTCCAGCAGGTCACTTATCAGGCTTCGCATGTGATCGGACTGCTCGTCGATAATGTGGAAAAACTGGTGTATCTCCGTCAGGTCCAGGGGCTGCTGAGCGTTCAGGACGGTAGATGCCGACCCCTTGATAGAAGCCAGCGGTACCCGCAGCTCATGGCTGACCATGCTCGTGAACTCTGCCCGCATGCGGTCCAGTTCTTCGAGCGGCGCCAGGTCCTGCATGGTGACGACCACTGACTCGACCACGTTGTCGGCAGAAAAGATCGGTGTGGCGTTGATGAGTGCTTTCACACTTCGACCGTCGGCAACTGAGAACATGACTTCCTCGGAGCGCATTGTCTCGCCGGTATTCAGCTCCCGTACCAGCACGAACTCGTCGAGAGTGACCTCGCGTCCATCCGCGCGCGTGTAGGTCATGACTTCCATCAGCTGCTCTATGGAACGTCCAGGCGTACGCAGGACCTCGAAAATCCGCCTCGCCTCCCGGTTGAATGACACGGGATTGCCGGACCGGGCATCAAAGACCACAACACCGATCGGTGAGGTTTCGATCAGGGCCTCAAGGTTGGCACGGACCCGCTGTTCGTCGTGGTATACCCAGGCGTTCGTGATGGCCGTCCCCGCCTGCGAGGCAAACAGCACCAGGATCTCTTCGTCTTCGCCCGTGAACTCCTGTGCACCTTCCTTTTCCGCGAGAAAGAAGTTGCCCACGTGTACGCCCCGGTGACGCATCGGGGTGCCCTGGAAGGTCTTGGACCGTATTAACTCCGCTGAGAAGCCGAGTGAGCGTACGTAGGCGGGCAGGTCCGCAAACCTCACAGCTCCAGAAAGATGTCGGAAGTATTCGAACAGCCGTGGCCCGTCGGGCCACTGCACGAACTGCTGGTGCTCTTCCTCGGTAAAGCCGGAACTAATGAAGTCTAGGATCTGCCCCTCCTCATCGAGGGTCGTGATGATGCCGTAGCGGGCATTGGTCAGTGTGCGGGCGCTGTCGACCACCTCATGCAGGACAGTATTGATGTCGAGGCTCGAGTTGATGCGAAGAATCGCCCCGCTCAGCTGCGAGATCCGCTCCCGTAGTGCCTCGATCTCGCCATTGTGATTCTTCAATGGTTTCTCCCAAACTCTAAAAAACCAGGATGCTGAGTGCCTGGATGCTGGGTCCTGGTCGCAGGGACCTGTGTCGGCACCGGCAACGCTTTTCCAGGCGTAAATCTTCAGGTGTTCCCCGAAATTCTCATAATTCTTTGGCTTAGCCTCACAAGAATCTCATAAAGCTGCAGTTAAAATCAACGCGCAAGCTTGGCAAAGCTAAGAAGTGGAAAAGCTCAAGCATAAGGGTGCGCGACTCCCAAATTCAGCACGGAATTCATGGGATGCGCGCACCGCGTGTTTGGCCTGATTCAGGTGCGTGGGGATTACCGAGGAACCTGGTACTGCTAATGGTTCTTTACGCTTGTGGCACATGTGCTTCACGCACCTGAACATTCGTGAATGCACAATGAATTCGGCTGTACGGGCGGATCAGGGTCCAGCAGGCGCATCCTGGATGCTCCAGTCGGCAACTTGGATGAACTGCAGGCCATCCCCACCGGGTACGAGTTTCATTTCGGTCCCGGGCCCCATAACCCGGATGGAACGTTTCAGCACGGCGCCTGGAGGCAATGAACCATGGGACAGTCATTCTATTCAACCGGAGATTCATGTTTGGGGCACTGGCTCGCAGTCCTCGCTGCGGTCCTGTTGGTTCACAACCTTGCCGCTTGCGGCGGTGGAGGCGGCAGCAGTAAGGTTGAAACAATCACCAGTACGCCTCCTTTCGGCCAGGGGACAGTAGACGAACAAAGCCGACAGGGCAGCATGGAACAGGCTGCAACCACGCTTCCAGCATTCGGCAGTGTCACCCAGTCATCGAACAGTATGGATTCAAGCGGCTCAACTGGCTGCACGGGATCATCCTGTAGCCAAGCACCCGGACACCTGATATCGACGGACACTGCCAGCACCATGTTCACGGGCGACAGGTTCACCTTGACCGTCACGCGTGAAAACGACAGTCCACTCGTTTTCGACACGGCTACGGACGAGGCGGAACAGAGCCTGCCGGGCTTGAGTCCCGTCACAGGCAGACAGAGCCAGCTCGGCACAATTGTGGATGCTGCCGCCAACAGCCTTGCGGCTGCGGTGACATGGGTGGATTGGTCATCCACGGATACCACGGATTACCTGGCGGGAGGATACTGGCTGTATGTCGGGATCGACCTTGAGGCGGGCAACCTGGCGGATGTCGAGATTGGTGCATTCGTGGATGGACCCGAACTTTCAGGATCCGTAAACATGCCTGTATCGGGCACGGCCTCATACAGCGGCATCACGGGTGGAGTTTACGCAACAAAATACGGAACCGATCTTCCCCGGGGCTCTGCAGGATCCTATGGGGCGGGAGAGTACCTGGGGAACATCTACCTTACGGCAAATTTCGATACGTCCAGCATCTCGGGCATGATAGACCATATCAATCTCTACGGTTCATATCTGGAAACCCCGAGCGGTACCTTGCAAACCCTTGATGACTATCCGCAATCAGGTTACCAAGTCATGCTGGATTCCCTGTCCATTACGGAAAATGGATCGTTCAGGGGAACGGGTGTCAGGCTTGCCCATCCTCAGCTGAGGATGACCCACACGGATGGTGCATGGGGTGGCAAATTTTCCACGCTGGACGACAGCTCGGGAAATCCCCGCATGGTTGCAGGCACCTATGGCGGAACGGCAAGAACTTCGGGCGCAAGCGAGGTCGCATTCATAGGAGCTTTCTATGGCTCAACGGAATTGCTTGAAAACAGGCCGGTTCAGCCGGCAAATGCCCCGCCGATGATGCCCGCAGCTGGCAACTGAGACTACCACCCGTCGATCATGGCGCTTCCCTTGCGGATTCAAGCCGGGTCATGCGGGAATATTGCCTGTTGTCTGGATTTGGCTTTACCCGACTCATGGACGGAATTCGAGGCATCAAACCGGAGAAGGAACCATGGACAAGGCGCTGCGTGAACGAATAGGAAGCTTTGGGGAGACTTGTGGGCATCGGGTAGGCCACGCAAGGGACCATGGGCTCCCAGCAGAACGAGGCACAGGAAACGTATCGTTCTGCTAGAGTACATGCAGCGTTCCATCTTGCTGAACCAAAGGGGAAATTGAATGAACAAATGGATCCCGATTCTGGCCTGTGTCCTGATGGCCACGACCGTTCATGCCGAGGGCATGTTCAGTATGACCAGCAGCTGGACACGTGATTACGACACGATGGACTATTCCGGACATCGGGTCACCGTCGGAACACTTGATGGGACCACTACGGTCCTTGAAAGCGATCGTGAGCCTTTTGTAGCGGGGTCCCACCATTTGTCCAGGTGTCTCGTGTACGCCAACAGGTCGGAAAAATCCTACCAGCTGGACGCATGGTGCATCGTCACGGACAGGGATAACGACAAGCTGTTCGTTTTTGCTGACCGTCCGAAAGGCGACACGCAGGCCGGAGGAGGTGGGAAAGGCCGCTGGCACCTGCAGGGCGGCACGGGGAAATACTCGGGAATTTCGGGTAAATGCGATTATAAGGTTGAGTACCTCGGGAATGACCGGGTTATCAACATGACGGAAGATTGCAAATGGAACAGGCGTGTTGACCCTTGATTCAAGGTTGCAAAATTGCAACTGATAATGAGGGTACGCGGGAGGCGTACCCCACCGCATGCACCCTTTGTACCCAAGCCTCACCGGGAACCTTGACTTTGCCCAGAACCAGTGATTTCGTGGACACCGCTACAAGAGGTTCCCCGTGATTGATGGGTGCACACGTCAATTTGTAGCGGTTGACTCAGAGTTCGTTCCATTCGGCTTCACAGGAAGTACAGAAAACCTTGAGTAAGTTTTACATTCGGTTTTTGCAGCCTGTCACATTGGTGGCTGTAACCGGGATCTGGCTGGTTTCAGGGAGTGCCATCGCCGGAGATCTATACCTGCGCGGCGGTCTGGGATTGGACTGGCCGGACAATGCGGTGTTTACAGACAGCGACTGCTTCAGCACCGTCCCGGCGGCGCTCTACGGATGCGGAACCGGTGGTGACGGCGCACCCTACCGGTCAGCCGGCGATTTCGGAACGGTGCCCGCGCTGGAGATCGGGCTTGGCTATGCAAGGGGAGCGATGCGGATCGAGGTGCAGGTCGAGTATCGTCCCCGCTTCGAGTTCAAGGGCCGGGCCAATTTCCTGGCACCTGATCGACGGCAATCCGTTTCTGCGAACCTGTCCTCGGTGACGGGGATGCTGGCGGGTTTCGTCGACCTCGCCGGGCTGGACCTGACCAAGTCCGGCTCCCTTGTCCCGTTCGCCGGTGCCGGTATCGGCGTTGCGCATACCCGGATCGGGAAAACCACCATGACTTTCCCGGCGACGACAACGCTCGTGCCGGGCGGAAGCCGGACAAGACTGGCGTGGATGGCGACGGCCGGGATCGCGATGGCACTGGACGAGCGTGTGAGCCTGGATCTGGCCTGGCGCTATACGGATCTTGGCGGGATTCGCACGCCGCGGGGTCAAGGCTCGGTGGTCTGGCGCAACGGGAGCCGGCAACCGCTGTTGCTTGATCTCGCCCCCACGAAGGCAGGACTCAGGGGACACGGTGTCCGGCTGTCGCTACGTTACGCTTTATGAGGATAGTGCGGATCAGGCATAGCACTCTCGCTACGATGCGCACTCACATGGGCCCAGTTTTTGGGGACGGACCACTATTACTAAGGACTGACCCGCACCAGGCGTTGTTTGAACCAGTCTGCAAGTTCATCATAACAAGTCTCTCCTTGGGCGACACTTGTTATGGTATCTGCTATGACCATATCGTCTTCGACAAATTCGTAGCCGCTTCTCACCGCCAGTAGCTCAACGAGATACAGGGCTGTACGCTTGTTCCCATCCGAGAAGCCATGATTGGTGACCATGCCATGAAGTAAAGCTGCCGCTTTTTGATGGATAAACCGGTGATAGCCATGATAGGGGCGAGCAATTGCTGACAGGATCGCATGCTGGCTCACGATTCCCGGAGCACCGCCATGCTCGAGTGCCTCTTCATGACCACGGACAGCATCAGCCCACGTGATGCGGTAATGTGGTCTAGCGATCAGCCAACACCTGCATGGCTTTTCTTCGCTTTATGGAAGTTTCCTTGATGATTCGTTCAGAGGTCCGAGTAACTTTCTTCGACGAGACATCTCGACCAGTAGCGCTACATCTCTCCAAGGTACGACTTTTTCCCTTGACAGATCGAGGAGACTGCTGACTTCCGGATGCTTGTGATTTTAAACGCTTTGACATTTGCTAGCCCTTGAGGAACTCAATCAATGAGTGCAGGCCGCTTTCATCATAACAAGCTCAAAATAACCGGTCAAAATTGCGGGACAGGTTATTGAAGACTGAGTGACGGGTGCAGCCTCCCAACTAAGGATTTGGAAAGCAGGAACTTGTGAAGACTGTTTGCAGTAGTATTACGGCAATGCGGAACACCTCGAGGGGGTCATTGGGGCTTTACATTCAAAGGCTCCGGTTCAACGCGGTCTCGCCACACTGCAGGATGCCAGTAAGGCCAACGGAAGGAGGTGTGAAGCGGGTTAGAGGTAGCTTTGATTCAGGACGCGTTGGTCGGCTTTCCCCGCTTAGGCGATCGGTATCCTCCTCAAGTGTGCCTCCACGGCGCGGACTACATCGTACGTCAGCGGCAGGTGAGTCTTTTCGGCATGCCAGTGTTGGTGAAACCGGGCTACTGTCTCACGTGCGGTATCCAGCACCAGCTTTTCCGGCAGGTGGGCCCTGGCAGCCAGGTGTGACAGTTCGTCCTCGGAGAATTCGTCAAAGCGCCTGCTGCGGCTGACATTGAGTGCCGCCTGGTCATCCGGCATCCAGACAACCGTCGGGATGAAATCATAGGCGGGCGCCAGCGCTGCATGCCGTTGATCCGGATAGATCAGCGACCAGTTCTTGAGGTGCATGTCGGCATTGCCAATGAGCGTGTTGAACGTCAGGCGCCTGATGAACTCCACCACATCCGCCTCGCTCCCTTCTGCGCCCAGGACCCGGGCAATGCTTCGTGCACTGCCCTTGTCATACTTGTTTTCAGGGTAGAGGCCAAAGATTTGTGCAAAATCCTCGATGTGCTCGGCTCTGCCGTCCGGAAGCCGGTCGAAACGCTCTATCGCAAGCGCCTGCCCCTTGAGTACTCCGGTCCGGCCGGGCAGGTTGGCAATCGAATCGATGTCAGCGAGCTGGATGGCCGGTACATCCATGCCGATCATCCGGGCCAGCGTCATCATCGCGAATTCGTTCTCGGGCACACCTTCGAACTCGAGTGACGGCAGCTTGACGATCCAGGAACCACCGATACCGCGAGCTGGAATGGTCAGCCCTTTGCGCGTGTCACCTGACGCCGGGAATTTGAGCTGAACCCCGGCAAGGGAAAACCGCAGTGCACTGGCGTGATGGACACTTTCATCCTGTCTGCCATCATCGCCATCGCTGGCAGGTGGCCAGGAATCACCATCGGTGGGCCGGATCGTGAGCGCACCCGGCAGATCGCGGCCTAGCGCCCAAAGCAGGAAAAATTCCCGCTCAGGCTTCACGCCGGCACGTTCTGCAAGGTAGGTGCGCAGGCGCCCCTCGGGCAACAGGTTGGAAAAGAACGGCTGCACTCTCGTCCGGCAGGGCCTGAATTCGGTGATCAATTGCCCCAGCTGGTCCTTGAAACCAAGCCCGAGCACGGGTCGGTCTTCATCGTCAATGTAATCGTCATTCAATGCAAAAACCGTGCGATCGCCACCCACGTGGGTCAGCGTACCGACCGGAACGCCGTGAAGCAGGACCTCCAGGACGGTGACATCAGCCATGGTCGTCCTCATCCAGTCCATAGGCAGGTCGCACGGTCCTGTCCTCATCCGGGCCTTGCATCCCATGGGCCAGCTCATTGCGCAGACGCCTCATTTGCTCGAGAGCGCTGTCCAGTAAATCCATGCTGGCAGGAGGGTCTTCAAACTTCTTCAGCGCGCTCCTGGCGGACCGCAGCCCCCCAAGGCCGGATTCCGGGATCCGGAAATGTGTCAACGCGTGCACTTGACGGCTCAGCTGGGCCAGTTCCGGCATGGTCGGGTACGTCTGCAAGAGCCGGGCGATACGGTTTCGAAGCCGCATCAGTTCCCTGGACGCGCGCCGGGCCTCCCGGCTGACAGCCGCAGTCGTGCCGCCGCGCACGATTGCGTTGACGGCGGAGACATTCTTGCGTGGCACGAGCACCAGCTGCATGCCAAGGGCATGAGCCAATGCGGCCAGGCTTGAAACCCGAAGATCGACCGCATCGTTCTCGATCTTCGAGATATGGCTCTGGGGCACACCGGTCTTGACACTGAGCTCGCGCTGACTGAGTCCGCAGGCTTCCCGGGCGTTTTTGAGCGCCTGGGTAATGGGTTCGGTCATGTAGTTCATATTGATATAATCCAATATATTAAATCTAATTTCAGATATATTTTTATATATTATATTATAAATTTGATCCAATACTGATTGCTTGAAACAGATCTTCTGAATTATTTGATATGTTTTTATATATTAAGAATAGAGGCGGCAGGAGGCGTGCCTCTGCTAGCTTGTCGGTCAATGCACGGCTTACACGGTGAGCAAGGCCCCGTTCCATCCTGACAGGCTCCCGGTGGCCGGCCCGGGTGATCCAGGACTCCCGGGGATTACCGGGCAGCCCGGAGTTTCATTTTGCTTTTGACGATCCGCCTCGCGGCGAGGCGGTCCTCCGGCCGTGTCCGCGAACCAGGGCCCCCTCGCCGAATTTCTCCTGCACCGCATCCAGCACCTGCCCGACGGGCGGCCCGGGCACCATGTCTGCGAACAGGTCCTCCTCCGTGCCGGGGCGGTTCTTGACCAGGTCGTGGGTGCCGATGCCGATCAGGCGGAATGCGCGCCCGTCGGCTTCCCCCGAAAGCAGGCGCTCTCCGGCCCGGTAGATGGCCTCGGGCGAGCAGGTCGCATGCTCCAGGCGGCGCGAGCGGGTGAGCAGGCGAAAGTCCGAGGTTTTGAGCTTCAGGGTCACACCGCGCCCGGCCACGCCCGCCTTTTCCATTCGCCGTGCGACCTTGCCGGTCAGCTGGCGCAGGATCGGGCGCAGCCTGGCGGGGTCCGAGAGGTCCTCGTCGAGGGTGGTTTCCGAGGAGATGCTCTTGGCCTCGCGCACGGGGTTCACCGGGCGCTCGTCCTCGCCCCGGGCGAACGACCAAAGCTGCCGGCCAATTTTTCCGTAGCGCGACACCATCTCTTTCTCGCTGACCCCGGCAATCTGGCCGATTTGCGTGATGCCGTCGCGCGCCAGGCGTTGCTGCAGGGCTTCGCCCACGCCCCACAGCAGCCTGACGGGCTGGCCGGCAAGGAACTCCTGCGCCTCGGCCCGGCCGATTACCGCATACCCGCGCGGCTTGTCGAGGTCCGAGGCGATCTTGGCGAGGAACTTGTTGTAGCTGAGCCCGATCGACACGGTGATGGAGAGCGTGGCCTCCACGTGGCGGGCAAGCCGGGCGAGCAGCTGCGCGGGGCTTGCACGGCGCCGGGGCGGGGCGCCCGAGAAGTCCATGAACGCCTCGTCGATGGACAACGGCTCGACGAGCGGGGTCAGGCGCAGCATCAGCGAGCGGACCTCGCGCCCGACGGCCTGGTACTTCCTCATGTCGGGCGGGACGACGGCGGCCTCCGGGCAGGCCTTCAGGGCCTGGAACATCGGCATCGCCGAATGCACGCCGTGCGTGCGCGCCTGGTAGCAGCATGCGGCGACCACACCGCGGTGGCGCCTGCCGACAATCACCGGAACTTCGCGCAGCTCGGGCCGATCTCGTTTTTCGATGGCGGCGTAGAATGCATCGCAGTCCAGGTGGGCAACGCCCAGCGCATGCAGTTCCCGATGGCGCACGATGCGCGCGGACCCGCAGCCCGGGCAGGTGCGGGCCTCGAAGGCCACGCGCCCGGCGCAGTCACGGCACAGGGCGTCCCGGTCCGGCTCAGCGGGCATCAGCGTGTAGGCAGGCTGGCACACGGGCCGGACTGCAAGGCCCGGTCCGGTGTCCGCATGGTGCTGGGTATCGTGTGCATGGCATGGGCATGTCCCCGCTGCAACAGGTCTTCAATGATAGCCCAAATCGCCCAGCCGCGTCCCGTGCATGCCCCGTGAAAAGGGTCGTGCAGTTCGGGGAATCATCGCAATGGCGGAACAATAACCCATTGATTCGTCGGGTTTATTTCTGAGTCCCGGCCCGGCCGGGACCCGGGCCATCGCGCAGCCGTCATCCTGGAGGAACCGTCCGGGCGGGCCCGCACCGCCTCGATTTCCCGCAGGGACCGGTGCCGCGGTCGCTGCGGGCATGAAAACCCCTGCACCGCGCGGGCGGGTTTCCGGTTTCCCTGGAACCCTGTGCGGGCCAGGATATCCGTCAGTGCGTGAACCATCGAAGGGAGGGTACGACCCATGCAGGCCGGGCGTCTGCTGCTTCAGGCAGTACTGGTGTGGATGCTCCTGGCCGGGCAGGGCGGATCCGTGGCCCGGGCCGGGGAGGCGGAGCGTTCGCGCATCGAGGTCTTCACTTCCGCGGACCATCCGCTCACCGGCGTTCCCGCCGCCACAGCCGGCCCCGGCTCCGACACACCCGCCGTCGAGGTCTACCTGCTGGACGGAATCCAGCACATCGAGACGGTGCTTTCCGCCGGACTGTCCGCGGACCCGCAACGTTCCGCGGACCGGATTCTCGGGCAGCTGAGGCAGCTGGGCGGGGCGGACCGTGAGCGGATCGAGCGGGCCGCCGCTGGCCTGGTGCGGGCCTTGCATTACGGGATCACGCGTTACCCGGCGATGGTGTTCGATGCCCGGGCGGTCGTCTACGGGCTGACCGACCTGGATGCGGCATGGCGGCACTACCGCGCCTGGCGGGCTGGAGCTTCGCCATGAGCCGGCGGTGCTGGATGGCCTGGCTGTTGCCCGCCTGCCTGGCGTGGCCGGGTATTGTGGCGGGTGGTTCGATCACCACCCCGGAGATCACCGCCCTCGCCGTGCAGGCCGCCCCCTCCTGCATGCGGTGGAGGCCCGTCGGCGCCTGCTTCTGGCTGCGTTGCTCGTGGTCCGGCTGCAGGGTCAAGTCCTCGCTCAAGGTCGGGCACTACCGGCCTGACCTCGTGGTCAGCAGTTATCACCGGCTGGGCGGCAATCCCTGGACGGAGATGCGGGCGGCCCTGGGCCTGGCGCAAAAGACGGCCGCGCAAGGACTGCTCGGAACCCTGCTTGCAGTGCCTGCAGGCAGTGCCGGGCAGCGCACCGAGGGCTCGCCCGTCGCGCACACCAACCTGGTCTTCCGCGAGGTGGATGCCATCGGGTTTCCGCTGCGCCTGCTGCCGGTCCCGGGTTTTTCCTGCCACTCGCAGGCCCGGCCCTTCATGCCCCATTTCCAGTCCGCCGTCGATGCGCTGTCCTGGCGCGGCGCGGTACCCGAGATGCTCTACCCGGCAAGCACCGTCCCGGGTCTGCGCGAGGTGGGCACCTGGCCTGCGCACACCTGGGGCAGCGTGTATCCGCGCACCGGGTGGACCGTTCAGCCGGACCCACCAAAAGCGGCGGCCGTGACCGCGCAACGCGGTGCGGACATCGTCACCCGCAGCGGGCAGCCGCACGTGTATCTGGCGCTGTCCGGCGCTTCGGCCTCCGGCCAGAGGCTCTGGCCGCCGGGCCCCCTTGTGGAAGGCGATGCGCGCAGCGGTACTTGGCAGAGGCTGCATCCCGTGAGCGATACGGACTGCAGGGTATTCGGCACGTCCGACCTGCACAGTCCCCGGGGCTGGGGGGGCGGACAGGTGGATGCGGAGGGCAACTACGCCTGGTCCCTGTGGCGCCCCTACCGGTGCTGCCGGCGCCGCGGGCAGTGGTTCCTGTTCGACATCGACTGGGTGAGCTGGCCGCCGTGAGGGGTGGGCCGGCGAGGTGTGCAGGCCGGACTGCGGTTCCGGTTGTCCTCGCGCCGTGCCTGCTGCTTGTCGCCCTGTGCGGCCCCGGGAGCGGCCTGGCCGCGATGGCGCCCACGGAAGACGGGTTCTGGTACTACGAGATCGGGGGTGCGCGCCCGGTGTCGCTCGCGGCCAACCCGTCCGTGGTCTCGGTCACCCTGGGGGGTTCGGCCCAGCTCGGCCTAGGCTACAGCTGCGGCAAGTTCGATCCCGTGTCGGCCGTCAGGCACACCCTGAACGAGATCGGTGCCGGGATCGACAGCATGATGAACGCCATGACCGCCGCGGCCACTGCCGCGCTCGCAGCCCTGCCGGCGCTGATCCTGCAGCGTGCCAATCCCGGGCTCTACGACCTGTTCCAGAACGCGCTGATCCGGGCCGAGGAGACGCTGCGCCTGGCGACCAAGTCCTGCGAGCAGATGGAAGCCGAGATCGCACGCGGCAAGAATCCCTATGCCGATCTCGTCGTGCTGTCGAAAGGCAACGACTGGAAACGCCAGATGGGCATCGGCGGCAACGATGCCGTGCGCGCCCGGGAGGCCGTGGAGGCCGCCAGCGGGGATCACGGGGTGCCGTGGATCGGCGGCATGGCAGGGGGATCGGGCCAGCCGGTGCTGGAGTTCACCGGGGACATCGTGCAGGCCGGCTACAACCTCAACATGAACCGGCCGGTCACCGACACGGGGCCGGTGCCACCGGGCTCTGCAGCCCGGCTGGCCGAAATCTGGAGATCACCGGGGGAGGCCAGGCGCTGGACGGTCGACGTGGTGGGGGAGAACATCGTCACCACCTGCGACACCTGCCGCAAGGACAGCATTCCCGGTACCGGCCTGCTGCCCAAGCTGCATCAGGAAGCCGGGACAGTGAGTGCGGACCTGCAGCGCCTGGTCGGCGGTGCCGTGCCCCTGACGCTCGCAAACCTCGAACCCGTCGCAGCTCCGGGCATTGCCATCACGCGCCAGGTGATCGAGGCGATCCGGGACATGCCGGTGTCCGAACAGGGCCTGATCATGAGCCGGCTGGTCTCGGAGATCAGCATCGCGCGTACCGTGGAAAAGGCCCTGCTCGCCAGGCGTCTGCTGCTGACCGGGCGGCAGGTGCCGGAGGTGTACGCGACCGAGGTCGCCCGTGAACATGCCGATGCCTCGATCGCGGAGCTCGACCGCGAGATCGAGAGCCTCCTGTTTGAAACCCGGGTGCGCAGGGAAGTGGTTTCCGAGACGGTGGGCATCCTGCTGCACCGTGCAGCCGCCAGGCGCCTGTCCTCGCTCGACACCCCGACCGTGCGCAGGCTCGACCCGAGGCCCCTGGAGCGCGGCCGTGTCCCGTAGGCCGAGCACCGTGCGCAGGCCCTGGTGCGCAGGCCTGACGCTGCTGGCACTCGGCCTTGCGGCCGGCGCGGGTGCGGTGCTGTGGATGGCGGTGCACACCTCGTCCGTGATGGCGGTCGGTGCCCGGGTCGAGTCGCTGCAGCCCGTGTTCACCGCAGTCCGCCTGCTGGCGATCGTGCTGGCGGCCCTGCTGTGGCCGCACGTCCTGCGCAGGCTGCATCAGCGGGGCCGCATCGGCCAGGGCACGGCGGTGCGGCTGCGGACCCTGAGAGGGCGGCTGGTCCTCTGGCTCGTGGTGATCGAACTGGTGCTCGGGCAGGACCTGCCCGGACGGCTGCTGGGAGGTAGGCCATGAATGTCGACAGCTATCTGGAATTGTTCACCACGCTGTTCGGCTGGCTGTTCTACAACATCCTGTGGGACGTGCTGACCGCGACCGGCATCGTGTTCTTGCCCTTCCTCGGGATCCTGATCGATCACTGGCGCGATGCGGCCGGGGACGCGGGGTCTGGCGCCGGGGTCGGGATGTCGCTGCGGCGCATGGAGATCGAGCTGTTTCTCGCGTTGCTGGTGGTGGTCCTGGCCGGCCAGCCGTCGGCCCTGATGCCGCTGGATGCCGCCACGCTCAGCTATACGCCGCCGCCGACCCTGGCCGACCCGGTCCCTAACGTGGCCACGCCCGGTACGCCGCGCAGCACGTTCGGCACGGCCGGGTTCGCCGGCCCGCCTGCGTCCGTCAACCTTCCGGTCTGGTGGTACACCGTGCTGGCCATGTCGTCCGGTCTCAACCACGCGGTAGCCGCGGGACTGCCCTCGGTGGCCGACCTGCGCACCTACGAGCAGCGGGCGCGCCTAGCGACCCTGGCCGACCCGCGCCTGCGCCGGGAGGCCGGTGATTTCTTCAGCCAGTGTTACGTCCCGGCCCGTTCCCGGTACCAGGCCGAGCGTCCGGATACCCCCGCGGTGCGTGCCCTGCTCGCCACCCACGGGCCGGACGATCCGGACTGGATGGGCTCTCATGTCTACCGCACCACACCGGGCTACTACGCGGCGTTGCGGCCCTCCCGCCCGGTCCCCGGCTGGACCTACGATCCCGTGCGTGACACCGAGTACTCACCGGGTGCGCCTCCGCCCTGGGGCCGGCCCGTGTGCCGGCAGTGGTGGGAGGATCCCTCGATCGGGCTGCGCAGCAAGCTGGTGGACCAGGCCGATGCCACCTCGGCCGGGTTTTCAGGGCTGGTGGCGGCGGTGGCCCCGGGACTGGCCCGTGAGGACCAGCTGGATGCGGTGGCCAGGGTGGTGCTGGACAACGCGCCGCCGGCATGGTCGAACAACGCGCTCGTGCGCGGCAACACGGTAACGGGCGGCTGGCTGGGTACAGCGGAGCGGTGGATCAAGGGAGGGCTGGCGGCAGGCGGGATCGTGGCCGCCTCCGCCCTGTTCTCGGTCACCGTGACCGCGCTGCTGCAGGCCCTGCCCATGATGCAGGCGGTGCTGCTGCTCGGCATCTACGCCCTGCTGCCGCTGGTGGTGGTGCTGTCGCGTTACTCGCTTTCCATGATGGTGGCTGCGGGCATGGCGGTGTTCACCGTGCGCTTCTGGAGCGTGCTCTGGTATCTGGCCCTGTGGGTGGACCAGAACCTGATCCGGTCCATGTATCCGGATGTCAACGTGTTTCTGCAGGTTTTCGCCAATCCCGGCGAACATGACCTCAAGCGCATGCTGCTGAACATGATCACGACCAGCCTGTACCTCGGACTGCCGGTGCTGTGGAGCGCGATGATGGCGTGGGTCGGGATGCATATCGGGCGCTCGATTGCCACGGCTGCCTCGCCGCTGGCGCGCGGCGGGGACGACGCCGGACGCCTGGGAGGCGGGATGGGCAAGGCGGCACTGAGGCGATAGGAGCACCCTGTGAAGCTGGCCTGGCCAGGGCGGGCGGATTGGCGTCCTTCGCGACCCGGAATACCGGCGCCTGGCAAGGCTGTACGGCAGGCCCGGTGCCGGAGATAACCTTGCCGAAACCACGCGCATGCGCGTATATTCAGGCTGTGAACCAGCAAGGCCCTTTCCGCATACCGTCGACAAGTGCCCTGACCGCTTTTGAAAGTGCCGCCCGGCACGGCAACTTCTCCCGCGCGGCCGAGGAGTTGCGCACGTCCCAGCCGACCATCAGCCGGCAGATCACGCTGCTCGAAAAGCATCTGTCGGTAAAACTGTTCGAGCGTTCCCGCACCGGGGTTACCCTGACCGAGGCCGGGGAGCGTTTTCGCGAGGCCGTCTCATCCGGGCTGGGCCTGATCCACGCGGCGGTGCAGGAGACGGTGCAGCGGACGAAGGACCGGCAACTGGTCATCGCCTGCTCCCACGAGGCTTCGTATTTTTTCATCATGCCGCGCTACAACGGCCTGCGCAAAATACTGGGCAAGGAAGTCCAGTTGCGCGTGCTGACCTACCGGCACAGCCAGTACGACCTGCCGCCCGGCCAGCCGCCCGATGTGCTGCTGACCTGGGACGAGGCGAGTGCTCCGCCCGAATGCCGCAGGATCAGCCTCAGGGAGGCCGTGCGGCCGGTCTGCTCGCCAGACTACGCCATGACCCATTCCCGGGTCCTGCAAGGGCCTGTGAGCGGCTGGGGCGGGCTGACGTTTCTGGACCTCGAACAGCCCAGCCAGGGATGGTCCACGTGGGACAACTGGTTCCAGGCGGCAGGCCTGCCTGAAACCGGGCCCAGGTTCGACAGGTTCGATCACTACTCCTACGTCATTGAGGCCGCTGCCGCAGGCTGCGGCATCGCGCTCGGCTGGCGCTACTTTGTCGAGCGCTATCTCGAAAACCGGGTGCTGGTGGAACTTGCCGACGGCTACGTCGAGTTTGACAATTACTATTACGGCGTGCTCACGCCCAAGGGAAAGGGCAACCCGCTGGCACACCGGTGCCTCGAATACCTGGCCGAATCCGTCTAGCAAGTCCGTCCATGCCCGCTGCCGCGGTGGCCGCCTCCGCCCGGCGTTTTGCTGTCCAGGTCCAAATCCGCGGTATCGCCAGCGGATTCCCGGCCTGTGCCGGGTACGCGCCGGCTGGCACCCGGGCCTCGCGCGCGGTGCATGACCCATTTGACCCGCCTGCCCGTTTGCCTGAAACTGTAGGCCTGAACGGGGCCTGGCTGCACGGCCCCGGTGCAACACGACTCCAGGAGGTGCGAGATGAGCGAGCCGACACTGTATGAGCGACTGGGCGGCTATGCGGGGATCGTGGTCTTCGTCGAGGACCTGCTTCCGCGCCTGGAAGCGGACCCGCAGCTGGGCCGGTTCTGGGAACACCGGGGCGATGACGGGCTGGCCAGGGAGAAGCAGTTACTGATCGATTACCTGTGTGCGAACGCGGGCGGGCCCATGTACTATACCGGGCGCGACATGAAGCTGTCGCACCGGGGCATGCGGATCAGCGAGAGCGACTGGGATGTATTCATGGGGCATGCCGCCGACACGATGAGCGCCCTGAACGTCCCGGCCCGGGAATGCGGGGAAGTCGCAGACTTCGTGAACAGCCTGAAAGCGGATATCGTCGAGGTCTGACAGCCTGCCCCGGCTGCAGGCCGGGAATCGCCGCCTGCCTCAGCGGTCGATCCCGCCGATGCAGACGTACTTGATCTCGAGGAATTCCTCGATGCCGTAGCGGGAGCCTTCGCGCCCGAAGCCGGATGCCTTGATGCCCCCGAACGGGGCGACCTCGGTGGAGATGAGCCCGGTATTGATGCCGACGATGCCGTATTCCAGGCGCTCCGCGACCCTCCAGGCCCGCATGAGATCGCGGGTATAGAAGTAGGCGGCCAGGCCGGCTTCGGTGTCGTTGGCCAGCCTCATCGCGTCCTCGTCGGTTTCGAAGCGGTACACCGGTGCCAGCGGCCCGAAGGTCTCCTCGCGGCTGACGGCCATGGCGGGGGTCACGCCTTCCAGCACCGTGGGGGCGAAGAAGTTGCCCGGGCGCGCCTCCCGCTGCCCGCCGGTGAGCACGCGCGCCCCGCGGGACACGGCATCCCGCAAGTGACCCTCCACCTTCTCGATGGCCCGGGAATCGATCAGCGGCCCGATGTCCGTGCCTTCGTCCAGGCCGTCGCCGAGGGTCAGCCGGCTCACCGCCCGGGCAAGTTTCCCGGTGAACGCATCATGCACGGCGTCCTGCACGAGAATCCGGTTGGCACATACGCAGGTCTGCCCGCTGTTGCGGAACTTTGCCTGCACGGCCCCTGCCACGGCGGCATCGATGTCGGCATCCTCGAAGACGATGAACGGCGCGTTGCCGCCGAGCTCGATCAGCATCTTCTTCACGGTGCCGGCGCACTGGCGCATCAGGTGCTTGCCGGTGGGCCCCGATCCAGTAAAGCTCAGCATGCGCACCACCGGGCTCGCGGTCAGCTCGCCGCCGATCGCCTGCGCGTCCCCGGTGACGAGGTTGATCACCCCCCCGGGGATCCCGGCGCTTTCAGCGAGCCGGGCCAGGGCCAGCGCCGAAAAAGGAGTCTGGGAGGACGGCTTGGCGACCACGGTGCAACCGGCTGCAAGGGCCGGGGCCAGCTTGCGCGCCACCATGGCCAGTGGAAAATTCCAGGGCGTGATCGCGGCCACGACACCGACCGGCTCCTTCAGCACCATGATGCGCTTGTCCGGCAGATGGCCGGGGATGGTGTCACCGTAGATGCGCTTGGCCTCCTCTGAAAACCACTCGACGTGGGAGGCCGCGTAGGTGACTTCGGCCCGTGACTCAGCAAGCGGCTTGCCCTGCTCGGCCGTCAGGAGCCGGGCCAGGTCCTCCCCGTGTTCGAGGATCCGGTCAGACCAGTCGCGCACGTGTCCCGCGCGCTGCTTGCCGGTCAGCGCACGCCAGGGCGCGAGAGCCCGGGCCGCGGCCTCGATGGCACGGCGGGTTTCTGCAGCGCCCATCCTGGGCACCGTGCCGAGGCGGGAGCCATCGGCCGGGTTGTCGACTTCGAGCCGGGTGCCGTCGTCGGCATCCACCCAGGTCCCGTCGAGGTAGCACTGTTCACGAAACAAAGAAGGGTCATTGAGATGCATGGGGCGTCCCGTGTTGGTTCCGGGCAGGAGTCCGGGTAGTTCCGTCGGGTATGATTATAAGGGCTGGCAAGGCGTGCGTGAACCCGCACAACCGGTATTCGGTCCGGCCGGGCCGCGGCTTGCCCGATGCCGGGCGCTGCGCTAGAATCGGGGGCCTGAAAGATTCATTTGCTCCAGGCGGCTTCGCATGAAGCGTGGCAGGGGACGCTTGTAATCCTGCAGGGAATGCATAAGAATAAGGGTACAGGGAATGCTGTAAAGCCTCGAGAATGCCATTTCCGGCATGTTATTTCGCAAGCAACCATAGATTGATTTCATACAGGGAGAAAGGTTCGGGTGAGTGAAGCGGTCTGTCACGTAACGGACAGCAGTTTTGAGGAGGAAGTGTTACGTTGTGAGCAGCCGGTGCTCGTGGATTACTGGGCACAATGGTGTGGCCCGTGCAAGGTGGTCTCGCCGATTCTCGACGAGATCGCGGTCGAGTACCAGGGGCGGCTGAAAGTCGCCAAGCTCAACGTGGACGACAACCCCGGCACACCGCCCAGATACGGGGTGCGCGGCATACCCACATTGATGATTTTCAAGAACGGAAATGCAGAAGCGACCAAGGTGGGGGCATTGTCGAAGTCCCAGCTGACTGCATTCATAGATCAAAGCATCTAGGTGCCTGCCGGGCAGGGACCTGCAACGAAACACCTGACAACAGTTTTAGACAGTACATAGCGCATTCAGGCCCGTTGCACCGGGGACCCTGAAACCACGGAACACCGAGCGAGGGTGTGAAGGATGCCTGCTGCACCGGGCCGTGCAGGGCGCTACGCGAATCCATTGCAATATTTCATTCAACCACTGCGGATAACGATATGAACTTGACGGAGTTAAAAAAGAGGCCAGCCTCGACGCTGGTCGAGACGGCGGCCGACATGGGGGTGGAGAACCTCTCCCGGTCGCGCAAGCAGGACATCATCTTCTCGATTCTGAAGGCGCATGCGAAGAACGGGGAGGACATCTTCGGGGACGGCGTGCTGGAAATCCTGCAGGACGGGTTCGGCTTCCTGCGCTCCTCGGACAGTTCCTACCTCGCGGGGCTGGACGACATCTATGTCTCGCCCAGCCAGATCCGCCGCTTCGGCCTGCGCACCGGCGACACGGTGTCGGGCAAGATCCGGCCTCCAAAGGACGGGGAGCGGTACTTCGCCATGCTCAAGGTCGACGAGATCAATTTCGATACGCCCGAGAATGCCAAGCGAAAGATCCTGTTCGAAAACCTGACCCCCCTGCACCCGGACGAGCGCCTGAAGCTGTCCCGGGGCAACGGGAGCACCGAGGACATCACCGCGCGCATCATCGACATCTGTGCGCCGATCGGCAAGGGACAGCGGGGCCTGATCGTCTCGCCGCCCAAGGCGGGCAAGACCCTGATGCTGCAGAACATCGCCCAGAGCATCACCTCCAACCACCCGGAATGCTACCTGATCGTGCTGCTGATCGACGAGCGGCCCGAGGAAGTGACGGAGATGGAGCGCATGGTCCAGGGCGAGGTCGTCTCCAGCACTTTTGACGAACCCGCCAGCCGCCACGTGCAGGTGGCCGAGATGGTGATCGAAAAGGCCAAGCGCCTGGTCGAGCACCGGCGCGACGTGGTGATCCTGCTCGATTCCATCACGCGCCTGGCGCGGGCCTACAACACCGTCGCCCCCGCGTCCGGCAAGGTGCTCACCGGGGGAGTCGATGCGAATGCGCTGCAGCGCCCGAAACGCTTCTTCGGTGCGGCGCGCAACATCGAGGAGGGCGGCAGCCTGACGATCATCGCCACGGCACTGGTCGAGACAGGCTCGAAGATGGACGAGGTGATCTACGAGGAGTTCAAGGGCACCGGCAACATGGAAATCCACATGGACCGCCGCATCGCGGAGAAGCGCGTGTTCCCGGCCATCAACATCAACCGTTCCGGCACGCGCCGCGAGGAGCTGATCACCGATCCGGACGAACTGCAGAAGATCTGGGTGCTGCGCAAGTTCCTGCATCCGATGGACGAGATCGAGGCCATGGATTTCATGCTGGGCCGCATGCAGAGCACGAAAACCAACGAGGAATTTTTCGACGCGATGAAGCGCTGAGGCCGCCGCTCAGTGCCGGGCCTTCAGCCGGTCCTGCGGCACGAAGCTCAACTTTTCCTCCTTGCGGTATTCCCGGTCAAAGACCAGTTCGATCGCCACGTTTCCTTCCTTCTCCAGCGCCCTGACCTGCTTCAGCTCGGGCAGTGCCATGGCCAGGTAGGCACAGCTTGCCGCCGCCGCCACGTCCTTGCCCTCCAGCAGTGCGGCGACGAGGTTGGCCGCCATGTACTCCACCCGCTGCTGCCGTTCCGGCCGGGTCACGAAGCGCTCGCCCAGCAGGATGCCCTGGTCCAGCTTTTCCTCCATGCGCTGCAGGGATTCGCGCTGCCTGTCCGACAGCGCCTGGCCCCGGTCGTATTCGAGCATGGGCGTCCCGTTGAGCAGGATGACCAGCACGCCCGGTGTCTTTTCGCTCATTTCACTTCATGGCCTGGATCTTGCGCCCGGCCCCGCCCGATTTCCCGGAGTTCAGGAATTCCGAGATCAGCTCCGCGTGGGTGCGCGCGTCGCGCTCGCCCAGGTCGATCAGGTAGCGCAGGTAGTCGGGCTGGAACATCAGCAGGGACAGCGAGTCCGGGCTTTTCGTGTCGCGGGTGCCGAGCCCCCGCATCAGGTAGCGGAAGGGCTGGGGCAGGGTGATCTCGTAGTCGCCGGCCAGCTTTCCGAGGTCCTCGCTGGGACGCAGGACCAGCACCCGGGTTTGCCTGAAGTGCGTGCGCGTGGCCGCGCTGATTTCGTCGTAGACCTCGTTGATGCGGTTCATGTTGGCGGCATCGTAGTCGAGCAGGTCCAGGAACACCGAGTCCAGCAGGATGCCCACGATCTGTGCCACCGGCACGTAGCCGGAGATGACGGATTCCTCGTGCCTCGGCTGTCCGTCCTGGAACCGGGTGGAGATCGCGATGATGCGCCCGGCCCCGAGGTGCATGGCCGGCGACAGCGGGGCGATGGAGCGGATGCCGCCGTCCCCGTGCCAGCCGCCGTCGATCCTCACGGCGGGAAAGATCAGCGGCAGGGCGGTGGAGGCCATGACGTGCTCGATGGTGATCTGTGCGTTTTCGCTGCGCCTTCTTGCGCGCAGCCAGTGCTCGGCGACATCGCCCTGGAGCCAGGTCACCGAGATCCCGGTGCCGTAGTTGGTGCCGGTGACGGCCAGCACGCGCAGGCGTCCCCGTTCGAGGTTTTCCCGGATGCCGTCGATGGGATCGGTGGATTTCGCATGCAGGCGCCTCTCCAGCATCCTGCGCAGCGGGTCGTTGTCCAGCAGGCTGGGCCGGCGCCCGCCCAGGAGTTTCCCGCCCAGCACCAGGTTCAGGCCCCAGCGTACGAAGTTGCCCAGGAAATAGCCGCTGTCGGTACGGAACACCTTGTCGGCGGTGAGGTGCAGCCACAGGTCGGCCAGGCGGTCCACCGCTTCCTCGAATCGCCCGGGATGGGCCGCCAGGTACACCGCGTTGATGGCCCCGGCCGACACGCCCGTGAGGATCGGGGGCTGGAAATCGTCGAAATGGCGGCAGATGTGGCGCAGCACCCCGACCTGGTAGGCCGCGCGCGCACCGCCCCCGGTCATCGCCAGGGCGAGGTCAGTGTTGATCGAATCCGGCATAATGCTCCCGTGTCCGCACGCGATGCGCGGTCCCTTCCCACGCCTGCCCCGGATCACCCGGTTTCGGGGGGTGTGCATGGCATAAAGTTGGCCGCAGCCTCGCGCCGCGCGTGCAATGCAGTCTACAATTACACATGCTGTCCAAGTTGCTAGTATAGCCCAATACACATGTTCGACACGTATCTACAGGACCTGGAACCCCCCGCGGCGGGCGGGCCTGAGGGCCGCATGCATGCCTGATATCGACCCGCAGGAGACGCAGGAATGGCTGGATGCGCTGCAGGCGATCCTGGAGCGTGACGGGCCCGGGCGCGCGCACCACATCATCGAGCAGCTGATACACAGCGCGCGCATCGCGGGGGTGAACCTGCCGTTTCGCAACACCACGGCCTACGTCAATACCATCCCGGTGGAGGAAGAGGACCGCCTGCCGGGCGACACGACGATGGAGCATCGCGTGCGTTCCCTGGAACGCTGGAACGCGCTGGCCATGGTGGTCAAGGCCAACAAGCGGTTCCCGGAGCTCGGCGGTCACATCTCCACCTACGCCTCGGCAGCGACGCTGATCAGCATCGGCTTCAACCATTTCTTCCGCCCCGCCCGCCCGGGCTTTGCAGGGGACCTGGTCTATTTCCAGGGGCATGCCGCCCCGGGTGTCTACGCGCGCGCCTTCCTGGAGGGCCGCCTGGACGAGGAGCAGCTGCTGCACTTCCGGCGGGAAACGCAGGGCCGGGGCCTGTCGTCCTACCCGCATCCCTGGCTGATGCCCGGCTTCTGGCAGTTTCCGACCGTGTCCATGGGACTGGCCCCGATCATGGGCATCTACCAGGCGCGCTTCATGAACTACCTGCATGACCGCGAGATCCTCGACATGGGCGACCGCAAGGTCTGGGTGTTTGCCGGGGACGGGGAGATGGACGAGCCCGAATCGCTGGGTGCGATTTCGCTCGCGGCACGCGAGGAACTCGACAACCTGATTTTCGTCGTCAACTGCAACCTGCAGCGCCTGGACGGCCCGGTGCGCGGCAACGGCAAGATCATCCAGGAACTGGAAGGAAATTTCCGGGGTGCGGGCTGGAACGTGATCAAGGTGCTGTGGGGCGGAAACTGGGACCCGCTGCTGGCCCGGGACCACGACGGCATCCTGCGCAAGCGCATGGAAGAGGCGCTGGACGGGGACTACCAGAACTACCGTGCCAAGGGCGGCGCCTACGTGCGCGAGCATTTTTTCGGCGCGTACCCGGAACTGCTGAAGATGACCGAGCACATGACCGACGACGACATCTGGCGCCTGAACCGGGGCGGGCACGACCAGCAGAAGGTCTACGCGGCCTATGCCCGCGCGGTGCGCCACCGGGGCCAGCCGACCGTGATCCTGGCCAAGACCGTCAAGGGTTACGGGCTGGGCAAGAGCGGTGAGAGCCTGAATATTGCCCACCAGCTGAAGAAGCCGGCACGCGAATCGCTCATTGCCTTTCGCGACCGCTACCGCATCCCGGTGCGCGACGAGGAACTGGAAGACGTGCCGTTCTACAAGCCGCCCGACGAAAGCCCCGAAATGCGCTACCTGAAGAAGCTGCGCGAGAAGCTGCAGGGCGAGATGCCCAGCCGCGAAAGCCCGCGGATAGACCTGCCGATCCCGCCGCTTGAAATCTTCGGCGACCTGCTGGCCGGCAGCAAGGGCCGCGAGTACTCCACCACGATGGCTTTCCTGCGAATCCTGTTCGCCCTCACGCGGGACCAGGACCTGTCCCGGCACATCGTCCCGATCGTGCCGGACGAGGCGCGCACCTTCGGCATGGAGGGCCTGTTCCGCAGTCTCGGGATCTATGCGCACCAGGGCCAGCTTTACGATCCGGTCGATTCCGACCAGGTGATGTACTACCGTGAAGACTGTGCCGGGCAGATCCTGGAAGAGGGCATCACCGAGGCCGGCGCCATGTCCTCCTGGATCGCGGCCGCCACTTCCTACAGCGCCCACGGCATGCCGATGATCCCGTTTTTCATATTCTATTCCATGTTCGGCTTCCAGCGCATCGGGGACCTGGCCTGGGCGGCCGGCGACAGCCGCTCCCGCGGGTTCCTGGTCGGCGGCACTTCGGGGCGGACCACGCTGGCCGGGGAGGGTCTGCAGCACCAGGACGGGCACAGCCACGTCCTGGCCTCCACCATCCCCAACTGCCGGGCCTACGACCCGGCATTCGCCTACGAGCTCGCCGTGGTCGTGCACCATGGCCTGGAAGACATGTACGTGGAGCAGCAGGACTGGTATTACTATATTACGGTGAACAACGAGAACTGTGTGCATCCCGCCATGCCGGAAGGCTGCCGGCAGGGGATCATCGAGGGCATGTACCGCCTGCAGGAGGCCCCCGGCGGCAAGGCGCAGGTGCGCCTGCTGGGCAGTGGCGCGATCCTGCGCGAGGTGATCCGGGCCGGTGAGCTGCTGCACGAGGATTTCGGCATACGCGCCGAGATCTGGAGCGTCACCAGTTTCAACCGCCTGCGCAGGCAGGGCATGGAGGTTCACCGCTGGAACATGCTGCATCCCGAGCAGCCTGCCCAAACCTCCTACGTCGGACAGTGCCTGCAGGATTCCGGGGTACCGGTGGTGGCCGCATCGGACTACATGAAGGTGTATGCCGACCAGATCCGGCCTTACGTGAAATCCCGGTACGTCGTACTCGGCACCGACGGCTTCGGGCGCAGCGACACCCGCGGGCGCCTGCGCCGGTTCTTCGAGGTCGATGCGGAGCACATCGCCGTGGCCGCCCTGCATGCGCTGGCCGGGGAAGGCGCGCTGGAACACAAACAGGTCAGTGCCGCGATCGGAAAGTACGCGCTGGACCCTGAAAAGCCGATCCCGGTTCGCTCCTGACACGCGATGGCCAGGCTTGAGGAAATCCGGGTAGCGGACATCGAGGAAGGAGACCCGGTGGAAGTGGTCGAGGTGCTGGTGCGCGAAGGCGATGCGGTTGCCAGGGACCAGCCGCTGCTGAGCCTGGAGACGGAAAAGGCACTGGTTGAATACCCGTCCCCGTATGCCGGGCTGGTGAAGAGTCTGCACGTGCAGCCCGCCGACCAGGTCGTGCTGGGGGACCTGCTGGCCGTCCTGGAAGTGGAGGACGCCGCCCGGGCGGATGAGCCGGACAGGGAAGCGGTGCCTGCGCCCGCCGAGCCCGCGGCATCCGAGCCCGCGGCATCCGAGCCCGCTTCGCCGCCGCAACCGCAACCGTCCGGCCCGGCAGGGCCCGCTCGCCCGGGCCGTGCGTACGCCAGCCCGGGCATCCACCGTTATGCGGATGAACTCGGAGTGGAACTCGGGGACGTGCAGGGCTCCGGGCGCAACGCACGCATCCTGAAACAGGATGTCCAGCAGCATGTGCGGACCCGCATGCGACAGCCTACGGGACAGGAAGAAACGGGCCCGCTGCCGGACTTCACGGAATTCGGGGAAACCGAAATCCGGCCGCAGACGGGCATACAAAGGCACACGGCACGCAACCTGACGGCTGCCTGGCGGTCCATCCCGCACGTGACCCATTTCGAGCAGGCCGACGTGACCGGCCTCGAGCGGTGCCGCAGGCAGCTGGCCGGGGAGGCCCAGGCGCAGGGCGTACGCCTCACCCCGCTGCCTTTCGTGATCAAGGCGCTGGCCGCCACGCTTGGAGAGTTTCCGCAGTTCAACGCCTCCCTGGACGCGGGGGCCGGGCAGCTGGTCCTGAAAAAGTATTTCCACATCGGGGTCGCGGTGGATACCCCGCACGGCCTGCTGGTCCCCGTGCTGCGCGATGTGGACCGCAAGCCGCTGGTCGAGGTCGCACGCGAACTGGAGGCGCTTGCCGCACAGGCCCGGTCGCGCAAGCTCAAGGCCGGGCAGATGACGGGTGCCAGCATGACCGTTTCCAGTCTCGGCAAGCTGGGCGGTGAGGCCTTCACGCCGATCATCAACCCGCCGGAAGTCGCCATACTGGGCCTGTCAAGGATGCTCGAGCCGGACACGTCCGAAAAACGGAAGTGGTTGCCACTGTCCCTTTCCTATGATCATCGCGTGATCAACGGGGCCGAGGCCGCACGGTTCTGTTCGCACCTGAAGGCGGTGCTGGAAGACATCTGGAAGCTGGTCCTGGACTGAGGCGCATGAAGATCGGCATTCCCAAGGAGACCAAGGCGGACGAGTACCGGGTCGCGCTGCTGCCGGTGGGTGCGCAACTGCTGGCGGCGGATGGCCATGAGGTGTACATCGAGACCCATGCCGGGCGCGGCAGCGGATACCATGACAGCGAGTACCGCGAGGCCGGCGCGCAGGTGGTGGACTCGGCAGATGCCGTCATGGAGGCGTGCGAACTGCTGGTCAAGGTCAAGGAACCCCAGCCCGGAGAACTGGAACGCTACCCGCCTTCGCTCATCGTCTTCGGCTATTTCCACTTTGCGGGCTCGAGGACCCTCACGGAATCGTGCCTGGACCGCTCTATCACGGCGCTTGCCTATGAGACGCTCACGGACGCCCGCGGCGAGCTGCCGCTGCTCAAGCCCATGAGCGAGGTGGCCGGGAAGATGTCCATCCAGGAGGGTGCGAAATGCCTGGAAAAGCCGTTTATGGGACGGGGCATCCTGCTCGGGGGGGTCGCAGGCGTGCCGCCTGCCAACGTGCTGGTGCTGGGCGCGGGCGTGGTCGGGGCCAACGCCGCGAAGGTGGCCGCCGGACTGGGCGCCAATGTCACGATCATGGACATCGACATCGAGAAGCTCCGCCACATCGACGAAATCATGCCGGACAATGTCACCACCGTCTATTCCGATCCCCACGCGGTGCGCCAGTTTGCCTTGCAGGCGGACCTGGTGATCGGCGCGCTGCTGATTCCCGGCGCACGCGCCCCGAGGCTGATCCGCCGCGACATGCTGAAGGAAATGAAGCGGGGTGCCGTGCTGGTCGACGTGTCCATCGATCAGGGCGGGTGCTTTGAGACCAGCCGCCCGACCTCGCACCGCGACCCGGTGTACGTGATCGATGACATCGTTCACTACTGTGTTCCCAATATCCCGGGCGCGGTCGGCCGCACCAGCAGCCAGGCGCTGTGCAACGCCACCCTGCCGTACGTGCGCAAGCTGGCCGGGCTGGGACTGAATGCGTTTCTCGAGTCGGACCGGGGCCTGCGCCAGGCCCTGAACGTGCATGCGGGAGCCCTGTGCCACCCGGGCGTGGCCGGTGCATTCCCGGATTTGCCGAGCCGTGCAGACGCCGGGTGATCCGCTGCAATGCCGCGGGACCGGGTCGGCAGGAAACCGGTCCGCCTGCCGGTCTGTGCATGCGTCCCGTGACCGGCCGTGACGGCCGGGCAACCGGGTCAACCTGAAACCATCCCGTACCGGACAGGAAACAACATGGGTTACACACCGGATTTCGACATGGATGACCAGCCTGCGGCCAGGGAGCATACCGGTACCGCCTTCGGCGAGATCCTCAGGCGGCGAGTCAGTCGCCGGGGCGTGCTGAAAGGATCCGCCCTGCTGGGCCTGCAGGCATCGTGGCCGGGTTTCGCGCGTGCGCCCGGCGCAAGCGGGCGGCCCTCGTTTCGGGAGCTGGCCCATGGCCTGGACGAGACATTGCACGTGGCGGAAGGCTATTCCTGCCAGGTGCTGCTGCGCTGGGGTGACCCGCTGTTTCCCGATGCGCCGGCATTCGACCCGGCGAACCAGAACCCGGATGCCCAGGGCAGGCAGTTCGGCTACAACAACGATTTCGTGGAATGGCTGCCCCTGCCTCGCAGCGGGGATTCGTCGGTGTCCGGGCTACTCGTGGTCAACCACGAGTTTGCGAGCAGTTCCATGATGCACCCGGGTGCGCCGCGCGCGAGGGACCTCGCACGGGACCAGGTGGACACGGAGATGCAAGCCCTGGGCCTTTCGGTCGTAGAAGTCCGCAGGCAGGGAGGCACCTGGCAGGCTCAGCGTGCATCCGCTTACAACCGGCGCATCACGCCGCATACCGTCATGCGCTTTTCCGGGCCCGCACAAGGGGTCCGCAGGGTCCGCACGTCGTTCTCCCCGCAGGGCATACAGACCCTGGGCACCTTTGGCAACTGTGCGGGCAGCCGCACGCCCTGGGGGACGGTGCTCACGGCCGAGGAAAACGTGCAGTCCTATTTCACGGGAGAGGCGAAATCCACGGAGGAGCAACGGGGCTACGAGCGGTTTGGCATGCTAGGGACCCGAACGGCGAGGTCCGCCTGGGGACGGTTCCATGAACGCTGGGACCTGGACCGGCATCCCCGTGCGGGATTGCATGCAGGATGGGTCGTCGAGATCGACCCGTATGATCCAGCGTTCATGCCCGTCAAGCGCACGGCGCTCGGCCGGTGCAAGCACGAAGGATGCGGGATCGTCGTCAACCGGGACGGCCGCGTGGCCGTGTACATGGGCGACGACCAGCGCTTCGAGTACATCTATCGTTTCGTCAGCCGGGAGCCATACCGGCCCGGGGACCCGGCGCACAACCTTTCCCTGCTGGACGACGGCGAGTTGTCGGTGGCCGAGTTCACCGAGCACGGAACGCTCGTCTGGCACCCTCTGGTATGGGGTTTCGCACCGCATACCTATGCCAACGGGTTTGCCAGCCAGGCCGACGTGGTGATCGATATGCGCCGCGCGGCCGACCTGGTGGGTGCGACGCCGATGGACCGCCCGGAAGAGATCAAGGTTGACCCGCTCACGGGCCATGTGTTCGCGGTGCTGACGAACAATACCCGGCGCGTCCGCGAGGAGGTGGACCCGGCCAATCCCCGCCCGGCCAACCGCCATGGACACATCCTCGAACTGGTACCCCCCGAACGGGATCACAGTGCCCGGGAGTACCGCTGGGAGCCGTTTGTCCTCGCGGGCAACCCGGACGACCCGCAGGACCATGCCCGGTATCATGCCGGCGTGAGCCCGAACGGCTGGTTCTCGAACCCGGACAACTGCACGTTCGACAGGACAGGCAGGCTGTGGATTGCAACGGACGGCTTCAACGACGAGGGCATCGCCGATGGCATCTGGGTCTGTGCCTCGACCGGCCCGGACCGTGCCCTGCCGAAACACTTCCTGCGGGCACCGGTGGGCGCGGAAATCTGCAGCCCCTGCTTCACGCCGGACCACAGGACGATGTTCTGTTCCGTGCAGCATCCAGGCGAGGGTTCCGGCTATGACGAGCCTTCAACGCGCTGGCCGGATTTTGACGAGCACCTGCCGCCGCGGCCTTCCGTGATCGCGGTGATGCACGATCAGGGAGGGGAGATCGGGAGCTGAAGCTCTGGAAAGGCGGGCTTAGTTCGTCTTAGCAGGGTGGACGAACGGATCGGTCCACGGGGCCCGCTGCATGAACTCCGAGAACTCGACCCGGCTGATCGAGCCGTTTGCATTCTCGTCAAAACGGCGGAAAATCTCGGGCTCGGCTAGGTTGTGGACCGCCTTGGCCTCGTGCGGGTCAAGGCGCTCATTGCGATCGAGGTCTGCCCCCCAGAACAGGCCGCCTTCCAGTCCCATTCCGCCTCCACCGCCGGACATGCTGGCGATAGCCGCTGCAGGGACCAGTGCCAGCCACGCGAAGAGTACGATGGATTTCATGTTCAGGCGCCCTCCTCTCAGGATCGGTTCCGGTAGATTCAGGATATCACCGCAGAGGCCCTGGATGAAGCCTGCATGCTGCCTGCCGCTTTGTCACGCTGTGGTGCCAGCGTGACAATACCGCCTTGATGATACGGCGAGTCGATCGCTATACTTGCGGGCAGCACGGTTCCTGCATGCGTTGCAGCCGGTTGCACCTTCACCGCAGGATTCGCCAGGTCACCACCACTTTGAGAAGGCTCTACAGGACATGACAAGCACGGTCAAAAAGGATGAGGCACATGTCGTGTTCCGCGGGGTGGACAAGACCTACGACGGCAAGACGATGGTGGTGCGGGATCTCGACCTTCACGTGGAACGAGGCGAGTTCTTCACGCTGCTCGGTCCGTCCGGGTCCGGCAAGACGACCTGCCTGATGATGCTGGCCGGCTTTGAAGCCTCCACCTCGGGCGAGATCACCATCGACGGGCGCCCCGTTCACAACCTGCCGCCGCGCAAGCGGGGTATTGGCATGGTATTCCAAAACTACGCCCTCTTTCCGAACATGACGGTGGGACAGAATCTCTCCTTCCCGCTGGAGGTCAGGGGCATTCCCGCGTCCGACCGGGCAGAGCGCGTACGCCGCACGCTTGCCATGGTTCGCCTGGAGGGCATGGAGAACCGTCGCCCGGGTGAACTCTCGGGAGGCCAGCAGCAGCGCGTTGCCATCGCCCGTGCACTCGTGTTCGAACCGTCCCTGGTGCTCATGGATGAGCCGCTCGGGGCACTGGACAGGCGGCTGCGGGAGGAGTTGCAGTTCGAGATCCGCAACATCCAGCAGGAACTCGGGCTGACCGTCGTGTATGTCACGCATGACCAGCAGGAGGCCATGGCGATGTCGACCCGGGTAGCCGTCTTTCACAGGGGCCAGGTGCAGCAGATTGCCACGCCCGAAGTCCTCTATGAAGAACCCGAACGGGAATTTGTCGCGCGCTTCATCGGGGACAACAATATCCTGCGTGGTCATGTCCTGTCCGCGGACGAGGGTCAGTGCATCGTCGATACACCGGGTGGTGAGGTCAAGGCGTTTCCCGTATACCGCTGCCGCCCCGGTGAAAAGGTGGCGCTTGCCATCCGTCCCGAACGGGTCGGACTTGCCCAGCCCCGCACCTACAGCAACGAGTTCGAGGTCGACCTCCGTGATATACTTTTCGTGGGAGATCACCTGCGCATGCGGGTCAAGGTTTGCGGCAATTCGAACTTTATCATCAAGCTGCCGAACATTGCGGGGCACGGGGCCGTACTGAAGGGTGATCGCGTGCGCATCGGTTGGGGAATCATGGACTGCCGTGCGCTTCCTGACGAGGAGTAGCCCCGGGCCGGGCCCGCACAGGCGGTGAGACGTGTAGGCAGCCGGACAATTGGGGGAATGCTATGAAGAAGAATCAAGCGAAGCGAAGAAGTCCCCGGTACGGGGTGGTTGGCTGGACAGCCGGTGCCGTGCTGGCGTGTCTGACCGGCCTGCCCGGGGTCACTATGGGCGCCGAATCGATCACGGTGGTTTCCTGGGGCGGCTCCTATGCCAGGGCCTGGGAGAAGGCGATCCTTGAGCCTTTCACGGCCGAGACGGGTGTCGAGGTGCGCCTGGAGAGCTTCAACGGCGGCCTGGCCCAGGTCAGGGCGCAGGTCGAGACGGGCAACGTGCACTGGGACATCGTGGATCTCGAGTTCGCGGACCTTGCACGCGGATGTGACGAGGGCCTGTTCGAGTTCGTCGATATCGACCAGTTGCCCCCGGCACCCGACGGCACCCTGGCGCGAGTGGATTACTTCGACGGGACGTATTCGGACTGCGGCGGTGGCGGAATCTTCTACTCGACGATCTATGCTTACAACACCAAGAGTTTTCCCGGCGAGAAGCCGTCCACCATCGAGGACTATTTCGATCTCGGGAAGTTTCCGGGCCGTCGGGGCATGCGCCGCACCCCCGGGGTGAACCTCGAGTTCGCGCTCATGGCGGACGGGGTCCCTCCGGGCGAGGTGTACGAGGTGCTCGACACGCCGGAGGGCCTGGACCGTGCGTTTCGCAAGCTGGACACGATCAAGGATCATATCGTCTGGTGGGAGGCCGGTGCCCAGCCGCCGCAGATGCTGGCCGACCAGGAGGTGGTGATGAGCACGGCCTACAACGGCAGGATCTTCAACGCCCAGGTGATCGAGAACCAGCCGCTGGTGATCGTCTGGGATGGCCAGGTGCTCGATTACGGCCAGATCGCGATCGTGACCGGGACGCCTAACATGGAGTTGTCGAGGGAATTCCTGCAGTATGCTTCCCGGGTGGAGTCGATGGCGGCGATAGGGCGTTACATTGCGTACAGTCCGACCCGCCATTCGGGTGTTGATCTGTTCACCACGCATGCGGAGACGGGGGTGGAGATGCGCCCGCACATGCCGAGTGCGCCGGAGAACCTGAAACGTGCGTTGCGCAACGACTGGGAGTGGTGGAGCGATAACGCGGAGGAAGTGCACGAGCGGTTTAGCGCGTGGCTCAATCGCTGAGGGGTGCCAGGATTCGTGCGGCAGCCCTGACGCTGCCGCTGGTGATCTTCATCACCGTCACCTTTTTCGTGCCGCTCGGCTCGATGCTGACCCGCAGTTTTCACTCGCCGCAGGTCGCCGATGCACTGCCGCGCACCCTGGCGTTGCTGGAAGACTGGGACGGCCAGTCCGGCCCGCAAGAGGAGACGTTCCGGACGCTTGGGGAGGAGTTCCGCTCGCTCGCTAAGCAACGCAAGCTGGGGGGTGTCGCAACGCGGATCAACCGCCTTGAGAGTGGCATGCGCAGCACCATCCTGAAGACGGCCCGCAAACTGCGCCGTGACCAGCCGGAATCCTGGCGCGAGGCCATGGTTGCTGCGGACGAAGCCTGGGGAGAGGCCGGTACCTGGCGCGCGCTGCGCCGCGCCGGAGAACGGTTCACGCTGCAACATTACCTCAATGCCCTCGACCTGGACCGGGACGATGCGGGCCGGATCGTCACGCAGCCTCCGGAACGGCGCATCTACCTGCCGCTGCTGTGGCGCACCCTGGTCGTCAGCCTTGCCATTACCGTCATATGCCTCGTGCTGGGCTACCCGGTGGCCTACCTGATCGCGAATTCATCCCCGGCACGTTCGAACCTCCTGCTGTTGCTGGTGCTGCTGCCGTTCTGGACCTCGCTGCTGGTACGCACCACTTCCTGGATCGTTCTCCTCCAGAACCAGGGGGTGGTCAATGACCTGCTGGTGGCGATCGGCATCCTGGGCGATGACGGCCGTATCGCGATGGTCTACAACATGACCGGAACGCTGATCGCGATGACGCAGATCCTGCTGCCGTTCATGATACTGCCGCTGTTTGCCGTAATGCGCACCGTCTCGCCCCAGCACCTGCGGGCCGCCTCGAGCCTCGGTGCGACGTTCCGACAGGGGTTCCTGCGCGTCTACTGGCCACAGACCCTTCCCGGTGTCGCGGCGGGTTCACTCCTCGTCTTCATCCTGTCCATCGGCTACTACATCACCCCCGCGCTGGTGGGGGGGCGTACCGGTCAACTGATTTCGAACATGATTGCCTATCACATGCAGCAGTCCCTCAACTGGGGGCTTGCTGCAGCGCTTGGCGTCATCCTGCTGGCCACTGTGGGGCTGTTCTACTTCGTATATGATCGCCTGGTGGGCATCGAGGGAATGAGGTTCTCGTGATGGCTGTCGGCAGGGCAAGCTTCACACTGGGAGAGCGCCTGGAGCGGGGTCTGCATCTTGCGTTCTGCATGGCGGTGTTTGCATTCCTGATCGCCCCCATGCTGATCGTGGTGCCGCTGAGTTTCAATGCCGAGCCTTATTTCACTTTCACGGAAGGCATGCTGAGCCTTGACCCTGACGCCTATTCCCTGCGCTGGTACCGTAACGTGATCGGGGATGGCGAGTGGCGTCATGCACTCGTCAACAGCCTCGTGATCGGGGTGTCGGCAACGTTCATCGCCACGGTGCTCGGCGTGCTGGCCGCCCTGGGCCTGTCCAGTCCCTACATGCCGAGCCGGCAGATCGTGATGGGTCTGCTGATCTCGCCGATGGTGACGCCCATCATCGTGTCTGCCGCAGGCATGTTCTTCTTCTATTCCGAACTTGGGCTCGGGCAGACGCACCTGAGCCTGATCCTGGCTCATGCGGCACTCGGAACCCCCTTCGTCGTGATTACCGTGACGGCCACCCTGTCCGGGTTCGACACCAACCTTTCACGTGCCGCATCGAGCCTGGGCGCCGGTCCAATCGTCATCTTCAGGCGTGTGCAGTTGCCCATTATCGCACCCGGAGTGATTGCAGGCGCCCTGTTCGCGTTTGCAACGTCGTTCGACGAGATCGTTACCGTGCTGTTTTTGGGAGGACTGGACCAGCGTACCCTGCCAAGGCAGATGTGGGCCGGCATTCGTGAACAGATCAGCCCGGAGATTCTTGCGGTCGCCACTTGCCTGATGGTGTTTGCCGTACTGTTGCTGATCACAGTGGAATGGCTGCGGCGCAGGGGGGTGCGCCATGCAAACAGGTAGGGATTGACCCCTGCAGGTCCCGACCCTGTCCGCACCAGAACCGTTGGGCAGAACGGGCCTCGTCATCCATCACCCGGGTTCCGACAGAAACTGGTGGTCAATCATGCGTGAAAATCCATACACTATGGATTGATGTTAAGCCGGCACCATGAAGAGGCCCGAGATGCACCGTCCCCGAGTGAACCAATGATTCATCCGCCACAGCGACTGTCGAAAATCCGGACATCGATGCGGGATGCAATCCTCATGGATGAAACCCGCGCGGTACGTGAAAGCATTGCCGCCGCCGGGCTTACCGGAACGGACAGGGACGTGATCGCAGGGCGCGCGGTCGAACTGGTCCGCACCGTGCGGGCGGGCACCCGTACCTCGGTCATGCAGGGCTTTCTCGTCGAATACGGCCTGTCGAGCCGGGAGGGCATGGCGCTCATGTGCCTGGCCGAGGCGCTCCTCCGGATTCCGGATACGCAAACCGTCGATGCGCTGATCGAAGACAAGATTGCCTCGTCGGACTGGGCGGCGCATCTTGGCCATTCAAGCTCACCGATGGTCAATGCCACAACCCGGGCCCTGCGCCTGACCGGGCAGGTGCTCGGCCATGCACAAGGCGGGCTGGCCGGGACACTCCGCCGGGTCATCAGGCGCCTCGGCAGGCCAGTCATCCGTACAGCGGTTGTCCGTGCGATGCGCAGGCTCGAGCACCACTTCGTGCTCGGGCGCGACATGGGCGAAGCGAGGAGCCGGGCGGAGGCCATGGAGGCAAAAGGCTACAGTTACTCCTACGACATGCTGGGCGAATCGGCCCTTACCGAGGCGGAGGCAGACCGGTACCACCGGGCCTACTCGGATTCGATCGTTGCACTCGCCGTCCAGGAGGGTCTGACAGGCATTCGCGAGCGCTCGGGCGTATCGGTCAAGCTTTCCGCCCTGCACGCGCGTTACGAGCTCGGGCAGCGGGACCGGGTGATGAGCGAACTGGTCGGGCGGCTGCGTTCGCTGGCATTGCAAGCCAGGTCTGCCGACATTGGCCTGAATGTGGATGCCGAAGAGGCGGACCGGCTTGACCTTTCGCTGGACGTTATCGAGGCCGTGCTGGCGGATCCTGCGCTCGCCGGCTGGGACGGCCTGGGGGTGGTGGTGCAGGCCTACGGCAAGCGGGCACCCTGCGTGATTGACTGGCTCTACGAACTGGCGGGACAGCTGGAACGCCGTATCATGGTCCGGCTGGTCAAGGGCGCGTACTGGGACACCGAGATCAAACGTGCGCAGATTCTAGGCCTCGACGGTTTTCCGGTCTTTACCCGCAAGGCGGGCACCGATATCTCCTATCTTGCCTGCACGCGCAAACTGCTTGGCATGACGGACCGCATCTACCCGCAGTTCGCGACCCATAACGCGCACACCCTTGCGGCCGTGTTGCACATGGCCGGCGATACTTCACGTTTCGAGTTCCAGCGGTTGCACGGGATGGGTGAGGCCCTGCATGAAGCGGTGCGTGCGGCGCACGGCGTCCCCTGCCGGATTTACGCCCCGGTTGGCGCCTACCATGATCTGCTCCCCTACCTGGTCCGGCGCCTGCTTGAGAACGGGGCAAACAGTTCGTTTGTACACCGGCTGGTCGATCCGGGCGTGATGCCGGAGGAAATCGCACGGGACCCGGTATCCGTGATCGAATGGTCCGGCGGCCCGGTCGCCAATCCGCGCATCGCCGCGCCTGCGGAGATCTTTCTGCCTGAGCGAAGAAACTCGAAAGGATGGGACCTTGCGGATCCTGTGCAGCTGGCTGCGATCGATGACGCGCGCACGCGGTTCCGGTGCGCCCGGTGGGAGGCGGGCCCATCCGCTGCGGGATTGCGCAGCCGGGCGGTGTATCGGGAAGTGCGCAATCCGGCCCGGCCTGAGGATCTCGTCGGCCATGTCACGGAATCGGCGCCTGCGGACATCGAGGCGGCGATGGAGGCCGCCTGCAGCGGTGCAGCGGCCTGGGCTTCGCTAGAGGTCGAGGATCGTGCGCAGCGCGTGCGCCGGGTGGCCGATCTTTACGAGGCGCATGCGCCGGAACTGTTCGCACTGCTGGCGCGGGAGGCGGGCAAGACCCTGTCTGACGGGGTCGGAGAAGTGCGTGAGGCGTGCGACTTTGCCCGCTTCTACGCCAGTGAGGCGACCCGGGAATGCGGTGTCGGCAAAGGCCTGCCGCGCGGAGTCATTGCCTGTATTTCTCCGTGGAATTTCCCGCTCGCTATCTTCTCCGGGCAGGTCCTTGCCGCGCTGGCTGCCGGAAACGCGGTCATTGCGAAGCCGTCCGAGAAAACGCCGCTGACTGCAGCGCGCGCGGTCGCCTTGATGTACGAAGCCGGAATCCCGGGGGAGGTGCTGCAGCTGTTGCCCGGCGACGGTGAGAACGTGGGGGCGGGGCTGGTGTCCGACCCGCGCATTGATGGGGTTTGTTTCACGGGTTCGACCGGGACCGCGCGACGCATCAATCTTGCGATGGCAAAGCACCTGGCGCCCGATGCGCCGCTGATTGCTGAGACGGGCGGCCTGAATGCGATGATTGTGGATTCCACCGCGCAGCCCGAGCAGGCAGTGCGCGACATCGCCGCTTCCGCTTTCCAGAGCGCCGGCCAGCGCTGCTCCGCACTGCGCATCCTCTACGTCCAGCGAGAGGTCGAGAACCGCATTCTTGAGATGCTGTACGGTGCGATCGACGAGCTGCGCATCGGCGATCCCTGGGAACTTGCTACCGATATCGGACCGGTTATCGATGATGAGGCGCAGCATCGCATCGACGATTACTGCAACGGCGCCAAACGCGAAGGCCGGCTGCTGAAGCGCGCGTGGGGGCCGGCTGCCGGCCGGTTCGTGCTTCCGGCTGTATTGCGAGTGGAGGGTATCGAGGCACTCGGTGAAGAGATCTTCGGACCAGTGCTGCACGTCGCGACCTACGCTGCACGAGACATCGACTCCGTCCTCGATGCCATCAATGCAGCCGGATACGGTCTTACCTTCGGTCTGCACACGCGCATCGAGGATCGCATACAGCACGTCGCGGACCGCGTGTGCGCCGGAAATATCTATGTCAACCGCAACCAGATCGGCGCGGTGGTGGGCTCGCAGCCCTTCGGCGGTGAGGGTCAAAGCGGGACCGGGCCGAAGGCGGGCGGTCCACACTACCTGCGGCGACTGATCGTCCATGCCTCGACGACCCGCAGCCGCTTCGAAGGTGCGATGACTGGGGGCAGACGGCTCCAGCAAGCCGTTTTCGAAGCTGCAAGGGGCCTCGAGGTGTACCGCCAGTTGCGACCGGGTACTGCAACCGGCCGTTGCGGTGCAATTGGGCATCTCCGCAACCCTCGCAGGAATGAGGCAGCGGATGCCGGTCCGCTTCAACGCAGGGAAAGCGTGCAGGATGGGAACTTTCAGTTCGAACCGCTGAACCTGCCGGGTCCGACCGGTGAATCGAACCGGCTTGCATTTGCACCGCGCGGGGTAGTGCTTTGCCTGGGCCCGGGAGTGGAAGCGGCCGGCGTGCAGCTCGCAACGGCCCTCAATGCCGGAAATGCTGCGGTGGTGATCGTCAACGGTGCGCAGGCAGCCTTTGCCTCCCGGTGCAATGACCCCAGGGTTTCGGTGCTTGATGGGCAGGTGGCTCCGGAAACCTTGTCGGAGCTCGACGGTATTGCTGCCGTGGCCTGCTGTGCCGACCGCAGCGTCTTGGCAGGATTGCGAGTAGCGCTGGCCCGGCGACCGGGACCCATTCTGCCGCTGATCAGCGAACCGGCGGCGGATGAATGCTACATGGTTGAACGGCATGTATGCGTCGATACAACGGCAGCCGGCGGCAACGCATCCCTGTTGGCGGAGGCAGAAGGTTCCTGCCTGTGAAAGGACATCGATCCGCTAGAAAGAAGCGGGATTTGTCCTGCCATTCTCGCAGACGCTTTGCTTAATTTATGGGGTGAACACAATTCCAGCCGAATGAAGTCACGGATTGTGCTTACCAAGGCTGTAATTTTTCTGTTGCCCCATTTGTGCGGGTCTCTCCAAAGACCGGCAGGTTCAAGATAATCTGACTGAGCACACTGAACTCGAATTCCAGTATCCAAATGGACATCCCGTTTTGGGATACGGTCATCAACCTATTCTTAACAGGCAGTTCTGCCATACGATCATTCATCCCCTGCATAAACTGACACATGGGCGATTGCCGGATCAGGAACGGATGACAACTCTATTATCGATAAATTCATATAATAATCACGATATTTCCTATATATGTCACAACAAGTTCATAAAGATTTTGCTAGAGTCGATGCTGATCACTGCCTGTATGCCCTGCTCGGCTAAAAGAGCCGTTTCATAGTATTGAGCGCATGCAATAGCTTGCCGTGATCCTAGGTGCCGGGGAGACCTCCCGGGCCTCAGGCGCCGTTAGTAGATGGGCTGCGTGAACTTCGCGCACCGGATCGCTTTTGAGTGGATCAGAGACTTGAAGAGCTTGGGTATACGGTTCGCAAATCGGAAATACAGGGATGCCATGTGCAAGATAGGGCTTGACACAGCCAGAGGTTTTGGTTTGTATCATCTTGCCCAGCGGCCCAGCGGCCCAGCGGCCCAGCGGCCCAGCGGCCCAGCGGCCCAGCGGCCCAGC
>WTFY01000010.1:283791-435478 GCA_011523795.1 Gammaproteobacteria bacterium
GGCATGACGTGCGCCCAGCGCGAGACCGGCGCGCCGCAACAGGCTTCTTCGACAGATTCCAGACAGACACCTCCACGAGGCCACTTACGGTCTGACTCGCGTTTCGGGACGGCAGCGTACGCGCTCCACGCCCTCCTCTGCGGTCTCCTCCCTGCGCTTGCCTTAATGCTCGGCCCGGCAGATCTGCGGGCTGCGGCCGAGTGCAGCAACACCCCCAACGCCGGCAACTGGATCGAATGCACCGAAGACAGTACATCGACCAGCAACATCAACATCAACGCCAGCAGCATCGATATCGATACGAGTGCCGATAGTGTGCCGGGGGTGAGAGCCTTCAACGAGGGCAGCGGAAACATCAACATCAACATTACCGGAACCACGACGGAGCCGTCGACCATCGATACGACGGGGGGGTTGAGTCATGGCGTTGACGCATATTATAGAAACACGAGCAGTACCAATGCCGCCACCGTCACCCTGGAGAATACCGAAATTAGCACACAAGGCCGAGGTGCACACGGTGTCAATGTGGATCACAGGGGGCTTGGCGAAGTCAAGGCAGATATGAACACGGGCGTTGTGATCGAAACAAGCGGAGAACGGGCATCCGGAATCCATGTTACCCATGAAAACGGCGCCGGGACCGGCGATTCCATTATCGAAGCGCAAGGGATCCGGGTCACCACACGAGGCAGTCAAGGTTACGCCTTGTGGGGCAACCATTACGGATCGGGCGAGGTCCGGATGGATGTCCGTGACAGCACGATCGTGACACATGGCAACACTGGACACGGCGTGTTTGGCTATCGACCGAATAGCAGCGGCGATATCGATATTGATGCGGTGGGGGGCAGTGTCACGACCAATGGCTACCTGGGCTTTGGCATCTACGCCAGGCACCAGCGCATCGGGCGAGACAATACCGGCAACCTCGAAATCACAACCCGAAACCATGCCATTGAGACGGCAGGCACGGCACATCATACGAGTCTGCAAGGTACCTACTCCTACGGCATCTATGCGGACAACGAGAACACCGGGAACACCGTCATTGAACTGGGGGAAGGGTCCTCCGTGATCACGAGAGGCAAGAACTCGCATGGCATCGTGGCCTATCAGCGTCATGCTACGAACCCCGGCAGCATCGCCATCACGCTGGATGGCCCGATCACCGTGCACGGTGCGGATGCGCGAGGCGTTCAGGTAGGGACGGTCGACGGCAGCGGCGTCCCGTCGCGCATGGCCGCGCTGGACAGTGAAGGCTACCGCCAGCATACGGTGACGGTTAACGGTTCGATCACCAGCACGGGCGAGGGCGTGTACCTGGCCAACGGCGGCAAGGTGATCATCGGGGCCTCAGGCAGCATTAACTCTAGCAAGGGGATTGCGATCCTGGCGACGGGCACCGTGCCGGAAGACAGGACCGACCCCAATAACGTGATCGCGGCGATCCCGCCGAAGCTGCATGTGGCGCTGACCTTGGACGGTCGCCGGGTGGCGGAGGTGATCGGGACGAATGGCTGGATCATCAACGATGGCGGCACCACCACCATTGTGGTCAACGGTGTGAAGCTGCACGACGGGAGTACGGGCACCGTGACCGAGCTGGACACGGGCACCAACACGCAGGTCCCGGTGAGCGTGGCGAACGGGGTGTGGGACGTATCGATGCGGGTGGAGGGCGTCACGGTGACGGACCGCACGGACCCGGACCCGGCGAACTGGACCATCACCGACCCGGCTACGGGCGTGATTACCGACCGCGACTTCTCGGCCACCGACTTCAACGAGGTCGAGGTCAGGGAGGATCCTGTAGTAGACCCGCCACCTCCACCGCCGCCTCGACCTCGGCCACCGCCGCCTGAGCCTGAGCCTGAGCTGCAGATGCACGAGGTGAACGAGGCCATGTCGGCCGGTGCCGAGGTGCCGGCCGCCATTCAGATCGAGGGCGACGGCGAGGTGCATATCGGGGCGCAGGGCAGCCTGCGTGCGGCCTCCGGCATCGTCATCCTGGCCACGGGCGATACCCCGGAGCTGCTCGTGGACATGGACCTGGACGGTCGCCGGGTGGCGGAGGTGATCGACGATGACTGGATCATCAACGACGGGGGCGAGACCACGATCGTGGTCAACGAGGTGAAGCTGCACGACGGGGGTACGGGTATCGTGACCAAGCTGGACCCGGACACCGACATGCAGGTTCCGGTGAGCGTGGCGAACGGGGTGTGGGACGTATCGATGCGGGTGGAGGGCGTCACGGTGACGGACCGCACGGACCCGGATCCTGCGAACTGGGTCATCAGCGAGCTGGCCGCAAACGTCATCACCGACCGCGACTTCTCGGTCGAGGATTTCATTGAGACCCGTGAAGAGCCTGAACCTGAACCCGACCCCGAACCGACCCCGCCCATGCTCATCGAGGAGTATGCCCCACGCGCGGCCGTCTACGAGGCCCTGCCGGACGTGTTGCTGGACCTGCAGGAGCGTACTGCGCGCGCGCCGCGCCGCGACCCGGTCTGGTTCACGGTGAGCGGGCGCACTGGATCCAGGGACTTCGATCGCTCGACCGTGGGGATCGAGGTGGACACGGACTATCTTGAGGTCGAGGCGGGCAAGCATGTGCCAATGAAAGGCGGCTTTGATGCCTGGGCGGTCCTGCATTACCTCACCGGCACTGCGGAGGTGGACTCACCGGTGCAGGGCGGGGACATCGACATAGAGGGTTTTGGAGCCTCGCTGGAGGTGCGCTGGAGCCAGGCGGGCCACTCCTATGTGTCAGGTCAGGCATTACTTATGAACTACGAACTGGATCTGGACTCGGACAAGCGGGGCCGGCTGAAGTCGGGGGTGGATGCCTACGCATACGCCCTGTCGCTTGAGGCCGGGCGGCGCTGGCAGCGGGGGGCGGTGCAACTGAGTCCGAGAATCCGCCTGGAGCATACCAATGTGTCCGTAGACCGGTTCACGGATGCGGTGCAGGCCCGGGTCTCGTACCCGGACGAGGACCGCCTCACGGCCGCCCTGGGGGTGCTGGCCGAGACGGGGCACGGTGTCAAGGAGGACGGGCTGTCGTTGTGGGGTTCGCTGGATGTGAACTACACGCTGGACGGTGCCAGAACCACAGCGCGGGTATCCGGAGAAAAACTGTCCGCCGAGGCTGGGGACAGCAGTGTCCTGCTCGGTGCGGGCGGTATCTGGCGGCGGGGCAGCCTGGGGGTCAATGTCGGTCTGTCGGCCCGCGAGGAACTGGACTCCGGCAGCGAGGAGTATGGAGCCACCCTCAACCTCGGCCTGCAGTTCTAGTCCTCCGGCACACTCAGCCCAAACCTCCTCCGAGCCCGGAAAAGAACGCTTTGCCTGGGACTCCACGTACCCTTCGGCAACAAGCGAATCACCATTCCGGCAGTTCATGAAGTGGTGGCTGAAATCCACGCCGAGCAGGTGACTTCAACGGGAGCTCGGCTCGGCCGCCTCACGGACTTCACGCCAAGCGTCGTGCTCGCACCAGTTTGAAAAATGGAGAAATCGCGCCCGTCGGAACCTTGTTCCGTATAGTCCTGGGAAGTTCTAAAATTATCGGTATAACGGTAATAGAAGCCTTATGCGTCTTTTCGTGTGCGCGGGCCCAGTTCAAGCCGCAGGAGAAAAATGAGCAGCAACAGGGCCCCCAGCGCAAACACCACATCGCCCGGCACCCGCAGCCAGACCAGTGTTTCCATCAGGGGGGAGTGCAGGAGTTCCGGTGCACGTGCATGCCAATAGCCGCTGTCAAACGATACCAGGGCCTGGACGATACCTTGCGGCAGCAGCGAGCCAAACACCATGAGTGCGAGGCCACCGTTGAAAAGCCAGAATATCCATTTCAGGACCCGGTCAGACCATGCCCCGGCTGCCTGCGGCAGATCGCGGCGGCACAGCAGCAAGAGTCCGATGCCCAGCATGCCGTAAACACCGAACAGTGCCGCGTGACCATGGGCCGGTGTCGTGAGCAGTCCCTGCAGGTAGTAAAGCGATAGCGGCGGATTGATCAGAAAGCCCAGCACACCGGCACCGACAAGGTTCCAGAAGGCTACTGCGAGGAAGAACATCAGCGGCAGGTGGTAGCGCTGGACCCATGGCGCATGCCGTTCCGCGCGCCAGTGGTCATGGGCTTCAAAGGCGATCAGTGCCAGGGGGACGACCTCGAGGGCCGAGAACACGGCACCCAGTGCCAGGACAGGTTCCGGCGTACCCGAAAAATACAGGTGGTGAAATGTACCCAGCACACCGCCTCCCAGGAAAATCATGGCCGAGAACATGACATAGACCGCCGCGGTGGAGGGCCTCAACAGCCTCATGTGCACGAAAGCCCAGGCCACCCAGGCCGTTGCAAAGACCTCGAATATACCCTCCACCCAGAGATGCACCACCCACCACCGCCAGTACTCGGCGATGGTGAGGTGGGTGTCACGCTCGTAGAGAAAGCCTGCACCGAAGAGCAGGCCAATCCCGGCCGAGGAGAACAGCAGCAGGATCAGCAGATGTTTGTCCGGCCCTGCTCTGCGGATTGCGGGAAGAAGACAGCGCATCATCAACGCCAGCCAGATAAGCAGGCCGGCAAAGATCAGCATCTGCCAGAAGCGCCCCATGTCGAGGAACTCGTAACCCTGATGGCCGAACCAGTACACCAGCGCGGGATCCGTCATCCGCCCGGTGAGCGTGAGCCATTCACCGGCAAGCGAGCCAAGCACCGCAATGACCAGAGCAATCCAGAGCGTATTGACCCCGAGACGCTGCAGGGGCGGCTCGTGGCCGGCAATCATTGGCGCAAGGTAAAGACCTGCCCCAAGCCAGGCCGTGGCAATCCAGAGCACTGCAAGCTGTACATGCCAGGTCCGGGTCAGTGCATAGGGTGCAAATTCCGAGAGCGGTATGCCGTAGAATTCGTGGCCTTCCACGGCGTAGTGGGCAGTCACCGCACCCAGCAGGATCTGCAAACCGAGCAGGATGCTGACGATCCATATGTACTTGACGGTCGCGCGCATGGAAGCCGTTGGCCTCACGGCTTCAACAGGGTTGTCATCCGGGTAGCCATCCAGAGGTTCCATGTCTCTTTGCCATTCCTCCCGTTCGCGCAGAAAGAACCAGCACAGCGCACCGATGCCGACAATCAGCAGGACTATTGATACGAAGGTCCAGATGAAAGTCGAGCTGCTCGGGCGATTGCCTACCAGCGGCTCGTGTGGCCAGTTATTCGTGTAGGTGACCGTGTCATCGGGCCGCAAGGTCGAGGCAGCCCATGAGGTCCACCACCACCAGGCGACGAGTGCACGGATCTCATCATCGGGTTCGCTGCCAAGTGGCTGATTGGGGATTGCAAAGGCCTCGCGCAGGGCTTCTGCTTCCGGTCCATCACCGGTGCCTCCAAAGAGTGCCAGGTAGTGGGCAGTGACGACCTCTATCGCCTGCGCCCGTTCGGGTGAAACATGGATTCGCCCCGTATCAGGGTCATAGGTGTTGATACGTATGCTTGCCGCAAGCGCGGCGATCCGGGCGGCTTGTTCAGGCTCCGAAAGCGTGGTGAAGTCACCTTCTGACATGAGCATGGCCTCCGCTTCACGATGCAGCACATCGGATGTCCAGTCAGGCGCCAGGTAACTGCCGTGGCCCCAGACCGAGCCGAGTTCCATCCCCCCCAGCCGGCGCCAGACATCACGCCCTTGATGAATGTCATGACTCGTGAACAGCACTAAAGACTGGTCGCCATCCGTCACCACTACTTCCGAGGGAAGCGGTGGTGCTTCCTGGAAGGCCCGGCCTCCAACCAGTAACAGGACACCGAACATCACGACGAGCAGGAACGCAAACAGCGTCCAAAGCCGGGTGAAACTGAAAAACTCGCGGTAATTCAAGATGCCCTTCCTACGAAAACCGGGTGTGATGCTGAACCACTATCCGTTTAACCTCAATGCTTGACCAACCTTCGGCACTTCATGATTCCCTGAAACGCTCAACAAACCGGCCCGTGCTGCCTGAATGCCGCCAGCACCCGATCCACCGAATACCTCCTGGGCTGCATCGGGCATCCTCGTTTTTTGCCCAGAGCCTGTCAGAAATCACATATCCTGTGGCCCGGTTTTTTGGTGGGCCCTCACGGGTTGCAGAGTACTCTTTCGTTTAGAAGTTACTGATTTCAACAGACTTGAGAATTCCCTGCCGCGTTTCTTCCGCATTAGGCAATACGTCGTACGCGACGGTCTCCTGGCCACATTGACTTTTCTTTGACTTGATTCGGCCGTACCAACTCTTTATGTTTTCCCTTTCATCGATCAACGTGTTACAGCCTGCGACCTCGCAAAGATGAATGTAGGCTGTCCAGTACAGGTCCGCCCAGGTGTACTTGTCACATGCAATGAACTTTTCACCTTGCAGTTGTGTGTCCAGGGCATCGAAATATACCTTGAGTCCTTCACAACAGGCATTGATCACCTGCATATCGGGAGAATGAGAAGCGTCATCCACTTTCTTTGTGATGGCTTCATCAACGATCAGTTTTACAAGCGAGGCAACGTTCACCGCTGCCATCTCAACCCAGTAATTCTGAGCTGCCGCAAGCGTGACATTGCGAGGGGTCAGTGCGTAACCCAGTCCCCTTGCATCGATAAATGCCGTGATCGCATCACCCCCGCAGGTAATAAAATCCGCCTCTTTCAAACAGGGTGTAATGGACAAGGGTGAAATTTCTGCAATGGATTCATTCATGTTCTCTACTGCATCGGCAACCATGCTGTAGCAATTCATTTCCATGCCCTGCTCTGCAGCAGTGAGTATGCATTTGAGCGTATCGGCATCCGTTGGACTTCCAATCAGTTCCAACACATACTGTGTCTTTTTCATGTCTCCGGACAACCCGTATCGAGAGCTGTCTGTATGGCCGGATTTTTCAGCCATTGAATCGAATAGGTCTGTCATGATTCCTTACCCGTGGATGTTTGTTCTAAATAATTGCCCACTACTTGCCAGTATCGGTGTCGTACTGTGGAATTTCACTTTTTATCGTTGCAAGCCACTTGCCGATGTTGTCAAAGCCGCTCAACAGGGCACCGTGCCCTTGTTCCTCTAGTGCCTTGCACGTTGCAGACCAGTGAATGTCTGCAAGTGAAAATTCACCGACAATGTGACTCGAGTCTGCCAAATCTGCATCCAGTACTTCCAGAATCCCGGATATGGACGCCTGGTTTTTCTGGATATCGTCCAGCAACGGCTCCAGTTCTCTTGTGAGGACTTGGATCCAGTACTGCTGTGCAGCCAGTACCCTGGCCTTTCTCGGGTGGATGGTAGGGGTACGCCCTTTGATATTTAAATAGGTCAGGGCAGCGCTCGGCCCGCAAACCTCGAGATCACCTTCTTCAACACGAGGGAATCGATTCAGGCCCGCCGAAGATTCAGGCAGCTTGTCTTCGGGTGCGGACGAAGCTTCCCATTCAACATCGATTGTGAGCTTTCTATAAGCGGCTAAAAAAATGCATTTATAAGACTGTGCATCACCTGAAAGGCAGACAAGCTTTGGTGCTTCGGCTGCTTTTTTCTTAGAGCTAAATAGACCCATGGCATTAATCTCCAGATCTCAGCATGAATTAATATGTTATTGATTCAAGCATACTATCTTATTCAATCCTGTATGTTAAAAATTATGAACAAAAGACTGATTTGCATCCGTTGAGATTGAACTTCCGCCTGATTGACTGCCACACCGGATGAGGGTTCAACTCCTTTTTGAAATTGGAAAAATCCTGCACCCATCATTGTACAGCTTTGGATTTTAAATTGAGGCCCGGCAGGACTCGAACCTACGACCAAAGGATTATAAGAGCTAGAAAAACTGATAAATCGTTGATTATATTGAGACAGGAAATATTCAGTACACTGAGTATAAATCTCGTTAGCTTAATGAAGGTAGTGAAAACTGAGTGGTGTGCCGAAAGTGTACCGCTAAAACTGAGATTTTCAGAAAACCCTTTATCTGAAATTGAAATAGTATAGTGGTCACAGTTCGCATATACATAGAATTTCAAACTTATAACTGAAGGCCCGCAGGTGCAAATCCTGCCCCCATTAAAGATAACGCCGCTAACTCAATTGGCGAGGCGACTGGCTCGTATCCGGTGCGGCGATCGGTGTACGTCATTGGGAGTACTTGCGACGGAGCAATTCGTTGATTGTACGGTAGATGTTTGCCAGATAGTTGCCGTCGATGCTGCCGGTCCAGCAGTGGGCGATGTCGTCTCGATAGCTGGTCAACGCCTCAAGACTGAGCGTGCCTCCAACGACCGTAGGGTCATGCGCGAGTCTGGTCTTTGGGCTGGGGGGCGTATAACCCAGCTTTTTTCTAGATTCCGATAGCGACTGCCACAAGCTGAGGTAGTGGAGTCGCCTAAAGTCGTCGTCCTTGTAGTCGTCCCAATAGAGAGTGTTGACCAGCAATGCTATGTGCTCGGAGGTCAGGTCGACTTCCATGCGAGAGATGGTTGCGCCAAGGCTCACGGCAGTCTCACGGAAAGCATCAGCGTCGAGGGGGCGTACGACATCGGCTCTGGCGGACATGAAGCCTGTCGACATTGGACATACGAATCGGTCGTCGTCAGTAACTAAGCAGCTTTGATCGATACGCTTGAGAATCTCGTCGTGGGCATCTTGGGATGCGCGTGTCGCAGCGAGAATCATGTTGACTGTCTGTTCATCGCTTGGAATGTCCGGCCAAGAACCGTCCATAGTCTCGAACGCCATGATAAATCTCGCGTTGGGGCGACCTCCGGTGAGAAGTGGGGTGGGCTGGCCATCTTTGTAGCCGACCTCGTCGACCGAAGCGCACCCTCTGTCAAGCAGCAATGGAGGGAAACTGTGCAACTCTTCGACAACGAGGTATGGTTTGATACCTACTCCTTGGGAATCCACTTTCTGGATTAACTCAGTCACCTTATGGCGGAGAGGTGGACTCAGGTCATAGTGCGGGTTGTTAGACTGCTCGAAGTACGCACTAAGATCACAAACTAAACTAGCGTCCACGGAATTCGATCGGTAGATGGTGTAGTGAGTGATCGGCTCAGTTGGCTGGGCACGCGGGAAGTCGAAGATCCGGGTGTGGCAGTGCCGATCGACAGTACAGGTGATCCTTTTGGAGTTCGCGGATTTTTTGACAGCGTTAAGCATGCCGTCAGCCATTGCTAATGTACCGTCGGGCTTCACGGGGTGGGAGGCGAGACTTCTGAGTCTGTCTATGACGGGACGTCTTGTGGGCATTAGTGTCTTCCTCTAGCTACTGTGAATCGTCCCTGGTTTTCGTGGCAATTTGGTTTGAGTCATACCGCCCTATAGATATGATCACTGGCGGCATAGTGATTTGCTTCGACCCCTGCATGCGGAATGTTACCGATGGGGCCGATTGTTCTTCAACCAACTCACCAACCATGTGGCTTGGATATTGCGGTACCAGGAAGCCTGTCAAGGAATTGTGCTGCCCTAAGCATTGCAGAATGGATATGGCGAACGTGACTTGCCACATTCTGTAGCCGAGGTGCGATTTGCCATCGTCCTGGACACACGACAAAAACAGGCTTGCCCTGTTCGTTGGACACCATACGTATCGGGGTCACCAAGTCGGTATCATTTGAGATGACGACCGCCGCATCAAAAGAGGCTTTCCAGGCGTCATTTAACAGATAGGCAGCAAGGTTTACATCAGACCCTTTCTCTTCCATCGTGTGAAATTCAGCGATGAGGGCATCAGCAATTGGGGCCGCGGCCCTTTTCCGGTTCGTATGCTCGTCCGGATAAGTGCCAACCGGAAGCATCTGCCGTCGCCCGCCTAGAACCGGATGCTGGCCTGCAGGTAGAGTGACTGGGTCCGGAGTGGAAATCTCCCTTCCAGCAACGGGCAGGTTTTCAAGAGGGCGCCAGACAGTCTTTGCAAGGAATCGGCCGTAGTGAATGCGGACCTCAGGCAGTGTGGAAAGTGCATTCAGATAGACTCTCTGACGGGCCGGTGCCGTGGGGTCAGATTTACCTGATACCAATGCCGTGAAGTACCTCAGTCGATCAACTATGTGGCCTTGAGGAAGAAGAATAGTGGCTAGGCGGACAGGGTCTAGCCATTTGTACGGAGTGCCTTTCAGAGCCCCATAGTACAGATTGAAACCATCAACATAGACCCAAGTTTTCATCGGCCCCAAAACGAAGCAAGGGCAACTCCTAGGAGCTGCCCCTGAGCTGACAGCATGCTGCCAGCGGGTAATTGATAACATTTTAGGACAGCCGGTTGGTACGTGCAAGCCATCTATATAAGTCTTATGTTTTTGTTCAATTTATAGACGAAATATGTGAGGCCCCAGTTCCTAAACAAACTGAGTCCCAAGCCCGTAACCTGAAGGTCGGGGGTTCAAATCACGCGATCATGCGATCACAATTTGCGATGGTCTGATCAAGCGCGGCATTGGAACTTGGTCTTACCCACGTACACATTCTGGTCGTCGACGTGAATAACACGACCACTCCAATAGAAATCAGAACCTGAATCCCTCCTGATCTCAATCTGGTCGCCGGGCCGTAAGTCGTGTTGGGAATCCCATAGCTTTAACCAGAACTCGTCTTCGACAGATCCAGCCCAAATGGACTCGTGAATCGACAAGAAACGACGGGCCTCAGTACCTCTGAGAGGTCGACTGCTTACCAAGTGATAGGACGAGGAGTTACGCTCGGTGACAATGAGGAGTTCGATGAGAAACAGATGGGCTAAATACATCCGAGCATCCAACTCCGTGTGACACCATGCTGGATTCGTGTCATGCGGGTTTTCGGTGGCCAGCCAGAACCCGGTCGGTAGGAGTCGTATAAATCCCAGCAAGTCTCCCGCCGGTGTGGTCACAAATCGATTACTGGCTCCCACGTCCCGGCGGACGCGAGTCTCTATGTCCATGCGCTGGACTGGTTCTGTCTTGATCAGTGCAAAAGCCATGGTCCTCAGAGCAAGGTCTTCGGAACCTGTCAAGTTATAGCAAACGCTCCTTGCGGCAAAGTCCGCGTGTTCGTCGCCGATGGCGTTGCGATGGGCCGTGAGCGCTCTGATTGCATCCATATAGCTGTCTTGTCCTTCCAGCCATTCCAGATATGTTCCTTTGGAGGACTCGCTGCGTGATGCCAGGGATTCGAGGCGGTGCGTGTCGAGAAAAGCCCGCTTTGCAAAATATTCAATCCGATCAGCGATGGTTCCATGGCACGGTTGTATGGCCTCATCGAGGGCACAGAGGATTTCGTAGTGGAATTCAATGTACACGGACTCCATGGCCGGATCGTCAATTGAAGACTCCAGTTCTAGGTAGCGCATGCGCTCGAATTGCTTATTGTTGCCGGTCTTCTCAAGATAATCTTGGAGCGATGTCAGATGACGAAAGTCTGGATCCCGCGTGTCCGTGCCGTAAAATCCGGTCGCTGCGGCAAAAGCATTGTCCAACGATTCAGCGATGCCGGAGTAGCACGCCCTCAACTCGTCGAGAAGAGTACGTAAATCGTGCGTGTGCGAATAGGGTATCCCTCTGCTCTTGATAAGGTATTTCAGGCCATCTTCTATGGCTGTATGGGCCGTTGACAATCTGTTCAGCCGTTGGGGAGTGATAGTCTCGCGCAACTGACGGTGCCTTCCCTCCTCATCGGGAGGCAGGGGAGCGCTGGTCATATGGGGGATGATGGAGCCCGAATATCGAGTGGCATCCCGGATACGCCACAAAATCGATTCTTTTGATACTTCCGACATAGTTGGTTCAATCTTCTTGTTTTACATGCCCGGCGCCGGCCATGCTACCGTCGACGCGCATCTGGGCTGTGTTTGCCTCTGCCATTCGAATCAACCCTGGCATCTGTGCAATCACGCCCCGCTGCCAGCATTGCATAGCTTATTCCGACTCTAGGTAGTGGAGTCAAAAGGGAATCGCGTGCCCTACGGTCTAGACGACATCAACAAGAATACCTGAATGGAAAGACAGCTCGCAGCAGTATACATTTACTTGGCCAAGCTACTCCAAGATATAAGTAAGGCAACGGAGTAACTCTAATCAAAAAAATTTGGGATAATGCAATCAACAATGAAACATGTCTCACCCTCAGTTCAGAAAACTGCTTTCAATTGTCCGCACTGTGGGGCACTTGCAAAACAGTTCTGGTGCTCCCTACATGCTAACTGGCTACCCAATAAGGATCCATTGCCAAAAATCCTCAGACCAGAACAGCGTGATATGCTCATCCTTGAAAATGCTAAGGATGCTGAAGAGCGTAAAAGATTCTCGCAATTGGCTGACATGATAGTGGAAGGCCTCCCAGTATTAAACACAGAGGTCGGGAGGTATGCTCACCTATACCTGCACAACACATTTGTTTCAGAGTGCTTCAACTGCAAGGGTATTTCGATCTGGATTTATGACAAGCTGGTTTATCCCCAACGTGGGGAAGCCCCGCCTGCAAATCCGGACCTGCCAGATGCCATACGCCGAGACTACGATGAAGCTAGCAGCATTCTTGACTTGTCACCTAGAGGTTCAGCTGCCCTGATCCGGTTGGCCATTCAAAAGCTTTGTAAAGAACTTGGTAAACCAGGGAAGAATCTTAACGATGATATAGGTGCCTTGGTTTCTGATGGGCTTAATCCACGTATCCAGAAAGCCCTTGATACAGTGCGAGTGATCGGAAATAACGCTCTCCATCCAGGCCAGATTGACCTTGAAGATGACAGGGCAACTGCTGAGACTTTATTCCGCCTTCTGAACCTGATTGCTGAAAAAATGATTTCCGAGCCGAAACATGTTGATGAAGCCTACGCAAAGTTGCCTGATGGTGCACGCAAAGCAATTGAAGAACGTGATGCCGATAATTAACTGCTTTCAGCATACCAAGCATCACCTTCCAAGATAGGCCGCAGTCACCTGCTCCCGTTCATGCCCCAGTTCCTGGCTGATGGTCATTCGTGCTTCATGGTCCAGTTCTCTTTGTTCCGGATTCAGGGTTGTATGATTGGGTCCTCCCTGTGCAGGACAGTGCCAGTCGGTCAGCTCCTCATAGCGTTCCTGGGCATAGGCGTGGCGTAGCCCGTGCATGCTCGAGAGTCCGGCCCGGTCGATATACACGTCGCGCACCATCTCGTCCTCAGTGCGCTTGGCCCAGTCCAGAGCATCGCGCTTGGTACGGAAGGTCTTGATGGTGGTCGGCCAGACGCGCTTGCGGATCATCGCCTTCTAGGTGTTCGAGGGAGTCTTTGTGATGGTGGTCAAAGGCTAATTCCAGTAGAGGTGTGCCGGAATTTACCGAATGACACAGGGATTGGAAAGGTAAATCTTTAAGTACTTGATAAAATTGATGGGCCCGGTAGGACTCGAACCTACGACCAAAGGATTATGAGTCCTCTGCTCTAACCAACTGAGCTACAGGCCCGGGGGAAGTACTGATACAGGAAACTCTAGTCGATCTCAAGGAAGCTGCGTAGCTGTTCGGACCGGCTCGGGTGGCGAAGCTTGCGCAGGGCCTTGGCCTCGATCTGCCGGATCCTCTCCCGCGTCACGTCAAACTGCTTGCCCACCTCTTCCAGGGTGTGGTCCGTGTTCATGTCGATCCCGAAGCGCATGCGCAGCACCTTGGCCTCGCGCGGAGTGAGGGAGGCCAGTATTTCACGCGTAGCCTCGCTCAGCCCTTCCGAGGAGGCAGAATCCACCGGGGACTCGATGATCACGTCTTCGATGAAGTCACCCAGGTGCGAGTCCTCGTCGTCCCCGATCGGGGTTTCCATGGAAATGGGTTCCTTGGCAATCTTGAGAACCTTGCGCACCTTCTCCTCCGGCATGTCCATGCGTATGGCCAGTTCTTCCGGTGTCGGTTCACGGCCCTTTTCCTGCAGCATCTGGCGCGAAATCCGGTTGAGCTTGTTGATGGTCTCGATCATGTGCACGGGAATCCGGATGGTGCGGGCCTGGTCCGCGATCGAGCGCGTGATGGCCTGGCGAATCCACCAGGTCGCGTAGGTCGAGAACTTGTATCCGCGCCGGTATTCGAATTTGTCCACCGCTTTCATAAGCCCGATGTTGCCTTCCTGGATGAGATCCAGGAACTGCAGCCCCCGGTTGGTGTATTTCTTGGCAATCGAAATGACCAGGCGCAGGTTGGCCTCGACCATCTCCTTCTTGGCACGGCTCGCCTTGGCCTCGCCGATCGACATGTCGCGGTTGATGCTCCTGATCTCGCTCACGGCAAGACCCGTTTCACGTTCGATCTGGGCCAGTTTTTCCTGTTCCCTGACGATCTCGGGTTTCAGTTTCGAAAGGGCTTTGGCGTACTTGGCACGCGAGGATTTCGTGATCGAGGCAATCCAGTCCAGGTTCGTCTCGTTTCCCGGGAAGGTATTGAGAAACTTGTCGCGCGGCATTCTCGCTTCGTGAATGCACAGATGCCTGATTTGCGATTCATGCGAGCGGATGCGGTTCACCATCCGCTTGAAGTCCATCGTGAGCACGTCGATGACCTTGGGCGTGAGGTTGACCATGGCAAACTCGCCGGCCAGTTCTTCGCGCATCTTGTGCTGCTTGTCCTTGTTGGCGGCTGCACCGCTGAATTTCTTGAACAGCTTTTCCAGCTTCGTGAAATACGCCTGGGCCTCTTTGGGGTCCGGCCCGGTCTCCAGTTCCTTTTCGTCGTCTTCTGCCTCTTCATCGCCGTCAGCTTCACTCTTGTCCGCCTGGACAGACTGGGAAGCAGGGGGCGGAATGGCATCGGTGTCCTCGTCCAGGTCGACAAACCCGGTAATCAGGTCTGTCAGGCGCAGGTCCTCGGACTTGACCCGGGAATAGAGTTTCAGCAGATTCCGGATGGTGGACGGGTAGTGGCCGATGGCCAGCAATACCTGCCGCAGGCCTTCCTCGATGCGTTTGGCAATCTGGATTTCACCTTCGCGGGTCAGGAGGTTGACGATTCCCATCTCGCGCATGTACATGCGCACCGGATCGGTCGTGCGCCCGAACTCGCTGTCAACGGTCGCCAGCGCTGCGGCGGCTTCCTCGACGTCATCGTCTGTCGCCGTGGTACTGTCCGTGAGGATCAGGCTGTCTGAATCGGGCGCCTGCTCATGGACATTGATGCCCATGTCCGTGATGGTGTTGACGATCTCCTCGATCTGTTCGGGGTCGACGATGCCGCTGGGCAGATGGTCGTTGACTTCCGTGTAGGTTAGAAATCCCTGGTCCTTGCCTTTCGCGATGAGCCGTTTGATGCTGTTGGATTGCTGCTGGTTTTCATCCATTCGAAACTTGTCGCCTCCGGTTCAAGATTTGGCTAACCGAACCTGTAATTTTATCATAACATGCATGACCGGGATAGTATGACCCGAGACTTCAGGGAGGTTTGCGATGCAGCAGGTCCCGGAATTCCTGCTTCTCTGCCTCGTCCAGGCCTGCCCCTTTTTCCTTTTCGATCAGTTCCTGGATTCTTGCGCTCCGGGTCTTTTTGCAGATCCAGTTCAGGGCATCCCCGAAGGCCTGGCCAGGTTCCTGCAGCCTCGGCGATTTCCAGGTCAGCAGTTTCTGCAGCTGGTGCGCCTCGGGTTGTCCGTGGAAGCGCTCGATCAGCGCGGCATGCCCCAGTCCCGGCTCCTGTTTCCAGATCGTGATCACGCTTGCAAGCAGCGCAACACCCGGAATCGCGGATTTCTGCAACAGTTCCAGGGATGTGACCTCCTGTGCCAGGGCGGGTTCGTGCAGCAGGGCCGAGATTGCAAGCCTGACCGGTGTGGCCCGGGTCAGGGCATCGGTCAGCCCGAACTTTTTCGCAGGGGGGGTGCCGCCACGGTCCGGCTCGCGCAGCAGGGGTGTGCCGACCCTTTTTTCCAACTCCTCGAACACCAGCCGCTTGAACACCCCGTCCGGGAACCTTTCCAGCAACGGCCTGGCCTGCTGCGCGAGCCGGGCCTTGCCCGCAGGCGATTCGGTATCCGTATCCTCGCCCAGCTTTTCAAACAGGAAGGTGGACAGCGGAACGCTTTCCTTCATCTTTTCGTCCAGGGCGGTTTTCCCCTGCGAGCGGATCAGGCTGTCCGGGTCTTCCCCCTGCGGCAGGAACAGGAACCTCGCTTCCAGCCCGTCCCGGAACACCGGGATGGTCTGCTCCGCTGCACGCCAGGCGGCCCTGCGGCCCGCCGCGTCGCCGTCGAAGCAGAAGACGATTTCCTCGGTATAGCGGTACAGCTGCTGGATGTGCGGGGTCGTGGTCGCCGTGCCCAGCGTAGCCACGGTGTTCTCCATGCCGTGCTGTGCCAGGGCCAGCACGTCCATGTACCCTTCCACCACGAGCACCCGCTTCTGCGCCTCCCTCGCCTTGCGCGCCTCGTGCATGCCGTACAGGACTTCTCCCTTGCGAAACACCGGGGTTTCCGGCGAGTTCAGGTACTTGGGCACTGCATCGTCCAGGACCCGTCCGCCAAACCCGATCACGCGGCCGCGGCGGTCCCGGATTGGAAACATGACCCGGTTTCTGAACAGGTCATACATCCCCCGTTCGTTCCTCTTGAACAGCCCGGACTTCATGAGCAGTCCCTCGGGGGCGGCCTGCCGGAGCCGGTTCAGCAGGCCGTCGAAGCGGTCCTGGGCGTAGCCAAGGCCGAAGCGGGTGATGATCTCGTCACTCAGTCCGCGTTTCTTCAGGTAGCCGCCCGCCGCAGGGTTCCGGGCCAGCATGTCCATGAAGTGTGCATGGGCCTGCTCGAGCAGGCCGAACAGTTCCCGGTACGCCTGCTGTTCGGGTGTGGTCCTGTCCCGGGGAACCTCGAGGCCGGCACGCTGGGCAAGGGTTTCCACGGCTTCGAGAAAGTCGAGCCTTTCGTACTCCATCAGGAAGCCGAGTGCCGTGCCGTGCGCCTCGCAGCCGAAGCAGTAGTAAAACTGCTTGTCCTGGCTGACCGTGAAGGAAGGGGTTTTTTCATTGTGGAAGGGACAGCAGGCCATGAACTCCTTGCCCTTTTTTTTCAGCGGCACGTAGCTGTTGATGAGCTCTACGATATCCGTACGCGTGATCAGCTCGTCAAGGAAGGACTGGGGGATTCTTGTCGACACCTTGGGTCCGTTGCACAGGCAGCACTGGGTTCAATGGTTAGGGTTATTCATCACGGTCCGTCTGCTCCCGGATGCCCGGCAGCACCCGGCCGATTAATGATGCGCTTTCGGTCTGGACCGGGTCAAGCCTGCGCATGCAGTGCGTGTTCAGATGATCTTGGCATCGAAAATGCGTTCGTGCTCGGCAATCGCGTACCGGTCGGTCATGCCCGAGATGTAGTCGGCAATGATCCGAGCCCGTGCACTCTCCCCGGACCGTTCCTGGGCGGAGACGGCCTGTTGATGGTATTCGTCCGGCATCAGCCGGGAGTCCTCGAAGAATGCCTTGTACAGGTCCGAAACCACCCTGTTGGCCTGCCGGTTCATCCGGTGTACGCGGTAGTGCCGGTACAGGTGTTGCTGCAGGAAGGACTTGAGTTCGCTGTTTTGCTGCCGCATGGGCTGGCTGAAACGGATCAGTACCCCGTCATGGCGGCGCACGTCCTCGATGTCCGCCACCTGATGGCGGTCGATGGCTGCCTGGCTGGCGGCCACCAGGTCGTCGATCAGGTCGCGCCGGATGCGCCGAATGGATTCGTACAGCTTCCTGCGCATGGTCAGTTCCGGATGTCCGCGTTCCACGGCACGGTAGTGCTGGCCGAACAGCGTCACGTCCCTCAGCTGGGAAATGGAGATCAGGCCGGCACGCAGGCCATCATCGACATCGTGGGTGTTGTAGGCAATCTCGTCGGCGACGTTGACCAACTGCGCCTCCAGGCTGGGCTGTGTACGGTCGATAAACCGCTGGCCGATCTCGCCCAGGGCCCGGGCATTCTTTCTGGAACAGTGCTTGAGGATGCCCTCGCGTGTTTCGAAGGTCAGGTTCAGCCCCGGGAATTGCAGGTATTTCAGTTCCAGCCGGTCCACGACCCGCAGGGACTGCAGGTTGTGCTCGAACCCGCCGTGCGTGCGCATGCATGCGTTCAGGGCATCCTGGCCGGCATGGCCGAAAGGGGTATGGCCCAGGTCATGGGCCAGTGCGACGGCCTCGCTCAGGTTTTCATTGAGCTGCAGGGCGCAGGCGATGCGGCGCGCCACCTGGGCCACCTCGATGGAATGCGTCAGGCGCGTACGGAACAGGTCTCCCTCGTGATTGACGAACAGCTGGGTCTTGTACTCGAGCCTGCGAAATGCCGTGCTGTGGATAATCCTTTCCCGGTCACGCTGGTATTCCTGCTGGCGGGACACCCAGTCCTCTGCGTGCAGGCGGCCTTTCGAGGCTGCATCGCACGCGGCATAGGGAGCCAGGCCTTGCCGGGGTTCAGACGGTTCGGGGCGCGACCGGCGTGCACGGCTCATGCCCCGCAGAATTCCTGCAGCACGTCTTTGAGTTTCGACGCGGGAAAGTCCGCCGTGAGCACGGCCTGGCCGATGCCGCGCAGCAGCACCAGGTGCAGCCTGCCGGCCCGGGTTTTCTTGTCGACGGCCATGCGCTCTAGGAACTGTTCGGGCCGCATGCCTTCGGGCGCCCGGGCAGGCAGCCGGGCCTTGCCGAGCAGGCGCTCGATGCGCAGCCTGTCCGCCTCGTCCAGCCAGCCAAGCCGGACCGAAAGCCGGGCGGCCATCAGCATGCCGCAGGCCACGGCCTCTCCGTGCAGCCAGTCTGCGTACCCGGTACAGGTCTCGATGGCATGGCCGAAGGTATGGCCATAATTGAGCAGGGCGCGGGTTCCGCTTTTTTCCAGTTCGTCCTCGGCCACGACCACCGCCTTGTTTTTGCAGGAACGGTGCACGGCCTGGCCCAGGGCCTGCGGGTCCCGTGAGAGCAGGCGGTCGATATTCTGTTCCAGCCAGTCAAAGAACCCGGCATCGCGTATGAGCCCGTACTTGATGATTTCCGCGATGCCGGCACTCAGCTCCCTGTCGTCCAGGGTGTTGAGGGTATCCAGGTCGGCAATGACGCACTGCGGCTGGTAGAACGCTCCGATCATGTTTTTGCCCAGCGGGTGGTTCACTCCGGTCTTGCCTCCGACGGAGGAATCCACCTGGGCCAGCAGCGTGGTGGGGACCTGGATGAACGGGACTCCACGCATGTAGGTTGCCGCGGCAAAGCCCGTGATGTCACCGATCACGCCTCCGCCCAGTGCAAGCAGCGTCGTGTCCCGGTCGCAGCGGTTTTCAAGCAGGGCGCTGTACACGCGGTGCATGGTTTCCAGTGACTTGCAGGACTCCCCGTCCGGCAGCACCAGGTGCTTGCAGCGGTACGCCCCGAGGTGCTGCTTCACTGCGTCCAGGTACAGCGGGGCCACCTTATCGTTGCTGAGGATGAATACGGAGCTGCCGTGGAGGTGATCCTCCAGGCACCGGGATTGTGCAAGCAGGCCTGCGCCGATGTAGATCGGGTAGCTTCGCTCGCCCAGCTCCACTTCAAACGTGATCATGCGCAAAAACTCTCCGGTGGGCGCCTAGCCGGGACTGCGGTCCAGTTGCCTTACGATCTCGTCGGCAATCCAGCTCGTGCCGCGCTGACCGGTTGTGATGGTATGATCCGCAGCCTGCATGTAGAGCGGCTCTCTTTGCAGCAGCAGATCGGCCAGGGTGCGTTTGCGGTCGGTCGTTTTCAACAGGGGGCGGTTGGAGTCGTTCCGGACCCGTTCGAACAGGGCGTCCACGGTGGCCTGCAGGTAAAAGACCGTGCCGGATGCCGACAGGGCATCCCGGTTGCGCCGGGAGAGCACCGCGCCTCCACCGGTGGCAAGAACGATGGTTTCGAGCCGGCACAGCTCGGCGATGGCATTCTCCTCGCGTTTGCGAAAACCTTCCTCACCCTCGTATTCAAAGATCGTGGCGATATCGACACCTGTCTTTTCTTCAATCACCCGGTCGCTGTCGTAGAACGTCCTGTCGAGGCGCCTGGCGAGCTTGCGGCCGACCGTCGATTTGCCGGCGCCCATCGCGCCGACCAGGATGATGTTACCGGATTTCATCAGGCAATGTGTTTTGCAGGTCTCGGATAACGGGAGGAAAAAGTCTTGTGCAGTGGAGGCAGTATAAATGAAAACGCCGGGTTCCATCACGTGCGTGAACCGGTGAAAGCAGCCAGGTCCTGCAAATTCATGATCTGTGACGGATCGCAGGAAAAATTTCGACGCTGAATTCCCGGATGACCACCTTCATGAAGGAAATTGCATCGGCGAAGGACACGCCGGGGTCTGCGAGTGAAGCCTCGAAGTTCGGGTCCGGATCCGGGGGATGCCGAACGAGTTCTCGGATACGGTGTTCCATGGTTGCCATGGTAAAATCCTTTAAGCGGTTATTGTGATTTTCAAGATGGCTTGGGTATTATACGGATATGAATTTCACTTGCCTTGATTCGGTGTGGGCACGAGTTTGCCACCGACTTCGACCCGGGCGACCTGGCTATGAATTCATCCCAGTCCACGGACGACCTCTTCATGGCGAAGCCAGACCAGCCTTCTACCCCCGCTGACCCTCAGGAGCCGAAGCGTGTCGCGGGTGATCCACCTGTAGCAGTCATAGGCATGGCCTGCCGGTTCCCCGGCGCGCCGAATATCCCGGCTTTCTGGCATCTGCTCGAAAGCGGCGGGAACTCGATCAGCGAGGGAATTTCCGGCACGGCTGGCGAGCGCATGGAAGAGCTTTTCCCTGGCGGTTCGGTTTCGAACGAAGCCTGCCGCTTCGGGTCCTTCGTTGCCGATATCGATCAGTTTGATGCCGCGTTTTTCCGGATTTCACCGGCAGAAGCACAACTGATGGACCCACAGCAGCGCATGATGCTCGAGACCAGCTGGCAGGCACTCGAGGATGCGGGGATCGATCCGGACCGGCTCAAAGGCGGTCGGACCGGCGTCTACACCGGGATCAGCAACGACGAGTACCGGATGCTGGTTCTGGACACGAACAAACCGACCGAGGCGGCCGGGTGTCTCTATGCGCTCAGCGGCACCAACCTGAATGGCGCCAGCGGGCGGGTTTCTTTCGTACTGGGTCTCATGGGGCCGGCGAAGGCCGTGGATGCCGCCTGCGCGTCGTCTCTGGTCTCGATCCACGATGCAGTGGTTGATCTGCAGCAGGGCAAGGCGGACCTGGCCATTGCCGGTGGCGTGCAGGCCCTCCTGAACAGCCGCGTGTACGAACTGCGTGCGGACGCGATGATGCTGTCTCCCGATGGCCAGTGCAAGGCTTTTGACGCCTCTGCGAACGGTTACGTGCGCGGCGAGGGCTGCGGGGTCGTGATCCTGAAACGGCTGAGCGAGGCGGAAGCGGATGGTGACCGCATCTGGGGCGTCATCCGGAGTTCGGCGGTGAATCACGGCGGAGCCAGCGTCGGACTGACGGTTCCCAATACACCCGCGTTGGAACAGGTGATTGAGACAGCGCTATCGCAGGCGGGCATTTCTCCGTCGGAAGTGGATTACCTGGAAGCGCACGGTACCGGAACGACGGTCGGTGATCCCATTGAAATCAATGCGGTGGCCTCGGTCTACGGAAAGGGACGCGAGGCGGACCACCCGCTCCTGGTCGGTTCCGTAAAGACCAACGTCGGACATCTGGAGTCTGCTGCCGGGGTTGCCGGACTGATCAAGGCCGTGTTGGCGGTGGAGCGAGGCGTAATACCGAAACACTTGCATTTCCAGGATCCCCACCCGGGTATCGACTGGGATCATCTGCCGCTGCAGATCACCTCGTCCACGGCGGACTGGCCCCGCCATCGCGGGCGGCCGCGACTGGCGGGCGTGAATTCCTTCGGGATATCCGGAACGAATGCCCACATTGTGGTGGAAGAGTACGACGGTCCGGGTCCGGCCCTGGGCGAAGGATATCGGGCTGCGGGTCCCGCAAGGGCCGTGGAGATCTCGCCGCCAATGGCCGTGGCGGACCTGCCGCGGCTGGAGCAGGAAGGGAATGGACGCAAGAGCCGTCTTTTGCCGTTGTCGGGCAAGTCGGAGGGCGCGCTTCGGGAGCTGGCAAAGCGGTACCTGTCGTGGCTTGACGACCGGGCCGAGGAATCTGCAGAGAACATTGCCATGGAACCGTTGCTGTCGGACATGGCGTGGACCGCCGGCGTGGGGCGGAGCCATTTCGATTACCGTGCGGGGATCGTGTTCCGTGATGCCGAGTCGCTGCGCAAACGCCTGGGAGATCTGGCCGAAGCAGACGACAGCGTAAAACCGGGGAGGGCGGCCAGGGTGGCGTTTGTCTACACCGGTCAGGGAAGCCAGTGGGCCGGCATGGGACAAGCACTCTACGAACACGAACCGGTTGCGCGCGCGGTGCTGGATCGCTGCGAAGCGGCATTCCGGGATGAACGGGGAGTCTCCCTGCTGGACGTGATGTTTGGCCGGGCCGGGGGTGAAGGCGAACTTGGAGACACGGCGTGGGAACAACCGGCTCTTTACGCTTTGGAGTGCGCGTTGACAGCGCTATGGACGAGTTTGGGTATCCGGCCCAGCGTGGTCGTGGGGCACAGCGTCGGGGAACTGGCGGCAGCCCAGGCGGCAGGCGTCTTCAGTCTTGAGGACGGGATGCGGTTTGCCGCGATCCGGGGTGCATTGCTGTCGGAAACCGAACCGGGCGCCATGGCCGCGGTTTTCACGCAACCGGAGCCGGTGGCATCGGAGGTCGAGACATTCAATACCTCGTCGGCCGGCGCCAGGCTGAGCGTTTCGGCGTACAATGGAAGCCATCAGGTGATCAGCGGCCCGACCGGGGAAATCGAAGCCATCTCGAAACACCTCGAATCGGAAGGAATCCGGGTCAAGCGTCTGAACACGACCCGGGCGTTCCACAGCGCCCTGGTGGAACCGGCTCTGGACGCGCTGGAAGCGTCCCTGGAGGGCATCACAATCAGGCCTCCCTCCCTGACCGTGGTCAGCAACCTGACGGGTCAGGCCGTGGGACCTGACGAGGTGCTGGACGGGGCCTATTGGAAACGGCATGCTCGGGAGCCGGTGGCCTTCGCCAGTGGCGTTGGAACCTTGGCGGAACTCGGGGTGGACCTGGTGCTCGAGATCGGTCCACGCTCCGTGCTGGCTCCCATGGCGGTTGCGGCTTGGCCCGAATCCGCACAGGCTCCCGCGGTACTGTCGAGCCTGCGCCCGCCATCCGGCAACGGCAAGGCAGCCGCCAGCGGCAGTGATTTTGCAGAGGCCGTCGCGCAAGCCTATCAGGCACGGCTGCCGATTCATTTCCCGGGACTTTTCACGGGCGAAACGCGGCGACGAATTTCATTGCCGGGCTATCCGTTCCAGCGCGAACGCCACTGGGTCCAGGCCTCGAAGCGACGGCTCCTGGCCGAAGGTCACCCCTTGCTGGGCGTCCGGCATGAATCCGCCAGTGGCGAGATCATTTTCGAGACCGAGATCTTCCCCTCGGATCCGGCGTGGTTGAGCGACCACCGGGTATTCGGTCTGCTCATCGCACCGGGTGCCCTGTATGGCGGTATGGCGGCATCGGCCTCTCTTGCCGAAGGCGGCCGGCCGATGGTGGTCGAAGACCTGCAGCTGCATAACCCGTTGATCTTTTCGGACGCGGAGGCGAGGGACGGGGAAGAGGAGAATGGCCGAAAGGTGCAGGTTGTGCTCGATGCCCCCGAACAGGCGCCGTCGCGGCGTGTCCGGATATTCAGCAGGGGAGGCGAGGAAGGCTGGGTGAAGCACATTGAGGGCCGTGTATCGACGGGCACTTCCATGCCGGAAGGCAGCACCCAGATCGATGTCGAAAAACTGAAGTCCGGCCTGTCGCCCGCTGACGTGTCGGCTTATTACCGTGCCAAGGCAGCGACCGGAATCGACCTCGGCCCATTCTTCCGCACGCTGAGGAAGGTGTGGTCCGGGCCAGGTGAAGCGTTGGGAGAAGTGTCTTTGCCGGAATCCCTGGGCCGGAACGAGTTGGATGTCCACCCGCTTGTGCTGGACGGTTGCTTTCAGGTCGTGGGTGTGGCGCGAAACGTGACGGGCGCCCAGGGGGAGGCGACGTACCTGCCGTTCGGCTGGGAGCGACTGTGGCTGGCGAAGCCACTGCCAAACCGGGTGCTTTGCCACGTGCGCATCAATGAGGCCTCGGCCGGCCAATCGGAAGAGAAAACGGATCTGGCGGCGGAGGTCCTGAGCGGGGAATTGCGTATTTACGATCCGGCCGGGGCTTTGCTTGGCGGGTTGAGCGGGTACATGGTGAAACGGGCGACGCGGGCGGCGCTGTTGTCGGCGGTCGAGGGAGTGAAGGATCTGCTGTACGAGATTGTCTGGCGCGACTGCGCCCTCGAACAGGGAATAACTTCTGCCGACTTCTTTCCGGATCCGTCTTCTGTCGCAGCCGGTGCGGGATTGTTCTCTGAGTATGTAGCGGCCGAGGGAGTCAAGCCGGAGGACAGGAACTCCCTGCTGATGGATTTGGAACGGTGGTCGCGATCCTATGCGCTCACGAATCTGGAGAAGCTGGGCTGGCAGCGCGAGGTGGGCATGACCGTAGACCCTGATGATCTGCGGCAACGCCTGGGAGTCGTCGAGGATCACAAACGCCTGTTCCGCCGGCTGTTCGAAATGCTTGCCAAATCGGGAGTGCTGGAGGAGACGCAGGAGGGGTTCACTGTCGTGCTTGGGCCGGAAGACCCGCTGCCGGATGAACTGCCGGACAACCCCGAGGAATTCCACACACGGATGGCCGAACTCTATCCGCACGGTCTGACCGAGATCGGATTGTTCTGCCGGTCCGGCGGTGCCCTGACCGAAGTGCTGCGTGGCCAAGAGGATCCGCTGACGCTACTGTTCAGCAGCGGAGAGCCGACTGCGGCGGATTTGTACCTGAAGGCGCCGGTTGCACGGGCCGCGAACCGGATGCTGGCCGATGCGGTGCGGACGCTCGTGGCCACGTTGCCCGAAGGGCGGCGCCTCAGGGTCGTCGAAGTCGGTGCAGGCACGGGATCGGCGACTGCGTCCGTCCTCCCGGAGCTTCCACCGGGACGGTTCGACTACACGTACACGGACATTTCGGCAGGCTTTTTTGCGGAAGCGGAGGCGCGCTTCGGGGATGCTGGCGGCTGCATCGAATACCGACCGCTGGATATTGAAAAGGACCCCATCACTCAAGGTTTCAGCTCCCACGGTTATGACTTGCTGATTGCATCCAACGTGCTGCACGCGACGCGCCATCTTGATGAAACACTGGGACACTGCCGGGATCTTCTTGCACCATCGGGACAGTTGATCGCACTGGAGAACCTCCACGGCCAGGGCTGGATGGACCTGACTTTCGGGCAGCTGGACGGCTGGTGGCGGTTTGCCGATGACTACCGTCCCCACCACGCCCTCGCGAGTCCCGCGGTGTGGCGTCAAGCACTTGGCAACTCGGGTTTCGGGGAAGTGGAAGTTCTTGGAGTGGACGAGTCCGGTGCAGCCAAGATGCCGGACAAGGGCGTGATCGTCGCACGGGGTCCCGTGGAAGTGGCGGAGCCCCCGGGCGTATGGGTGCTGACAGCGTCTCGTGGAGATGCGGCCACCGCGCTTGCGGGCTTGCTGGCAGCAAGGAACCAGACAGTCGTACTGGCAGGAAGCGAATCGTCCGAAGACGGGCAATTGGCAGCCGGTGGTCCCGGCGTCTTCAAGGCCGCCGTGGAAATGGATCGGCGCGAATCGTGGCAGCTACTGCTGGAAAGCCTGCCCCGGGAGGTGCCGTTCAACGGCGTGGTGCATCTTGCGGCGCTGGACGGCCATGGGGCCAAGGCGTTGACCGGGGAAATGGCGGAAGACGTCAAACAGGCCTGCGCGAGCGCATTGGCGCTGGTGCAGGGAATGGCCGATGCCGACGTGACACCCGACAAGGGCGTATGGTTTGTCACGCGGGGAGCACAGGTGCTTGAGCGGGAGCGCGACGGGGAACTCGCAGGCGCGACACTCTGGGGTTTTGGCAAGGTGGTGGCTCAGGAGGCGGCGCATCTGCAACCGAGGATGATCGATCTGGATCCCGCGGAAACAGCTTTCCCGGCAGACTTTCTCAACGAATTGCTGTACCCGGACCAGGAAAACCACATCGCCTATCGCTTGGGTGACCGCCTGGCTGCACGCCTGGTTCGATCTGGCACCGAGGCGGAGCGGCTGGTTCTGCCGGAAGAACCGGACTGGGTGCTGTCTCCGGATCCGGGCGGGATGTTCGAGAAGCCGGAAATCAAGCTGCTTCCGGAGCGCACCCTGGAGCCGAAACAGGTCCGCGCCACGGTCGAGGCCACAGGGCTCAACTTTTGGGATGTGTTCCGCTCGCTCGGTTTCATCGAGGAAGGAAACCTGGGGAGGGAGCTATGCGGCCATGTTCTCGAGGTGGGCTCCGACGTCACTGCCGTCTCGGTCGGAGACCGCGTGGTTGGACTGGGATTCGGGGCATTTGGGCCGGAGATGATTACCCGGGAAGAACTGGTGGCCCCGGCACCGCCGGGCGTTTCAGTGTCGGCGCTCGCCACGATACCGAGCGCATTCGTATCGGCCGCACTGTCTTACGAGCTGTCCGGCCTGGAAGCCGGAGACCGTGTTCTGATTCACGCGGGTGCGGGTGGCGTGGGGCTCGCGGCAATCCAGCTTGCCAATGCTGCGGGAGCAAAAGTTTTCGCCACTGCAAGCGCGCCTAAGCAGGCCTATCTCCGGTCACTGGGTGTGGAACACGTGTTCGACAGCCGCCAGACGGCATTCGGGAAGGAGATCCTCGAAATTACGGATGGCGCAGGAGTGGACGTGGTGCTGAACTGCCTGACGGGAGAAGGCTTCATCGACACCAGCTTGTCCTGCCTGGCGAAGGGGGGGCGTTTTGTGGAACTGGCCCGGCGTGACATCCTGAGCCAGGACGAGATGGCTGCGGCACGCCCGGACGTGGCCTATGACATTCTGGAACTGGACGTTCTGAAAAAAACAGACCCGGCGTGGGTAGGAAGGGTTCTGAGCGGCATCATGGAGCAGTTTTCATCGGGGAAACTGAAGCCGATCGTCCACAGCAGGTGGCCGCTGGCCGAAGCGGGCGCCGCATTGAGGTTCATGCGTTCGGCACGGCACCTCGGAAAAATCGTCCTGACTCCGCCAGCGCTCATCAGGGGTCAGTTGCGCCACGACCGGACCTACCTGGTGACGGGCGGATTGGGTGGAATCGGGTGTGCCGTGGCCGAGTGGCTCGCGGGCCAGGGAGCGGGAGCCATCGTGCTGAATGGGCGCCGGGATCCGGATGCTGCGGCCGAGAAGACGATCAGCGCGCTCAGGGAACGCGGGATAACGGTGCAGGTGGAGCTGGCGGATGTGCTGGACGTCGCTGCGGTGGATCAAATGCTGGCGCGAATCGATCAGGACCTGCCGCCCCTCGGCGGCGTGATCCACAGCGTGGGGGTGCTGTCGGACGCTGCGCTGACCAACCAGAGCTGGGAGAGTTTCGAGAAAGTGCTGTGGCCGAAGATTCTGGGGGCCTGGCATCTGCACCGCGCGACAGTGAATCGCGACCTGGATCTTTTCATTCTCTTCTCGAGCCGGGTTGGCGTGATGGGCAATCCCGGCCAGGCGAATCATGCCGCGGCCAATGCCTTCCTGGACCAGCTTGCTGGCCATCGCCGCGCGCTAGGCCTCCCGGGACAGGCCATTGCCTGGGGGGCTTGGTCGGAAATCGGTGAAGCGGCAGAGCAACGGGAGCGGATCGATCGCCGCCGCACCGCGCTCGGTGGCCGCTGGTTCACTCCGCAGCAGGGAATCAAGGCGCTTGAGAACCTGGTGCGCCAGGACACTACGAATTCCGTGGTGATGGCGATGGACTGGGCCGTGTTCGAGGAAGCCACCGGAACCCGTCCTCCCCTGCTGGAGGATCTGCTGTCCGTTGCGTCGGACAACGAGGCCGAAGCCTCAGCCCTGTCGGGAGACCTGCTTTCCCAGCTGCGCGGGGTGCCTGCGGCAGCGCACAAGGAACTCCTCGTCTCTTTCTTGCAGCAAGAGGTGCAAGCGGTGCTGAGACTGCCGACGGCGCCTGCACCCACAGTAGGATTTTTCGATCTTGGAATGGACTCACTGATGACAGTGGAGTTGCGCAACCGCTTGAACCGGGCCTTTTCCGAGGAGTACACGGCACCCAACACGGTTGTGTTCGACTACCCCGACATCACAACGCTCGCCGGTCACTTGGCCGAAGAGATCGGCGATATTGGCAGCGCACCTGCCCCTCAGGCTCAACCCGAGCCTGAGGAACAGCCGGTGGCACAGCGGAAGGATGACGGCATCGCAATCGTGGGCATGGCGTGCCGATTTCCTGGCGCTCCGGATCTCGCGTCATTCTGGCGTGTACTTGAGGCCGGCGAGGACATGGTGACCGACGCGCGCCGGGATTCCGACTTCTGGGGCGAAATTGAGAAAGACTTTCTCACCCGATATGCCGCTTACTGCCGCGGCGGGTTTGTGGAAGGGCTCGACAAATTCGATGCGCGCTTCTTCGGCATCCGGCCGATCGAGGCACGAACCATGGATCCCCGGCAAAGGTTGTTGCTGGAAATGAGTTGGCAGGCACTCGAGGATGCCGGAATGGATCCCGGTCTGCTGAAAGGCAGCCAAACCGGGGTCTATGTGGGGTTGGGCGGCAGCGAATACCGGGACCTGGCCACAGCCCTCGGCGAGGAAGGCAACTATATCGGTACTGCCGGAAGTGTAGCGGCCGGGCGGATTTCCTATGCACTGGGTTTCATGGGACCGGCGATTCCGCTGGACATGACCTGTGCCTCGTCACTGGTTGCTGTGCATCAGGCGGCCGCGAGCCTGCAGCGGGGCGAGGTGGATTTGGCCCTGGCCGGAGGGGTCAACGTGGTCCTGTCCCCCGCGGTCACAAAGTTCATGGCGGACTTCGGGATGCTGTCGGCGAGCGGGCGGTGCAGGGCTTTCGATACCGCAGCAGATGGTTTCGTGCGAGGCGAGGGTTGCGGGATCGTGGTTCTCAAGCGGTTGAGCGAGGCGGAAGCGGACGGTGACCGAATCTGGGGTGTTATCCGGGGTTCGGCAGTCAACCAGAACGGGGCAAGTGCCGGCATATCGGCGCCGAGCGGAACGGCACAGGAGCAGGTGCTGGGCGAGGCACTGGCCCAGACCGGGATGCCGCCGTCGGAGGTGGATTACCTGGAGGCTCATGGAACAGGCTCGGAATTGGGTGATCCGATCGAAGTGTGCGCGGCTGCAGCAGTGTACGGCAAAGGGCGCGAGGCGGATCGTCCGCTGCTGATCGGCTCAGTCAAGCCGAACATCGGGCACCTGGAATGGGCGGCGGGAGTTTCGGCGCTGATCAAGGTCGTGCTGGCGATGCAGCGGGGGGTGATTCCCGGACAACTGCACCTCCGGAATCCGAGCCCGCAGGTGGACTGGGACCGGTTGCCCGTACGGGTGGCGTCGGAAACGACCGACTGGCCACTCGACCCCGACCGCCCGCCGCGGGCAGGTGTGAGTGCTTTTGGGCTGTCGGGGACGAATGCTCATGTCATCGTGGAGGGTTACGACGCGCCGCAGGGCAGGCCATTCAAGTCCGACGGGATATCCGCCCCCAGGGGGGCCGAACAGGCTGTCGGCATCTTGCTGCCGGAATCCACCGAGGATTCGCTGCCGGCGGCAGGGGGGGAGTTCGACCCGCGTGCGGCAAGAATCCTGCCCCTCTCCGGGAAGTCGCATGCAGCACTTGGAGAGCTGGCTGGGAAATACCGGTCATGGCTTGACGATCATGCGGGGGAGCTTTTCGAGGAAGGCGAAACTCCGGACCGGTTGCTTGCCGACATGGCGTGGACGGCCGGGATAGGGCGAAGTCATTTCACTCACCGCGCAGGTGTGGTGTTCAGCGATGCCGAATCCTTGAGGCACGGGCTGGAGGCGCTGGGAGAAGCGGGCGAAAGATCAGAGCCGCGAGTGGTGGCAAAGGCCGCGTTCGTGTACACCGGGCAAGGCGGCCAGTGGGTCAGGATGGGAGAAGCGCTGTATCGGAGTGAGCCGGTAATACGGGCGGTGCTGGATCAATGTGATACCTGGCTTCGGGAGGAACGGGAAGTTTCGCTACTGGAAGTGATGTTTGGCCGAACCGATTCGAAAGCAAGCCTGGACGATCCTGCATGGGCGCAACCGGCTGTCTATGCGCTGGAATGCGCGCTTACAGCATGGTGGCTGAGCATGGGGGTTCGCCCGAGCGCACTGATTGGCCATGGTCTCGGTGAAGTCGTGGCAGCGCAGGCGGCGGGAGTATTCAGTCTGAAGGATGGCTTGCAGTTTGCGGCAGCGCGTGGCGCGCTGGACGGGGTTTTGGATGAATTGGAAACGGCTTTTTCGGATTTCACGGTCGCGCCGCCGTCGATTCCCCTGATCAGCAGCACAATGGGTCGGCCGGTAGGGCCTGACGAAGTGCTCGACGCAACCTACTGGCGCGAGCAAGCGGGTAAACCGGTGGAACTCCAGCAATGTGCCGCGGCGCTGGCGGATTTTGGAATCGATGGGCTGGTGGAAATCGGCCTGGATGAGGCATTGGGCTCCAGGCTTGCTTCTGCCTGGGATGCCGGGGAGCCGGCGCGGATCCCAAGCTTGCACGAACCGTCTGGTGACGAGTCGGTGGAGGACATTTACCGGAAATTCGTGGGGACCGTGGCGAAGGTGTACGAGGCGGGCCTGCCGGTTTCCTTCCAGGGGCTGTTCGCGGGAGAGGCACGGCGTCGAATTTCACTGCCGGGCTATCCGTTCCAGCGACAGCACTACTGGATCAGTACGGCAGGCAAACAGCCGTAACGGGCCACCTTGCTTTTTCACGGCCTGCGGAAAACTTCCTGACTCTCCGGAAGGGAATTTCCACCTGCACCGGCTAGGCTAGACCCTTGTGTTCCAGGAACTGCCGGACCGCTGTGACGCACTCTGCCGGCTGTTCCAGCTGGAGCAGGTGCGTCGCATCAGGGATGAAGTCATAATCCACGGTCATGACATGGCTGAGGTCGAAGGTTGGCAGGTATGCATAAGGCAGGGTGGGATCGGCACCGACGACCTTCGTCGGGCAGGGAAGCGTTTCAAGGTCCACCAGCGGTGAAAAGCTTCTCACGTAATCCATGATCTGTGCCTCGTATTCGCGAGGACATCGCAGCTCGTAATCCTGTCCATCGGCAGATTTGCGAAGCGTGGTCCTGGCCATGAGTTGCAGGACTCCCGGGAGGACCCGGGTAAACGCCGGCATATAGCTGAGAAAATCCGCAAATTCTTCCTCTGTCTGGAATCGATGTCCCCGCCGCCGCGTCATCGCCGCGGCGTGTTCGGCTGCCGCATCGAATTCGGCTTGACTGGAACCGGGCTTGCACACGGGCGGGTCGAAAAGGATCTGCGCGATGCAGCTGTTGATCTGGGGGGGTGACAGGAGTGATATCAGCCCCGAGACGGAGTGAAATACTCCGATCTTGGGTTTGCTTCCGTAGTGATGGTCGATGGATTCCAGGATCAGGCCGAAGTCCTGGATCATGACGGGTACATTATGCTCCCGGCGTACGCCGACCCTGTTCCAGCCGTGGTTCCTGAGATCGTAGACGATCAGGTCAAAGTCACCGGTGAGCTGTGACCAGAAAGGGTAGTAGAGATCGATCGCGAGCCCGTTGCCATGACACAGGACGAGACGGGGGCCCGACGGATTCCCGTGTTGTCGCAAGGTTGTAACGGTGTCATCGTCCAGCCGGGTTTCACACACAGAAATTGGTTCGGGTAACTCCCACATGGTGGTTCAGATTATGACAGGGTTTCCTCGGGTTGTCCGGCGGAACCCGGGTCCAGTTCATAGGCGATGGCCGCAGCGAAACCTCGGGAACCCAGGTTTTCCAACTGCCACCGGACGGCGGGCAGCTGGGGAAAGTGGAACATGCTGCACCGTTTTACGCCGCCACGCACCGCAACGGGAATCTCAAAAGCCGACAGGTCCAGATAAAGTCCCCTGCCCACCGCCTTGACCAGTGCTTCTTTCATTGTCCAGAGCCTGAAAAACAGGTGAATTTTCTGTTCTCCTTCTGCCGAGGCCAACTCCGCACGCTCGTTCGAAGTAAACATGGTCTCGATGGTTCCCTCGATACCAAGCCGGGTAACCCGTTCTTCCACATCCACACCGATGCGTCCTTCAGGAACCAGGGCAATCAGTCCATGCGAGCCGCTGTGACTGATATTGAAGCTGACGGGTGCCTGAATGCCGCCTGCGAGGGCGAACGGTTTTCCGTACTCCGAGGTATCGAAAGCAAGTTCCTCATTGTCGCAGCCAAGCTGATTGCAGAGGATGGCACGCAATGCCGCCCGGGACAAGCCAAATTCGCGCTGTGGGTGAGCATGTCGAAAATGATCCCAGCGAACCTGTTCCTTCGCGTCCAGCCAAGCCATCGCACTTGCCTCGCGGGCCGTATCAGGTGTCAGGTCTACATGGAAGACCTGCACACTTCCGGATTTGCGGTAGAGATGCCACCAGCATGGTGTCGCGGGGGCGGCTGGGCTGCGGCGATCATGATCAGGCATGCACAGCCCCGTCGAAAAGACTGTGCGTTGGCCTGCCTTGCAATCTAAACCATGCCGTGATCACGACTGCCCGGTATTCGGGGCAGTGAAACCTGCTGGCCGCTTGTCGGGGGATGTCAATCCGAGGTCATGACTCCGGCATGCCCATCAGGCACGTGAATCAATGTACTTGGCCAGGTCCCGCAGGCTCTGAAATTGCGAGAAGTCTTCGGGCGGAATTGCGACATTGAACTCTTGGCCGGCGAGCTTGATGAATGCCACTGCATCCACCGAGGAAACTCCCGAATCGCTGAACTTGATATCCAGGTCAGGCTCCCTGCCGGTATCTAGGTTTTCTTGGACAAGTTTTTTGAGGCGGTCTTCTGTTGATGACATGAGTGATAATCTCCTGAAGATTGTTATTGGTATGAACGCAGTCGATCTGTATTTTAGACGCAGGGGCACTGTCAGGCAAGGTGGATTGAACGATGTCAGACAGAATATTTCGGGTCACTCCCGCTCAGGGTGTCATCAAGAAGACCTTTGCAGCGGAAGGACCGTGGCCATGTCTGCGCCAATCACCGGCTACCCTGTACGTTCCGGTGCCCGGGAACTCCCGTGGGGTATCGAGAAAGCATGCAGAACAGCCTTGCCGGTGCCATGACTTGCAGGGTGCATTCCCTTACAATGACTTTACTGAAAACCAGCCTTTGCTGGAGCAATCCGTCTGCGCTGAGCGATGGAAGCCCGGAGCCTGTATGCCTGTATCTGGATATAAGGAAAGTGGTCGAACCGAACCGGATGGCGGTTTGGCCGGAAGACCTGTTGCACGCTGTCCGCAGGCTGGTTTCTGCACTTCTGTTCAGGGGCCATGTCCATTTTCCTGAAGCTTCTGCGACTCGGGCTTGCTTGTGTTTTCGGGGCCTTTCTCATCGCCATCGCTGCGGTGCTGGGGACCTATGCCTACCTGGCCCCTTCCCTGCCCGGGGTGGTCGTGCTCAGGGACGTGGAGTTCCAGGTGCCGCTCAAGGTTTACAGCCGTGACGGCAAGCTGATCGCGGTCTATGGTGAACAGCGCCGTGAGCCGCTGGAAATTGACGCGATGCCCGGCGAACTGGTCCAGGCGTTCCTGGCGGCCGAGGACGACCGGTTCTACCAGCATCTGGGGGTGGATTACCAGGGTCTTGCGCGCGCGGCCATGAATGTGCTGCTTACCGGGGAGAAGCGCCAGGGCGGGAGCACGGTCACCATGCAGCTGGCCAGGAACTTCTTTCTCGGTAACGAGCGCACCTACACCCGCAAGCTCAGGGAAATCTTCCTGGCCCTTCGTATCGAGCATGAATTTGACAAGAACGAGATCCTCGAGCTTTACCTGAACAAGATCTACCTGGGCAACCGCGCCTACGGGGTCGGGGCGGCCGCGGAAGTCTATTACGGGAAGCAGGTTCACGAGCTGAACCTTGCACAGATCGCAATGATCGCAGGCTTGCCCAAGGCCCCTTCACGTTTCAATCCCATCATCAATCCGGAACGGGCCACGCTGCGCCGCAACTACGTGCTGGGCAGGATGCATGCACTGGGCCTCATCGGTGAGGACACCTACCGGGGCATGCTCGAGGAGCCGGTTACCGCATCGCTGCACTACCCTGATGTGGAGGTGGATGCACCGTATGTCGGCGAGATGGCCAGGTTGCAGATGGTCGAGACCTACGGTAACGACGCCTATAAAAAGGGGTACCGCGTCTATACGACCGTCAACAGTGAACTCCAGCAGCAGGCGCAGCAGGCGTTGCAAAACGGGCTGCATGCCTATGACCGGCGTCATGGCTACCGGGGCGCGGAATCCCGCGTTGAATTTGCATACCGGGACGAGGGGAGCCCCGATCAGGTGAAGCTGGATCAGGCACTGGAAGGGATGCGTGACACGGGCGGTCTGCAGGCGGCGGTAGTCACCCGCATCGAATCCGGCGAACTGGAAGTGTACCTGGGTGACGGGCAGTTCACGCGCCTGTCCATCGAGCAGGCAAAGTGGGCCAGGCCCTATGTGAACGAGAATGCCAGGGGCAAGGCCCCGGAGGACTTTGGCGACATGTTTGGCTTGGGCGATGTCATCCGGGTCGCGCGCACCGGGGCCGGCACGTGGACCCTGAGCCAGGTCCCGGAGGCGGAAGGTGCCTTCGTTGCCATGGATCCCCAGAACGGCAGCGTGCTGGCACTCACCGGCGGGTATGATTTCACGCGCAGCAAGTTCAACCGCGTGACGCAGGCGCAACGCCAGCCGGGGTCCAGTTTCAAGCCATTTATCTATTCTGCGGCACTGGAATCCGGCTACACGCCTGCCAGCATCGTGAACGATGCCCCGGTGGTTTTCGAGGATGCCGGCCTGGAGGACAGCTGGCGGCCCAAGAATTACAGCGGCAAGTTTTTCGGGCCCACACGTCTGCGTGAGGCCCTGTTCAGGTCCCGCAACCTGATTTCGATCCGCGTGCTTCGGGAAGTGGGAACCCGCTACGCCATGGAGCACATCGCACGGTTCGGATTCGATACCGGGCGTCTGCCGAGAAACCTGAGCCTGGCCCTGGGCTCGGGTTCCGTGACGCCCTACGAGATGGCCCGGGGCTATTCCGTATTTGCAAATGGCGGATACTACGTTGAACCGTATGTCATTGAACGGATCGAGGATGTCAGGGGACAGGTCCTGTTCCGTTCCCGGCCGATGACGGTGTGCGAGGAGGACTGCCTGGACCTGCAGCAGCAACTGCGTACCGGCGAACAGGAGATCCTGGGTCCGGAAGGGCTGTCGGCTCCCGGGATCCACATGGCCCAGCAGGTCCTGCCCCGGGATAATGCCTACCAGATGGTGAGCATGATGCGTGACGTGGTCCAGCGCGGCACCGCGCGCAAGGCCCGTCAGCTGGGGCGCGCCGACCTGGCCGGGAAAACCGGCACGACCAATGACCAGCGGGATGCCTGGTTCTGCGGGTTCAATGGCGATATAGTCGCTGTTGCATGGGTGGGTTTCGATGCGTTCCGGCCACTCGGGCGCAGGGAAGTGGGCGGAGTGGCCGCCCTGCCTGTCTGGATGGAATTCATGCGGTTCGCGCTGGCGGGCAGGGCGGAGAACACGCTGAAGCGCCCGCAGACCATCGTGAGCGTGCGGATCGACCCTGCCACGGGCTTGCCGGTTGACGACCCGGGCAGCGATGAAGGGATCGAAGAGACGTTTCGCGAGGGGTATGTGCCCGTGCGGGGCAATCCTGCTGAATCCGGGGTCTCTGCGGCCCCCCTGCCGAATGACGGAGAAACGAAGGGTCCGGAACGGATTTTTTGAACAGGCGATGCGCGCACGAAAACCAGACAGGAACCGGGAAACCCTTGCGCTGGAGGCCGCCAGGATCATCGTGGAGGAAGGCGTCAACGACTACCAGAAAGCCAAGCTCAAGGCCTGTGAACGGTTGCGTGCCCTGGGGTCGTTGCCCAGCAATTCCGAGATCGAAACGGCAGTCCAGTCTTTCATCAGGACCTTTTTGCCGGAGCATGAACGGCTGCTGTGGTGGCAGCGCACTACTGCCTTGACGGTGATGAGATGGCTGGAGCCTTTCTCGCCCTACCTGACCGGGCCGGTACTGGAGGGAACTGCCTGTGCCGGGACACCGATCAGCATTCACGTGTCCTGTGACTGCCTGGAGGAAGTCCTGTCCCATTTGCAGCAGTGCGTGGAGGACATCCGGATCGAGGACCGGAGAGTCCGGCAAAACCGGCACGCCACCCGCCTGCCTGGACTCGGGTTTTCGTGCATGGGCCATGAAGTTGAAGTCACGGTGTTCAGCCTGCGCCAGCGTCACCAGCCGCTGAAGAGCAAGACGCGAAATCACGGCATGCAGAGGATGAATGTCAAGGCGCTCGTGAAGCTGCTGGACGAAGCTCGGCACGAAGCGATTCCGGACTGGCGCAACCTTTCCGCAAGGTAAACCCGGCTCCGCACACAGCGTGCGGTCGTGGCCGGCCCGGGTTCAGTGGTATGCGGGGCTGAACTCCCTCACGGCATCGACCAGCACGGCAACCTTTTCCGGGTCCACGTACTGCTGGATTCCGTGCCCCAGGTTGAAGACGTGACCACTGCCCTGGCCATATTGATCGAGGATCTTTTTCACTTCACTGCGTATGACCCGGTCCGGCGCGTACAGTACCACCGGGTCCAGGTTGCCCTGCAGGGCAACCCGGGTGCCGATCAGGGCGCGGGCCTGGCCCAGTTCGGTGGTCCAGTCCAGTCCTACCGCATGGCACCCGGTGGTGGCCAGGTCCGTGAGCCCGTTTTGCACACCCTTGCTGAACAGGATGATGGGGACCGGGCATTCCCCCTGGTCCTGCAGAAGCCGGGTAACGATGCGCTGCATGGGTTCCAGGGAGAACTTGAGATAGGCATCGTGCGCAAGCACTCCCCCCCAGGTGTCGAAGATCATGACTGCCTGGACCCCCGCGGCAATCTGTGCGGCCAGGTATGCAGCGGTGGCTGAACTCAGTATGTCCAGCAGCCGCCCGAGCATTTCCGGCTCCCTGTACAGCATGGCCTTGATCTTGCGGAAATCCCGGCTGCTCTGGCCTTCGACCATGTAGGTGGCAAGCGTCCAGGGGCTGCCGGCAAACCCGATCAGTGGCACCCGCCCGTCCAGCTCGCGAATCGTGAGCCGCACCGCATCGCAGACATACTCGAGCGCGACCATGGGTTCTGACTGTCCGATCCGTTCCACGTCGCGCATGTTCGAGACCGGTCTTTCCAGCACCGGCCCTTCGCCCTCGTTGAAATGAAGCCCCAGTCCCATGGCGTCGGGGATGGTGAGGATGTCGGAAAAGAGGATCGCAGCGTCCAGCTCAAAGCGTTCGATGGGTTGCAGGGTGACTTCGCAAGCCAGCTCGGGGGTTTTGCACAGCTTGAGAAATCCTCCGGCACGCTTGCGGGTGGCCCGGTATTCGGGCAGGTAACGTCCTGCCTGGCGCATGATCCACAGCGGGGTGCGCTCTACCGGTTGTCTGAGCAGTGCACGGATCAGGACATCATTCTGTAAGCGGGGCATGGCCGACTGAGTATAGCAGAGGTGACCGGCACATCACGCCGGGAGCAAGCCTCCTGCGCGGGAACACCCCCTGGCCGGGGGCGGTTCAGTACAGGCGCCTGCGCCGCAGGCTGGTACGGGCGACGCGCTTGAGATTGCGCTTGACGGCTGCAGCGGCTTTTCGCTTGCGGACCTCGGTGGGCTTCTCATAGAATTCCCGCCGGCGCACTTCGGTGATGATGCCTGCTTTCTCGCAGGAGCGCCGGAAACGCCGCAGGGCGAAATCGAACGGTTCGTTTTCCTTTACACGTATTCCTGGCATGGTTCGCTGTGAATTCCTGCCTGCAGATCATTCAAGTCAAAAGAAGCGGGATTATACCCGCGGGTGTTCAAAATTCAAACAAAAAGTCCTGCCGGGCACGCGTCCGGGTCACAAGCATTCCCGACGGGCCTGCCGTCCCGGTCCGGATATCCGGAAGATAAGCCTTTTCAGGGCGGTATATAATGGGTCTGGTCCGTGGCGGGATGCGTGTGGCGGGCCTGGGGTTGGATTTGGAGCTGAGAGTGTGCGGGTACTGGGTATAGAAACTTCCTGTGACGAGACGGCCGCTGCGGTAATCTGCGAAAACCGGGGCTTGATGGCGCATCAGCTGTATTCACAGTGCGCGCTGCACGAGGAGTACGGCGGTGTCGTCCCGGAACTTGCCTCACGTGACCATGTTCGAAAGCTGGGCCCCCTGATCCGGCAGGTGATGGACTCTGCGCGATTGTCCCTGGCAACGGATATTGATGCCGTGGCCTATACGGCGGGACCGGGCCTGATGGGAGCGTTGATGGTCGGATCGGGAATGGGACGCAGCCTGGCCTGGGCGCTGGGCAAGCCGGCCGTGGCCGTACATCACATGGAAGCCCATCTGCTGGCACCGCTCCTGGAGGATGTCGCACCCGGCTATCCCTATGTCGCACTGCTCGTGTCCGGTGGGCATACCCTGCTGGTGGAGGTCCGTGCCGTCGCGCACTACACCCTGCTCGGCGAGAGCATCGATGACGCAGTCGGAGAGGCCTTCGACAAGGTTGCCCAGATGCTTGGCCTCGGGTATCCGGGGGGCCCCCGGATTCAGCAGCTGGCCTTGCAGGGGAGCCCTGACCGATTCGTTTTTCCGCGGCCAATGACTGACCGTCCGAACCTCGATTTCAGTTTCAGTGGCCTGAAAACGCATGTGCTGAACACCCTCAGGGGACTGCAGGGCGTGGACGAGCGGACCCGTGCGGATGTGGCCCGTGCGTTCGAGGATGCCGTGGTGGATACGCTGTACATCAAGTCCGCGCGTGCGGTCCGGCGTACCGGGGCGAGGACCCTTGTGGTGGCGGGGGGTGTGGGCGCCAACCGGAAGCTGCGTCGCCGGCTGACCGGTAAACTCGGGGCACAGGATGTCGACGTGATCTTCCCGGCCCCCGAGTACTGCACGGACAATGCAGCCATGGTTGCCCAGCTGGGGCTGATACGCCTGCAAAACGGTGCCAGTGAACCCCTGCAGATACGGGTCCGGCCACGCTGGTCACTGGATGAAATCTGACTAGCGCTCGCCGAGTTTTTTCTCCTTTCCCGAGGCCAGGTCACGGATGTTGCTGGCATGACGCCAGAAAACCAGGACGGTGATGACGGCCAGCACACCCGTCGTCCAGAAATCATCCCACCAGAATCGCAGCGCAAAACCCAGTGTGACGGGCGTGGCCACCAGTGCCGAAACCGATGAATAGCGGAACAGCAGGGCCACGGCCAGCCACGTGATGGCCCACAGTACTCCCAGCATCCAGTTCAGGCCCAGCAACACCCCGAATGTGGTCGCTACCCCTTTTCCGCCACGAAAGCGATGGTAGACTGGATAGACATGGCCCAGCAGCGCAGCCAGGGCTACCGCTGAAACCAGCCAGGTGCTCCCGGTCATGGCATCGGTCAGAATGACCGGTACCAGGCCTTTCAGGAGGTCACCCAGCAGCGTGACGGCGGCTGCGGTCTTGTTGCCCGCGCGCAGTACGTTGGTGGCACCGGGGTTGCCGGAGCCCTCCGTGCGCGGGTCCGGCAACTGCATGGCCCTGCTGACCAGAATCGCACTGTTGACGGAGCCCAGCAGGTACGCTGCGACGATGGCTGCCACCTGGAGAACCAGTGTACTCATGGGGAGGAATTGTGCCAGAACTGCATAGCTCAAAATCCGGTCATGGCCCGAACCTCGTATTGTTGCACGGATGGGGCTCGAGTTCGAAGGTGTGGCACGGCGTTGCCCGGAGCATGACTGCAGGGTTCCGGGTGTGGTGCGTGGATTTGCCGGGACATGGTAACAGCCATGCCGTGCAGTGGGATCACAGCCTGCAGCAGGGTGCCGAGTTGCTTGCACGGGTAATGCCGAAGATGTGCGCCGTGGTCGGCTGGTCCCTGGGCGGACTGTTCGCCCAGCTTTTCGCCCGGCAGTTTCCTCATCGTGTGAGCCGTCTGATGCTGGTTTCCAGCGCACCGCGCTTTGTCGCATCCGGGGACTGGTCGTGCGGCATGCCCCGGGAGGCGCTGTCACGTTTTTCCCGGCAGTATGCGAAGGCTCCCCGTCAGGCCCTGCAAAGGTTCTGCGCCCTTCAGGTCCTGCAGTCGGAGCATGCCCGGCGCACGCTGGGCGTGTTGAGGGCGGCCACGTCCGATCATTCCGGGAACAGGGAAAATATCGGATGGGGCCTGCAGTGGCTGGAGCGGGTTGACCTGCGTGCGCAAGCGGTTCCGGTCGGGATTCCTGTACGATTATTGCACGGGGAAGCCGACCGGGTGCTGCCCGTGGGTGTGGTGGAGGATACGGCTGCCCTCTGGCGACAGGCCGAGGTGGAGCGGGTTGCGCATGCGGGGCATGCTCCGTTTGTTTCGCATCCGGACCGGTTTCTGCAGTGGATCCATCGAAGTACTTCAGATGACTGAATGCCCGGACATAAAAAAACATCGCGTATGCGATGATTTCTCCAGGGCCGCACCAAGCTATGACGATGCCGCGGTGGTGCAGCACGAAGTCTGCAAGCGTGCCCTGCAGCGGGTGGACATGCTGGAGCTGAAGCCTGCAACCGTGCTGGACGTGGGCTGCGCCACGGGCCGTTGCCTGCAGGGACTCGCCTCCCGGTTTCCGCGCAGCCTGATGCTTGCCTGTGACCTGGCCATGCCAATGCTGCTGCAGCATCGGCGACAGCCTGCAGGCCCCGGGGCGGCGCGGCTGGTATGCTGCGATGCGGAACAGATGCCGTTTGATGAAGGGACGGTGGACCTGCTCTTTTCCACTTCCACCTTCCAGTGGTGCACGGATTTGCCCCGTGTACTGGCGGAGTGCGGGCGCGTACTGTGCGCGGGCGGCGTGCTGCTGTTCACGACGTTCGGACCGGACACCCTGCTGCAGTTGCGCCGCAGCTTTGCCAGGGTCGATGACTTGCCGCACGTGCACGAGTTCATCGACATGCATCATATCGGCGACATGATGGTCGAGGCAGGCTTTGTCGACCCGGTCGTGGACATGGAAATGATCGATATCCAGTATCCGTCCGTGCAGCAGCTGCTGCGGGATCTGAAAGCTACCGGCAGCCAGGCAAAATTCGAAGCTTCCCGGTCCAAACCGCCGGGTCTGATGGGCAAGCGGAAATTCCGGTCTCTGCTCGAGGCCTATGAAGCGTACCGCCTGGAAAACGGACGGTTTCCTGCGAGCTACGAGGTGATCTACGGGTATGCACGCAAGCCGGCCCACCCGGGCTCCACGGCCGCCGGTCCGGGGGAAGTCAGGGTGCCGGCAAGCGGGATCAGGAAACTCGGGGAGGTCCAGGGTTTGCACGGTGGTACAAAAACTGAATAATACGCACCCTGCGCTGGCCTTTGGTATCCTGCCTTCTCCGGGCCTGCAGAGATTCCGTGTCCTGCGTGGCCAGGGTACCGGAAAGGAAGGAGACTGAACACCTGGAAACAACCATTCGGGGGATACGGGCAAAGTGAGTGGCAAGCGGCATGGCATCTTTCGCACCGGGGCGTTGGTGACCTGTTTGCTGGCCTTGCTGGTGGTCGTGCTGGGTGCGTATGTGCGGCTGTCCGATGCCGGGCTGGGTTGTCCGGACTGGCCGGGGTGTTACGGCCACCTGCTCGGCGTCCCGGAATCGGCCCAGGAAGTCGAGCAGGCGAACACGGCCTACCCGGAACGCGCGGTCGAGACGGGCAAGGCCTGGAAGGAAGTGATTCACCGTTATTTCGCGGGTGCACTGGGGCTGCTGATCGCATGGCTGGCCCTGCTGGCCTGGCGGAATCGCAAGGACCCCCGCCAGGCAGTCGGCATGCCGGTATTCCTGGTGGCACTGGTCGTGTTTCAGGCACTGCTGGGGATGTGGACCGTGACCCTGCTGCTCAAGCCTGTCATCGTAATGCTGCATCTGCTGGGAGGGCTGGCCATCCTGTCCTTGCTCTGGTGGATGTACCTGGGTGCCGGTGGCGTCCGGCGGGGGGCCAGGCAGCCCGCGGGGCGCATCGTGTTGCTGGTGCTGGGGCTGGTGCTGCTGATAGGACAGATCATGCTGGGAGGCTGGACGAGTGCCAACTATGCGGCGCTGGCCTGTACCGACTTTCCCACCTGCCAGGGACAGTGGTGGCCACAGGCAGACTTCAGGGAAGGCTTCGTGTTCTGGCGCGGGCTGGGCACCAATTATGAATTCGGGGTCCTGGACAACCCGGCCCGTACGGCGATTCACTTGAGCCACCGGGTCATGGCCGTCGTGGTTGCCCTCTACTGGCTGCTGCTGCTGGCCTTTTTCCTGGCCGGGTCCCGTACCGGTGCCGCGTTGCGCGCAGCCAGTGCGGTGACCCTGCTGTTGCTGGTCGCGCAGCTTACGCTGGGTGTATCCAATGTCGTGCTGCACCTGCCGGTAAGTGTCGCCGTATTGCACAACGGCGGTGCGGCCGTGTTGCTGCTTGCTGTGATTACCCTGATTTTCCTGGCACGGGGGGCACCCGAGAAGATTCGGCTCAGGTAGCGACGGCTGCCTTCAGGGTCTTGATCGCGCTGCTCTCCAGCTGGCGGACACGTTCTGCCGAGATCCCGTATTTCGCTGCAAGGTCCTGCAGGGTGTCCCGCTCATCCGTCAGCCAGCGCCGGGTGATGATGTCCCGGCTTCGTTCATCGAGTGTTTCCAGCGCGGTCTGCAGGGACTGTTCCTGGTACGCCTGCCAGTCCTGTTTTTCTGCCACGGTCTCCGGGTCGTTCTCCTGGTGGCTCAGGTACTCGGCCGGCGCGAGCCCGGTGGATTCCCGGCGGGGACCGTGCGCCACGTCAAAGCCGAGATCGGCGTCACGGAGGCGCTTTTCCATTTCGATCACGTCGCTGCTCTTCACGCCAAGGTCCCTGGCAACCGTATCGATTTCTTCCCGGTTCAGCCATGCGAGACGCTGTTTGGAGTTGCGCAGGTTGAAGAAAAGCTTGCGTTGCGCCTTGGTGGTGGCCACCTTGACGATACGCCAGTTGCGCAACACGAATTCATGGATTTCCGCGCGAATCCAGTGAACGGCAAACGAGACCAGGCGAACACCCTTGTGGGGGTCGAACCGGTTGACTGCCTTCATGAGGCCCACGTTGCCTTCCTGGATCAGGTCCGCCAGCGGCAGGCCATAACCGAGGTAACCGCGTGCCACATGGATGACGAAACGCAGGTTGTGAATGATCAGTGTCCGTGCGGCGTCGAGGTTGTTGTGCTCGTACAGGCGCAATGCCAGGGCATGTTCCTCTTCCGTGTCCAGCACCGGAATCTGCAGGGCCGAAGCCATATAGCTCTCGAGGTTGGCCGTGGAGATGGCCGGTGATGCCTGAAGGAATGTCATCGCGGTGGTCATGGGTTTCCTGTTTCTCCTGTATCGGGTGCCTGTTGCCTGGGTTCCACAGGGATTATTTTAGCACTCTTCACCATAGAGTGCTAACAATTTTTGCAGGCGCGCCACGGCACTCAGACCTCCAGCAACGCGTCGGGGCTGAAGGCTCCGTTCAGGGAGTGCGGGGAATAGCCCCGCGGGTTGCAGACCACCCGCGTTCCGCGGAGCTCATAGTCGAAGGAATCATGTACGTGTCCGTGCAGCCAGAGGGCCGCACGGTCTCTCCCCATCAGGGACTCCAGGTTGCTGGCAAAGGCTGCCGACAGCAGGTCACCTGCATACTTCGCATGCACGGACCTGGGGGAAGGGGCATGGTGAGTGATCACCACGGTCGGGCCATCAAACGGCCTTGCCAGGGTGGCAGCCAGCCACTCGCGGCTCACCCGGTGCAGGTCCATGGACTGGTTTGGCGTGAAGGGTCTGCCGTGATTGCGGATGACCAGGTAGTCCGTCATGCACTGCCAGGCCTGGTGGATGGCCGGGTCGCGGTACGCCTCGCCCAGCAGGCTGAAATCCGTCCACAGGATGCTGCCCAGAAACCTCACCCCGCCGAGGACCATGCTGTCATCGTTCAGGACGTGAACATGGTCCGGAGCGAGGAATCTGAACTCATCCAGCAGGGACAGGTCATGGTGGTAGAACTCGTGGTTGCCGGGCACGTAGATGACCGGCCGGTCGGGAAACCGTTCCCGGGCCCAGTGCAGGCCCTGCATGCCCACCCCGATATCTCCGGCCAGGACGATGACTTCGGCCTCCGTCGGCCGGGGCCGGAAATCCTCGAACTCGATATGCAGGTCGCTCAGGAGCTGGATTTTCATCTGGACGGCAAGCGGAGGTCAGCTCGGCTCGATCCGGGCAATATGGCGTCCGACGGCCATCCAGGCCCCGAGGATGCCCAGGCCGATGCTGGTTGCAACCAGGCCCAGGACCTGTCCGGCATCCGGCATGATCAGTTCGAAATCACTATTGTACAAAGTAACCAGGTGCTGCGCGGGCTGCTCGATGACCAGCAGTGTCGTATAAACCAGCACCAGTGCCAGTACGCCGCCCAGCAGCCCGTACCACATGCCGCCGTAGAGGAAAGGCCTGCGGATAAAACGGCTGGTCGCACCGATCAGCTTGGTGACCTCGATTTCATCCCGCCGGTTTTCGATGTCCAGCCGGATGCTGTTGCCGACCACGAGCAGCACCGAGATGCCCAGCAGGATACCGATCATCATGATGGCACGCTGGACGATTTCGGCCATCCCCTGCAGGCGCTGCAGCCACTGCATGTCGAACTGGATCTGTTCAACACCCGGGTACGAGCTGAACTCGCCCCGCAGCCGGCTCAGTATTCCCGGGGCCCTAGCTGTCTCGAAAGGAGTCAGGGTCAGGGTGGGGGGCAGTGGATTGCTTTCAAGCCCGTCGATCAGGTAGTCCAGTTCGCTGAGTTCGCGAAACTCCTCCAGCGCCTGGTCGGCAGACACGAATTCGACCGACTCGATTTCTTCCAGGCCACGCAGGCGGGCACGCAGTTTCTCGATTTCTTCCACGGGCATGTGCAGGTCCAGGAACAGCGTGATCTGTCCGGAATCATCCCACTTGTGGGTGACGACACGCAGGTTGTCGAGCAGTATGAGCATGCTGGCCGGCAGGGCCAGTGCGACGGCAATCATGAGTACGGTCAGCGTCGAGGCAAAAGGCTGCCGGCACAGCTTGCCAAGGCTGAATACCAGGCTGCGCAGATGATCGCGTACATGCGCCTTCAGGCGCGTCGTCCGGTTGGGTTTCCTCAGGGGCTTGAGTTGCCTGGTTTTTACCATGATGGCGTGCAGGCTGACGAATCAGGCGAGTGGCCCGCCGCCTTCGGAACTGCGTCCGTCCCGCAGGCGGACGATGCGTTTGCGCATCCTTGAAATCAGGCTCAGGTCATGGCTGGCGACCAGCACGGTTACACCTACCTGGTTGAATTCGGAGAAGAGATGCATGATTTCCGCCGAGAGCTGCGGATCAAGGTTGCCGGTCGGTTCGTCGGCCAGCAGGATGGCTGGCTTGTTGACCACGGCGCGCGCGATTCCAACACGCTGCTGTTCCCCTCCGGACAGGGTGATCGGCATGCTGTGTTCCTTGTTCAGCAGGGACACCTTGTCCAGCGCGGCGCGTACCCGGCGCCGGATGTCTGCCTGTGCGTAGCCGGCAATCTGCAAGGGCAGTGACACGTTCTCGAAGACATTGCGGTCGTAGAGCAGGTGGTGGTCCTGGAAAACGATTCCCATGTAGCGCCGCAAGTTGGGCACCTTGTGTTTCGGGATGTGCGTGATATTACGCTGGTTGATGAAAATCTGTCCGTGCGTGGGTCGTTCGATGGCGGCCACGAGTTTCAGCAGGGTGCTTTTCCCGGCACCGGACGGGCCGGTGAGGAACACCATCTCGCCGCGCTCCAGGGCGAGATTCAGGCTGGACAGGGCTTCCTGGTTGCCCGGGTAACGCTTGGTGACATTCTGCAGTTCGATCATGTTCCTGGGCCGGGGCTGGCCGGGGCCTGCAGCAGCGCTTCTGCGTAATGGTAGGCATCGAACACCCGCAGGTCATCCACGCCTTCCCCGATTCCGATAAAGCGGATGGGAATCCCCAGCCTGTCAGCGATGGCGATCACCGTGCCTCCCTTGGCCGTACCGTCGAGCTTGGTGATGCACAGGCCGGTTACTTCAAGCGCCTGGTGAAAGCCCATGGCCTGTTTCAGGGCATTCTGTCCGGTGCCGGCTTCCAGCACGAGCAGGATTTCATGCGGGGCACTGGACTCGATTTTCTGCATGGCCCGCTTGATCTTGAGCAGTTCATCCATCAGGTTCTGCTGGGTGTGCAGGCGGCCGGCCGTGTCGGCAATCAGCACGTCGATGTTGCGCGACATTGCGGACCGGTAGGCATCGAAGACGACGGCTGCGCTGTCCGCCCCGCTTCGCTGTGCCACGACCGGGGCACCGATTTTCTCCCCCCAGGACTGCAGCTGCTCGACCGCGGCGGCGCGGAAGGTATCCCCGGCAGCCAGCATGACCGTGCGGTCTTCTGCAATCAGCCGGCGCGCGATTTTCCCGATGGTAGTGGTTTTGCCGGCGCCGTTGATGCCTACCACCAGGATGGCGAACGGCCGTGCGCCGTGCGTCAGCAGCGGCTTGTTGCAGGGAGCCATGATTTCCGCGATGCTCTCCTGCAGGGCTTCCTGCACGCTTCCCTGCCGGTGGCGCCGTGCATGCAGCGCATCCATGATCCGGGTGGTGGTCTCAATGCCTACGTCGGCCAGCAACAGGCGGTCTTCCAGTTCCGCGAGCAACTCCGCCGTGCCGGCCTGCGTGGCCAGCCCTGCCGTCAGCACGTTCCGGGTCTTGAGCAGCCCCTGTCGAAGGCGTGAAAGAACTCCTGATTCAGGCATGGATTTTTGAATGGCGGTTGTTGTATGGTTCCGCGATCATACATTAAGCTGTCTATGCGATGCCCATTTCAATACACGAACACCGGCTCAGGTCATGAGCGTTATCCGGCTGCTTCTGGGGCTGGCCTTCATCTGCAATGCCTACGCCGGCATGGACGGGACCCATGAGAAGACACTCGACAACGGCCTCAAGATCATCGTCAAGGAGGACCACCGGGCGCCCGTCGTGGTCTCGCAAGTCTGGTATCGGGTAGGTTCTGCCCAGGAGCACAACGGAATCACCGGTGTGTCCCACCTGCTTGAGCACATGATGTTCAAGGGTACGGAAAAATATCCTGCTGACCAGTTCACGTCTACTTTAGCAGAAATCGGGGCACGCGATAATGCATTCACGAGCCGCGATTACACGGCTTACTACCAGCTGATGGGAAGTCCGCACCTGGAAGTGAGTTTCAGGCTGGAATCGGACCGCATGGTGAACCTGGTCCTGACACAGGAAGATTTCATCAGTGAGCGCAACGTCGTGAAGGAGGAAAGGCGCTGGCGCACGGATGACAACCCGAATGCGCAGGTGTACGAGCAGTTGCACGCCACCGCGTTCGTCAGCAGCCCGTACCACCATCCGGTCATAGGCTGGATGGATGACCTGGACCATCTTGAACTGGGGGACCTGGAGACCTGGTACAGGCGCTGGTATGCGCCCAACAACGCCACCCTGGTGGTAGTGGGAGATGTCGAACCGGATGCGGTCTTTGCACTGGCCGATGAGCACTTCGGTGCGCTGGCAAACCGGCCCGTACGGGAGAGCAAGCCGCGACTCGAGTTCCTGCAGACCGGCCCGCGCAGGGTTACGGTGAAGGCCGTGGCCAAGCTCCCGTACCTCATGCTGGGCTACAAGGTTCCTTCGCTCGCCAATGCCAGGCAGGACTGGGAGCCCTATGCGCTGTCCGTGCTGTCCGGGGTACTGGATGGAGGTCGCAGTGCACGGCTGAGCAAGCGCCTGGTGCGGGAGATGGAACTGGTCGCGAGTGCCGGTGCCGGCTACAACATGCTTGCACGCTATCCCACCCTGTTCCTGTTCGAGGCGACGCCGGCCGTGGATCACAGTGCGGAAGAAGTCGAACAGGCGCTGTACGCCCAGATCGGGGAACTGCAGGAAACCCTGGTCAGCGACCGGGAGCTGGCACGCGTCAAGGCGCAGGTAATCGCGGGCGAAGTGTACCAGCAGGACCAGATCCGGGGGCAGGCCGGCTTGATCGGCAGGCTTGAGGCAGCAGGGCTGGGCTGGCGGCTGATGCATGAGTACCGTGAAAGGATCGACGCTGTCACGGCCGAACAGGTGCAGGAAGTGGCCCGGGTCTACCTGGTGGAAGAAGGCCTGACGGTAGGCATACTCGAACCGCAAAGCGAACCGGTGCGGGCGGGCGAGGCAGCGCCGTCCGCGGGCCCGCAAACCCTGTACTAGCCCGGCATGCGATTCGCAGCTTGTCTTCTGGGGTTGTGCGTGGTCCTGCAGGGCAGTGTCTCGGCGGCCCCCCGGATCGAGCAATGGCATACTGAAAATTCCGTCAGGACCCTCTTTGTCGCAGCACCGGAACTTCCCATGCTGGATATCGGGGTGACATTCGATGCCGGGAGCGGGCGTGATGCGCACCTTCCGGGCCTCTCGTTACTGACACACAGCCTGCTCAACACGGGCACCCGGGAACTGGACGCGGATGCCATCGCCGAGAAGTTCGAGGACGTGGGCGCGGAGTTTGGCACCGGCGTGAAACTGGACCGGTCGAGCATCAGCCTGCGCAGCCTGACGGACGATGCCCTGCTCGAGCAGGCGCTTTCCACGTATATCGCGGTCATCACACAACCCGTTTTCCCTGAAAAGGACTTCCAGCGGCTGAGAAACCAGGCACTGACCGCGATAAAGGATGAGCAGCAACGTCCCGGCAGCATTGCCAGCAAGGCATTTTACCGGGCCCTGTACGGAGACCATCCCTATGCGCAGCCCGTATCAGGAGATGAAAGCAGCATCCAGGCGCTGACACTGGAGGATGTCAGGGAATTCCACGGGCAGTACCTGGTGGCGGAAAACGCCGTCATTGCAATCGTCGGTGGGATCGATACCGGGCGGGCCAGGCAGATTTCCGAGCGTATTGCATCAAGTCTGCCCCGGGGCATTCGGCCCGAACCCATTGCCCCTCCCGTCCCCCGGTTTCCTGCGCAGGACCTCTATATCCCGTATCCCTCCCGGCAGTCACATGTGTACATCGGGCAGCTGGGAGTCGCCCGCGGCGATCCGGACTATTTCACCCTGTATACGGGCAACTACATCCTGGGCGGGGGCGGATTCAGTTCGCGCCTGATGAAAACGGTGCGCGTGGAGCTTGGCCTGTCCTACAGCGTGTACAGCTACTTCTTCCCCCTGAAATCAAGCGGTCCGTACATTCTGGGTTTGCAGACGCACGTCGACCAGGCGCAACAGGCTCTGGACGTTTCCCTGGAGACGGTCGAGGCATTCATTCGTGACGGGCCTGGCGAGGAGGAACTGGAGCTTGCGAAGAAAAGCATCATTGGCGGCTTTCCTTTACGCATCGACAGCAACCGGGATATTCTGGGCTACCTGTCGATGATTGCCTACTACGGATTGCCGCTGGACTACCTGGAAAGCTTTTCCGGCCGCATCGCCGCCGTCACCCTGGCAGACATTCGCGAGGCCTTCGGCAGGCGGCTGCACGGGAATCAGATGGTGAGGGTGGTCGTTGGCGGCCCGAACAAGGAATAGCCTGCGCATCGTAGGCGGGGCCTGGCGCAGTCGCCGCATCCGGTTTGCACAAGTCCCGCAGATCCGGCCTACTCCCGACCGGGTGCGGGAGACCCTGTTCAACTGGCTGTCGGACCGGATCACCGAAGCCTGTTGCCTGGACCTGTTTGCCGGCAGCGGTGCCCTGGGCTTCGAGGCCGCTTCCCGGGGGGCGGGCCGGGTAGTGATGGTCGATCACGACGCGTCGGTCACGGCCGTACTCGCCGAACAGAAACACATGCTTGAAGCCGGGCAGGTCGAGATCGTGCAGGAAGATGCCATGCAGTACGTCGGGCATACGGAGCAGGCCTTTGATATCGTGTTTCTTGATCCACCTTTCGGGACCGGCCTGCTGCAGCAGGCGTTGCCGGTGCTTGTGGCGCGCAGGCTGGTCCGCACCACCGGCCTGGTGTACGTCGAATCCCCGGTGCAAGCCGCCTTGCCCTGTCCGGAATCCCTGTCCCGGGTACGCGGCAAAACCTCCGGGCAGGTACGCCATGAACTGTACTCGCTGGAACCCTGAACTTGAGTTGCGCCGGCAGGCGGTGCGTCCGTGCACAGGGGCTTCATGCTAGAATCCGGGCATGGCGCTCGTTGCAGTCTATCCGGGAACGTTCGATCCCATTACCAATGGTCACAGCGACCTCGTGCGCCGCGCATGCGGAATTTTTGACCGGGTGGTCGTGGGGGTGGCCACGGGCGGGGATGTCAAGCTGCCTTTCTTTGATCTGGCCAAGCGGGTGGAACTTGCCCGGAAGGCCCTCGTGTCCATTCCCAATGCCGAGGTGCACGGCTTTGACGGACTTCTGGTGGATTTTGCACGCCAGCAGGGTGCAAAAGCCATCCTGCGCGGGCTGCGTGCGGTATCGGATTTCGAGTTCGAGTTTCAGCTGGCGAGCATGAACCGCCGCCTGGATGCGGAGTTTGAAACCATATTTCTCACTCCTTCCGAAGAACACACGTTCATTTCCTCCAGCCTGGTGCGGGAGATCGCCAGTCTCGGCGGTGACATTTCAGGATTCGTTTCTCCCGATGTGGTTCAGGCATTACAGGACCGGGCGGCAGGCAGGAAGTAACCGGTCCCGGATGCGGATCCTGGTTTTCGCGCTTTTCGCGCCCGCACTGGTCGCGTGCACGTTCCAGCATGCTCCCGGTTTCGCCTCGGGCCTTCCGGCCGGGCATGCCGTGGCCAGCGCACATCCGCTCGCCACCCGGGCAGGGATCGAGATTCTGGAGCAGGGAGGCAATGCCTTCGATGCGGCCGTCGCCGTGACCGCGGCCCTCGCCGTGGTGGAGCCCTATTCTTCCGGGCTGGGCGGAGGCGGGTTCTGGCTGCTGCACACGGCCTCGGATGACCGGGATGTCATGCTGGACGGCAGGGAAACGGCACCGCTTGCCGCAACCCGTGACATGTATCTGGACGGTACCGGGCAGCCCACCGGGCAGTCTGTCGCCGGTCCCCTGGCGGCCGGCATCCCGGGAGTGCCTGCCGCCATCGTGCACCTGTCTCGCAATTACGGAACATTGCCGCTGGATGCGACGTTGCAGGAGGCTATCCGGCTGGCCCGGGACGGATTTCCGGTGGATACCCGTTACCGGAAGCTGGCGGCTTTCAGCATGGGCCGCCTGCGTGACTCGCCACGGGGTGGCGCCATCTTCCTGGATCACGGGGAAGTACCCGGGGAGGGATTCCTTTTGCGCCAGCCGCAGCTGGCCCGTGTCCTGGAACGCATACGCGACCAGGGTGCAGACGGGTTCTACGGCGGCGAGCTAGCCCGGCAACTGGTCGAGGGGGTCCGGCGAGCCGGCGGCATCTGGCAGTTGCAGGATCTGGCACGGTACCGGGTCAGGGAACGCCAGCCCGTGTCCGCCACCTACCGGAACATGAGCATTACCAGCGCGGCACTGCCCTCCTCCGGCGGCATGGTTCTGGTACAGATGCTCAACATGCTGTCGTTGCAGGACCTCCCGCCGCCGGGAAGTGTTCAACGCACACATGCCATCGTCGAAGCGATGAGGCGAGCCTACCTCGACCGTGCCCGGCACCTGGGCGATCCGGATTTCGTGAAAGTCCCGGTGCGGGAGCTTTTGTCACGTCGCCATGCCAGCGACCTGTTTGCCGATTTTGATCCCGGGATGGCCACTTCAAGCCGCCGGCTTCTGGATGAGTACGGGATGGGCGGTGCGCTTGATTCGGCTGCGGGTCGGGATACCACCCATTTTTCCATCATCGACCGCGAGGGCAACCGGGTTGCGGCCACGCTTTCCGTCAACTTCCCGTTCGGATCAGGGTTCGTGCCTCCCGGCACGGGGGTATTGCTGAATAACGAGATGGATGATTTCGTGATCAAGCCGGGGTATCCGAACCTGTACGGACTGATCGGCGGTCAGGCCAATGCCATCGAGCCCGGAAAACGCATGTTGTCAAGCATGTCTCCCACGTTCCTTGACGACGGACGTCGGGTCGCAGTCCTGGGCACCCCCGGCGGAAGCCGGATCATCACCATGGTATTGCTGGCGGCACTTGAATTTGCAGAAGGGGGCGGGGTACAGGCTATGGTCACGCGGCCGCGTTATCACCACCAGCTGGTCCCGGATCGCATCCAGTTCGAGAGCGGCGCCTTCGGCCCGCAACTGCAGGCGGAACTCACGGGCCTGGGGCATACCCTCGAGCGCCTGGGGCGCAGGTACGGGAACATGCAGGTCGTCATTTGGGAGCGCGAGACCGGACGGGTCACTGCGGCAAGCGATCCACGCGGGATCGGCAGCATGGAAGTAGGGGAATAAGTGGATGGGAACGGGATGCGCCCGGCAGGCATCCGCCCGCCCCGGTCCTGCGGGACCGGACCGCGTGCGGGCCTGTCAGTGCTGGCAGTGACTGCAGAAATAGCTGCTGCGCTGGCCCAGCACGCGAACCCGGATCGGCTGGCCGCACAGCCGGCACGCTTTTCCTGCACGGTCGTAGACGTTCAGTTCGAGGGCGAAGTAGCCCGGCCTGCCATCCTCGCGCAGGAAATCCCGCAACGTGGTCCCCCCTGAATCGATGGCCTTTGCAAGCACTTTCTTGATGCTTTCGGCCAGTTTTTCATAGCGCTTCAGGGCGATGCGGTTTGCTGCCCGCTGGGGGTGGATGCCGCTCAGGAAAAGTGCCTCGCTGGCATAGATGTTGCCTACTCCTGCCACGATTTCACTGTTCATGATGAAGCCCTTGACGCTTCCCTTCCTGGATGCGGCACGGCCGTACAGGTAACGGCCGTTGAAAGCATCGCTGAGGGGCTCCGGGCCGAGCCTGTGAAGCAGCTTGTGCTGCAGGGGGTCCCGGCGGGTCCAGTGTATGCTCCCGAATCGCCGCGGGTCATGGAATCTCAGGATTTTCCCGCCCAGTACGAAGTCGACATGGTCGTGCTTCTGTGCGGGCGCATCGCTCCTGACGATTCTCAGGCTGCCGGACATGCCGAGGTGCACGATAAGGTGCCCGGCAGCGGTTTCGAACAGCAGGTACTTGGCGCGTCGTGATACGGAACGTATCGACTGGTTTTTCAGCTTCCTTCCCAGCTGATGGGATACCGGCCAGCGCAGGTTGCGCTGGTAAATGACGAGGTCGGTGATGCGCTGGCCCGTGACGTGCCGACTGATCCCCCTGCGGGTGGTTTCCACTTCAGGCAGTTCAGGCATCCGGCAGGGTTCAGGCCTGGTAAAGGGCCTCGATTTCAACCAGCAGGTCATCCCGGCACATGTCACCGCGGAGCAGGATCCTGGGCGTGGAACCGGGAAGCCTGGCAGCCAGGATAGGGTTGATCTGAGAGACGTCGTGCGGATGGCGCACGTACACCTTCATATAGAGCAGGTCATCCTGCGCATTGAGCCGCGAGCCGTACCGGTCGTTGGCATGTACGACCAGCGTTTCCACGTTGTTCAGGGACTCGTTGAGCTGTGCCCCGACATTGTCGACGTGCCGGGTCTCATGCCCGACGATACTGGCGGTGCCGGAGACATAGAAATGCGTGTGCCGGCTCCAGGTCTTGAGTACGCCGCGTGAAAAAAGGGGCGGTGCGTGCGGGTCGACAACAGGGTAATCGTAGGCACTAGTCTGACGCGGATTTTCCACTGCGGTGCCGGGAGTGTCGCTGGCCAGGAAATACACCTGCAGGGTGTCGCGGCGGCTGCCGATCACGGTGGCAGCGGGGTAGACACTGTTCGTGATACCGCTCGCCTGCATGGCCTGCTTGCGCGCACTGCAGAACGCATCGTAACGGCTGGGGCGGCCCGCACACGGGAGCATGATACCCGGGAAGTAATTCCAGGTACGCAGCAGGTGCCTGCAGGCCGTATCCTGCAGGCAGCCATAGATTTCCAGGTAGGCTTGCCGCGCGACCTGGCTGAAGTCTGCTGATGGCGTACAGGGCAACTGTACATGACCGAACAGCAGGTGCGGGCTGCACGAGTAGCATACGTGCCCGTACCGGCCCTGGACGGTTTCCGAGTGCGTGTGCCAGTACTGCATGAACGGGTTTGAGCCGGGGAGCATCTCCAGGCACGTCCGGATCGACAGCGAGCCCGGATGGGCCCGGGCGCCATTGCCGAAATGCAGGGATGCAAGCACCGGGTGGGATGTCGAGGGCGGTGCGGTGTGCTCCAGCACGGAAACGCCCAGTTCGGGCATTGTCCGGGAAGAGGAAGCCTTGGAACCGGGTGCTTCCACGGCAGCGGATTCGCCTTTGTCCGCCATGCTAGCTGTGGCGGCCGGGCATGGCTTTAAATTCCCGGTAAGGATGGTTAAAGTAGCGCCTTGCCGCCGCCATTCGGGCTGGGCCCTGCCATGGCACTGCCGTGATGGATCCTGAACGCACACGGTGTTGCGTGGTGTGCGCAGTTGATCGCGGATTTCCACGAAGGCGGCCGGGCCGGTCCTGAACCCTTATCGGATCGGATTTATTCGGAAATATCATGCATATACTGGGTGTTGACACTGGCGGAACCTTTACTGACCTGGTCTATTTTAATGGACAATCCGTGCTCACACACAAGGAACTGTCTACGCCCGATGCGCCGGAACTTGCCATGTTGCGCGGGATTGACGCACTGGGGATCAATATCAATGCATTGCAGGTTGTGCATGGTACCACGGTAGCCACCAATGCATTGCTGGAAGGGAAAGGTGCGCGCACGCTGTTCGTTACGAATCGCGGGTTCAAGGACCTGTTGCAGATCGGACGCCAGACGCGAGATGAACTGTATAACCTGACGCCCGGGGAAAGACGCATGCTGTGTGATCCGCAGCTGTGCCTGGAGACAGGCGGCAGGGTGGACCCGCAAGGCGAGACAGTCGAGCCCCTGCCGGCTGAAGAGCTTGAGGCGCTCGTTGCACAGGTGGAACGGCTTGATGCCGAGGCCATTGCTGTCTGCTTGCTTTTCTCGTTTGTGGAGGACCGCTTTGAGAAGGCCATTCGGGACCGGTTTGCCGGCAGCCATTTCGTATCGGTTTCGTCCGAGGTCCTGGCTGAGTACCGTGAGTACGAGAGGGGGCTGGCGACCTGGATCAACAGCTACCTGGGACCGGTCATACAGGGTTACCTGTCGCGCTTGGGCAGACAGTTGCCGGACACCCGGATTTCAGTCATGCAGAGCGATGGCCTTACTCTGGGCGCGGATACCGCTCAGCGCAATGCCGTGCGCCTGCTGCTGTCCGGGCCTGCAGGCGGCCTGTGGGGCAGCTTGCATGCAGGGGAATGTGCAGGATGCAGTCGACTGCTCACTTTTGATATGGGAGGCACCTCCACGGACGTGTCGATCATCGACGGAGAATTCGGCCTGACCGGCCAGGGCCAGGTCGCAGGACTGCCGGTTGCCGTCCCCATGCTGGACATACACACCATCGGGGCTGGCGGGGGTTCGGTGGCCTGGGTGGATGAAGGGGGTCTGCTGCAGGTGGGGCCGGATTCGGCCGGGGCATCACCGGGGCCGGCCTGTTACGGTCTGGGCGGCAGCCAGGCCACCGTGACCGATGCGCACGTGGTGCTCGGGCGGCTGCCTGCAAGCTGCAGGCTCGCCGGCAACCTGGTGCTGGATGCCGCTGCGGCGGGCACTGCGGTCGCGAAACTGGCCGAGCGGCTGGACCTGGATACCGAAACCTGTGCACAGGGCATCGTTCGCGTGGCAAACGAGCAGATGGTGCAGGCGCTGCGCGTGATCTCGGTACACCGTGGTCATGACCCGAAGAACTTCACCCTGGTCAGCTTTGGTGGTGCGGGGGGCCTGCATGTCTGTGACCTGGCAGAGGCCTTGGGCATCCATCAGGCGCTGGTGCCTGCCCATACCGGGGTCTTGTCTGCAGTGGGACTGCTGGCCGCCCCGCCCGGCAAGGAGGTTTCGCAGAGCCATATCAGGCTCCTCGGCGACTGCCGGGAAGAAGAGTTCCAGGCAATCTTTGACCGGCTCCAGCTGAGGCTTGCCGAGGACCTGGGGCCGCAGACGGCCACGGAATACCGGTTCAAGCGTGAGGCCGACTTGCGCTACCAGGGGCAGTCGGCAACGTTGCGTTTGCCCTGGCTGGGACTCGATGCTGCAGGCCATGCGTTTCATGAACGGCATCGTGAGCGGTACGGTTATGCCCTGGATGTGCCGGTCGAACTGGTCAACGTGCGGCTGACTGCGCGGGGCATCGATGCGCTGGACATGCCCGTGTCGCACATGGACCGGCAGGAGTACGGTCGGCCGTGCGAGCAGACAGCGCTTCGGGAGCTTGGGTTACCGGCACCGGTATACCGAAGACCGGATCTCGGTCAGGGCCAGGAGGTGGAGGGCCCCGGGATTATCGTGGAGGCCCAGGCGACCCTGTACATCGCCCCCGGATGGAAGGCGGTGCAGCAGGATTCCGGCAGCCTCTTGCTGCACTGGGCGGATGCCTGCTGAACCTGTGCAGGAATTGGTCCGGAGCGCTTGCCTGTTTTGCGGATGACAGCGTATGATGGAGCCTCTTGAGGGCAGTCTGATGCCTCAGCGGAACAACTGTCACTGACCAGGATCAATACGTGATTGAAGGGCTTGTTACTTTACCATGGTGGGGATACGTACTCCTCACGCTGGCGCTCACACACCTGACGATTATCTCTGTCACCCTTTTCCTGCACCGTTGCCAGGCGCACTGTGCGCTGGCACTGCACCCGGTACCGGCACACCTGTTCCGGTTCTGGCTTTGGGCCACGACCGGCATGATTACCAAGGAATGGGTAGCCGTTCATCGCAAGCACCATGCGAATACTGAAACGGCAAAGGACCCGCACAGTCCGCACGTACTGGGGATTGGCATGGTGTTCTGGCAGGGCTCGGAGTTATACAGGGCGGAAGCCGGCAACCCGGAAACCCTGGAAAACTACGGCCACGGCACCCCCGATGACTGGATTGAGCGGAATCTGTATACCCGGTTTTCATACCTCGGCGTGCTGCTGACCCTGACCGCCAACCTGTGCCTGTTCGGGACAGTGGGCGTCATTATCTGGGCGGTACAGATGATCTGGATTCCTGTCACCGCGGCGGGTGTGGTCAACGGATTTGGCCATTACCTGGGCTACAGGAACTTCGAAACCCCTGACGGCTCGACCAATGTACTGAATCTCGGCGTGATCATTGGCGGCGAGGAGTTGCACAACAATCACCATGCCTATCCCGGGTCAGCCAAGTTCTCATGCAAGCGGTGGGAGGTTGATGCCGGCTGGCTGTATATCCAGCTGCTGTCCTTTCTGCACCTGGCGAACGTGCTCAGGCGGGCTCCCGAGCCGATGAAGGGGAAGAGCAAGGACAGGATCGATCTTGAAACAGCCAGGGCGATCATTTCAAGCAAGCTGCATGTCATGGCCGATTATGCCCAGCATGTGACCCTGCCCACCTTTCGCGAGGAGTGGTCGGGTATCGATTCACGTTACAACAAGCTGATGCGCCAGATGCGTACGGCGCTGGTGCGCGAGCATACCCGGCTGAAGCCGCAGCACCGCAAGCACCTGCAGGAACTTCTTCAGAACAGTGATGCGCTGCACACGGTGTACGAATACCGAAGCCGGTTACAGCAGTTGTGGAGCGAGACCTACGCGAACCATGAGCGCCTGATCCAGGCAATCACCCAGTGGTGCAGGGAAGCGGAGGCTACGGGGATCGGGGTGCTGCAGGTGTTTGCCCGGAACCTGAAGCGGTATTCGCTGCAGCCCGCCAGGGTCCGCTGTACCAAGTGACGCGATCCCGGAAAACCGCAGAAGCGCTTACTTGATCTTGGCTTCCTTGTAGGGGACGTGGCGCCGCACGACGGGGTCGAATTTTTTCATTTCCAGCTTGTCCGGTGTCGTGCGCTTGTTCTTGCTGGTCGTGTAGTAGTGCCCGGTTCCGGCACTGGAAACCAGCTTGATCTTTTCACGTACTGCCTTGGCCATGCCGGGAGTTCCTGTCTGCAGGCAGGGCCTTAGACCCTGACACCCTGTTTGCGAAGATCACCGAGTACCTCCTCGATGCCTTTCTTGTCAATGATACGCACGCCCTTGGAAGATACCCGCAGTTTTACCCACCTGTTTTCACTCTTCACCCAAAAGCGATGAGTATGTATATTAGGCATGAAACGACGCCGTGTTTTATTATGCGCATGGGAAACGTTGTTGCCTGATACCGGCCGTTTTCCTGTAACCTGACAAACGCGTGACATGGCTGTAGTTTCTGCCTCCGGTGCAGTAAAACCGTGTGCGGCGCGTGAAGATACCAGAATCACCCGTCAGGCACAAGCAGCCGGCCGTAACTTGCAGCGTATGACTTTCTCCTAGTAACAGCCAGTATGGAAATGGACACAATTTTTCTGCGTGACCTGGAAGTGGATGCCACGATCGGCGTGTTTGAATGGGAACAGCGCATCCGGCAAAAGGTGCGAATCGACCTGGAGATGGCGGCGGACGTTACCCGGGCGGCAGCCTCATGCTCCCTGGAAGACACCCTGGATTACAAGGCCGTCGCGAAGCGTATTGTGGAATTTGTCGAGTCCGGTCGCCATGAGCTGATCGAGACCCTTGTGGAAAATCTGGCCGAGCTCCTGATCCGCGAATTCAGTATCCCGTGGGTGCGGATCACGGTCAGCAAGCCCGGAGCCGTGCGCGGGGCGCGGGATGTGGGGATCACGATCGAGCGGGGAGCGAGGAACTGATGCCCCGTGTGTTCATTGGCATTGGCAGTAACATCGACAAGGAAAAAAACATCCTTTCATCAGTGACCGCGTTGCGGGATTGTTTTGGCCGGCTGGAGATTTCCAGTGTGTACCAGACCCGCGCGGTCGGATTCGAGGGTGACGATTTTCACAATCTTGTCGTCGGTCTCGATGCCCGGGTTTCTCCACGGGAGATCGGTCAGACGCTGAAGCAGATTGAGACGGAGCATGACCGCACGCATGGCAAGGAACAGTTTGAATCGCGCACCCTGGACCTGGACCAGTTGCTGTACGGGGACCTGATCGTGCAGGAAGACGGAGTGCGCCTTCCGCATCCTGATATCCTGCGCTACAGCTTCATGCTCAGGCCACTGGCCGAGCTGGCAACGGATGTACAGCACCCCGAGGAAAAACGCACGTTCGGCGAATTGTGGAAAGCCCATCGAATGTGCGGTGAGATGAAACGGGTCGAATACCGGTTTTGAACCTGCGCCGGGCGTGACGCCTGCCTGGTGGCACAGAAGTCCCGCTCTCTGCGTCACGTATTCTTGGGATAGTCGAACGCAGCCAGGTGCCCCTTTTCCCGGACCGCGTCCTCCCAGCTTTGCGCGTCGAATTCGATGCACGCAATGCTGCAGGTGGGCATGTTGTCGAGATCGCCTGCACAAAGGTGGTTGCACAGCTGTGTAACCCCCGGGTTGTGTCCCACCAGCATGGCATGCTGGTGGGCGTTGTCGATTTGCGTGAGCACTTCGAGCAGCGTAGCGAGGCCGGCGGCGTACACGGAATGCTTTCTGAGGATCCGGCTCCTGTGAAAACCGATTTCCTCTGCGATCAGGTCCGCCGTCGTGGCGGCCCGCACGGCCGGGCTGGAGATGATGGCATCGGCCCGGTAGCCTGCACGGGCCAGCCGCTGGCCCATCATGGGTGCATTGCTGAGCCCGCGCCTGTTGAGGGGCCGTTCAAAATCCGTCAGCCCGGCATCGGCCCAGCTCGACTTTGCGTGGCGGACCAGTGTCAGGCTTCTTGGCATGTCATCCGTGTTCGTTGCGCGCCTTCAGCCCGAGGTAGCCGCCATGGTGACGCTTACCGTAGTCTTCCCGGCCGAAGTGCTTGAGTTCCATCAGCAACAGCGCCAGTGCATCACTGATGGCGAGCATGACGGCCATGCTGGAGGTGGGTGTGAGGTCGAGCGGGCAGGCTTCCCTGATTGTTCCCATATCCAGAATGACATCGCTCAGATCGCGCAGCCGTGAATCCGGGTGGGAGGTAATACCGATCACCGTGTGCAAGCCCAGTTCGCGCCCTGCCGTGAGCACTTCGAGCACTTCACGCGTCTTGCCGCTGGTGGAAAAGGCGACCATCGCGTCGTTTTCCTCGATCAGGCCCAGGTCGCCGTGAGCCGCTTCACCGGGATGGAGAAAGGAGGCAGGGGTTCCCGTGGAAGACAGCGTGGCCGAGAACTTGTTCGCGATGTGGCCTGCCTTGCCCATGCCGGTGGTCAGCACCTTGCCGGTACAGTCTTTCAGCAGGCCGGCGGCCTTTTCAAAATTATCGCTGATCGGTATCGAGGAAATGGCCTGCGCTTCCTGCAAGAAGATTTCCCGTACTCGCTTCTTTACATCCATCCTTCAAGTCCTCAGGTACTGGGAAGCTTGACTTCCTGCCGTGCGGGGCCTGCCTGTATCGCAGGCCCGGGCGGGTCAGGCTGCGGTGACCGTATTCCGGATTGTACCGATCGATTCGATTTCACATTCTACTACATCACCCGGCTGCAGGTACTCGGGTGGAGTGCGGACGTACCCTACGCCACTCGGGGTGCCGGTTGCGATGATGTCCCCGGGTTCCAGCCGCATCCCGCGGGACAGGGTTTCGATGACCGTGGCGATATCGAAGATCTGGTGCCGGGTATTGGAATCCTGTTTGACCTGGCCGTTCACACGGGATTCCAGGTCCAGCGCTTGCGGGTCCGGGATCTCGTCACGCGTGACGATCCAGGGACCCATCGGGCATGAGCCGGAGAGGCTCTTGCCAAGAAAAAATTGCCGGTGGCGCTTTTGCAGGTCCCTCGCAGACACATCGTTGATCACTGTGTACCCGAAGACATGCTGCAGTGCCTGTTCGCGGCGGATGCCCTGGCCTCCCCTGCCGATAATCACGCCCAGTTCGACTTCCCAGTCCATCTTGTCCGAGACCGCATGGTTTACCGGGATGTCCGCATACGGGCCGTTCATGCTGGACACCGCCTTGGTAAACACCACGGGGTATTTCGGAAGCTTGGGTGCTTCCACCATCTTCCGTGTCGTTTCCTCGACATGATCCATGTAGTTCCAGCCGAGGCACATCACGTTTTGGCGCGGCCTGGGGATGGGGGATACCAGCTCGACGGAGTCCAGTTCGACCCACAGATCGGGTGCGGACTGCTGCACCAGTTCCCGCAACGCCGGCAAATACTGGTCACAACGGTCAATGACCTGCAGCATGCTGTCCACTTCCGGTGACCAGCCGGGACAGGTTGCAGGCAGCAGTGCAGAATCCGCTTGCACTACAGCAAGACGCAATTCACTATTGTACATGCATGTGGCGAGTTTCAAGGCCAGGCACCGTCGGTGGTTCAGACGCGTATTGTAATCACAGCCCGATGCCTGAAACCAGATCAAGCACGATAAACCTGTAAGGGATCCTCAAGGAATTATGCGATGAAAAAAATTGCCGTGTTGCTGGGCGTCATCATGCTGGTAGCCGTATTCTTCCTGCTGGACTTGCACCACTATCTTGATTTTTCCTATATCAAGTCCAGGCAGGCCGTCATCACCGGCTACTTTCATGCCTATCCCGTGAAAACAGCGCTGGTATTCTTTCTGGTGTACCTGGCCGTCACCGGCCTTTCCCTGCCGGGGGCGGCGGTGCTGTCTGTTCTGGCCGGTGCGATTTTCGGTCTGCCCGTGGGGGCCGTTACCGTCTTGCTGGCTGCCACGGCCGGTGCAACAGTCGCTTTCTGGCTTTCCCGGTATATCTTTCACGACTGGGTACAGGATCGATTTGGCGACAGGCTCCAGGCCGTCAATGCCGGCATCAAGAAAGACGGTGCATTCTACCTGTTTACCCTGCGGCTGATCCCCATCTTTCCATTCTTCGTGATCAACCTGGTCATGGGCCTCACCCCAATGCGCACGGCTGTATTCTGTGTCGTCAGCCTGCTTGGCATGGTGCCGGGTTCCATCCTTTTTGTGAACGTCGGCACCCAGTTGGCCGATCTGGAGTCCCTGGGTGGAATCCTGACGCCGGATCTGGCCATCGCCTTTGGCCTGCTGGCGATTTTCCCCTGGGCTGCCAGGAAAGGACTGGCCCTTTTCAGGGCAAGGCGCGCCTATGCGGGGTTTCAAAGGCCTCGGAAATTTGACCGCAACCTGATCGTGGTCGGTGCAGGTTCCGGCGGTCTCATCGCCGCCTACATTGCCGCGGCGGTACGGGCTCGGGTCACGCTCATTGAAAAAGGCAAAATGGGCGGAGACTGCCTGAACACGGGCTGTGTGCCTTCCAAGGCGCTGATACGATCTGCGAAATTCATCGCACAGGCCCGGCGCGCGGCTGAATACGGGTGTGAACCGGTCGAGGTAAATTTTGATTTCGGGAAGATCATGCAGCGCGTACGCCGTGTCATCGGACAGATCGAACCCCATGATTCCGTGGAGCGCTATACAGAACTGGGGGTTGAATGCATTCAGGGGGAAGCGGAGCTGAAGGATCCGTGGACGGTTTCGGTCCATGGCAGGGAGCTGACGAGCCGGAACATCGTCCTGGCGACGGGCGCAAGCCCTCATGTACCGGACATACCGGGCCTGTCACAGGCCCGGTACTACACTTCGGATACCATCTGGAGTCTTGAGAGGCTGCCGGAGCGCATGGCCGTACTCGGTGGCGGACCGATAGGCTGTGAGCTGGCCCAGTGCTTTGCCCGTTTCGGCTCAAGCGTGACCCAGATTCAAAGAGGTCCCAGGATACTGCCGCGAGAAGATCCGGAGCTCTCGGAGCTGGTTGCGCAGGGCCTGGCCCGGGACGGGGTGCAAATTCTCACCGGACACAGCGCAAGGGAGATCCTCCAGGAGCCGGATTCCAGCATCCTGGTCTGCACCGCCAACGGTGCTGAAGCAAGGATCCCGTTTGATACGCTGCTGGTGGCGGCAGGGCGCAGGGTGACTTCGCATTCCGCCTGGGAAAAATCCCTGCAGATCGAACTGCAAGAAGACGGAAAACCTGTGCTGAACGAATTCCTGCAGACCACCTACCCCAATATCTACGCCTGCGGCGACCTGGCCGGGCCGTACCAGTTTACGCACACGGCTTCACACCAGGCCTGGTATGCGAGTGTCAACGCGCTGTTCGGCCGGTTCAGGAAGTTCAGGGTAGACTACTCGGTGATTCCGTGGTGTACCTTCACGGAACCTGAGCTGGCGCGGGTGGGTCTGAATGAGCAGGAGGCAAGGGATCAGGGTATCGAATACGAGGTCACCCGGTATGACCTGTCCGACCTGGACCGCGCCGTCACCGACGAGGAAGCGCATGGAATGGTCAAGGTGCTGACCGTGCCTGGCAAGGACAGGATCCTTGGTGCGGCCATCGCGGGTGAACACGCCGGAGACCTGATCACGGAATACGTTTCAGCCATGAAACACAAGCTGGGCCTGAACAAGATCCTGGGCACCATTCATATCTATCCGACCCTCGCGGAAGCCAACAAGTCTGCCGCGGGCGTGTGGAAACGCGCACATGCCCCGGAGAGGATACTGAACTGGCTAAAGAGGTATCATGCGTTTGAGAGACGATAAACGAGAGCCTGATCATCGGCGGTGCAGTGCATGTACGATACTTTTCACCTGTTGAAACCTTCTGATTTTCCGGAAATTTCCCGTGAGAAAGTGGACACCCTGCAGGTTAACCTGGGTTACCGGTGCAACCAGTCCTGTGTGCACTGCCATGTCAATGCAGGACCCGCCCGCAAGGAAGTGATGTCATCGGAAACCCTGGACACCGTTATGGACTACCTGCACGCCCGGCCCATCCAGACGCTGGATATTACCGGTGGCGCACCTGAACTGCATCCGCAGTTCAAAACCCTGGTAAGCAGGGCTTCCGGCCTGGTGCGGCGCGTCATTGACCGTTGCAACCTCACCATCCTGGTAGAGCCGGGCCAGGAACGCCTGGCCGGGTTTCTGGCCAGGCACAATGTGCAAATCGTGGCCTCGCTTCCCTGTTATCTCGAGCAGAATGTTGATCGCCAGCGCGGCAAGGGCGTGTTTGAGAAAAGCGTACGTGCTCTGCGCTTGCTGAATTCCCTGGGGTACGGAAAGGGCAATCCTGATCTGACCCTGATGCTTGTCTACAACCCACAGGGTCCTGATCTTCCCCCGCCACAGGCTGGCCTGGAGGATGAATACCGGGAATACCTGGACAGGTACGATGTGAGCTTTGATGGCCTGTTCACCATCACGAACATGCCGATCAAGCGATTCGGCAGCACCCTCGTCAGCCAGGGGAAATTCTCCACGTACATGTCCTTGTTGCGGGGTGCCCACGAAGTGAAAAACCTGCAGTCCGTGATGTGCCGCACCCTGATCAGTGTCGACTGGCAGGGCTATGTATACGACTGCGATTTCAACCAGATGCTGGGCATGCCCCTGCGATACCATGATCGTGTGCGCACTCACCTGTCAGAACTGGTTGACATTGACCTGCGGAACAGCAAAATTGCGGTTGCCGATCACTGTTACGGCTGTACCGCGGGCCAGGGAAGTAGCTGTGGCGGCTCGCTGAGCCGGTGATCCCCCGTTTAACTGCCTGGCATGAACCGTTCATGAAATACCTTCCGGCGCATATTTTCCTGGTCATGGTCGCCCTGGCCTGCGTCGCCCATGCACAGCAACAGGAACAGCCTCCTTCGGTGTTTGTGGTGACGGAGCAGGCGGTAAAGAAGTTCGTATCGCCTACCGTCCTGTACAGTGCGACGGTCATCAGCCGCAACGATGCCAACCTGGCCGGGGAAATTTCAGGACACCTGACATGGGTTGCGGAAGTGGGTGACCGCTTTCGCAAGGGTGCACTGGTGGCCAAGCTGGATGATGTATTCATCAGGCAGGAAGTGATCGAGGAACAGTCCACCATCCAGAGTGAGCAGGCCAGGTACGAGTTCTATACCAAAACCCTGGAACGTTTCAGAAAGCTGCTGCCGGACGACAATATTTCACGCAGTCAGGTTGACCAGGCGAGCACGGACCAGTCGGTTGCCCGCAGCAATATCCATTCAGCCCGGGCACGCCTCGCCCAGGCCGAGGAGCGTCTGAAGCGGACCAATATCCTGGCGCCCTTCGACGGGGTGGTGTCGGAGCGGTTCCTGCAGGCCGGCGAGTGGGCGGACATGGGGGACACGATCGTACGCCTTGTGAGCCTGGACGATCTCGAGATCCAGACGCACGTCCCGGCCAGCACCCTGCAGTTCGTGACAGAAGGCACGCCTCTGAACTACACGGACCGTGACTCGTCCGGTACCGGCAAGGTCCGGATTTTCGTGCCGGTCGGCGGCGACGTGTCGCGGTTGTACGAGTTGCGGATCGCGGTATCGGATCCCTCGCTCGAGGCCGGCAACCTGTTGCGTGTGGCCATCCCTACGGCGCATCCCCAGGAAACGGTACTGGTGCCGCGTGACGCGCTGGTCCTGCGCCGGGAGGGTGTCCATGTTTTCCGGGTCAATGAGGCATCCGTTGCCGAGAAAATTCCCGTGCAGACCGGGGTTGCCGAGTCCGGTTACATCGAAGTCCTTGGGGATATTCGGGAACATGACCGGGTCGTGGTCCGCGGCGGGGAATACCTGGCACATGGCATGCCGGTCAGCGAGCAGCCGTCGACTGCGAGTCCATGAACCTGATCAAGGCTGCACTGGGCAACCCCACCGCGACCCTGGTCGGCTGCCTTCTGGTCATCCTGTTTGGTTCCGTGACGTTGACCCGGCTTCCTGTGCAGCTCACTCCTGCGGTGGAGCAGCCTGAAATCGTGATTACGACCAATTGGCGTGCCGCGGCCCCGCAGGAGATCGAGTCCGAGATTATCGAACCCCAGGAAAAGCAGCTGAGAGGCCTGCAGGGCATGACGGAACTGCTTTCCGAGGCCAGCAGCGGAAACGGCAAGATCACGATCACCTTCGAAGTGGGCTACGACCTGAATCGGGCACTGATCGAAGTGATCAACCGGCTGAACCGCGTACCGAGCTATCCTGAGGATTCGGACGAACCCATACTGAGCACGGCCGGGGGCAGGGGCCGCCCGATCGCCTGGTTCATCATCAAGACCAATGAAGGCAATACGAGACCGATCGAGACCTACCGGGATTTTGTCGAGGAAGTGGTGCAGACCCGTTTCGAACGGGTTCCCGGTGTAGCCCTTTCAGAAGTTCTGGGTGGAGATGAATACGAGGTACGGATCACGATCGACCCGTACAAGGCCGCGGGCCTGGGAGTTGACCTGCCCAGAGCCGCTGCGATGGTTGGTGGCATTGAGGACGTGTCCGGAGGTTTTGCCAATGTGGGGAAGCGGCGTTACACGCTTCGCTTTACCGGCGCGCTCAATGCGCAGCAATTCAGGGAGCTTATCCTCGAGTGGCGGGATGGCAAACCGGTCACCTTGCGGGATATCGCCCAGATCGAATTCCGCACGGTCGACCGCGAAACCTTCGTGACAACCAAGGGAAGCCTTTCCATCGCGGCAAACGCCCACCGGGAAGCGGGAGTCAACGTGCTCGAAACCATGGCGGACCTTCGTGCTGCAACAAGGGAAATCCAGGAGGGCCCTTTCAAGCGCGCAGGCCTCAATCTCGAGCAGGTCTATGATGAAACCGTATACATCAACAGTGCCATCGAGCTGCTCCGGAACAGCCTGGGCCTGGGCATACTGCTGGCAGTGGTCGTTCTCTGGTTTTTTCTCAGGAAGTTCCGCACCACGCTGATCGTCACTCTGACCGTACCCCTGTGCCTGTTTGTAACGCTGGTCGTGATGAACCTCACTGGGCGTACCCTGAACGTCATTTCGCTGGCGGGGATGGCTTTTGCCGTAGGGATGGTGATGGACGCTGCTATCATAGCGCTGGAGAACATCGTGCGCATGCGCGAGCAGGGCATGTCGCCCAGGGAAGCCGCACTCGAGGGCACCCTGCAGGTTTGGCCGGCCCTGTTTGCTTCGGCCGTGACTACGGTTGCGATTTTCCTGCCTATCATCTTCCTGAAGGATCAAAGTGGCCAGCTGTTCTCGGACCTCGCGATCGTGATTTCTGCGGCAACAGCCACCTCGCTGCTGGTGGCGAGTACGGTTGTTCCGGTTTCCGCCTACAAGTTCACAACGCGCATGAACCTGAGGCAGCGGGCCCGTTCCTGGCAGGATCACGCCAGTTCATTCATCATGATGATTACCGGAACGGCCGCATTGCGCTGGGTGTGGATTTTCGGCCTGATCGGTACCGCGGCAACCGTCACCTACTTCGCGTTTCCGAAAACGGATTACCTGCCAACGGGCAACCGTAATCTGGTGTTCGGCATCGTAATCCCGCCTCCGGGGGTCAATGTTGACCACATCGAACAGGAAATGGGCAAGGTCATTGCAACACGCCTGCAACCGTACCTGGATGGTGTCCAGTCACCGAAGATCAAGCACTACTTTTTTGTGGCACGTTCCGGGTCCATCTTCCTGGGTGCCCGAGCGCAAAATTCCGGGAAGGAGGAAATCGACCGCCTGCTGGAAGTCGTGCAAGGCACCATATCGGGTTTCCCGGACAGCTTTGCAGTGGTGCGCAGGGCGTCCCTGTTCAGTGGCGTCGGCGGGCGCACGGAGGTCGACATCAATGTCCAGGGGAGCAACATAGAGAGCCTGTTGCGCGCGGCGCGTGTCGGCTTTTTCGAAATTCCCAAGGTCTTCGACGGGGTCCGGGCCCGCCCGCGTCCCGGATTGCAGCTGGCTGAGCCGGAACTGCAGATGGAACCGAAGGAGGACCGGCTGGCAGAAGTCGGCTGGAATCGTGGCACCATGGGTATCCTGACCCGGTTTCTCGGACAGGGTCTTTTCGTGAATGAATATTTCACAGGCGATGAAAAGCTTGACGTGATTGCGAGGGCGGAACCCTGGTCGACCCCGGAAGAACTGGCCGCAATCCCCTTGTACACCCCGAAGGGCGGGGTGCTGCCCGTGAGCGAACTGGTCGATATCAGGCGTACTGCCGGGCCGGACCAGATACGCCGCCTGGACCGGCGTCGCACCGTCACGCTGGAGTTACGCCCGCCGCCCGGGATGCCGCTGGAGGTGGTCATTGACAAGATCCAGCGGGAAATCGTGCCGCTGATGGAACGGGAGCTTCCGGAGGATGGAGAGATTCGGCTCAGCGGTTCAGCGGACAACCTGAAGCAGGCCATTGAAAGTTTCGCCAGCAGCTTCATCCTTGCCGTGATCATCCTGTATCTCCTGATCAGTGCCCTGTTCCGCTCGTTCCTGGACAGTATCCTGGTCGTGCTGGTCTTGCCTCTCGCCACGGTCGGGGGGGTGCTGATGCTGCGTGTGCTGGGCTTGCCTGCGGACCTGCTGACCATGCTCGGCTTTATTGTCCTGCTGGGCCTGGTCGTGAACAATGCCATCTTGCTGGTGCACCAGGCTCGTGGCGGCGAACGCAGGGGCCTGTCCCGGCACGACGCCGTCCAGGAGTCGGTGCGGCTGCGGCTGCGCCCCATCTTGATGAGCACCCTTACCAGCATTTTCGGAATTTTGCCTTTGTTGCTGATCCCGGGTCCGGGCTCGGAACTGTACAGGGGATTTGCCGGCGTGATCGTCGGCGGCATGTCCGTGAGCACGGTTTTTACGCTTATCCTGCTGCCGAGTTTTCTGCAGCTGGGCCGGGCGCGGCCACTTCCTTCCGGTGAAATGACGCCTAGCTGAGGCAACCGCAGCGACTCCGGCAGCGCCGGGGCCTACTTGGCTGTCAGCTTGATCTCTATTCTCCTGTTCCTGGAATAGGCTTCGTGGGAATCCGAGGCATCCAGGGGATGGTACTCACCGAAACCGGTAGCCGCCAGGCGTTCTGCCGGAACCCCCTGCTCGATCATGTACCGGACGATGGCCAGGGCCCGCGCAGTGGACAGTTCCCAGTTGGAAGGGAACTCGGGCGTGTTGATCTTTCTCGAGTCGGTATGCCCGTCGATGCGGATGACCCAGTCGATGTCATCCGGAATCTCGGAGGCCACCTCTGTGATGATCCGTGCGAGCGATCTCACCTGTCGCCTCCCGCGCTCACCCAGCGTGGCGGAGGCCGTGTCGAACAGGAGTTCCGACTGCAGGATGAACCGGTCTCCAACGATCTGGATATTGGGATTGTTTCCCAGCACGTCTCGCAAGCGCCCGAAAAAGTTGGAACGGTAGTATGCCAGCTTCTGTACCATCTGTAGGAGGGACCGGTTCAGCTCCCTGGAGAACTGCTCCAGGTTCTCATCGTCAGGATCCATCTCCAGTCCCAGCAACTGCGAAATGGCACTGAGATGTTCGCGCAGCATTCTCACCTGCCTGTTGATCAGCTGGATCTGTGCGACCGATCTGGCCGAGAGTTCCTGTTCCTCTTCGAGTGCTTCCTGGCTGGTCCGGAGCTCTGCAGAAAGACTCTGGATTTCCTTTTCCAGCTGCTGGCGCAGCTCGGCCAGCAACTCGACGTCCGTCTGCAGGCCCGCAATGTTTTCAGATTTGCCCAGGAGCTGTTCGGCGAGCTTTTCCACGCGTTGCTGCATGTCCGTACTGGTTGCCCTTTCCGTGGCCAGCAGTGCAGACAGTTCAGCCGTCACACGGTCGAGTTCCGTTATTCTCTTTTCCTTGCCGGTCAGCGTGATGCTGAGCAGAAACTGGCCGACGGTGAATATCAGCAGCAGGAATACGATGACCAGGAGCAGTGCAGACAGTGCATCGACAAAACCTGGCCAGATGTTGACATTCCGCCGGGATGAACTGGAGAGCTGCACGTCTATTCGGGTGGTTTGCGGTGTGCCAGCGAAGCACTGATCGTGCGCGCCAGGATACGCAGCTCCTTGCGCAGTTCGTCTGACAGGGGTTGCTGGTCACGTTTCAGGTACTCGCAGAGTTCTGCCAGCTGACGCGTGAGCTCGAGCAGGTTCGAGTCCAGCCTGGAGCGTTCATTGACCTGCTCACCCAGTACACGTTCCAGGCTTTCGATGCCGTCAGCGGTTTTCTCCAGCAAGGCCTGTACATACTCCGGCACGATGACGTCCTCGCCATCGGTCAGGGCGCCCGAGGAAAGACGGGTGACGCTTGACAGCCATTCCTCGAGCTCGTTGAAGAACCTTCTTTGTGCATGGCCGGTCTGCAGGTCAGTAAAGCCCAGGATCAACGAGCCGGCCAGACCGAAGAAGGACGAGCTGAACGCCACGCCCATGCCGGCCAGGGGTTGTTGCAGTCCCTGCTTCAGGTTTTCGAACAGCAACAGGCTGTTCTCGCCATCGGATGACATGTTCTTGATCACGTCGCCCGCGGAATTGATCGTGCTCAGTAGCCCCCAGAAAGTTCCCAGGAGCCCCAGGAATATCAGCAGGCCGATCAGGTACCGTGATATGTCGCGTGACTCGTCCAGGCGGCTGGTGATGCTGTCCAGGAGAGAACGCATGGACAGGGTGGACAGCGTGAAACGGTCCCCGGTTTTCCGGGAGAGCATTCGCTCCATGGGCGCAAGCAGGGTCGTGGATTTTCCGGATGCGCCATTTTTGTCCGGGTTGCGAAACTGGTCGATCCATTCGATTTCCCTGACAAGTTTCATCACCTGCAGGGCGTTGTAGGCGAGGCCCGCAAGCAGCACCAGCACGATCAGGGAGTTGAACCAGGGGTTGGTCCAGAAGGCAAAGAGGATCGAATCATGGGCCGCAAGTGCCGCCAGCGCTGCACTCAGCACGAATATGATCATCCACGTCAGTACAAGGTACGGCTTTGTCATGACTGGCTCTGGGAATCAGTAGATCAGGTGGCAATACTAGCATGCCAGGCCAGTCCCAACCTATACATCGGCCACCAGGCGTGTTTCCGGCACCTGGCCCTGGACTAGCCGTGATTCCCGCGTTGCTGCCGGACCAGGTCGTAGGCCTTGCGTATCTCCTGGGTTTTTTCCGTGGCGATCTCGATCATCTCTTCCGGCAGGCCCTTGGAGATCAGTTTGTCCGGGTGGTGCTGGCTCATCAGCCTGCGGTAGGCCTTCTTGATTTCTGCATCACCGGTCTCGGGGCTTACGCCCAGAACCCTGTATGCGTTGCGGAGGTCGGCAGCCGAGCTCTGCGGGGTTGCTCCACGGTAACGGGAATGCTCCCGTGCACCGTAAGTGATCGACTCCAGCTGCACAAGCCACTCGACCGGGTAACCCAGCTTGTTGCAGATATGGTGCAGGATGCGTTCTTCAGCAGGGTCCTTGACACCGTCCGCGTAGGCGGCCTGAAGCTGGATTTCGATGAACATCTGGATCAGTGTGGTCTTGCGGTGGCATTCCCTGCGAAACTGCTCGAGCACTTCATCCAGCATGAAGTCGGGCTGCTTGCCAAGGTTGAACAGTTCCACGGCAGCGCGTTGCTGATCCTTGTTCAGGCGCATCCGGGCAACGATTTCCTGGGCAAGCTGGATTTCATCCTCGGATACCTGTCCGTCAGCCTTGGCAATATGGCCCATCACAGAAAAGGTTGCGGTGAAAAAGGCAGCCTGGGTACGTTCCCGGGCTCCCACATTGAGTGAACCCAGTTGCCCGATGTCTTTCTGGGTGGATTTGTCCAGCTGGTGACCGAGCATGACGCCTATCATGGCTCCAAGGGGTCCTCCCAGGACAAACCCCAGACCCCCTCCGGCCAGTTTTCCCCACCAACTCATCGTTTACGGCTCGCAGTGCCCGCCTGTTGTCCCGGTATTCATCGATTCGCGCAGGTTCTGAACCCGGCAAAGACATCGTTCCGGTCGGCTCCGTAGTAGTTCCGCCAGGTACTGCGCAGCATGCGCCCGCGGGTGGTCCAGGCACCTCCACGCAGGACTTTAGTCTGGTTGAACAAGGGCCGGGAATACTCCACGTACCAGTCAGGCGAAAATCCCGGGTAAGGAAGGAAAGTGGTGCCTGTCCACTCCCAGACATTGCCGTACATCTGCCGGCATCCTGACGCGCTGTCGCCCCCGGGGCAGTCGTGTACAGGTACGGTGCCAAGGGTGGAACTGTCCAGGTTGGCGCTTTGCCCGACCGGGGGATCCGTCCAGGTGAACGGAATTTTCCGCGGGCCTTTGCCGTTCTGGCGGTCCGGATCGCAGGTCGCTGCAAATTCCCATTCCGCTTCTGTGGGCAGGCGGCGGTTCGCCCATCTGCAGTAAGCCTCGGCCTCATACCAGCTGACATGAATCACGGGGTGCGACAGTGCCAGCGGATGCCACTGGTCGAACTGCCTGGCATACCAGGTGTGATCGGAGTCCCTGTTCCAGAACACCGGGCATTCAAGTTCCTGGCGGCAACGCCATTGCCATCCTTCCCTGCACCAGTATTTCTCGGTCCGGTACCCTGCCGCCTCAACGAACTCGGCATACTCCTGGTTGCTGACGGCAAACTTCGCAATCCTGAACGGCGCGAGCGTGACCCGGTGTGCCCATTTTTCATTGTCGAATACGAATTCACCATCCCGTTCTGCACCCAGCAGGAACGGGCCGCCTGCCAACTCGATGTCTTCATTTGCCGGGGGGCCGGCGGGTTCCGCAGGAGTCCTGTCCTGCAGGAAGCGGGGAACCGGGTAAGCCAGTGTCTGGCGTGTGTACGTCAGGGCCTCACCATGCATGTCTTCGTGGAAAATGGCCAGCAGGTAGAAGTATTTGGCAGCATCTTCCAGTTCAATCTGTTCCAGCTGCACGAGTTCAGCCGATAACACGTCCTGCATGTACTGGAGGATACCCTCCATGCCGGGCAGCGGCAGGTCCCAGCGCAGGTCGTGCTGAATCGAGATGGAATCGAACAGTTCGTCCGAGCCAGGGAGAATTTCCTTTCGACTGCCAAGATGGCGAAGCACCCACAGCTCATGGAAATAGGCGGTGTGGGCGATTTCCCAGCACAAAGGATTGGTGGTAGGCAAACGCGGGCCCATCAGCTGCTGTTCGTCGAGGTCTTCCACCAGCGCCAGTGTCCGGGAGCGTGCATCCTGCAAGGCGTCCGCCAGGGATTTCCCTGTGGCCAGTGCGTAATTCATGAGCGGTGCATGTCGTTTTCTCTCCAAGTAGGGCAATATACCCTGTTATCCGTACTGTGACCTAATACCATTTTGCGATTCATGAAAATTATCCTGGTTACCCCGGCATTGCCCCGTTCCCGTGCCGGAAACCGTGCCACGGCGATTCGCTGGCGGAACATCCTGGCTGAACTCGGGCACAAGGTTGACGTGGTGACCGAGTATACCGGAGGAAGGTATGACGCCATGGTAGCGCTGCACGCATGGCGCAGTGCTTCATCCATCCGTCATTTTCACGCCCGATGGCCCGACCGCTTGCTGGTGGTGGCGCTGACCGGCACCGATCTGTACAAGTTCATCCGGACTTCACCTGAGCCCACCTTGTACTCTATCCATGTCGCCGACCTGCTGGTCACCCTGCATGATCTTGCGGGCCTGGCGATACCCGAGCGGTACAGGGAAAAGATAACCGTGATTCACCAGTCGGCGAAGCCGGCGGTTCGCAAGCCCGCAAAGAGCAGGGCAAGGTTCAGGGTGTGCGTGATCGGGCACTTGCGTGAAGAAAAGGATCCGCTGCGTGCCGCCTACGCGGTGCGCAGGCTTCCCGCTGGTTCCCGAATCGAGGTGAACCAGTACGGGAAGGCCCATACCCGGGTCTGGGCGGAGCGTGCAGAAACGGAAATGAGGAACAATGCCCGCTACCGTTGGCACGGTGAGGTTCCTCACTGGCAGGTACGCAGGGTGTATGCGACAGCTGACCTGATGGTACTGAGTTCCAGGATGGAAGGCGGGGCCAATGTCATTTCCGAGGCATGCGTGGCGGGCCTGCCCACGGTCGCGTCGGACATCGCGGGATCGGTCGGCCTGCTGGGGAAAGACTATCCCGCATACTATCCCGTGGGAGATACCCGTGCATTGCGCGAGATGCTTCTCAGGGCCGAAGCTGAACCGGCCTGGCTGGAAAAACTGCGGGTTTCCAGCCAGGCCAGGGTTGGGTTGTTCAGCCATGAACGTGAGAGGCGCAGCTGGAAGCGCCTGTTGGCCAAGGCTGCCTGATTTGTACCGGGCCGGCTGTGTCAGCCGGCAAGAGGCCAGCCTCCCGGCGTGAGACGACTGACATCCCGGCTGGTGCGGGCTGTATCCAACCATTTGATTTGGGACATAAAGAAGATTTGCTTGTGTGGCCACCTGGTTCTGCGTAATCTGGGGGCGTGAATGTTTTATTGTTGTTTAGCAGGCAGGCCGAACCAACAACGAGACGCAGGTCGCACGTAACATGACAAGTCTGCCCCGGGAGTGCGCGTAATTGCACGGGGGGCAATTCTAGCGAAAGACGTACGACTGGTTGCAGAAAAACATCACCGACGAGACAGCAGGTCTGCAGGGAAAGCCCGCTCCTGGCGGGCTTTCTTTTTTTCGGGTTTTGGCAGGACCCTGCACGGGTCACGGCCGGGCGTATCCCTAGCTGATGGTAATGGATTCAGCGGTATCGCTGGCGCGCTGGACCTGTCCGATGATGCAGGCGTGCCGGTAACCGAGGCGTTGCAGTTCCTGTATGCAGTTGTCTGCACAGTGCCTGGGGACGGCGGCAAGCAAGCCTCCCGAAGTCTGCGGATCAAACAGCAGCGGATAGAGCACGTGCCGGGTAGCCGCCTCCTGGTTTTTGATGGCACGCCGCAGTCGCACATTGGAAGGTTGCAGGGAGCTGAATATTCCGAGCTCGATCGTCTCGGCTGCGCCGTCCAGGACCGGCAGTGCATTCAGATCAAGTTGTATGTCCACCTCGCTGGCCCGAACCATCTCGACCAGATGGCCGAGCACCCCAAAGCCCGTGATGTCCGTGCAGGCATGTACGTCGTGGTTGTACAGGCATTGTGCCGCCGCATGGTTTGACCGCAGCATGCAATCAATGGCACCCGCTATCCAGCGTCCCTTGGCCTTGCCACGCATTTCCGCTGCAAACAGCGTACCCGTGCCTACAGGCTTGGTGATAATGAGGGTGTCGCCTGGCTCCAGGCCCCCTTTGGCAAGCAGCCTGTCCCGGTCGATCAGGCCGGTCACGCTGAGTCCGAATGAAAGGTCGGCGCCTTCGCTGGAATGACCGCCAACCAGGGTCGCCCCGTGGTCATCCAGCACCTGCACAGCACCTTCCATGATCTGGTAAAGCTGTTGTTCCACCATGGTTTCCCTGCCGAAAGGAATGGTTGCGATAGCCATCGCCGCCTGCGCTTGCGCCCCCATGGCAAACACGTCACTCAGGCAGTGATTGGCCGTGACTTGCCCGAACACGTAGGGGTCATCGATGAATGCCCGGAAGTAATCCACGGACTGTACCTGGACTTTCCCGGGCGGCACCTCCACGACCGCAGCATCGTCCGGAGCATCCAGTCCGAGCAGGATGTCTTCACGTTTGAACGGAGACAGCCGGTTCACGACCCGGCTCAGGACATTGCTGCCGATCTTCGCGCCGCAGCCGCCACAGCGCATGGCTATCGATGAGAGTTCCTTGAGTGAATCCTGGCTGGCCAGCCTCCTGTCGAATTCGTGCTCCTGCTTGACTTTCATTTCCGGCAGGCTGTTGTACTTGCGCATGAACTTTCGGTCGATGACGTCCTTGAGCCGCCATACCCATGCACCTTCACAGGCCAGGGCTCCCCGTGATGCAACCGCATAACGGTTGCCCGTGCTGATCAGGCTGAGAAAGCTGATCTGCGGAACATGCTTCTTGAGGGGCTGCTCCTGCAGCGCGCGTTCGAGGTTTTTGTGGAGGGGGCGTCCCTGGCGAACCGCGAAAACCCCGGATTTGGGCCGGGGATGGTCTGTCACCGTGGCAATGTCTCCTGCAGCAAACACGTTGCCGTGAGAAACCGACTGCAGGGAACTGTTCACCAGGATGAATCCCCGCTCGTCCACGGCAAGGCCGGACTCCCCGTACCAGGAAGGTGCGGAAGCGTGTGTAGCCCAGATGGTCGCATCCGCATGCAGGGTGTCGCCGGTATCCGTCTGGATGGTGCGGTCACTGACCCGGGTGACCGTACACGCATCGTGCACGGTGACTCCGCGTTCTTCCAGAATCCGTATGAAGCGACGCTGCACGGAACGGTTGTGCGTGGGCAGTACCGAGTCATTGCCCGACATGAGGTGAAACCGAAGCCTGTCGGCCGGCAGTGCATGTTTTTTCAGCAACTCCTGCAGGTGGAACTGTGTGGACAGGGCCACTTCAACCCCTCCCGCCCCTGCACCCACCACGACGATCCGGTACTCGCCTTTGCGCACGAGTGCTTCCTTCATCATGGCTTCCCAGCCATCGAGAAACTGGTTGATGGGCTTCACTCCAAGCGCATGTTCGCAGGAGCCGGGCACTTCAAGCGAGGGTGTGGACCCGGTGTTGATGGAAAGCACGTCGTAGTGCACGGGGGGGTGATTGCCGCAGATGACGTACTGGTTTTCGAGATCCAGGGCCCGGGCGTCGGTGTGAAACAGGCGTGCCCCGGCGAAACGGCTCAGCGGCTGCAAGTCGATATGGCTTTCGTCGTACTCGTAATGACCCGCAATATACCCCGGCAACATGCCCGAATAGGGCGTATGCACATCGCGGCTGATCAGCGTGATCTGCAGACCTGCAACAGGTTTCATGCCGAATCTTTTCAGCACCGCGACATGGCTGTGCCCGCCGCCTATCAACACCAGGTCCTTGATCACTATGTTGCTTTTCTGGCTTTCCATGAAATGTTCTGTCAGGCTGGATGTGGGTGGGAGCCTGTCACGGCTGTCCGCACCGGGTCTGCTCAGGCAGTCATCGTCTTCTGGGGAGGGCTCTGCCGGAAATAACTCTCCAGGAAATCATCAAAGGATACCGTGTCTGCAGCCTCTATACTGTGTTGTTTCTCGATGGATTGCTGCACTGATTTTTTTAAATGCCCCAGATCCTGTTTGCTCAGTGCATGGCTACACAACTGTTCCCGGTGCATTTCCGAGTACCGGTTTGCCATTTCGAAGAAACCTTCCCTGTTCTTGCGCATTTCATCCAGTGTTCTGGAAGAAGGCGTCTGGTCGGGATCATCGATGAGCGCGGTCTGATCGCGCAGCGCTGTACTGTAGTGTTCACACCGGTTGGACTTGTCCAGGATTTCACAGACTCCCTGCATTTCGCGCAGGATTTCCTGTCCCCACTCCTGCAGGGAAACCTGTTGCATGCCTCGGGTGAGCTTGAGCTGCGGGTCTCGGCCATAGTGTGCGGTATGGATTTCATTGCTGTCAATCGCCTGACGCTCCGGGGCATCGATCAGCGGGCTGTGTTGCAGCAGGCAGAAAACCATCAGCGCTTCCAGGAAATGAAGCTGGGGGGCACTGGTTCCCAGGGGCTCGAACATATCCAGGTCCAGGGAGCGTAATTCGATGTACTGGACGCCGCGCTCATCGAGCGCATGGACCGGTTTTTCATGGCTTGCACAGGGCTGCTTGGGCCGCACGGTGCTGTAGTATTCATTTTCTATCTGCAGGATATTTGCGTTGAGCTGGCGGTACTCGCCTGCAACCTTGATCCCTATCCGTTCATATTCGGGGGAAGGTGTCTCGATGGCGCGGGCCAGGCACTGGATATAGGAATCGACGCTGTCGTAACAGGCCTTGATCCCGATCTCGCTTTCTTTCTTGTTGCTGTAACCGAAGTCTCCCATGCGCAGGCTGGTGGCATAGGGCAGGTAATAGGTTGTGGCATCGAACTGCATCAGGGGCCCGCGTTGCCCGGTCAGGAATGATTTGCAGATGGCCGGCGATGAGCCAAACAGGTAGTAAATCAGCCAGCCGTAGCGCTGCAGGTTGCGCGTCAGTGCGAAGTACCTGTCGGATACGAAATCACGCAGTGAACGGTCACTGCCCACAACGTCCATGTAGTACGGCCAGAAACCGTCCTGCAGCGAGTAGTTGAAGTGCACGCCGGCAATGACCTGCATCATCTTGCCGTAGCGGTAGCCAAGCCCTCTGCGGTACACCGTTTTCATCATCCCCAGGTTTGAGCTGCCGTAACGGGCAACAGGGATGCTTTCCTCACCGTCCACCACGCACGGCATGCTCGCATTCCACAGGGACTCGTCTTCCAGTTGCGCGTACACGAACCGGTGGATTTTTTTAAGGAATCCAAGTGTGGATGAAATTTCCTGCAGGGGCGGCGTGATCAATTCCAGCAGTGCTTCCGAGTAGTCGGTCGTGATGAAAGGGTGGGTAAGCGCCGAACCCAGGCCGGGCGGGTGAGGCCGCTGGGAAATCTTTCCGTCGCGGTCCACCCGCAGCGACTCCTTTTCCAGACCGATCTTGCTGCCTGACAGCAGGTGCAGTTGCCCGTCCCGAACGATTCTGGAGAGTGTGCTGTGTAACTGCTCGTACATTGTTCTGGCATGCGGGTAACCTTGCCTGGTGTAGGCGGATCGGCTACTGCACTGCGGTGTTTGTCAGTACATGCGCATTGTACACACTTTGTCTCCAAATGCTTTCAAGATCATTGACTGCATGCAGGCAGGACCTGGGCGCGGGTGTCCGGTGCCGGCCTGCGGCAGGCCAGGCCCGGAGGAGGGCTAGGCCAGTTCCCGGTACAGGCGTTGCCAGTCGAAAGCAGGGCCCGGGTCGGTTTTCCGGTCCGGTGCGATTTCGCTATGGCCTGTGATGTTCTGCCTGTCCAGGGTCGGGTAGGCGATGCGCAATGCATCGATCAACGCCGCCAGCACCCGGTACTGCGCATCCTCGTAGGGCAGGGTGTCGGTACCTTCCAGTTCAATTCCGATACTGAAATCATTGCAGTGATCCCGCCCCCTGAAGTTCGAGACTCCTGCATGCCAGGCACGACGGTTGAACGGCACAAATTGCACGATTCTTCCACTTCGCCGAATCAGCACGTGGGCCGATACCTTCAGTTTTGACAGGGAGGCAAAACCGGGGTGTGCCCCGGGGTCAAGCCGGTTGGTGAACAGCTGCGAGATGTACGGCCCTCCGAATTGTCCCGGCGGCAGGCTGATATTGTGGATCACGACCAGTGAAGGCTGGCAGTGGCCGGGGCGTTCATCTGCATTGCAGGAAGGCATATGGCTTGCGCCGGCAATCAGGTGGCTTGCAGGGTCAACACGCATGGGGGCCAGTATGCGAAATATCCGGGGAATAAAAAAGGCCCCGCGATGCGGGGCCTTCCAGGACGGTAAAGCCTACCGGTGCGACTGCATTACATCATGCCGCCCATGCCGCCCATGCCTGCCATGTCGGTGGCACCCGGGTGCTCATGCGCTTCTTCCTTGGGCTTTTCAGCAATCATCGCCTGTGTGGTGATCATCAGGCCTGCAATGGAAGCCGCATTCTGCAACGCAGTTCGCGCAACCTTGGTGGGGTCCAGAATGCCCATGTCAATCATGTCGCCGAATTCGCCGGTCGCTGCGTTGTAGCCGAAGTTCCCTTCGCCCTCGTCGACCTTGGCCAGGATCACCGACGCCTCCTCTCCCGAGTTGGCGACAATCTGGCGCAGGGGCTCTTCCATCGCACGGCGTGCGATCGCAATCCCCATATCCTGGTCGTGGTTCTCACCCTTGATGTCACCCAGGGAGTTGCGGGCCCGCAGCAATGCCACGCCCCCGCCCGGGACCACGCCTTCTTCCACGGCGGCACGTGTCGCATGCAGGGCATCCTCCACCCGCGCTTTCTTTTCCTTCATTTCGACTTCGGTGGCCGCGCCGACCTTGATCACTGCAACCCCGCCGGCAAGCTTTGCCATGCGCTCTTGCAGTTTCTCCTTGTCGTAATCGGAAGAGGATTCCTCGATCGAGGCCTTGATCTGGTCGATACGGCCCTTGATGTCATTTGCCTGGCCCGCACCGTCCACGATCGTGGTGGTCTCTTTCGTAACCATGACGCGCTTGGCATTGCCGAGATCATCGAGACTGGCCTTTTCCAGTGACAGGCCGACTTCTTCGGAAATCACCGTACCGCCTGTCAGCACTGCAATGTCCTGCAGCATGGCCTTGCGACGGTCCCCGAATCCCGGGGCCTTGGCCGCACAGACTTTCACGATGCCGCGGATCGTGTTCACCACCAGGGTTGCCAGGGCCTCGCCCTCGACATCCTCGGCGATGATCATCAACGGCTTGCTTGACTTGGCCACGCCTTCCAGCAACGGCAGCAGGTCACGGATGTTCGAGATTTTCTTGTCGTGAAGGAGGATGAACGCGTCCTCGAGGTCTGAGCTCATGTTGTCCTGGTTGTTGACAAAATAGGGTGACAGGTAGCCACGGTCAAACTGCATCCCTTCCACGACATCGAGTTCATTCTCCAGGGCATTTCCTTCCTCTACGGTGATGACACCTTCCTTGCCCACCTTGTCCATGGAATCGGCGATGATGTCCCCGATCGACGAATCCGCATTTGCAGAGATGCTGCCCACCTGGGCGATGGCCTTGGAATCCGCGCAGGGCTTGGACAGTCCCTGCAGGCCGTCCACCGCAGTCGTCACGGCCTTGTCCAGGCCGCGCTTGAGGTCCATCGGGTTCATGCCGGCCGCCACGGCCTTCATGCCTTCCCGGACAACCGCCTGGGCCAGCAGGGTCGCGGTAGTCGTACCGTCTCCTGCGACATCCGAGGTTTTCGAGGCGACCTCTTTGACCATCTGGGCACCCATGTTTTCAAACTTGTCTTCCAGCTCGATCTCCTTGGCGACGGATACGCCGTCCTTGGTGACGGTCGGAGCTCCGAAAGACTTGTCAAGAACCACGTTGCGCCCCTTGGGGCCCAGCGTCGCCTTGACTGCATTGGCCAGAACGTTGACACCTATTGCCATGCGCTGTCTGGCTTCTTCATCGAAACGTACTTCTTTTGCACTCATGATTATTCCTTCCTAAATGCGTTAAATCTGTTTGAGAGTAAGAGACTAGTCTTCGATCACTGCCATGACGTCGTCTTCACGCATCACCAGCAAATCTTCCCCGTCGACTTTCACTTCCGTGCCGGAATATTTTCCAAACAGGACTTTATCCCCGGCTTTCAGATCCAGTGCACGGACCTCTCCGCTTTCAGTAATCTTTCCGTTCCCCACAGCGATCACCTCACCCTTGATCGGTTTTTCGGTAGCTGAATCGGGGATCACAATTCCCCCGGGGCTTGTACGTTCTTCTTCCATACGCTTGACGACCACCCGGTCATGCAACGGACGTAACTTCATCAGGATCGCCTCCTTATAAAATCTGTAAACTCGGTTTTTGCTTTGCGTGCCCTGCCTCGGGCAAGCCTGTTATTAGCACTCGCGTTCAGCGAGTGCTAATAATACGGTCGAGACAGGCAATGTCAAGTGATTTCTTCAGCCAATATCAGCCGGTTGATCCGTCATCGTGTCGGGTGCTTTCGCCTTCGTAGACATTGCCGCGGGTACGGTATGCACGGGGGGTGTGCAGCGAACCTTGCAGGCCGCTGCCGAATCTGGCGATCAGCCAGGTGACCAGCGTCCTGCGCGTCACGGGTACCAGACAGGCAAAGCCGATCGCATCCGTGAAAAATCCGGGTGTGAGCAGCAGGGCTCCGCCGATCAGCAAGGCGACTCCTTCCAGCAACTCGCCCGCCGGATTGCGTCCCTGGACAAGGGACTGCTGAAATCTTAGAAAGGTCTGGATTCCCTGCATGCGCAGCAGCATGACACCCAGTACGGCCGTCAGCACGACGAGCCCGATCGTGGGCAGCGCACCGATGATGCTTCCCACCTGTATCAGCAGGTAAATTTCAATGATCGGGACGATCAGGAATACCGCTGCGATCACGGGAAACAGTCTGATTCGGCCTTGCCGCATGAGATGATCCTTCTTCGGTACGGGTTTGCGGCACGCAGGCTGCAAATTCCGATTTGCCGGGTATTTTGCGAGGCTACGGGAAGGGCAGCGGTACGGGTACCGGTGATCTGCCGTGCCGTCGTGTACCTACTGTATACCGGATTGGCCTGAAATTGTACCTTGCCGTTGCCGGGCAGACCTCCCGGGTCGCCTGCCGCAAGCTGCTCCCGCTCAAGGCTTGTTGGGAATTCCGGTTCCAAGATATCATGCCGCATGACTTCACATTTGCTGGTTCTGACCACTTTTCCGGACAGTGATAGCGCCGTACAGGTGGCAAGGGGTATCGTGCGGGCAAAACTCGCCGCCTGCGTGAACATCCTGCCTTCCGTGCAATCTGTCTATGTGTGGCAGGGAAAGGAGTGCGTGGAGCCCGAGCATGTTGTGCTGATCAAAACGACCGAAAGCGCGTATCCGGGGCTTGAGTCCTACATAAAAAACCATCACCCCTATGAACTTCCTGAGCTGATTGCGACTCCCATCACCATGGGATTCCAAGAATACCTGGACTGGGTTACACGGCACGTCATCACATGAAACATTTGAGCGCCTGGCTTTGCATTCTACTGGCATGGTGGGTACAACCGCTGATCGCGGGCACCGCGGATGGCGAGCCGTTGCTGGCCCGTTACGGGGTCCAGGAATTTCTCGACCCGGACGATGCCTTCCGGGTCACCGCAAGCCAGGGAGATGGCCGGACCATCATCCTGCAATGGCGGGTCGAGCAGGGGTATTACCTGTACCGGGACAAGATTGCTGTCACGCCGAAAGATGAAACCCGCCTGACCCTGGGCCCGCCGCAGCTGCCTGCCGGCCAGGTCACGCAGGATGAGTACTTTGGCGAAGTGACCAGTATCGAGCATGACTTCCAGTCCGCCGTGCCGGTGCTGCAAGTTGCAGGGGACACGCGCGACCTGGAGCTGCTGGTGACCTACCAGGGATGCGCGGAAGCCGGTCTGTGCTACCCGCCCATAACCAAGGCCCTTGTGGTGGATTTCAATCCCGACCTGGGGACCGGCATGCCGTGGACCGGTTCGAACGGCTCTGCTGCCGGCGCCCCGGGTTTCCAGTCCGAGCAGGACCGCCTGGCGGGCCTGCTGGCCTCGGGGAAGCTCTGGCTTACCGTCGCCAGCTTTTTTGGCCTGGGGGTCCTGCTGGCCTTCACGCCCTGCGTGTTTCCGATGATTCCTATCCTTTCCAGCATCATCGTCGGGCAGGGCGCTGGGGTCTCGACATCCAGGGCGTTCTCACTGTCGCTGGTCTATGTGCTGGCCATGTCCGTCGCCTATACCGCTGCGGGAATCGCCGTTGGCCTGTCCGGTGAAAATATCCAGTTCTGGCTCCAGACTCCATGGGTGCTGGGCGCGTTCGCCGGCATCCTCGTGCTGCTTTCCCTGTCCATGTTCGGGCTTTACGAGTTGCAGTTGCCGCAGGCGTGGCGGTCCAGGGTGCATGCCGCGACTTCCGGCCAGCGACAGGGCTCCTATGTCGGGGCGGCCGTGATGGGCTTTCTGTCGGCACTGATTGTGGGGCCGTGTATCAACGCCCCCCTGATCGGTGCCTTGATCTACATCGCCAACGTCGGGGATGCCGTGCTCGGTGGCACCGCGCTGTTTGCGCTGAGCCTGGGCATGGGTTTGCCGTTGCTGGTGCTGGGGACCTCGGAAGGGAAGCTGTTGCCGAAGGCAGGGGCGTGGATGGGCTCGGTGAAGGCGGTGTCCGGAGTGCTGCTGCTGGGACTGGCCATCTGGTTGCTGGAACGCGTGATGCCGGCCCCGCTGGTGCTGCTGCTCGCCGGAATCCTGCTCATTGCATCTTCCGTGTACATGGGTGCGCTGGAAAGGGTCAGGGAGGGGGCCTCGGGCTGGTTCAGGTTGTGGAAAGGCCTGGGAGTCATTGCCCTGGTCTATGGCGCGGTCCTGGTCATCGGGGCGGCTGCGGGCAGTCACAGCCTGCTGCATCCGCTGCAGGGCATGATGGCCAGGAATGTCGACCCGGGCACTGCAGGGTATGCCGTGGACCCGGATCATGTCTTGCCGTTCAGGCAGGTCAAGGGGGTCGAGGGACTGGACACGGCCCTGCGCCAGGCCGTCGCGGAAGGCAGGCCCGTCATGCTCGATTTTTATGCCGACTGGTGCATTTCCTGCAAGGAGATGGAAGCCTTCACGTTCAGCAAGCCGCAGGTGCGCCGCGCGCTTCGGGATTTCGTCCTGTTGCAGTCGGACGTGACGCATCACGATGAACAGGACCGGGCGCTATTGAAGCATCTCGGCCTGTTTGGCCCGCCGGCAATCCTGTTTTATGACCCTTCGGGACGGGAGAGGTACAGTTACCGGCTAATAGGCTTCATGGGCGCATCCGGGTTTTCATCGCATCTTGAGCGATTCAAGGAAGCGGTTGCACCCGATCAGGGTCTTTAGTGATCCGGTTCAGGCGCGGACCGCACTCGTGCATGCCGCCAGGCAGGGCAGGGTCCAGGGCCCGCAAGCCGCTGCAGGGCACCATCGGCTGGAGGGTTACTGTTTCAGCCTGTAACCGGTCTTGAAGATCCACCAGATGATCAGCAGGCAGATACCGGTAAACAGCATCACCATGAACAGGCTGACTTCGACGCGGACGTCGGCAACCTCGTAAAAACTCCAGCGGAAACCGCTCACCAGATACACTACCGGGTTAAACAGGCTTGCGGTCCGCCAGGCGGGTGGCAGCATGTCGATGGTGTAGAAACTTCCGCCGAGAAATACCAGCGGCGTGATCACCAGCATCGGAATCAGCTGCAGTTTTTCAAAGTTGTCTGCCCACAGGCCAATGATGAATCCCAGCAGGCTGAAGGAGATACAGGTCAGGACCAGGAAGCCAAGCATCCAGAAAGGGTGGTGGATATCCAGTTCGACAAAGAATCCCGCAGTGACCAGGATGATGATCCCGATCAGGAAGGACTTGGTGGCGGCAGCACCCACGTAGCCCATGAGAATCTCGATGAACGAAACCGGTGCAGAGAGCACTTCGTAGATCGTGCCCGTGAATCTCGGAAAATAAATGCCGAACGAGGCGTTGGCCACGCTCTGTGTGAGCAGGGCCAGCATCATCAGGCCGGGAACAAGGAACGCACCGTAGGGAACGTCCTGAACCGTTTCGATCCTTGTTCCGATGGCTGAACCGAACACGACAAAATACAGGATGGTAGAGACGATGGGTGAGACGAAAGTCTGCATGACGGCCTGCCATGCACGCAGCATTTCGTGCTTGTAGATAATGCTGACTGCGTGAACGTTGATCACTGGTCCTGCACCAGGTTGATGAAGATATCCTCCAACGAGCTTTGGGAAGTGTTCACGTCCTTGAGCAGCAGGCCGGCCTGGTCCACGGCCCGCAGCAGCTCTGCGATGCCGGTATGCTCGCTGTAGCTGTCATAGGTATAGATCAACCGCGTGCCGTCCGCGGACAGTTCCAGGGACCAGCGGGACAGGGATGGCGGGACCGAGGCAAGCGGCTCTTCCATTTCTATGGTCATCTGGCGTTTTCCAAGCTTGTGCTTGAGGGCCTGCTTGTCATCCACGACCAGCAGTTCGCTTCTGTTTATCACGCCGACCCGGTCCGCGATCGCCTCCGCCTCCTCGATATAGTGCGTGGTCAGGATGATCGTCGTCCCGGATTCCTTGAGCCGGGTCACAAGGCTCCACATTTCCTTGCGCCGTTCGATGTCCACCCCGGCCGTAGGCTCGTCCAGGAACAGAACGGAAGGCTGATGGGAGAGGGCCTTTGCGATCAGTACGCGGCGTTTCATTCCTCCGGACAGGGTCATGATCAGGCTGTCCTTTTTCTCCCACAGCGACAGCTGCTTGAGGAGTTCTTCAAGGTAAGCGGGGTCCGGCCGTTTGCCGAACAGTCCCCTGCTGAAGCAGACCGTGTTCCACACGGTCTCGAACATGCCCAGGGTCAACTCCTGGGGTACCAGGCCGATCAGGCTGCGCGTGGTCCGGTATTCGTGGATGATGTCATGACCGTTTACCATGACGGATCCCTCGCTGGGATTCACGATGCCACAGATGATGGAGATCAGGGTGGTCTTTCCCGCGCCGTTCGGTCCGAGCAATGCGAGAATCTCTCCGGCGTGGATGTCCAGGTTGATGTTATGAAGCGCACGGTGTCCGTTCGAGTAAACCTTCGACAGGTTGGTGATTGAAATAACTGGATTCATGCCGGCATGGTCAAAGCGGTAATTATGCGTTGCGTGCTAAAGATACCATCAAACCGGCCTGGGTACCCTTTCCCGTCTCGGACCCGTGCGCGCGAAACCCGCCCGGGTGCAGGTACCGCCGGAGATACGGCACTTCGTGGACGGATGCCCGCTTGCCGGATCAGGCCCGGCACGGACGGGGTATCGAGGCCGGTCAGGCCCGCGATGCCAGGAGCGATGAAATATCCGAACAAAGCACTGGCCTCCCCGCAAATTTCATGTACACTAGCAGAAAATCGAAGAAACCTGCACGATCAAGACATTTCGAAGCAAAAATCCGGTAGATATGGCCAAGATTCTAGTTTTAAACGGTCCAAATCTTAACCTTCTGGGCAGGCGCGAACCTGAAATCTACGGTCATGAGACGCTTGAGGAAGTGGTCCGGCAGGCCCAGGTTACGGCGCACGGGCTCGGTCACCAGCTGGAAGGGTTCCAGAGTAATGCGGAGCACGAGCTGGTGGAGCGGATACACCGTGCCGGCAAGGAGGGCATCGCCCTGATCATTTTCAATCCGGGTGCGTTCACGCATACCAGCATCGCCCTGCGCGATGCCCTGCTGGGCGTTGCCATCCCGTTCATCGAGGTGCACCTGTCCAACGTTTTTGCGCGTGAGGACTTCAGGCAGCATTCGTTCCTCACGGACATCGCGGCCGGCGTGATTTCCGGACTCGGTGCCAAGGGTTACGAACTGGCCGTACAGGCGGCTCATCACAGGCTGTCCGGAAGCTAGGCATGGATATTCGAAAGATCAAGAAGCTCGTCGAGTTGCTGGAGGAGTCCGGGATTGCGGAAATTGAGATCAGGGAGGGCGAGGAGTCGGTGCGAATCAGCCGGGGTGTCCCGGCTGCTGCAGCCGTGCAGGCGGTTGCACCTCCTGCGCCGCCCGTACAGCCGGCACCGGCTCCCGTCGATACGCCTGACGAACAGGCAGGGGATCATCCGGAAGGCCACACCGTCACGTCACCGATGGTGGGCACGTTCTATGAAGCCCCGGCTCCGGGCCAGAAACCGTTCGTGCAGGTTGGGGATTCCGTGCAGTCGGGCGATACCCTGTGCATCATCGAAGCCATGAAGATGCTGAATCAGATCGAGGCAGACCAGGCCGGAACCATCAAGGCAAAGCTGGTCGACAATGCGCAACCCGTGGAATACGGGCAGGCCTTGTTCGTCATCGGCTGAATAGATGCTCGACAAGGTCGTCATTGCCAACCGTGGCGAGATTGCACTGCGCATATTGCGTGCGTGTCGCGACATGGGGATCAGGACCGTCGCCATACATTCCGAGGCAGACCGGGACCTGATGCATGTGGGCATGGCCGATGAATCCGTTTGCGTGGGTCCTGCACACTCGGCAAAAAGCTACCTGGATATTCCCGCAATCATCAGTGCCGCGGAGGTGACCGATGCCACGGCCATTCATCCGGGATACGGATTTCTTTCGGAGAATGCGGAGTTTGCCGAAATTGTCGAGTCCAGCGGGTTTGTGTTCATCGGGCCCAGCGCGGATACCATCCGGCAGATGGGAGACAAGATCACGGCCAAGAAAGTCATGCAGGCCGCCGGGGTTCCCTGTGTGCCGGGTACTACGGATCCGATCGGTGATGACACGGATGAAACATTGCGCCTGGCCCGGGACATCGGGTATCCCGTAATCGTGAAGGCGGCAGGCGGTGGTGGCGGGCGCGGCATGCGGATCGTGCCCGAGGAAGACAAGCTGATCGAGTCTGTGATGCTCACCCGTGCGGAGGCCAAGGCCGCGTTCAATGATGACCGCCTGTATATCGAGAAATTTCTGCTGTCTCCACGACACGTTGAATTCCAGGTGCTGGCGGATACGCACGGCAATGCGATACATCTGTGTGAGCGGGACTGCTCCATGCAGCGGCGCAACCAGAAGGTCATCGAGGAAGCCCCTGCCTTCGGCATCAGCGAGGAACAGCGCCAGGCGATTGGAGACTGCGTGACGCAGGCCTGCCGTGAAATCGGCTACCGGGGCGCCGGCACTTTTGAATTCCTGTATGAAGACGGAAAGTTCTATTTCATCGAAATCAACACGCGCATCCAGGTCGAGCACCCGGTTACGGAAATGATTACGGGCATCGATATCGTCAAGCAGCAACTGCTGATCGCCTCGGGGGAGCCTCTGTCGTTCGTCCAGAGCGACATCCGTATTCGAGGACATGCCATAGAGTGCCGCATCAATGCCGAGGATCCCTATACCTTCATCCCCAGCCCGGGCAAGATCACCCACTTTCACTGCCCCGGGGGGCCCGGCATCCGGGTTGACACCCACCTGTACAACGGCTACACCGTGCCCCCCTACTATGACTCGATGATCGGCAAGCTGCTCGCTCTCGGGCACAGCCGTGAAGGGGCATTGACGAGAATGGCAGGGGCTTTGCATGAGATCGTGATTGACGGCATCAAGACGAACGTGCCCCTGTTACAGGACCTGATGCGCGACGAGGCGTTCAGAAAAGCCAGGCACAACATCCGCTATCTCGAAGACAAGCTGGACAACCGCTCACAGGCCTGAATCAGGCCGGGCCCCGGTCTACGCTGCCGGAGGAGGCACCGGCCCGCCGCGTGCCATCTGAAAGATGTGCCGTATGTGAAAAGCCGTAAAAAAACTCTTGGAATTGATCGAGCCAAGTGCGATCATAATATGGAAAACAGCGCGGCAAAGATCGGGTGCGCGGCTGGACAGATTTCTCCAAAATAATAAGACGCTGCCTGCACGTTTTTGGACAATTAGCAAGTGCCACAAGTATAAAGAGACAGCTTGTATTCGTGCGTCCGGTATCTGCGAGCGTACACACTATTCGAGAACATCACGTCTGACACCTGAGCTTGGCCTTGTAGTTTGGAGCTGCCTTGGTGCGCAAGGAGAGTCTGCCGCATCAGCAGGTACAGGAAGCAAGAATGCCGGGTATCTACCGGCTTGGAACATGGAGCTAACGCATGAACTTATCTCCCTCTACCGTCCAACTGGCCGATCTGCACGTCGAAGAAAAAGAACTGTCCTTGCGTGACACGGTCACAAGTTGTCTCCACCTTTATTTCAGCCAGTTGAGTGACCATGAACCCGAAGGTCTTTACAAAATGTTCATCGAGGAGGTTGAACGCCCGCTTCTTGAAATGGTCATGCAGTACTGCAACGGCAATCAGACCAAGGCGGCAAGGTTTTTGGGACTGAATCGAGGAACGCTACGCAAAAAGCTCGTGTTCTACGGGCTGAGCTGACCGGCGGGCTGGACCGGGTTACTCCATTGGCCAATTCCACATGGCAGCCTGTTTGCCGTGCCCTGATCAGCGTTTCCGATAAGGCGGGGGTGGTGGAGTTTGCCGGCGAACTGGCCAGCCTGGGCATAGAACTGCTTTCTACCGGCAACACTGCGAGGTTGCTGGCCGGGCAGGGGATCGAGGTCACGGAAGTTTCCAGCTACACGGGATTTCCGGAGATCATGGACGGCCGCGTCAAGACGCTGCACCCCAGGATTCACGGCGGAATCCTGGCACGCCGGGACCAGGATAATGCGGTCATGCAGCAGCACGGAATCGTGCCGATCGACCTGGTAGTGATAAACCTCTACCCGTTTGCCGGGATCACGGCGAGGCAGGACTGCTCCCTGGAAGAAGCCATCGAGAACGTCGATGTCGGGGGGCCTGCGATGATCAGGGCAGCTGCCAAGAACTTCGAGCATGTGACGGTGATCGTCGATCCGGGTGATTATCCTGACGTCACGTCACGGCTGAAGAAGCATCAGGGTACGCTGGATGCTGCGCTGCGGTTTGATCTTGCAGTGAAGGCATTCGAGCATACCGCCCGCTATGACGGCATGATTGCGAATTATCTCGGACGGAAGCTTCCGGACGGAGACCCCGAGTTTCCGCGCACGCTCAACCTGCAATTCAGGCAGGTGCAAAGGCTTCGCTACGGTGAAAACCCCCATCAGCGCGGCGCATTTTACGTTGAACCGGAACTGGCTGAGCCCTGTGCAGCAGGCGCCAGGGTTGTTCAGGGCAAGAAACTTTCCTACAACAATCTGTCTGACACCAATGCAGCACTGGAATGCGTGAAGCAGTTTCCGGATCCTGCCTGCGTGATTGTCAAGCATGCCAATCCTTGCGGGGTTGCCACGGATGTGGAGATCGCCCTGGCCTATGAACGGGCTTTTGAAACGGATCCGACTTCTGCATTCGGCGGGGTGATCGCGTTCAACCGGGAACTGGACGGCAGGACTGCCGCGTCCATTCTCGAGAGGCAGTTTGTCGAAGTGCTGGTAGCACCCGTGGTGACCGGGGATGCCCGCAAGGTGCTGGAGGCCAAGGAAAAGGTTCGCGTCCTGGAATGCGGGGCATGGAAGCAGCCTGTCGCGGCACTGGACTACAAGCGCATCGTGGGCGGGCTGCTGGCACAGGACCGCGATCTGGGTACGGTAACGAGCGACGATTTGAAGGTGGTGTCCAGGCGCCCACCCGATCAGCGTGAACTGGAGGACCTGCTGTTTGCCTGGAAAGTCGTAAAGTTTGTCAAGTCCAATGCCATTGTGTACGCTCGCAATGGCCAGACTGTGGGCATCGGCGCCGGCCAGATGAGCCGTGTGTATTCGGCCAGGATTGCCGCGATCAAGGCGCAGGATGAGAAGCTGGCAACAGAGGGCTCTGTGATGGCTTCCGATGCGTTTTTCCCGTTCAGCGATGCCGTACACACAGCACATGAGCACGGCGTTACCGCGATCATCCAGCCGGGAGGTTCCATGCGTGACGGGGAAGTGGTCGAAGCGGCCAATGCACTGGACATTGCAATGGTGCACACAGGCATGCGCCATTTCAGTCATTAGGGTATTTGAGCATGTGGCATGCATGGCATTCTGCAGCGGGCAGCCTGGCTTCGGACGGTCAGGGATTCGCGTGGCTTGACAGGATAGCGGGGTGCCTGATGTCGTGGAGGCCGCTGCCATGAAAGTTCTCGTGGTTGGAGGGGGAGGGCGTGAACACGCGCTGACCTGGAAGCTGGGCCATTCCGAAAGGGTCTCCAGGATATTTGTCGCCCCCGGCAACGGAGGCACGGCGACCGAGCCCAAGGCAACCAACATACCGATCAGCGCCGAGGATCTGCCGGCACTGCTTGACTTCGCCAGGCAGGAGCAAGTTGACCTGACCCTGGTCGGGCCGGAGGCTCCGCTGGTGGCGGGCATCGTCGACCGGTTCAGCGAAGAGCAGCTGCCGGTTTTCGGTCCGTGCGCCGCTGCAGCCCGGCTGGAGGGATCCAAGGCATTCGCCAAAAGGTTCATGCAACAGCACCGGATCCCGACGGCCCGTTACGAAGTGTTTTCGGATTTTCGGGATGCGAGGGACTATATCGAGTCCATGCCCGTGCCGATGGTGATCAAGGCCGACGGGCTTGCTGGCGGCAAGGGTGTGCTGATCGTCGGCGATCACGAGCAGGCCGCGTGCTGTGCAAGGGAAATGCTGAGCGGTGAACGCTTCGGTGATGCGGGCAGGCAGGTCGTGTTCGAGGAGTTCCTCCGGGGGGAAGAAGCCAGTTTCATCTGCATGGTCGATGGCAGGCATGTCTTGCCCTTGGCAACCTCACAGGACCACAAGAGGCGGGACGCCGGGGATGAAGGTCCCAATACCGGCGGCATGGGGGCCTATTCGCCGGCGCCGGTCGTGGATGCCGTCCTGCACCGGCGTATACTGGACGAAGTCATCTACCCGACCGTCAACGGGCTTGCCGAACAGGGTACACCCTATGTCGGCTTCCTGTATGCGGGCCTGATGATCGATTCGCAGAAAAACCCGCATGTACTCGAATTCAACTGCCGCTTCGGTGATCCCGAGGCCCAGCCGATTCTCATGCGCATGCACTCGGACCTGGCAGAACTGTGCATGGCGGCCCTGGCCGGCAGGCTCGACGAGCATGCCATCCAGTGGGATTTGCGCACGGCGCTGGGAGTGGTGCTGGCCGCAGGGGGATATCCACTGGAGGCCTGTAAATCCGGAGCGGTGATCAAGGGACTGCCGGCGGCTGAAACGGGTTCCTCGAGAAAAGTGTTTCATGCAGGGACCCGGCTGGGCGACGGTGCGGTGCTGACGCAGGGTGGACGGGTGCTGTGCGTTACGGCCCTGGGGGACACGGTCCGGGACGCCCGCCGGGACGCCTACGATCTCGTGCGGCAGATCTCGTGGCCGCAAATGTTTTACCGTGAGGACATCGGTCACCGGGCGGTGTCTGAAAACGCCTGAAAACAGGTCATGGTCCTGTTGCCCGAGAGTCTGATTGTGCCCGGTACCCGTCAGGCGACTGATCCCGCATGAAAGCCTTAACGGTCTGTGTACTGGGCGGAACCGGTTTTGTTGGCAGCCACTTGTGTGCGGAGCTCGACCGACGTGGTCATCGACTCAGGATCGCATCCCGCAGGCGTGAACGTTCCCGGAAATTGCTGGTGTTGCCGGGTGCGCAAGTCATCCAGGCCGACGTGCATGATGTGGCCCAGCTTCATGCATGTGTCCAAGGCTGTGATGCGGTGATCAACCTTGTTGGCATCCTCAACGAGAAAGGCCGCCGAGGCAGGGAATTCCACGCCGTTCATGTAGAACTGGTTCAAAAGCTCATCAACGCATGCGTTCAGTGCAACATCACCAGGCTGCTTCACATGAGTGCGCTCAACGCGAGTCCGGATGCTCCAAGTCATTACCTGCGCTCGAAGGGAGAGGCCGAGAATCATGTGCATTCCGCAGGCGGGAAAGTAGCGGTTACCAGTTTCAGGCCTTCTGTGATTTTTGGCCCGGAGGACGATTTCCTGAACCGCTTCGCATCCCTGCTTGCATGGAGCCCCGGGATCTTCCTGCTGCCTTGTCCCCATGCCAGGCTGGCACCCGTGTATGTGGGCGATATTGCGGGGGTCATGGCAGATGCCCTTGACGACCCCGCGGCCTGCGGTTCCAGGCTGGACCTGTGTGGTCCCAGGCAGTATACCCTCAGGCAGCTGGTGAGCTACACCGCTGCTGTGTGCGGGCTCAGGAGAAGAGTACTGGGTTTGCCGAACTGGATGTCCAGGCTGCAAGCGCATCTTTTGGGGTTTGCGCCGGGCAAACCGTTTACCCTGGACAACTACCTGTCCTTCCAGGTTGACAGCATTTGCCAGGGGCCAGGTCATTGCCCGACGACTCTTGAGTCCGTCGCACCGGGGTACCTGCGCAAGCAGTCAGATTATGACACCTTTCGCAGCAAGCACGCCGGTTAACATTCCAGGTGCGAGCGGAACAAGCGTGTGCGTTCTTCCTGTGACCGCCTGGAGATTTCCTTCACACGCCGGTAGAAGACACTGAAGTCGCGGCCGCATGCCACGAACAGCTGTTTGAACGCAGGAGTCAGGTCCCGGTACAGGGCAAGGGCACCGAGCTGTGCGTTGTTCAGGGGCCCGGCCATCCATTTGCGGTATCGGGTCAACTGGTCATTCGTCCGCACCAGGCCTTCGTACTGCTGACGGAGTTCAGCAATCATTTTCCGCTTTTCGTCGCGCATGGCATCGGCAGGCAGGTCCGTGGAATACAGTTGCCTGAATTCACGCCGGGCCTGCCCGATGAAGTCGGAAAACACCTTTTTCTGGGCAATCCAGTTCTCGTACCTGTCCTGTTCGACCTGGCGTGCACCGTGTTCAAACCACAGGCTTACACCGAGTTCCTCAACGGCCGTGGCGAAGGCCTCGTTGAAGCCGGTGTCCCCTTTCAGGTAAAGCTGCTGGTGTGCGAGCTCGTGAAAGATGTAGGAGGCCGTGACAATTTCGCCCCGGTTGAGCATGCTGCTCAGCAAGGGATCATCGAACCAGCCCAGGGTGGAATATGCGGTCACCCCGGAGACGTGGACGTCCAGCCCCAGACCGGACAGTTTCCTGGCATAGGCCCTGGCGTCATTCTTGTCGAAAAAACCCCGGTATTTCAGGCAGCCTACTATCGGGAAGCACCATTTGCGCAGTGACACGGAAAATTCAGGTGCGGCAAAAACGCTCCAGACCACGTAGGGCCTGTCCAGCTGGACATAGCTGCGGTAACTGTCATTTTCAGGCAGTTTGAGATGCGAGCTTGCGAAGGATCGCAGTTCCTGGGCGAGCATCAGCTGATCTATCAGTTTCTTGTCCAGCCCGGAATCGTTTACGATATCGGCAATGGGCTTGCGTTTGGAAATCAAGGACAAGTGGCCGCTGACGGATTGATGGTAATACCCGATCGTCGTGCATCCTGTGCATAAGCTGGCAAGCAATACCAGACTCAATACCCGGGTACAGTTTTTCATGATATTTTCAAGTTACCATATTTCCACGGTGTGACAATGGAAGTTTATCTGGTTGGCGGTGCGGTTCGCGATGAGCTTCTGGGTTTGCCCGTCGGCGAACGCGACTGGGTCGTGGTGGGTTCCAGCCCCGGGGAAATGCTGCGTCTGGGTTACCGCCAGGTCGGCAGGGATTTCCCGGTATTCCTGCATCCGGACACGGGCGAGGAGTATGCGCTGGCCCGGACCGAACGGAAACAGGGCCGCGGTTACCGCGGGTTCGAGGTGCATGCATCGCCGGAAGTCAGTTTGCAGGAAGACCTGAAACGGCGCGACCTGACCATCAATGCCATGGCGAAAAGCCTGTCAGGAGAAGTGATTGACCCCTATGGCGGCCAGCGGGACCTCGGGGCCGGGCATTTGCGGCATGTCTCGGCCACCTTCGTCGAGGATCCTCTTCGTATCCTGCGGGCGGCCCGGTTTGCGGCCAGGTTTTCCGCCCTGGGATTCAGGATCGCAGACGAGACGATGCGGCTGCTGCGTGACATGGTCGGGGCCGGAGAACTGGAGGATGTTCCCCGGGAACGCATCTGGGAGGAAACACGTCGTGCCCTGGCCACACCCTCACCCGGTGTGTTTTTCGATGTGCTGCATCGCCTGAATGCAACCGGGCAGGTGTATTCCGGAATGGCGGATGTATTGTTCAGTGAGCCGGCACGCAGGCTGGCACAGGCAGCACTGGCCAGCATCGTACCTCTGGACGATGAGCCGTGCGTGCGGTTTGCAGTGCTGGTCGGGGGTCTTTGTTTTCACCGGGATGAATCTGTGACGCGGGGTGCCCTTGAGGTTGCCCTGCAGCCGGGCATTCCGGGACAGTGCAGGGAGTTGCTTGAACTCACGGTGAATTTTCAGCATGCATGTCATGGTGCACTTGAGCTTGACGCCGCTGCGCTGCTGAAACTGTTGCACAGGCTCGACGGGAAGCGGCGCCCGGAACGGTTTGCCAGACTGCTGAGGATATGTTCTGCCGTGTATGCTGCCGCGAAAGGACAGGACGAATACCCGCAGGCAGACTGGCTGCGCAACACCTCCGGACGGATCGAGGCCCTCGACACACGTCGGTATATCGGGAACCTGACCGACGGACAGGAAGTCGCCGACAGGCTGGAGCAGGCCCGGCTGCAACTGCTGGAGGAAATGATAGGAGAGCGAGGCTCTCCTGGATGACCGCAGGAAGCCGCCTCACCCGTAGGCAAGCAGCAGCACGCCTCCAAGCAGAATCCTGTAAATCACGAACGGCAGGATCCCGATCCGGTTCACAAATTTTATGAACCAGTGTATGCAAAGGTAGGTCACTCCAGCCGAACACGCGAACACCCCGAGTCCGAAACTCCATCGTATCACCGAAGCGTCCTGCCAGACCTGGTATCCCCCGTACAGGGAGGTTGCCAGAATGGTCGGGATGGCAAGCAGGAAGGAAAATCGTGCGGCCTCTGACCGTTTCAGGCCGAGCCACATTGCTGCCGTCATGGTGACCCCCGAGCGGGACGCCCCGGGAATGAGGGCCAGGGCCTGTGCCAGGCCGACCAGCACTGCATCCAGGGTCGTCAACTGCCGTGTCCCCCGCGTGTGACTTCCTCGCCAGTCGGCCAGCCATAACAGCAGGGCAAACCCTATGGAGGCCCAGGCGATCACGATCGCATTCCGGCTGTACTGCTCGACATGGGTGTGAAAAACGAAGGCCACGACCAGTATGGGAAGCGTGGCCCACAGGAGCAGCCAGGCTAGGTTTCTTTCCCCGCTTTCCTGCCCGGCGGAAGCGGATTCCCTGCCGGTGATCGAACGCAGGTCATCACGAAAATAAACCATTACTGCCAGCAGGCTGCCAAGATGGGCTGCAACATCCATCACCAGGCCCTGGTCCTGCCAGTGCATGATAATGGGCAGCAACACCAGGTGTGCCGAGCTTGAGATAGGCAGAAACTCGGTCAGCCCCTGTATCACTGCCAGCAGGAACGCGTGCAGTGCTTCCATTCTACCTTGGCTGCCTACAGCCGCGCGCGCATGTCGCGCATCGTGAACCGGTCCGCTTCATAGTCTGCCTCTTTCCCCAGCACCATGACCTGGAAACGTTCGCCCAGGGCCGAGCCCAGGGTCAGTTGCTTGAGCCTTGCCGTCTCTGCCGCGCACGCGGCCGGGTCTTTGCCGGAGGGCCGCCAGTCGAGCAGGCCGTTGGCCAGCATGAAGTTGCGCAGGGAGCCAAAGGAGAGTACCTGTATCGCCTGCCTGCCCGCTGCCCGCGCCAGCGATGAGAAATCGACGTCCACCGTGATGTCTTGCAATCCCGGAAAGTCAAAAGGGTTGCTGGACACCTGGTGCTTGAGGTAGCTGCGCAAGGTTCCCATGCTGCGCTGGGGGTGGTAGTACTCGCTGCACGGGTAGCCGTAATCGATCAGAAACATGACGCATTGTCGGCAACATCCGGACCAGTTCGCAAGTACGTTTTCCAGGACAAGGCAGATTTCGCTGCAATACGGTCCGGCGAGCGGCTCAGGCAAACTTGCCATGAGGGATTCCAGCGCCGTGTCCAGTTCGCTGCACGGGGCTTGCAGGCACCAGTCCAGCTTGCCGTCCCCGGTTGTGGTCACGCACCTCTCCTGCAGCTGGCAGGGGTCGACAGCAAAACATTTCACGGGCAGTGCATCCAGCACTTCGTTGGCGATCACGATGGCGCAGTCCAGTTCTGCAGGCATTTCCGGCAGCCATTCTACAACCGGAATGATCTCGGGAGCCTGGCTTTCGAACCGCATGCGCTGTGCAGACCTCATGGTTTCGCTGGTCTCGTGAATGCAGTACTTGCGTGGAAGCTGCTCCCAGGCGAGCAGGTACCGGATCATGTCCAGAGCGAGCTGCCCGGTTCCTGCACCGATTTCCAGGATACTGTGTCCGGGGTTGTCCCGGATGAGTCCTGCACAGGCATGAGCCAGGCAATATGCCAGGTGGTCGGACGTCTCCGGTACCGTGACAAAATCACCCTCCTTTCCGATCACCGCGTGATCGCCGTGGTAATAGCCCACTGCCGGGTCATGGAGTGCCAGCTGCATGTACCGGTCAAATCCCATACTGCCGCCATGGCGGAGAATTTCCTGCCGGATGCGTTCGGAGCACGATGCCGTGCGCTGCAGCTGGTCTGCAGTCGGATTGTAGAAAGGCGGACGGGGCATTCAGTCTGTCGTTATGAAGTGTTAGAGTCTGGAAAATCGAAAGTTGTCGCAAGTGTCGATATGGAAAACTCCAAGGTGGTCATGATAACAGGTGGTGCAAGGCGAATCGGCGCGGAGCTTGTCCGGCATCTGCATCGACACGAAATGCGTGTCATCCTGCATTACCGCAACTCAGAGAGTGATGCCCGCAGTCTGGCTGATGAACTGAATGCAAGGCGCAGCAATTCGGTCAGGCTGCTTCAGGGAGACCTGACGGAGTATGCCAAGATCCCGGCCCTGATGGGACGGGCCTTCAGTTTCTTTGAGCGTCTGGATGCCCTCGTCAACAACGCATCGACCTTTTTCCCTACGGCTATCGAGAATATCAACGAGGCTGCATGGGAAAGGCTCGTAGGAACCAATCTCAAGGCCCCGCTCTACCTGATACAGGCTGCGGTGCCCTACCTGGAATCCACGAGGGGTTGCGTGGTCAATATCGTTGATATCCATGCCGGCCGGCCGCTCAAGGGGTACCCGTTATACTCCATATCCAAGGCGGGGCTTGCAATGCTGACCCGGTCCATGGCGCGGGAGCTCGCACCCGGGATTCGTGTAAACGGCATTGCACCCGGCGCAATCATGTGGCCGGAAGCCGAGCATTACGAAGCCATGCACGAGGAGATCATCTCGCGTACGGCCCTGAAGCGGGAAGGCAGCCCGTGCGACATTGCCGATGCAGCCCTGTTCTTGATTCGTCACGCGAATTACGTGACCGGGCAAGTCATCGCGGTGGACGGGGGACGCACACTGAGCAATTGAGGTGTCGTCTTACCAGTAGCTTTCCGTAGTGATCTGACCCGGGCTTCTGCGAAGGTTTTTCTTGAGCCCCTTCTCCTTCAGCGCGCTGCGGGTATCGGCCACCATATCCGGATTTCCGCAAAGCATGGCTTGCGAACAGGCCGGGTCAAGTTCAATACCTGTCTTTTCCTCCAGCCTGCCGCTCAGGATGGCTGCGGGAATCCGGCCTGGCATGGCGAAGCCGGCGGGTTCGCGGCTTACGAAAGGGATCATCTGGAATCTTTCGGGATGACGGTTTTCGAAGGTCCGGATCGTATCCCGGTAGCTCAACTCCCGGGCGTGGCGCACCGCATGGACCAGTACGATATTTTCAAACCGGCTCCACACTTCCCCGGATTTCAGAATGGACAGGAAAGGTCCCAGGGCGGTGCCTGTGGCAAACATCCAGATGTCCCGTCCGTCGGGAACCTCGTTCAGCGTGAAAAACCCGTTCACCCGCCTGTCGATCCAGACCGGGTCGGATTCACGCAGCTCGTACAGGCGGGGAGACAGGGGTCCGTCCTGAACCGTGATGGAATAAAACTCGTGGGTGCTTTCATGGGGGGCGTTTACAAAGGAATAGGGCCGTCCCACGATCTGGTCACCTATGTTCAGGCCAAGACGCCCGTACTGTCCGGCAATGAACGGGTCGATGTCTGCCTCGATGGACAGTGAGTACAGCATCTCTGTCCAGTGTCTGTTCCTGACGACTTTGCCCTCGATCCAGTTGCTCATTGGGTATTGCAGGTGTAGCCTGAATTCATACTGAAATAGGGGCAAGATTCGCAGAAATCAACTCAAGTGTCCTGGAAATCGCCCGGACAAACCTCGATCCGGCCGTCCCTGATTCGAACCGGATAGCAGCGCAGGGCTTCCGTGGCAGGTTCTTCCATGGGTTGTCCGGTGACCACGCTGAAACGGCTTCCGTGCAGGGTACAACTGACCAGTTCCCCCTTCAGGCAACCGAGTGCGAGAGAGGAATCTTCATGTGTGCACATATCATCAACGGCATATACTTTGCCGTCTACATTGGCAAGTAGAATATCCCCATGGGCCATCTTCACTTTCAGGGTATTTCCAGGCGGCAGCTGGTCCTGCGAGGCGACGTCAAAAAATCTTTCCTGTGCGTCCATGGGTTTCGGAACCGGGAATAACGGTTAGACCGTACAAGTACATTCGGGGCCAATCATGCCTTACTTTATCTATAAAATCACATCCGGGTCTTCAGGTGCCATCAAGGCGCTTGAATGCATTGACAGGTACGACGGGTTCAAACAGGCCAAGAAGTTCATCCGTGAGCTGCGCGAACAGACCGTCCATGACAGCAGGACCGTGATCAAGATGATTTTTGCTGACGACGAACTGGAAGCTGAACAGAGACTGCGTGAGCCGCGCCAGGCGCCCATACTCAGGGAATGGGAGAAGTAACCTGCCGTGACCCGTTCCCGTCCGGCAATCAGGGTTTCACCCGCCAATGCACATTCGAGACATGGATGAGCACCAGTATAAAACCACATACCATTTCGTCAATCCGAACCGGTGCGTGTTTGAAAAAGCACTGAACTCACGGGTCTGCAACTGCAGCCGGGCCAAACGTTTCAATCTTGCTGACCGCGAGGGCGTTGCATGCACTTCCTTGCCCAGGCTGGAGCGCTGCAGCGTTCTGCTTGGCAAGCTCCGTGAGAACGCGAGGTTTGCATTGCAACGCCTGAAGGTCAGCCAGACCCTGGGGCACGGCGATGAGATCAAGATCCAGAATGGAAGCATGCTGGGGCTGCAGGCGCTCGTCGAGGAAAGCCAGGACACCACGGTCCGGGACATCGATTCACTTGTCATCCAGGCGGAACGCAGGTTCGACGGCATCGACGGCTTCCCGTATTCACGACTCATGCAGGGGGTCATCGCCTATCGGTCTCGCAATCGTCGCAAGAAATCCAGGACCGGCAAGTAGAGATCAATGCAAACGGTTACCAGGCTGGACCGCTTGTTGGCCGAGGCACGGGCTTGCCGTGTATGTGAGCACGAGTTGCCGCTCGGGGCCAATCCGGTCTTGCGTGCAGGGCATGGTGCCAGGATACTGATCGTGGGCCAGGCTCCGGGAATCAGGGTGCACAGGACCGGCGTTCCCTGGAATGATCCGAGTGGCAAACGCCTGCGCGAATGGATGGATCTTGAAGATTGCGTGTTCTATGACGAGCGACGGGTTGCAATCATCCCGATGGGGTTCTGCTACCCGGGCAAGGGTCCCTCGGGCGACCTGCCGCCACGAAAGGAATGCGCACCACTGTGGCACAAGAGACTGTTGGACATGCTTCCAGAAGTCCAGCTTGTACTGCTTGTCGGGCAGTATGCCCAGAAGTACTACCTGGCAAATCCCGGCACCACGCTTGCAGATACGGTGCGACGGTGGAAACAGTATGGCCCGAGGTATTTCCCGCTCCCACACCCTTCACCGAGAAACATCGGCTGGCTGAAAAAAAACAGCTGGTTCGAATCCGAAACCGTACCCCAGTTGCGCCAGAGAATTCATGCGGTATTGCACGGGCACCCGTTCAGCTAGGCCGGGATGAGACCCGGGAATCCCGGGCAGCGTACGGGCCTGCCCCGGTACGGCATTTGTCAAGGCAATTGATGGTCAGGTTCCTGGAATATTTCAGGGACAGGGCCTGCTGCACAGGAACGCGGATGCGGCCATTTAAAAAAGCAATAGGTACTCCAGATTATCTCGCAACTATCTATATAGGAATATTAACATATACTAATATATATCCTATACTGCCCTCAACAAATTTAACCAGTTCGAGGACAGTAACATGGATAGAATCTTCTCAAAAATTAACGATCTGAACACCGTACTCTGGGTGGAGACGGCAGTGTTTATTGCAGCTGCAGGCCTCATCTTCGGCCTTGTTGTGGGGGTTTTGTAGCCGGTAACGATCCGGGTTCAGTATCCCGGGCATCACTTCATGCATCGGTTTTGGCCGGCCGGGTCACGACCGGTGCATGCCTGGATTCATGCGTATTGGCTGCATGTGACCTGCACCATCCCAACACCTTCTGAAGGTACACGGCAGTCCCTGCCGAACGGCTGCCCGTATCGTTGACCACGTACTCGGAGCTGCCCGGAGCAAGACAGCTTGACAAGGCAGTCCAGTTGCTGACAATAAGCTTATCAGGGTGTAAATCTGAATAGGCTGGAGGTCGCGATGGCGGAGTATATGGCAGAACCGGGCGGCCTGGATCCCGGTATATCTGGAAGAGGTATGGTCGAGCCGTCGGTTCTGAATGCTCTCCCGCACTTTTTGTCCCTTACAGTTTTTCCACTTTTAATCTGTGCCGTGGTATACGGTGGCTGGTGGATCATCGGGCCGTTTGTCTACTTCGGGCTCGCAAACTGGTTTGACTCGCTGTTTGGCATGGAAAAGCGAAACATGGACCCGGGCAATACGCTCGAAAGCCAGTTATTCCTGTACAAGCTGGCTGTCTGGATGTGGGCTGTGATGTGGCCCGCCACACTCGTGCTCTCGCTTTGGCTGATGCTTGTCGCTGACCATTTGGCCGTTTGGGAATCTGCACTGATCACCATCACCTTGTTTTTTACAGCCCAGTCAATCTTCATCGTTGGACATGAGCTTGTGCACAGGACCTCGTGGCTGGAAAGACGGTTTGGTGAATTCCTCTTGGCGTCGTCTTCCTATCCGCATTACGCTACTGAACATATTTATGTCCATCATTCTCTGGCCTGCACGCCTGCTGATCCCGGGTCTGCGAGAAAGGGCCAGAGTTTCTGGCAGTACTTTCCCAGGGATTTGAGGCGAAGTCTGATCGAGTCCTGGCGTTTTGAGCGCGACCGGCTTGCACGACGGCACTTGCCTGTGTGGCACTATACGAATCCTTTCTGGCGCTACTCCCTGGAAACCGCTGCGTGGTATGCGCTGGTGTACTGGATGGGAGGGATATGGATAGCGCTGGTCTTCGCCGTATTGTGTTTCTTCCTTGTCCTGTCGATGAAAATCATCAACTATGTCCAGCACTATGGGCTGGAGCGCATCCGCCTTCCCGGCGGCCGGTATGAGCCGGTTCTGGTGCGGCACTCCTGGAGTGCTGCCAGCCGGTTCACCAACTGGCTCTATTACAATATGCAACGCCATTCGGACCATCACACCGAGGCCACCCGGTACTACCCGCTGTTGCAGTATCACGGTGGGGACGAGTCGCCACAGTTACCGGAAGGTTACTCCGCGATGGCTAATTACGCGATGGTCCCTCGTGTCTGGTTCCGAAAGATGGATCCGCTGGTTGATCGCTGGCGTGCACACTTTTATCCACAGATTGAGGACTGGAGCGCCTATGACAGCGCTGCATATGCTGCCTGCCCGGACGAGTTCGAAGCCATTTCGGAGATCTATGATGCCGCACCACGCATGGCCGAATGGATAAACCGGGCTCCGGAACTGCTTGAGAGCCTGCGGGACAGGGAGTTCACCGCTCTTGACCTCCCGGATGGCTTCGCCCCGGATCCGGAATTCGAAATGGTTGCACGGCGAGGGCTGGCGCGTGTGTACTGGACCCGCGAGTTTGATGTTTCTGAAATGAAGGAGCAACTTGCCGCGATACCGGCCCAGGGCGTAAAGGAAGTGGTAGAGACTGCAAGAAACTGGCTCAACGACAAGGTCTTTCAGATCAGCATGCACATGATCCGCGGTAATCTGCAGCCGACCGAGGCAGGGAAAGTCCTGTCCAACCTTGCCGAGGCCTCGGTCTGCATCCTGCTGTCGGCGGTTGAGGTGGAATTTGCCAACCGGCGTCGCCGACGCGGCGAAGGTGCCGTCACAGCTGTACTTCTGGGTGAAAGTGCCAGCGGAGAGGCAGCACCCGGTACAAGGCTCGATGTCATGTTCGCGTACGAGGGCGGCCCTGTAGAATATTATCAAGCCCTGTGCAGACGGTTCCTTGAAGAACTGCGTACATTTTCGCATGAAAACCTGCTTTTTCAGCCACTTCCACGTGGCGGGAAGGGAAGGGGTGTCTGGTCCGTGGCCGAATTTGCCGAACATTACCGGGGAGACACGGTGAACGGTCTGCCGGACCTCATTCAGTCACGGTGTGTCTTTGAATCCGGAAATCCCGGAATTTGGACCCGGCTGGACACGGTGCGACACGAAGTCCTGTCCTCTGGTGCTTCCCGCATCGCACAGGCAGATGCGTTGCGTGAAGCTCTGGGAGCCGGTACGGCCGAACCGGGCCTGCAGTCGATCGAAGAAATGCGTGGTGGCCTTCGGGAGCTCGTGCATGCAGCCAGGCTGGTACAACTGGCCCATGCCGGTGAGGCTCCTGAAATTCTGGTTCCTGATACGGCTTCCGCATTCCGGACTGCAGGCAGTCTCGGGCTGATTGCCGGGGATGCCTCCAGGCGGCTGGCCGATGCAGCAGAGATGTGGTTGAACCTGCATGGCATTTCGCGACTGGTGGTCAAGGATGGCTTTGCCATCGAGAAGGCAACACCGAAAGTCCAAGCCGTCATTGCCCGTTCCTGCGGGATGAAGGATTTCAGTGCGCTGACCGATGCAATACATGAAACGGCGGACCGTACCGCTGCAGACATCGATGCGCTGGACAGCACAGTCCTGAAATCAACCCAGATATCCTGAGCTTGCACACAGTACGGGCAGGCAGGTTACAAGAGCCCATGATTGAATGGTGCCGACTGGCATGATCGGTCTGGCAGGCACTCCCCCGGAGTCGGAGAATTTCTAGCTTGGAGAAAAGTACGGACAGGAAGGCATCACCTAACGCTGGTTCATCCCGCAGTATTCTGAAGAAAACCACCGAAGCTGACTGCGGTTTCATCGAGAAACCCGTACTTGTCCCGCACCTGGAATTCAGGTTGCTGGGCGGGCGGCAAGCGCTGCTGGTTTCTGAAACCTTCAACACGCTGCTCCATGGGCAGCTGGTTTGCGATATTCTGCCGCTTCTTGATGGCCGCCGCACACGCCGGGACATCATGGCATCCCTGACCGGCAAGCATCTGGGGCCCGATATCCTGACCGCGCTCACCTTCCTGACAACCAAGGGGTATATTGTCTCGGGGGAGTACAGAATGGAACAGGGGCAGGCGGCATACTGGTCTTCACAGGGTGTCACCCCTCGATATGCCGAGGAGCGGCTGAAGGCATTGCAGGTAGATATAGCCGGCGATGAAGGTCGCCACCTTGCCCGGCGGCTTGAAGCCATGGGTGTGTACCTGGACAGGAGCCATCCGGCCCTTTCCATTATCATTTGTGCCGATTTTCTTGATGAGCGGAATGCGGCCTTCAACCGGCGCCATGTCAGCTCTGGCGTACCCTGGTTGCTGGTCAGGCCAAAGGGCGTGATTCCACTGCTTGGCCCGGTTTTCCGGCCTGCGGAGCAGGGGCCTTGCTGGGCCTGCCTGGCCTATCGCCTGCAAGGCCAGCAGGAGGTCCATAACTTCCTGCGCAATCGTGCCGGCACTGAGGCCGCCTTTCAGCCCTTTGCGGCGGAACCCATGGTACTGGAGACGGTGTACGGGCTGTTTGCGGCGGAGATTGCCAAGTGGCTGGTCTTCGGCGAGCTGGCGCCAATACATGAGCATGCAATCACGCTGGATGTCGCTGCACTGAAAACGGCGAGACATCCGGTGCGCAGGCGGCCACAGTGCGTGGTGTGCGGCGAGGAAAGGCACTTCAGCCCTGATCGCCCGGCCAGCCCGGTGCACCTCAAGTCCAGCCCCAAAAACGTTCAAAACAGTGGTGGTGTGCGCTCGGTGTCTCCCGAAGAGACCCTGGCCAAGTACCGCCATCTCATCAGCCCAGTCAGCGGGGTGGTGACCTGGATCGAACGTACCACGGACGTGCACGATCACTGGCTTCATGTCTATTGGGCCGGTAGCAATCTGGCCCTTCGCGTCAAAAACCTGAGCTCACTGAGACGCAGCCTGCGAAGCAAGAGTGCAGGCAAGGGAAGCACACCCGAACAGTCCGAGGCGAGTGCGCTTTGCGAGGCGGTTGAGCGCTATTCGGGCGCATTCCACGGGGATGAGATCCGTACTTGCAAACGGTTTTCAGAATTTTCTGACAAGGAACAGGAGTTCGACGCCATCCACCCGAACCAGGTCCAGTTGTTCAGTGATCACCAGTTCGACCATGCGCGCGAGATCAATGCGAGACAGCATCCCTACAATTTTGTTCCTGGCCGGCTCGACCCGGAGGCTGCGATCGAATGGTCGCCGGTCTGGTCGCTCACGCGAGATCGGCACTGTTACCTTCCGACCTCCATGCTCTACAGCATGACGCCGGAGCAGCGAGGCACTTCGGACTTGATTGCGGATTCGAACGGCTGTGCGGCCGGCAATACGCTGGAGGAAGCCATCCTGCAGGGATTTTTCGAACTGGTGGAACGTGACGCGTTCGCCATCTGGTGGTACAACCGGCTGCGCTTTCCCGCGGTCGACCTGGAGAGTTTTGGCGACGTCTACCTTGCGGGTGCGCAGGACTACTACCGAAAGCTCCACCGCGAGATGTGGCTGCTGGATATCACGGGTGATTTTGGCATTCCGGCCTTTATTTCCGTCTCGCGGCGAACCGATTCACAACCCGAAGACATCCTGTACGGGGCCGGTGCGCACACCGATCCGCATATCGCGGCCTTGCGTGCAGTATGCGAAATGAACCAGTGCCTGACCTGGGTTCCCCGCCCGGAAACCGGCCATACCGGGTACGGAGTGGATGACCCGATGTGCCTGTCATGGTGGAAGAACGCCACGCTTGAGGAATATCCCTACCTGGCCCCCGATCCCGGGGCCGCACCGCGGGGCCGCCCGGATTATTTCGTGCCCGAAACTTCGGATGTGAAAGAGGATGTCGAGCGGTGCGGTGCACTGGTCAAGGCCAAGGGCCTGGAGATGCTTGTGCTTGACCAGACCCGTCCCGATATCGGCATGCCGGTAGCCCGGGTGATCGTGCCGGGATTGCGTCACTTCTGGGAAAGATACGCACCGGGGCGCCTGTACGACGTGCCGGTCAACATGGGCTGGCGGGAAAAACCGTTGGCTGAGGCCGACCTCAACCCCGTCCCGGTCATCGCCTGAGGAGCCAGCCTGTTTAGGGAGCATCTCCATGCCGTGGAAATGAGCCCCATCCTGTAGGGGGGTGTTGCCCAGGTCTGCTGGGCCTTGAGCGTACAACCTGGGTCAGTGTGCATGGGCACTGCAGGACCTGTACAAATTCGTTGACATTCCGTCCCGGCGGACTATATTCTCCATCGCATTGACCTTCAGTCTGTGTTGCCGCGGATGGTAAATACCTTGATCAACCTTGGTTTGGACTCAGTGGATTCGGAGCACTGGTCTGAGTTGGACTGCTCTCGGAGTAATAGGATTGCAGGCTGCGAAATGGCATGTGTATTACTTGGCATGAGGCTTCCGTTGCAATGAAGCTTGCTGCGCGACTTGCCGCCAAGGCCGTTCGCAGCTAGTCGCGTCATTCCTGTGAGCAAGCGCGGCATGAAAAAAGGGCAATTTGCCAGGCGATTTGCCGAACAGGTGCTCACGGCCCGCTGGCTGGTCATCGTGGCCACGCTGTTACTGGTTGCGGGCGCATCAAGCGGCATCGCCCTGCTTGAATTCTCAGCCAACTACCGAATCTTCTTCGACGAAGACAATCCGCAGCTTCTGGCATTGGAAGCACTGGAGAATACTTACGGGAAGAACGAGAACATCGTGTTCCTGATTGCCCCGGACGATGGTGACGCCACGTCACAAAACGCACTGTCGGCCGCCGTCTGGCTCACGGAAGCCGCCTGGTTGACGCCCTATTCAAGGCGAGTCGACTCACTCGCCAATTTTCAGTACACGACTGCCGATGGCGACGATCTGTATGTGCGGGACCTTGTTGATCCGCAGGAACTGGCCCAGGCCGAGGTGCGGTCACGAATTCGTGACGTTGCCCTGTCCGACCCGCGGATAGCAGGCACCATTCTAGCCCGGAATGCTGATGTCAGCGTTGTAAACATCACGGTCGAGATGCCCGAGGAGGGCCTGCTGGAGGCTGTGGCCGAAGTCGCCGAATATGCCAGGTCGGTTGCCGCGGAGGCTGAAGAACGGTTTCCCGGCATAGACCTTCGCATCGTCGGCACGGTCATGATCAACCAAACCTTCCTGGAAGCCTCGATCAACAGCCAGAAGGTTTTCCTGCCCGCGAGCCTGCTGCTCATGGCCTTGATCCTTGGTGTTCTCACACGGGGCTGGGCAGGGGTGGCGGCGACCGGAATTGTCATAGTCTTTTCCATTTTCACGTCAGTGGGCCTGGGTGTGTGGGTCGGTTTACCCTTTTCCCCGCCCGTCTCGCCAGCACCGACCATCGTGCTGATGATCGTCGTGGCAAACTGCGTGCACTTGCTGGTGGCCGTGCAGCAGCATTTGCGTGCGGGGGATTCCAAGCACGACGCCATCGTTGAAGCTGTCAGGCTCAACTTGCACCCGGTATTTCTGGCGAGCCTCACAACGGCGATCGGATTCTTGAGCATGAACTTTTCCGAAGTGCCGCCCTATCGTCATCTCGGAAACTTCGTCGCATTCGGGATCGTCGCCTCTTTCGTTCTCTCCGTCACCTTTCTTCCGGCCCTGCTTTCGCTTCTTCCTATCCGTGCGGCAAAGGACCGTCGGCTGTTCCGCGGACTCACAATGCACCGCTTGGCGGATGTTGTGTTGCGCCATAGAAAGCCGCTGTTTTGGGGATGGCTGGTGGTTGTGCTTGCAATGATTCTGTCCATTCCGCGAAACGAGCTCAATGATGTTCTGGTCCATTTTTTCGATGAGGGCGTTGAATTCCGGCAAGACGTGGACTTCATGGACGAGCACCTGAGCGGCAACACCCTGCTTGAGTACTCGCTGCACGCATCTGCTGAGGGAGGTGTCACCGATCCACTTTTCCTCGCCGAGGTTTCGAGCTTCGCCGGCTGGTACCGTGACCAGCCCCCTGTACGCCACGTGTCGGTCATTACTGATACCTTTCAGCAACTTAACAAGAGCATGCACGGAGACGACCCGGCTGCTTACCGAATACCGGAAAGCCAGGAACTGGCGGCACAATACCTGCTGCTTTACGAGCTCTCGCTTCCGCAGGGTCTGGACCTGAACAATCAGATTGACAGGTCCAGGTCAGCCACGAGAGTGACGGTCTCGGCGGAAACACTTTCTTCGCAAGAAGTGCTTGAGCTGAATGCGCATGCCGAGGCATGGCTAAAGGAAAATGCACCGCATGTTGCCGGCGTCAACAGCACCGGCCCCGCCGCGTTGTTCGCCTACATCGGGCATCGCAACATTCGGGCCATGCTGGTCGGGACAATGGTTGTTCTCTTGGCAATTTCTGTCATTCTGCTCGTCGCGTTGCAATCACTGCGACTGGGCTTGATAAGCATCGTCCCCAATTTGATTCCTGCAGTGCTGGGCTTCGGTGTCTGGGGATTGATGGTCGGACAGGTTGGACTCTCGCTATCTGTCGTGGTGGCCATGACCGTTGGCATCGTCGTGGATGACACTGTGCATTTTCTCAGCAAGTACCAGCGGGCGCGAAATGAATACGGCCAGAGTCCCGAGGAAGCGGTACGCTACGCCTTTGACACGGCAGGCCGGGCCCTGTTTACAACGACGGTCGTGCTGGTGGCCGGTTTTTTGATTTTTATATTTTCACCCTTCGTTCCCACCGCACAGGTGGGTGTCCTCACCGGGATGATTATTGCCTTTGCATTCATCGCCGACCTGACACTCCTGCCTGCGTTGCTGACAGCGGTGGACCGGAGTGCTGCAAAGCGGACTGCGCTTGCACCCGACTGAAGTTCATTCCGAACGCCTTCTTGAGCAGGAAGCACGCCCTCAGGCTCGTTTCCGGACCCATGCACTCCTGCGAACCATGGCGTGCGATCAAGGCTGTTGGCTTCATACACCTTCAGGCAGGAGCCCTGGGGAGGGAACTTGATCAGGAAAACGAGACTGAAAGCGGCTTGGCCCCCAAGCCTGCGCACTGAACCGGAAATTCACGGTCTTGACTGCTTGAAATAGCCATGTTAACGTCATATCACGAACGTGTTAATGTCATTAACAATCTGAATACAGGAGAATCATCATGAGAAGCGGAGATGATATGCTGAAGCAGATTGTTGAGAAGTCTGCCTTGGATGCGGAGTTCAGGCAACAGCTTCTTGATGATCCAAAATCTACCATCAGTGGGGAGCTGGGTATTACAATTCCCGATTCGATGAATGTCGTGGTCCATGAGAGCGACATGCAGACGGTGCATCTTGCACTGCCACCGGACCCGAACATCACTGAGGAGCAGCTTGAGGCGATTTCAGCCGGCCTTTGCTGTTGCTGGTAGTTCTGACAACCGGCGAGTAGCCGGTTAGGACGCGAAACCCTCTGCATTCGTGCCTGGTTTGCAGTGCCACGCTGTGCGCCATGCGGACACAGGGCGGTTCGGTGTGGCCGTTCAAGGCTGATATCAGGTGGAAACCGCTCCGGAAAGTACCATGAACACGTAGGCTTTCGCTTTTCGGAGTTGATTTTCAGAGATGACCAGTTTGATGTGGTGAATGCCACGTAGCATGACAAAACGCCCGGACTTTGCAAAGAGCGTTGTCGGTTTCGAAACCCAGTCAGCAAGTGCCGTCAGCTTCTCCGTGGCTACAAGGTCCTCATGACCGAGGGCATCCAAAAACGGGTCCCAATCGGTCAGGCCATCGAGCCAATAACGTGAATCCTTTGTATATCTCTGCTTGACGATAAGCGTAAGGCCGAGCGTCGGGCCAACACCTTCTTCCTGCACGTCAATATTCACCCCGGTCCTGACGATGTTCACGCGTTTCTTGAAGCGTGCAATCACGGAATCGACCGCAGAGACCTGGCCCGGCCAACCCGTGTTTTCGAGATAGCCACATATTTCCTGCTGCGATTTGAAACCCATGATTGCCAAGCGGATTGCACGTGAGCGAGACGGGAATATGCCGAACGAATCCATGCGCGTATCGCCTGGCTGCGCCAGGTAGGCTCGTTCGACATTCTTCCGCTTGGTGTCGTGCATCCCCCAGCCTACACTGGAAACTAGCGCTTCAACCACCAGGCCGATATCGTTCACCTGACCACGGGCTCCAATGATTGGCCGTTCCCCGGGCCGAAGGAACATTCCCGGAAGCGAACAGCCGCTTTCCTGCGCCGAGCCAATGTCATATTCCAGCATCAGCTTGCGGCCTACGATTTCACGCAGGGGCGAGTTTTCGGCATCCATTTGTGTACACAACCGCGCGATCGCTTTTGCAGTCTCATCTGTCCTGTCAGTCCGTGCGCGCTCCATGAAAAACCCTGCCGTCCTGGTTCCGCTTGCCAGGGAAACGCCGAAATCCGCTTCAGGCCTGTGCGTATGCAACGGCAGTTCAAAGCCGAACGGAAGGGCGCCCATGGTAATGGGATGTTTCCTGGCACATTCGAGTATGCGCTCCCATTCCGGGACTCCGATAAGAATCGGCGAAATCCTGTTTCGAAAGTGCTCAAGCAATTCACCCATGGTACCGCCCTCTTCGGCAAGACGGTCCTGGGTAAGTGTGACTGCCTCGTCAATATCTATAACCGTCTCCTCATGCTACACAAATCATTTCGTACAGAAGCCCAGGCGCGAGGCCTGGCCAGAAGTCACACATGCCCGGCGCGCCGGTCCTGGGCATGCTGGCGTCTGACGGGTTTGATTGCATGCCCTGGCGCCCTGTCAACCGGCCTCAAGCGGCATAGAAAGGGAAGTACCGGCAGCCAAGCAACCACCGCCATAAAGCGAGGCGACAAGAATTAACGAGAAACTACCCAATGGAAAATGTGCGAAAGGGCATTAAGATTCATCGGCTTCATGGGCTGCGTGATGCCTGCCCTGTTCAGGCCTGGGCCATATCCTGCGGTTGTATCTCGCAGCATGGCGGCTCCCTGATAGACCCTTGCATCAAGTTTCATGTTACCTGCGAGGCACCTTACCTGAAATCCTTCAGGCCCTCAAGATTTCTACGAGACGCTCCAGGGCCTCGATACAAAAAGCAGAGGTAACGGCTTCAGAGCCATGCCCTATCTGCCCTACAGCGCCCCACTTCAGCGACTGGTCACCAAACGCGAGAAGCTCCGGCCAACTGCCGTCCTCATGTTGCGAGCTTAGGAGCCTTTCCACCTGACGTTTCGCATCGATGCTTTCAAGGCTGCCGGTATTGTAGAGCGCTGACACGGCCTGGGCGGTCTGGAGGATGTTGCCGAATTCTCCCTGCTCATCACGCAAGCCCAGGATACGGTCTGCAAGTAGCGGGCGCAGTTGATCCAGGGCAGGTTGCACACGAATCATGGCACGGGTGATTGCATAGCAGATTGTGACTGTGTCGGGGTACCATTTGGACGAGCCCTCGAGGCTCCCGTCGGCAATCAGGGATTTCAGCCATCGTTGGGCAGCCTTGGTTTCGGGGTTGTCACCGAGGTAAGCGATGACGTTTGCATTGACTACGGGGTCCGCTTCGATACGAAATCTCGACACGACATTGGGCTCGTCTTCCTCCAGTACCCAGGTCATGAAACGACCCTCCTCGTCACGGTTCGCCAAGATTCGCGGAACGTTCCTTCCCAGCAAGATCCAGGGATGAGTCCCGATGACAAGGGAGCAGGTGGTGGTACTGTCAAGATCCTGGGGCAGATGCCGGTAGTAGCGCCACAATCCGGGGTATTCAATGGTGTTGGCAAGATACGTCTTGGTGGCGGTGCATAGGGCCTTGGCCTTCGCTTCATCGCAGCATTCCAGGGCCAGTACGCAAAGAGCCGAGATAAAAGGAGGTCTTTCGAAATGCCGTGGGATGTCCGGGTCGGCTATGTTGAACCGGATGCAGTGCCAGGCACCATTTTCGTCAATTGTGGATTCCAGGAAATCGAGGCCGCGGCGGATACTTTTCCTGCCCGCTTTTACAAGCTCCCTGGTGGTGGCTGCGTGCTGTCGGACGTACTCACTTTCAGGGGCAGGGGAACGAAGAGCCGGTGCGGGGTCATGAAGTGTCTTGCGAAGATACTCAAGTGAAGCAACGCCTGTTTTAGCCGCCTCCCGTTCGGCCTCACTGAGTTTGCTACACGGCGGCAGCACCAAGTGAGTCGAGGTATAGGTTTCTTCGTGCACGTGAATTTCATGATCCTCGGCCAGCGTCACGCCGAGTTCCTTTTCGATTGTTTCTTTGGGCTTCCCGAGCAGGCGTTCGCGAAAGTCACTGTCTTCGCCCGCTCTCGACACGAGAAATTCTTCTGCGTTATTCGGCTTTTTCATCGATGTTTTCCATTTTCGGGGTCATGGTCGAACGTGAATGCTCAGCGGTTAACATACATGACGATTGGCGTGATTTCAGCAGGGAGGCGGTGTCGTAGAAACCTGTTACCACGATGCAGTCAAAACGGGTTTGTAGGCAACGACTGCTGAGGATGAAGTCGAACGGGGAATACCTTGTGGATGATCCTGCAACGCTCGTCCGCCAGCCGGTCTGCCTGCCCGGATCAGGCGATCTGTCTTTTGACCAGTTTTCTGAATACCCCTTCAGCCTCCATGAGTTCCTTGAAGGAGCCGCTTTGCACAACTTTTCCGGCCTGTAACACGTAGATGCGATCAGCCTGTTGCAGCGTGGACAGGCGATGGGCGATGACAACCCGGGTGGAGGTCAGGGCAGTGAGGTTCTGCATGACCTTGGCCTGGTTTTCGTTATCCAGCCAGTTGGTTGCCTCATCAAACAGCATGATTCGCGGACTGCCGATCACCGAGCGGGCGATTGTGACGCGCTGACTTTCACCCCCTGACAAAACCGCTCCGCCGGACCCGACCATGGTCATCATGCCCATGGGCATGCCCTTGATTTCGTTTTCGACTTCTGCAACCCTGGTCGCTGTCCAGACATCCTCAGTCACCACTTCCTCGTGATGACTGACCAGATTGTCCCAGATATCCATGGGATGGAGCCCGACAGATTGTGGCACTGCGCCGATTTTCCGGCGCACCTGTTTCAGGTTCAGGTGCCTCAGGTCCCGCCCGTCGTAATACACTGCGCCAGCAGTCGGGCGGTCGACTCCAAGCGCGAGCCGGAACAGGGTGCTCTTGCCTGCACCGGACTCGCCGGTGATCGCGACAAATTCGCCAGGACGGGCGTGAATCGTCACATCATCGAGAATTAACGGGCCATCAGGATCGTAACGAAAGGAAACCCGGTCGAACAGAATTTCGCCACCCAGATATTCAACCGGCTCTCCTTCGGTCTCGGTTTCAGGAACTGCCGCGAGCAGCGGACGCATCTGGTCGAATGCAGGCAGCATGGCGGCAATGGTGCCGAAGGACTCGCCCAGCCGGGCGATTGCGGACTGGAAAACGATGAAGACCAGGTAGACGACGAGAAAATCGCCGATCAGGATGTCCCGGTCGCTCACCGCTGCCACCGCGAATAGCAGTACCCCACCCGCGAGAAAGGGAAGCGCGGCACCAAATGCCCGTGCATGCCCCTCAAATGCCCCCAGTTCGAGTTCTGCGCGTTTCTGCTCGCGGTAATCCTGTGCCCAGATGGCGAATGCCGAACCTTCCGCGTTTTCCACGCGCAGTTTGGTGAAACCGCCCACGATCTGGAACAGCCTGCCGGTGACACGACGCGTTGCACGGATCATCCGCCCGTATGGTGAAATCTGGAGCAGGCCAAGGGCTACCGTGATCAGCAGCGAAGCCAGACTGAAGGCGAGGGTAATGACCCCGAGGGTGGTGTTGTAGAAGAAGATGATGCCAAATACCGGAAGCAGGAAAATAATCGACAGTAAGCTGTCGGCGACGACTCCCTGCAGGCCATCGCGAAGATTCTGGAATGTCATCCCCGACATGGCCAGGTCACCGGTTGAATGGCGGTGCAGAATGCTTGCCGGAAGGCGCATGAGGCGGTCCCAAAAGGCAGCTTCGGCCCGCGATGCGGAACGACCCTCAAGCCGCATCATTGCCGTGCTTTGAAACAGGTGCAGCAGTGCACCGAGCAGACCAAATACCGCCAGCGCCACGGCCACTGAATAGATCACTCCGGCACTTCCGCCTGCAGTTATTTCATTTGCAGCGTAGCCTAGGGCGAGGGCTGGCAACAGTTTGATCAGGCCGCCCGGAAGCCCGGAAATCACCAGCCGCACCAGATCCGCGGCTGACCCATGCAGGGCGATTCCCAGCAGGTCAGACGGTTTCACGTTCTCCGAAGGCAAGGGGCGATAGAACATCCAGGCTTCTTCCCCCAGCGTGTTGGCGCGACCTGCTGCAATCCGTACGCTGCGCTTGCTGACTGGGTCGATTTCCCGATAGCGCCCAAATTTTCCCGGCAGCAGCGCTACGGGCTGGCCATCCTCTGCCCGAAATCCCAGCATCGCGTTACTGTCGCCGCGCCACCAGTGGTCTTCGGCTTTCAATCGTACGCGCCGGGCGCGTACGGCTGATGCATCAAGCACTTCAACGAGGCTGACCGGAGTATCGGAAGGTTCCGAGCGCGTGGGAATCTTGAAATCGATACCTTCATGGCGGCCGATGATTTGCAAGGCATCTGTCAGGGCCGTGTCTTCGACACGGGCATCCTGGCCTGTCGGCAAGTCATAGATATTGAAAAGCCGCTGTCGTGCAGTTTTTTCAGCCGTACGTCGGCTGGTCGTCCGCGCACGTTCGAGATTCACTTCGTCGACCACGGCCAGTTGGCGGTTAAGGCGTTCCAGGGCGAATGCAACCGCGTGAAAGGATGCGAGCGCGGGCAGCAACATGTCTTGCTGCGCCAGTGTTTCCGTTGATTTGCCCAACAATGTGGCCCTGTCAAACAAGGTGAGCCAGCTTGTCCGCGTCAGCGGTATCATGGTTTCATGTGAGCCGCTTGCTTCGGCAAGCTCTGCTTGGTCGACGATGTCCATGAACAGGAATTCGCCGCGCAGTGGCTTGGATACCCATACCACATTGCGATGTACGGACAGTGTGCAAGGTGGAAAGGTCCGTGCCATACCGGGATCGGCCAGCGCAGTAGCACGCGGAATGGGGCTTGCAAACCGAGAAAGTGTGTCCGTAATGGCGGTCAGCCAGGTATCCGTCTGTTCCGCCAGTTCTGCCGGATGAACCTCGGACAGCAAGGATGCCGGGAGGCGCTTCAGAAGGGTACCTGGCGATCCTTTTGCAATCAGGCTGAGGGTGGTATCTTTATTGTTGTCCCGTTCGTCGGGTGCCACCCCCGGCAGTATCCAGCCCGCTTCGCGACGCAGCAGATGCTGCGGCGCTGCCTGTTCCACCCCGTCCTTGAATTCAACCAGGAACAGATTGACGGAACCCTGGTCAATGAACCAGACACTGCCTGGGTCGTCGAGTTTCACCGGCAAGTTGCCGGCACAGGGTACGGTTGTGCCGGAACGAGCTACGAGTTCGGCAATCGATGTGCAGTTCGGGCTTTTGTCCAGCATCAGCCCGACTTGACCAGTTTGTAATACATGCCACCCTGGTCCGCAATCAACTCATCGTGCGTACCGCGCTGTACTGTGACGCCCTTGTCAAGCACGATAATTTCGTCGCAATCCCGCACGGTACTCAGCCGGTGCGCCACGATCAGGCAGGTGACACCGCGACGCCGCAAGGCATCATCAACGTATTCCTCTGTCGCTGCATCGAGCGCGCTGGTCGCCTCGTCCAGAATGAGCACTGTCGGATTGCCCACCAGCGCACGGGCGATTTCCAGCCGTTGTCGCTGGCCTCCACTGAAATTCACCCCGCCTTCCTCGACGACGGTTGAATATCCTTGTGGCCTGAGCAGGATTTCGTCATGAATCTGGGCATCCCGCGAGGCGGCGAAGATGACTTCATCCGGTATGGCGGAGTTCCACAAGGTGATATTGTCGCGCAGCGACGCGGAAAAGAGCACGATTTCCTGATCCACCATGGAAATGGACTGCCGGAGCACTTCCTCGGGAATCTCATCCCGCAGATGCCCATCAAACAGGATTTCGCCTGACCATGGCTGGTAGACACCCGAAACCAGACGTGCCAGGGTCGACTTGCCAGAACCACTGGGACCGACTACGGCGACCCGCTGTCCTGGCTTGATCATGAGGCTGAAGTCCTGTATCAAAGGCGGTCGGCTCTTGTTGAAACCGAAGGTGACGTTTTGCAGTTCAAGCTGGCCGGCAAGTTGGAGCCGACCATTGAATGTGGGGATTGACTCCGATTCCGGACTTCGGCGGCTGTAAATGGGGTCTTCTGCGGTCTTGGAGATATCCTCAAGCCGTTGCAGATCGGTTTCGAGCGCCTGGCGTTTGTCGACGAACTCCAAAAAACGGCCAACAGGTGCCAGGAACATCTCTGCCAGGATATAGAACCCAACCAGTGCTCCCAGGGTCATTTCGCCGGTCATGACCAGGCTTCCCCCTATGCCGATGATCACGGCACTGCGAAGCACGGCAACCAGGCCCGGGAGCGCAGTATTGACCGAGCCCAGTTCGGAATAGAGCTGGCGCGCATGCAGTTCGCGCGCTTGGTGACCGCTCCAGCGGGAAAAAAACCGGTCATCCGATCCTGTCATGCGCAGGTTGTCTGCATGGCTCAACATCTGCATGCCGACGCCTATCAACAATCCTTGTTCTCGCCGCATGGCCTGGCTGCGAACCCCCCGAAGCGCGTTGAGAAAGTGGAGCAACATTCCATGTGCAAGGGCCAGCAACAGTACCATCAGTGTGAGCAGGACATCGTAGGCAAGCATCGCGGCCAGTAACACCGCGCTCATTGCCATGTCGATAATGAGTACAAGAAACTGGTCGGTCAGATTCTTCGCAATCCTGTCGATGGACGAGACCCGGTCAGTCAAATCACCAGCCAGCCTGTGTTCAAAAAACTCCACCGGCAATCGCAGTAACCGCGACACGCCCCGGTTGTAGCCAATCACCGATATCCGGACTTCGAGTCGCTTCAGGAACCGGTGCTTGAGCAGGGACAAGATGTATACTAGGACACCGCCGCCGAGCAGGGCTGCCACCAGTCCACCCCAGGGACCATGGTTTTCCAGAACATCGTCCACGAAAAAACTGAGAGCTACGGGCACGACAAGTGCCAGTAACGTCAACATGAATCCGCAAGCAATCACTACGGCAAGCACACTCCATGATCCGGCAAGCAAGGTGGTCAATTGACTGAGCAAGTCGGGACGCTCGCCGCCGGGTTTGAAATCGCCACTGCGCTTGAATCGCAGCGCAATTCCACTGTAGTCCTTGCTGAATTCCTCGGCAGTGACCCTGCGCCGCCCCGTGGACGGGTCATTGAGGTAGAAATAGCCGTCATCAAAACCCTCAAGGACAACGAAATGGCTGAATTGCCAGAACAAAATCAGAGGCAACTGCAGTTTTTTCAGTTGCTCGGCGCGTATACTGAGTCCATTGCATTCAAGACCATAGTGTCTGGAAGCGCGCGCGAGGCTCGCAGCACTGCTGCCGTCTCGACTCACCTCGCATTTTTCACGCAATTCCGTAAGCGGCACCCAGCGTCCGAAGTATGCCAATATGCTGCCAAGGCAGGCGGCACCACATTCTGATGCGTGCATCTGCAGCAGGATTGGCGTGGTGATCTTTTGTTTCAGGGAGTCCGAGGCAGTGTTGTCTCCAGCCCCTTTAGAGGCGCTTGGCGGCATTTATGACCGCCTCATTCGCAATAGTGTGACCGGGGCTTGCCTGCCAATTTTGATGACAACTTGGCATTCCCTGCTCGCAAGGGAAGCAAAATAAAGGCTTTCGTCGAGTGTGATGTTTACCCGGTGTAAGGACACCGGCGCTGCAGGGTCGAACACTGCCAGCTCCTCGGATAGGGGTATGGCGGTGATTTTTGCAACCTTCCCGTCGAGTGAGTCGGCTTGTCCATCTGACTTTTCCAGCTCTATCACCGCTGGCATCCCGGCCTTGATATGCGGTGCGACGTCGCTCCGGGCCCAGACGAGTACTTGCACGGTCCTGTTGCCCTCAAGCAGGTTTTCACCAGGTTCGACCAGCACGCCATCCACCGCGAGACTACGGGCCATGCTCCCGAAGAAGAGCCACACGGCAAGGATGAACAGTAAAAGAGCGATGACAGCAACAAGAAGCCGCTCCCGCGGTGTGGAAATCGTCAGCAGCCGGTCAAGTTGTTCCCGTTCTTCCTTTGCTTCGGCAACAGTATTGTGGAATGAGTCAAATGGATTATTGAACACGGCCGTGAATCTCCCCAGGAAAAATCAGGCAAGGGCAAAAATCTGGTCCAGCTTGAGTATGATTTTTAGAGATTATATGCAAATATCGATTGTGAAATATAAAATTTTCATGGTTCTGGAAATTTTGTGTGGTGTGTATCGGCGGAGGGCTTTCAGGCCAGGTCGTTTTCAGCTTCTTTATTTTGGTCAAGCCCCGTTTCTGGTCTTCCATCCGGTGGCAGTGGAGTCAGTAACCTGTGATCGCGGCGGGAAGGGCATGGTACAGGTCGCCGGCAATCCCATGCCGTGGTTGCCTCCTCGTCGATGCCGGTGATCACCGCCATCGTGTCATGAATCCTCTGCCGAGTGCGCCCTTTTGGAATTTCCAGCCGGCCCATGGCTTCACCCTTTGCAGGGAATTCACGGTATAATGCCACTCGTTCGTCACGGTACCTGTGTAGATGTTTCCTGACTACGAAACTGCCGAAATCCGGCTTGTTGGCCGAGACTGGACAATGGGCTTCCCGTGTACACAGGGTGCTTCGTTCAGTGTTCTGATTCTGTTACTGGCGTGCTTCTGCCTGCTGCATACGCACGTCCTCGCCCGGGAAGAAACGCCGGAGGAGAAGGGTCTGAGAATTGCGCGTGAAGCAAGCGCCCGCAACGACGGATTCAATGATTTCACTGCTGGAATGACGATGGTGCTGCGCGACCGGCAAGGTCGGGAGAGCATCCGTCAGATGCGCTTCAAGGTGCTCGAGGTGCCGGGTGATGGCGATAAGAGCCTGTTTGTGTTCGATCAGCCGCGAGACGTACAGGGGACCGCCCTGTTGACCCATGGCCACATTAACTCCCAGGACGACCAGTGGCTGTATCTGCCGGCCCTGAAAAGAGTGAAGCGCATCAGTGCCACGGCGCGTTCCGGGTCATTCATGGGAAGCGAGTTTTCCTACGAGGACATGAGCTCTCCGGAGGTGGAGGAATACACGTACAAATACCTTCGCGACGAGCCCTGTGGCGAACTCACTTGTACAGTGACCGAGCAAGTCCCCCTGGAGAAAAAATCCGGATACAGCCGCAAGGTCATTTGGCAAGACACAGGCGAACTTCGCGTCTGGAAGATGGAGCTCTATGACCGAAGGAACTCGCATCTGAAAACGCTCACTTTTGAAAGCTACAAGCAGTACCTGGGTCGGTACTGGCGGGCAGGCGAACAGACGATGGTGAATCACTTGACCGGGGCGAGCACTGTGCTTAAATGGACCGATTACCGGTTTCGCACCAATCTTGAAGACAGCGAATTCACCAAACCGGCACTTCGGCGCGTGCGCTGATGCGATTCGGTGTCGCAATTTCAGCCCTCGTGTTCATGGCTGCCGCAGGCGCCGAAGTTCAGGCCCTTGACGTTTCGGGGGACCTGAGCTTACAGGCACGATGGTATCCGCAGTCGCCGGCTTTCCCGGGACAGCATTCAAGTACCGTCGGGATGGTTTTCAAGCCGACGCTTTACTGGGATTTTACAGAAAGCACCAGCTTCACCTTTACCCCGCTTTATCGACACGACAGTGCCGATTCACGGCGGACGCATGCGGACCTGCGGGAGGCCTACCTGTTGACATATGGAGACTGGGGCGAGAATTCCTGGGAGCTTCGGCTGGGGCTTGACCGTGTATTCTGGGGTGTGGCCGAGATTCATAACCTCGTGGATATCATCAACCAACTGGACCGTGTCGAGCACCCGCGCGACCGACCCAAGCTGGGTCAGCCTATGGCACACCTGACGATTTCCGGTGACTGGGGTCTCGCTGAATTGTTTCTGCTGCCGTACCATCGCAAGCTCACGTTTCCGGGGCGTTCCGGGCGTCTCCGCTCGGAACGCCTGATCGAAGATGATGGCCTGTACGAGAGCGGTGCCAAGGAACGCCATGTGGATTTTGCGTTCCGCTATAGCCATGGCGTGGGGTTGCTTGATTTTGGCTTGAGTACCTTTGTTGGAACGAGCCGGGACCCCTTGTTTCTTGCTGGCGACCCATCCGGACCATTGCCGGGAATTGACACGCCCCTGATCCCGTACTACGAGCAGATTCGGCAATTCGGGCTCGAAGCCCAGTTCACGACCGAGTCCTGGCTTTACAAGATGGAAGCCATTCGCCGTAGCGGAGCGCGCAATCTCCTGGGCCAAGAGGAGGATTACAACGCCTTCATCCTGGGCCTGGAGCGCACTCTCTATGCGTTGTTTGATTCCACTGCGGACATGACCCTCCTTGGTGAGTGGTTCTACGATGATCGTGGAAGCCGTGCTACAAGTGTCTGGCAGAACGACCTGTTTATCGCGGGCTTCCTTGCACTCAACGACGTACAGGGTACAGAGCTCGTGGCTGGCATCCTGACGGACCTCCGCCATGAATCCAGTACGCTGAACATGGAACTGAAACGCCGGCTGTCGGATAGCTGGTCGATGCGCCTGGAAGCGTTCGCGAACATACGCGCGAACCCGAAGGATTTGACCTACGGTGGGCGGCGCGACAGCTTCGTCGGTGTTGATTTCACGCTCAGTTTCTGATGATGCACGTGGCGGGTGCCTGACGGGTTGCCTTCAGCAACGGACACCCAGCAGATGATGAACAGCAGGGCAAGACGGGCCTTGCTGCTGCAAGCCAGTGTCCTTCCTGGAGACCATGAATTACCTGCAGGGCCGCAGCCGGGCTGACCCATGAAAAAGTTTGTGAACCGTGACAATGACAGGTGACGATGCTAGGATTTTGCGGGAGTGTTGTGTACACGACACATCCAAATATCCCGAGAAGGTGTTATCGACCGACATCTGTGGAAGTCATGTAGGGTGATTCAGCCGGGCAGTAAAACATTACGGAAGATTGCGGTTGTCGGGCGGGGGACCGCAGGGTCCTTGGCGGCCGCAAGCATAGCGCGACTTCACCCCGACAGCGACTACGAGCTGCACCACATATATGACTCGCGCATCCCGGTCATTGGAGTGGGTGAAGGCAGTTGGCCGAGCCTGGTTCAGCAATTGCAGCAACTGACAAGTTTGCCCCATGACACCGTCCAGCAGCACTTGAGGGGAACCCGCAAGTACGGGGTTGCATTCGAGGGATGGGGTCGACGCAATCGAAACTTCACGCACTACTTTACACCGCGAAAGGTGTCCTACGCCTACCACCTGTCCGCCGACTTGATGGCGGATTTGCTGCACGAAAACACGCGCGCGCGCCACATCGATGCGAAAGTGCGCGATATCACCAGGATAGAGGGTGGTGCACAGGTGGAGTTCGAGGGCCTGGCGCCGGAGCACTACGATTTAGTCTTTGATGCCCGCGGGTTTCCCAGGAAACTCCATCCAGACCAGCACATCGATATTTCTTTCATTCCCACCAATACAGCCGTCATCCGCCGCTGTCCGGCGATTATCAAGGAAGAGCAGGATGGACCCGTGCTGCAACATACCTATACCCGTGCCGTTGCACGTCCGCACGGGTGGATATTCGTTATCCCGCTTACAGTCCATACATCTTACGGGTACATCTTCAACCGCGATGTGTCCAGCCTTGCCGAAGTCGAATCAGACTTTGATGTTTTCCTTGACACCGATGGCGTATCGGAATTTGAGCAACGTGCTGTCATACCGTTTCCCAATTTTGTCCACCGCCAGATTTATGATGGTGCGGTGGCTCGCATAGGCAATGCAGCGGCCTTCATGGAGCCCCTTGAAGCAACGGCCATTGTATCGGCCCAGATACAGATTGGGATGGTACTCCACATGCGTCTCAACCGTTCGATAGAGTATCTTGAACGTGACGTGCCGATGGTCAATCAATTTCTTGTCAACAACATCCTCTGCTACGGCCTGTTCGTCGGTTGGCACTATTCCTGTGGCTCCAAGTATGACAGTGGATTTTGGCGCCATGCTCGTGACCGGGTTTGGCCACGGTACCGTGAGGCAACAGATCCTGAAGTCGTGGGCTGTGCCGCACTCCGCAAATTCGACGAAATGTTCGAATTGATGAGCCAGTCGAGCATCGACAAGGCAGACTGGACTCGAATGTGCGCGGTCCCGCTCACTAGTTATGTGCAGGTGTCCGAGGGTCTTGGCTGCTAGTACAGGACGGTCTTCATCAATTCAGCAAGACGAGCGCAGTTCACGATCGCGGCAAGACCACCTGGTGTTGGCCGTCTTGGTCCTGTGATAACTTGACCAGGAGCCAGGCAGGAACTTTAGTTGTGATAGTCTTTTGTTGATTCCAGTGCTGCAAATCAAAGGCCAGGTTTCTGATCCATGACACCTATTCTGAAGACAACGGCGTTGCACGACCTGCATGTAAAACAGGGTGCGAGGTTCGTGAACTTTGCAGGTTATGAAATGCCTTTGCAGTACCGAAGGGGCATCCGGGAAGAACATCTGCATACGCGCAGTCATGCAGGCTTGTTTGATGTTTCGCATATGGGTCAGATTCGCCTGTCCGGTGAAAATATCGAGACCGCTATGGAAAGACTGGCAACTGGTGACATCTGTGGCCTGGAGCCATTCAGGCAGTGCTATACCTTGCTTACCAACCAGCAAGGCGGAATCATTGACGATCTGATCCTGACCAGGACGCCGGACAGCCTTTTGATCGTTGTCAATGCATCCTGTCGGGCATCGGATTTCAGCTACCTGAGGGACACCTTGGGACCACGGTATCAGGTGGAAATGCTACGCGACCGTTCTTTGCTTGCCCTGCAGGGGCCGAAAGCGGCCGGCATATTGAGCTGTCTGCATTCCGAATGCGAAACGCTGCCCTTTTTTGCAGCCTGCGAGGTCGAGCTTGACGGGGTAGACTGCTGGGTCAGCCGCTGCGGTTACACGGGCGAAGATGGTTTTGAAATTTCAGTTCCGTCCGAACAAGCTGGCCATCTGGTCGAATTGTTGCTGGAAGACCATGCCGTGGAACTTGTCGGATTGGGTGCAAGGGATTCATTGCGCCTGGAAGCGGGTTTGTGTCTTTATGGCCATGACATCAATGCCACAACCACTCCGGTGGAAGCAGATTTGTGCCAGGTGATTGCCCGGAAATACCGTGACGGCACGGTACAGCAGGCACTGTTTCCGGGGGCCGACGAGATCTTCAGGCAGATGAACACCGGGGTTGAGCAAATCAGGCGTGGTTTCCGGATACAAGGTAGAATTCCCGTGCGGGAAGGTGCTGTCATACTGGATGCGCAAAAACGGGCAGTTGGCAGGATTACCAGCGGCGGATTTGGCCCCAGCGTCGGTCATCCCGTTGCCATGGGGTATGTCGATATGGATTGTGCTGAACCAGGCACCGTGCTGCAAGTAGAAATACGCCAAAGATTTCATGCCGTCCACGTGACCGAGTTGCCGTTTGTAAAGCCCCATTATTTACGAAAATGAGCGTGCTGGAACAACTTGAAATGCGCGGTGGCTTCACGCATCGCCACATCGGCGTGGGCAGAAACCAGATCCACGAGATGCTGTCCTACCTGGGTGTAAATGAGCTGGAAGACATCGTCAGCAAGGCCGTACCCGAATCCATCATTTCAAAGCAGCCTCTCTCCCTGTCCAAAACCATCAGTGAACGCGAAGTGAGCGATCGCTTGCGCAGGATGCGCAGGAGAAATCGTGTGTTGACCTCCATGATTGGCATGGGCTATCACGACACCATCATGCCTGCAGTCATCAAGCGCAATGTGCTGGAGAATCCGGCATGGTACACCGCCTACACACCCTATCAGGCTGAAATCAGCCAGGGCAGGCTGGAGGCATTGTTGAATTTCCAGCAGATGATCACAGATTTAACCGGGATGGACATTGCCAATGCTTCCCTGCTGGATGAGTCCACGGCCGCGGCGGAAGGCATGAGCATGGCAAAACGAGTGGGCGGGAAAGACAGCCGGCAGTATTTCGTTGATCATGATTGTCATCCGCAGACCATTTCGGTCGTGCAGACGCGGGCACGCCACTTTGGTTTCGAAACCATCGTCGGGGACCCGTTTACCGAGCTCGGGGACAAGGATGTATTCGGTGTACTGCTTCAGCATCCAGGCAGCAGCGGAGACGTGAGAGATTTACGCAAACCGATCGAAATGGCGCATCAACAGGCGGCCATCGTTACCGTTGCTGCAGATATCCTTGCCCTGGTACTGCTGACCCCGCCCGGAGAAATGGGGGCGGATATTGTAGTGGGCAATTCACAGCGTTTTGGTGTGCCGATGGGTTACGGTGGGCCCCATGCTGCCTATTTTGCTTCCAGGGAAAAGTATATCCGGTCCATGCCCGGTCGCATCATCGGTGTATCCCTTGACAACCATGGTGACAAGGCATTGCGAATGGCACTGCAAACCCGCGAACAGCACATACGTCGGGAGAGGGCTACCAGCAATATCTGCACCTCGCAGGTGTTGCCTGCAGTGATTGCAGGCTTTTATGCGATCTACTATGGGCCTAGGGAGCTGCGCCTGATCGCACAGAGGGTGCATCGACTGGCACAGGTGATGGTCGCCGGTCTGGAACAGCTGGGAGTCAGGGTAGTGAACGAGCAATACTTTGACACGGTGAAGCTCAGGGTGCCCAGTCGTGCCCGGCGCATCGCGGCAAAGGCGAGAGAAGCAAGGATCAACTTTCGAGTTTACGATGCGGATTATCTCGGCATCGCACTGGACGAGACTACGACGCGTGAGAACCTGCTGGCTGTATGGGAGGTTTTCGCGTCTGCTGCAGGGCGAAGACTGGATATCGACGCGCTGGATGCCACGGTGCAGGAATGTATTCCTGATGGACTGTTGCGCACCTCGTCAATACTGCAGCATCCGGTCTTCGAGTTATATCATAGTGAAACCGAGATGATGCGCTACATGCGCTGGCTCGCGCGCCGTGACATGGCGCTGGACCGTACGATGATCCCGCTGGGTTCCTGCACCATGAAGCTGAATGCTGCTACGGAACTTGAGGCACTGTCTTACCGGGATTTCAACGCCATTCACCCCTTCGTTGCGCTCGATCAGGCACAGGGTTACATGCAATTGTTCGAGGAACTCGAAGACATGCTGTGTGACCTCACCGGATTTGATGCTTTTTCCTTGCAGCCGAATGCCGGTTCGCAGGGTGAGTACACGGGCCTGTTGGTGATCCGCAAGTATCATGAAGTGCAGGGTCAGGGACAGCGAAACGTCTGCCTGATCCCGGCGTCTGCTCACGGCACCAACCCTGCCAGTGCTGTCATGGCAGGTCTTGAGGTTGTCGTGATTGCCTGTGACAGGGACGGCAATGTTGACATGAGCGACCTGCAGGCCAAGGTAGAGCGGCATTCGCAGCATCTGTCAGCACTCATGATCACCTACCCATCCACGCACGGGGTCTATGAGCCAGGCTTTCAGGACATCTGTTCCCTGGTACATGATCACGGAGGTCAGGTATACCTGGACGGCGCGAACATGAATGCACTGGTGGGCATTGCCCGCCCTGCAGAAATGGGTGCCGATGTGATGCATATCAACTTGCATAAGACTTTTGCCATTCCGCACGGTGGTGGAGGGCCTGGTATGGGGCCCATCGGCGTGAAGGTACATCTTGCGCCTTTCCTCCCCGGGCATCCCCTGGTGGAAGGTGTAAACCCGGCTGCTGGCCAGAAAGGCACTGTAGGCACCGTGTCTGCCGCTCCCTGGGGTTCTGCGAGCATACTGACGATATCGTGGGCATATATCGCGATGATGGGGGCGGACGGCTTGCGGCGCGCGACGCTGGTGGCCATCCTCAACGCCAACTACATTGCTGCGCGTTTGCGGGAACACTACCCGGTTTTATACACGGGCAGGAACGGAATGGTTGCGCATGAATGCATTCTCGACCTGCGACCCATCAAGCAGCGCAGCAACATCACCGTGGATGACATTGCCAAACGACTGGTGGACTACGGCTTTCATGCGCCCACCATGTCTTTCCCGGTTGCAGACACGCTGATGATTGAGCCGACAGAAAGTGAAAACAAGCGGGAACTGGACCGGTTCTGTGACGCCATGATATCTATCCGCAAGGAAATCGAACGGGTCGAACAGGGCGAGTCAGACCGGGAAAACAATCCCTTGAAGAATGCGCCCCACACTCATCGCCTGCTCTTGGAGCCCGAATGGAAGATGCCTTACAGCAAACAGGAGGCGTTCTATCCCCTGCATACGATCAGGGACGACAAGTACTGGCCGCCGGTGGGCAGGGTGGACAACCTGCATGGGGACAGGAATTTGTTTTGCAGTTGTCCGCCGATTGAAGACTATTCGGAGGCTTGATCACCTGTCTGGCCGCACTCGAGACCACGCAGCCTTGGCCCTGGTCGGAACTCTGAAATAGATCTTGAGAGTACCGAGGACACGAGTGGTACGATCTTTCAACAGGCTTGCATATACAGGGAAATGGTAATCAGGGAAACTTGAGCTGTCGACCCATTCAGAAAACTGAGGCACTCAGCTCATTTACTGCAGCCAGCATTTCAGGATCGTCAGTCAGTGCCTGGGATATGGAACTGGCACAAGCCGTTACCGGATCAACACCGGCTACGATCAGTTTTGCTGCGTGTACCAGGAGACGCGTGCTGGCACCCTCATCCAGGCCATTCCCTTTCAGGTTGCGCGTCATTCGTGCAAATTTCACAAGCTGCTTTGCAGTGTCCCCGTCCACGCCGGTTTCCTTTCCCACAATTTTCTGTTCAATTGCAGTGTCGGGGTAATCGAATTCCAGCGCGACAAAACGCTGGCGTGTACTTTGCTTTAAATCCTTGAGTACGCTTTGGTAGCCCGGGTTATACGAAATGGCCATACAGAATTCTGGAGGTGCTTCCAGCAACTCGCCCAGTTTTTCCATTGGCAACACGCGACGGTCATCACACAGGGGATGAATCACTACGGTCGTGTCCTTTCTTGCCTCGACAATCTCATCGAGGTAGCAAATGCTGCCCGCGCGTACAGCCCGGGCAAGAGGCCCGTCGACCCAAACCGTTTCGCCCCCGGTTACCAGGTATCGGCCTACCAGGTCGGACGCGGTCAAATCATCATGACATGATACGGTGAGGAGCGAACGCTTGATCCGCCAGCTCATGTACTCCATGAACCGGGTTTTGCCACAGCCTGTCGGTCCCTTGAGCAGAACCGGAAGTTGGTTGTTATAGGCGGCTTCAAATACCTCGATTTCTTTACCGACTGGCTCGTAATAAGGTTCACTCTCGATGAAATATTCTTCTGGTTTAAAGGATTTAGCTTTCATTGCCGTAAGTAGGTCTGATCCAGCGGGAGGGGATGACCCTACCGTTTATCTGGCAGACACGCAAGCACCTGATGATGTTCTGCACTGTTACATCCGTACAACTCTTGCCGGATTGCGAAGTGGACGGCATCGAGAGGGTGCGGGGTGCTGCTTGTACGTTAAGTCTCCGGTTTGACGATTCAGGTTATGCAGCCCGAAAGATTGAATCAGGGCAGCCAGCAGCAGTTTCATGCCGGCAATGCCTGCCCGTTGATCAAATACGTATTGGCAGCGTCATCGGTTTAGCGATATAGTCAATTGCCAAGCTTTCTACCTCTAAATCCGCAAGGATACGATGCAACCATCCTGGCTCATTGAAGAAGATGACGGGAGTGTCCCCCATCCTTTAGCAGGGACCGTGATGCCCGGTTCCGATATCATCATGCATGTCTTGGCTCAGGAGGGAACCGAAGTAATTTTTGGCTACAGTGGTGGCGCCATCCTTCCCACTTATGATGCGGTGTTTCGTTACAATGCCGCAACGGATGAGTCCATGCCGCTGATAGTTCCTGCCAATGAGCAAGGTGCAGGATTCATGGCTTCCGGGTATGCGCGTGCCAGTGGAAAGGTTGGTGTCGTGATGGTGACTTCAGGTCCAGGTGCCACCAATACGGTTACCCCGGTTCGCGACTGCATGGCGGATTCCATCCCTATCGTAGTGATCAGTGGCCAGGTGCCGACGCCTGCCATCGGCAGCGACGGGTTTCAGGAAGCTCCAATTGCCAACATCATGGGTGCAGTAGCCAAACACATCTTTCTGGTTACTGATCCTGAAAAACTCGAGGCGACGGTACGTACCGCATTCGAAATTGCACGCACAGGCCGACCCGGGCCCGTTGTAATTGATATCCCTAAAGATGTCCAGAACTGGGAGGGGGTGTTTCAGGGCAAGGGAAAATTGCTTGTCCGCGGGTACCGTGAACGAATCGCTGAAGTCGCTGAAAATGTATTGACGGATGAGAAATGCAGGCTCTTTTTTGATGCCCTGGAGAAATCCACCCGCCCGCTGGTTTATGCAGGCGGAGGCGTGATTAACGGGAATGCGGCCAGCGAAGTCAGTGCGCTGGCAGACCGGTTCGAAATTCCTGTTGTTACGACGCTCATGGGTATTGGAACGTATGACACCACCCGGGAACGCTCGTTGCACATGCTGGGCATGCACGGAACGGCTTTTGCCAACTATGCAGTGGACGATTGTGACTTCTTGATTGCCATAGGCGCACGATTCGATGACCGTGTGGCTGCCGTGCCGGAGAAATTTGCCCCCCAGGCAAGGTTCATTGCCCATCTGGATGTGGACCCTTCGGAGATCCACAAAGTCAAGGCAGTCGACTGGAATCATGTCGGCCTGTTGCCGCAAGCCATGAAGAAACTGCTGGATTATGGAATTCACACCAAAAAGTTCAACAAGGACTTCACGCCGTGGAATGCGCACATCGCGGAGTTGAAAAGCACGTATGCCATGAACTATGACAGGCAAAGTGATCTTATCCAGCCCTATGCAGTGATCGAAGAGATCAACCGGTACACGAATGGCGAAGCGGTCATCAGCACGGGTGTCGGGCAACACCAAATGTGGGCGGCACAGTATTTTGACTTCAGATCGCCGCGGCTCTGGTTGACTTCAGGCAGCATGGGCACGATGGGCTTTGGCTTGCCGGCTGCGATTGGTGCCCATTTTGCAAGGCCTGACCTGGTGGTCGTGGATATAGATGGGGATGCCAGCATTCGCATGAATCTGGGCGAACTTGAAACGGTGACCACGTACAAGCTTCCCATAAAGATTGTTGTGCTGAACAACCTTGGGGACGGAATGGTCAAGCAGTGGCAAAAGCTTTTTTTCAAAGGCCGGTTATCTGCGAGTGACAAGTCCTTGCACAAGAAAGATTTCATCAGGGCCGCACAAGCAGATGGATATGAGTATGCCGTTCGACTGGAAAAAAGCACGGAGATGAAGCAGGTTATCCGGGAATTCATGCAATTCAACGGCCCGGCTTTCCTGGAAGTCATGATTGATCCAGATGCAGGAGTCTATCCCATGGTCGGTCCGGGCATGAGCTATGATCAAATGATCACAGGGGATCACATCCCCACGCGCAATCTTGAGGAAGAGGGGTCACAGGTGGAAGTCGATTCATCAGAAATGTTCTAGCCGGGACATTCAGCCGTTACGAATCGAGGTGCTGAGAATGTTTGCTGAAATACTTTCCCGCACTGATCCGGCATGCATGGGCTTTCATGTCCCACGCATGTGCAGATCGGGCCAGAAAGTTTGGAGGAATGCGCTCTTACCCGTATCAAATCCCGGGAAGCGACCCAATTGCTTCAAGACATGAAGTCCGGAAGTTTTTTTGCCCGATGGACCGTGAATGAATCTGTGGCAACAGTTCGTTTCCTGCTGGGCCTGACTTGCATGGTATTACTCTCTTCTTGTGTAGTGCTCCTGACGCATGGACGATTGAGTCATGGGCATTACGTCTCGCAAAGTGAAACTTTCAGCTGCAGGTTGCCGGGGGGTGTTTTGAGCAGGCAACTGGATGTCTGGGACCAGAGAGGTGCAGTCGGGGAGTCTGTCACCTTCAAACTTGGCTCCCGCTTGTTGTGGCGTGTTGATCATCTGCACCTGAGGCAACTCAAGCTTAAAGGGCTTGACAAGGTCCAGGCGAGGAGGGAGCAGCTTGAGCGGGGCAAGGATCATTACTTCAAGTACTATCTGTTACCGAAGCTGGGCGAGGCGGAAATCAAGTGGGAAATTTATAAACAGGTTGGCGGGACCGAAGTGCTGATCTCTTACACGTATCTGAAATCGGACGGTATGGAAGGTATCCGGGAATTGCTTTTTTCGGTTGATGGAAACTATTTGAACGTACTGCACCATGCCCAGAATATTTCCGGCAATCTGGACAAAATCATTTTAGGGTCCCTGGGACTGTACAAGAGCTGTGAGTTCAAATGAGACCTGCTTGCCTATGCAGCAGGATTCCCGAGTGTGCCGGCTGACCGGGTTCTGAAAGGCGGCGCAAGATATTCCAGGATCCAGGGTCATCCTTCCCGGTACTTGTCTTCTTCCTGTTGTTCACGCCATTCCCGGACAGCTTCCTTCTTGCGCAGGGTCCAGACTTCCTTGCGTTCGGATGTTCTTCGTTCGCGCGCTTTTTCTCTCACAGGAATGGTCGTCTCTCCGTATAGCACCTGCTTTAGAAATCGCATCGAAAACTGCAGGAGTTTTTCTTCATCCTCCAGCAGCATCCTTGTCTCCTCCTCCGAGACAGCGAAAATTGACTGAAACCCGCTGCTTTGGATGAATTGGGCAAAGCTGTCCATGTCATAGCTGCACATGTCGAACATCTGCAGGCTGCGTTGGGACGGCGCTCCAACCGTGGGGCCACTGGATCGCTTCTTCAGTATGATTTCGTACCATTCATGGTTCATTTCATCGTATTTTTCAATGCCTTGCTCATGACGGTAGTTTGCAACGGTCTGTTCTCTGGGCTCGAAATGGCCAAGACAGTGTTTTTCCTTCACTACGAAGTAAATGTTGTCCACGCGGGTTGATTCCTTTTTACGAATTGCCATGCTGCCCAGAGCGTAGTAACGGCATGCGGCCGGCCGGTCTTCGTAAACCCCGCAACCTTCTTCGGTCAGGTGGATGCATTCCGTCATGTTGGGTTTGGTCACCATTTTCAAACCGGGCAGGTTGTGATGGTCCATTGCAAAAGGTGCAGTGTAACGTCCTACAAACTCCTTTGAGTCCAGGCCCAGCCGGTTCTTGAGCCGGATGATGTCATAGGGAGTAAGCGTGATATCAATGTTTTTGCAGCAGGCATTGAAGCATGCAATGCCTTTGTGACAGTCAAACTGAAATGTACTGTCCGGTCTCAGTTCTTTCGGCAGGATAGGGCTTTGAACCGGGATGTTCCGCTTTATTTCGTATTCATCAGACATGGCGAATCTGCCTGGGCCGGGGAATTCAGTCCACTGTGAAGATTGATGGAAGGTTTGCTGGCCATGGGTGCCTGGTTTGTTCGATGATCGATACCGGCCACTGGATCAAGTGACCCTTGAAGGAGGTCGGGCAATCGCTTCGGGTTCGTCATCCGATTTCCTGATCAGCTGCACATAAGGCACTTTCCAGAGCTTCCACTCGCCTGTGTGGCGGTTGAAAGTCGAGTTCGTGAAACACTTCCAGTGTTCGTCATCGATCTTCATGTAGTCCGTACGGTAGTAATATCCCGGATAACGGGATTCCTCCCTGAACTGGATATGCTTCATGTGTGCAAAGGCGGCAATCAGCCGGTGATAGTTCTCCCAGGCCCGCAGCAGTTCATGCAGGTCCTTGGCACGCATCTTGAGGGAGTCTTCCCTGAGCATTTCCAGTTTGCGCTCTGCCACTTCCAGCATGGTCTTGTTGGTCTGGTACAGGGTGGATATGCCTGCAACGTATTCATCCATGATTTTCTGCAGCCGGAACTGGAACATCTTTGGAGTGATGTAATGTGGATTGACGTTTATCGTCGTCGTGTAGTGCTTGTGTTTCAGGAATGTTTTCACGGGTGCATAGATCTCGGCAGTGATTTCATCGACTGAGCGAGCCATTTCCGGATTCCAATCCTTGTTGTCGATTGCAAACTTGACCATGGCTTTGGCGGCAATTCGGCCTTCTGCATGCGAACCGCTGGAGAACTTGTGACCGGATGCCCCGACCCCGTCACCCGCCGTGAACAGGCCTTTGACGGTCGTCATTCGGTTATATCCCCAGTGGTAGTGGTCAGGTGTGCCCGGGATGTCTTGTGGGCCGGATACCCAGATCCCCGCGCATCCTGCGTGGGACCCCAGCAGATAAGGCTCGGTCGGCATGATTTCTGACATTTGTTTGTCGGGTTCTATATTTTCACCCGCCCACACACCGCACTGTGCAATGGTCATGTCGAGAAAATCCTCCCAGGCCTCGGCCTCAAGGTGCCTGATTTCCTGGGGTGTCATGTTCTGTGCCAGGTTGGACATGGCAGTCGGGGTATCAATGAATAGCGGTCCCCGGCCGTCCTTCAATTCCTGCATCATCAGGTGATTTCTCAGGCAAGTGCCCATTTTCAAGCCCGTGGCATAGGCGTCATATCCGTGGTCCTTGAGGGACCCGTAGTTTTTTTTCTGATAATTTTCTCCAAAAGCGTTCAGGGCTCTTGCCTTGAACAGCAGGAACCATGCGCCGACCGGCCCGTAACCGTCTTTGAACCGCGCAGGTACGAAACGGTTTTCCATCAGGGTCAGTTCGGCCCCGCACTCGGCAGCCATGGAGTACGTAGAACCGGCATTCCAGACCGGATACCAGGCGCGTCCGATCCCTTCCCCTACAGAGCGGGGCCGAAAAACGTTTACAGCCCCTCCTGCAGCAAGCAGGCAACACTTGAACTTGTAAACATGCAGGGTGTTGTCCCGCACGCTGAAGCCGGCTGCACCGGCAATCCGTTTCGGGTCATTCCTGTCGGTTTCCAGACGCACGATGAAAACGTGTTCCGCAATATTTTCTGTCCCTATCGCATTTTTGGCGGCTTCCGCAACCACCCACTTGTAGGATTCGCCGTTAATCATGATTTGCCATTTGCCAGAACGCACTCCTTTGCCGCCTTCCGCGAGGGTCTTGCCTTCGTCGCCAGGTTGCTTCCATATCGGAAGACCCCATTTTTCAAAGTTGTGTACGGAGTCATCCACATGCCGGCCTACGTCATAGACCAGGTCTTCACGAGTTATGCCCATCAAGTCATCCCGGACATAGCGTACATAATCTGCCGGGTCATTCTCACCCATATACGTGTTGATTGCAGACAACCCCTGTGCCACGGCACCCGAACGGCTCATCGCAGCCTTGTCAACCAGTTTTACCTTCAAGTTGATACCTTGTTCCATGGCCTTGTCGATCCACCGTTTGGCTTCAAATGCTGCCCCGCAGGCCGCCATGCCACCACCGATAATCAGGATATCAACTTCTTCTTCAATGATTTCGGGGTTCCCGAAACTGTACTCGCTCATTGGCTATTGACCTCAAATTGGGAAAGCCGGATCAACGGTGACTCGGTAGTTGTATCGGAATCCGTTGTCAGCTCTCGATAAACTGGTCCAAGTCGCAGTCATGCGTGCTCTTGGTAAACAAGGTGCCGTGATCAGCCAGCTCATCCATGTTGGCCTCAGGCTCGCCGCCATAGGGGTCGGCTGATCCCTCGGGCGTTGTGCGTACAGGGAACTGGAAACGCTTCGTGTTTCCGTTGCGGAATTTTATGGACCATATGATGGAATCCGTTTTCCGCAACGGCTGCACAGATGCACCTAGCGGCACCACGTCAGCATAGTGGCGGCACTCGATGGCCTGTTTCGGGCAAGCCTTCACGCAAGCGTAGCATTCCCAGCACTGTTCCGGCTCCTGATTCAGGGCCTTCATGGCATGTCCGGTTTTTGAGCCGTCCTTGTCCAGGAGCATCAGGTCGTGAGGGCAGATATACATGCAGTAAACCTTGTCCTCGTCCTTGCATCCATCGCATTTGTCAGTACGTACGTATGTAGGCATTGTTCCCACCTCCGGGGATATTTCGAAATTCAGGCCAGCTTTGCCAAGGATGCATTATAGTTCCCAAAAAAACGTAGCGACCAGCGTGTCGGTCCTCGATTATGCCAAGGGCCGGGTGCAAACCATCACTACCCAGCGTGTTCAGGCAGACGCTGCCGAGGGCATGGACAGCTATCATCCCCCGTCAAGCCGGGAGTGAAACGGATCTCGGGCAGGCTTGTGACCACTGCGATTCGGGGATGCGGGTGGCAAAGCCCCGGTACCGGGTCTGCCAGGGAATGCGATCGTCCATGCTGCAGAAGGGCCGACACTACCCTATGGAGTGACCTGATTCAGCATCACCATGGTATCAGTCTGGTTTTCAGGCTCACCGCCGGCAAGGTGATGCGCAGCATCAGCAGCTTCGTCAAATACAACCACCACGTAAGGATCCTCTGCCTGGACAGGTTTGGCGTGACTCCAGCATAGTGTCCAAGTGCCGAACCGACGCATTGCAGACCGTATTGCGGGCATGTGTGCGGCACGCCGCCGTCAATACTGTCGCGACACGGTCGCAGACAGGATGCCTGCTTGATCCTTGTACCTAGTCTATGATGTGGTGAACGGGCGCTTTTTCCAGGTCCCAGCTATCGGACTCCCGGTCATAGCGGGACAGGGTGAAGCAGTGCCAGTCCTTGTCGTCAAGTTTCGGAAAATCGCCACGGTAGTAGTAGCCGGGCCAGCGCGTTTCCTTGCGGAACATCGTGTGGTGGGCAACAGACTGCGAGGCCAAAAAGCGATGGTGGAGTTCCCATGCCCTTTGCAGTTGATGGAAGTCTTCAGCCCCGATATGGTCAAGGTCTTCCTTCAGCATGTCCAGCAACTCCATACCACGCGTGAGCAAGGGTTCGTTCGTCATGTAGTTGGTGCTGATCCCGCCTACATACTCATCCATGATCTTTTCAAGACGCTGAAGACCGTGGATCGGCAGGATATAACTTGGTGATACGGTCCCGGCCACGATCTCGTTACGACCAACCTCGTAGTTTTCCAAGGGTTTGTAGATAACCGTTTTCAGGTCCTGATACTGTTTCTCACTTACCTGAAGCTTTTCGTTTTTCAGATCGTTTACGTAATTGACTGCCGCCTTGGCTGCAATTCTGCCCTCGGTATAAGACCCCGAAGAGAACTTGTGTGCGCTGCCGCCGATCGTGTCCCCCGCACCGAACAGTCCTTCAACAGTCATCATACGATTATAGCCCCACTGGTAATCAGAGGGCGCACAATCTGCAGGGCCACTTGCCCAGGCGCCCGAGCAGGTCGCATGAGATCCCATGACGTAGGGTTCGGAAGTGGTCAGTTCCGGGTTGATATGCTTGGGATCAATATTTTGCGATGCCCATACGACTGCTTGACCAATGGTCATGCCCAGAAAGTTCTCCCATCCCACGGTTTCTTTATGAGGATCCTGGAAGGCCTCCTTGGTGACCATGCGGATAGGGCCCCTGCCTGCTTTCAACTCTTCGAGAAAAGCATGGTTACGCAGGCAGGTCGGGGTTGGTTGACTATCGATGTAATCCCCAACGAGCTCCTTCGTTTGCTCATACCACTTGGACTCGTATTCCTCGCCATACGCGTTCTCTGTATACGTCTTGAGGTGCAGGAAGTAGGCACCTACCGGACCATATCCGTCCTTGAACCGAGCAAGAACGATCCGGTTCTCCATCTGTGTCATCTTGGCGCCGGCGAGGATCGGCAGCGCATAGGCCGAGGCACTGCTCCAGGGAGCATACCAGGTACGTCCCATGCCTTCTCCCACGGCACGCGGTTTGTAAATGTGCGATGCACCACCGGCACAAATGATCACGGCCTTGGCACGAAATACATAGAAATCCCCGGTACGGACATTGAAGCCGACGGCACCCGCTACTCGGTTTGATTTCGCCTCATCCATCAACAGGTGTGTCACCATGATCCGGTTATAGACTTCATCCGCAGCCTTGCGGGCAGCCTCGGCAACGATCGGCTTATAGCTTTCGCCGTGAATCATGATCTGCCATTTACCCTCGCGCTGATAACGGCCCGTTTCCGGGTCCCGCATCATGGGAAGGCCCCACTCTTCAAACTTGTGCACGGCGGAGTCTACATGTCGGGCAATATCGTAGCCCAGGTCCTCTCGCACGAGCCCCATGAGGTCATTACGCGCATAGCGCACATGATCCTCCGGTTGGTTTTCTCCCCACTGCATGCCCATGTAACAGTTGATGGCATACAGGCCCTGTGCAACGGCTCCGCTGCGCTCGATATTGGCTTTCTCGACACAGACTACCTTCAGGTCGCGCCCCCAGTATTTGGATTCGTAGGTAGCACCACAGCCAGCCATGCCACCACCGACAACGAGCACGTCGCAATCTTCAAAAACCGTTTTTCTACGATTAAACCATCCCACTAGACTGCTCCTTTCAACGAGGGCAGTCCACCCTCGATGTTGAGCGCATCCGGCTCGTGTGCAAGCTCTTGAGACTGCATCGCTTCAGCACTGGGCTTTTCTAGATTGGTGGGTGAAGGAATGGTTCCCCAAGGAGTAGTCCGAATCGGCGATACAAAATTCTTTTCCCTGCCGTCACGGAACTTGAGCTTCCAGGATATCGTGCCTTTTTCTTCCTCGCGGAGCGCTCTCACACTGTGACCGAGGGGCGCAAAGTCAGCGTATCCGCGTGCATCAATCGCATTTTGTGGACAAGCCTTTACGCAGGAGTAACACTCCCAGCACATATTGGGTTCGATATTGTATGCACGGCGATAGGTCTTATCGATGTGCATGATGTCCGAGGGACAGACATCGACGCAGTGACCACAACCATCGCAGCGAGTCATGTAAACGAAAGTGGGCATGCTATTCTGTCATCTCCTGTTGTTAGGTGAAAATTTATCCTTATCTTGAGGATCAAATTAGCCGCTTGACCAATAATAACCGGCGGGGCTGACTAATAGTTTTGTGGCAGCCCGCGTGCCTTGCCGAATGATTCGGGCTTATCGGCGGGTGCCGGTAAATTGCTTCTCGAGCCGGATGCTTCAGCTACTCGCTTTTGCAGTGCGGCGGAAGGCTTGAAAAACATGTGCGCAAACTTGGACCAGGGTATAGACCCGAACAGTATGGTGGTCGCAAGCACATACAACCCGAAAATCAGCCACCCGATTACCGACGTTGGTATCCATGACCATGCCAAGGCCAGTGTCGTGCTGGCAAGCAGTGAAAGTATGAACAGGTCGGCGCGAATGATACGAAACGGCGAATAGCCCTCTGCCGTAACATCCACCCGGATGAAGAACCAGAACCAGTATCCGCCAACACAGACCATCAGCGCTCCAATGTGCCACAGTATCGGCCAGACAACGGGTGTCGGACTGGAGGACGTCGGGTATCCGAATACCATGACTGCGGTGGCGACAACGTACGCGACAAAACCGTACATCGTTAGCAGATGGGCGATTCTTCTCCTGGCAGCGCAGAATTCCGAGGACGTCAATACCTCGCTTGCCAAGGTTTGTACCGCCATGGACACGACTTCACCGCCCCCGACGCGCTTCGTCCCCTCGCTGTTCGACTTTTGCCAGTCTTCGAAAAAATACTTGGCACTTTTTTTGTGTATGACGTCAATCAACGTGCCCGCCACGACTAGGATAAACATGACCACTACGTAGGCCTGTGCCACGCCGCTTGCGATGTAAGCCGAAAGCTCAGCAAAGGGATTGCCGGTGAACATATCTGGGTCCAGAGTTATTATTCGAATGCGCTAGTGTGATAGCGATACAGAAACGATTCAACAAAAATAAAATTATGGCAGTTTAAAGTGACCTTATAGCAGAACATATGAGGCCGATTCCGGGAGCGTCCATCAGCTCAGGAATCGATACAATCATGCCCCATCCGCGAGCTGTCCGGTTGCCGGGCCTCAGACATCGAATTCGGAATCGAGTATTTTGGGCACCTGGACATTCTTGAGTTGGACATACTGTGGCAGGCCATTCTTGTAGGGGGGATACGCCTCCCCCCTGATCAGGGGGGAGAGGTAGGTACGACAGCGCTTGGTGATGCCAAAGCCATCTTTCGTGATGTAGCTCCGAGGCATCATTCTTTCGACATTGGCCACCTTTTTCAGTGAGGTGCTGCCGATCTTCCATCGGTATGGCCTGTCGGATGTGCGGACAATGACAGGCAGGATTGCGGTTTTGCCCTGCAGGGCGAACCGGACCGCGGCTTTCCCCATGGCATAGGCCTGCTCAACGTCGGTCCTGGAGGCTATGTGGCGGGCCGAACGCTGCAGATAATCTGCAACCGCCCAGTGGAACTTGTATCCATGGGCTTGCTTGATCATGTCGGCCACGACCGGTGCGACACCCCCTAGCTGCTTATGGCCAAATGCGTCAGTGGTGCCCGCATCGGCCAGAAACTTGCCGTCGGCAAGTCGTGCACCTTCCGAAACGCAGATCACGCAGTAGCCGTAACGGTCTACACAGAATTTCACACGCTTCAGAAACCGTTCCTGGTCGAAGGCAATTTCCGGGAACAGGATGATATGCGGCGCGTCCCCTGCATTTTCGCCGGCCAATCCGCCGGCAGCAGCGATCCAGCCGGCATGTCGCCCCATGACCTCCATGATGAAAACCTTGGTTGATGTCTGTGCCATGGACCTGACGTCATAGGCGGCCTCCCTGATGGATACCGCCACATATTTCGCGACTGATCCGAAGCCGGGACAGTTGTCCGTGACCGGCAGGTCATTGTCTACCGTTTTGGGAATGCCGATACAATGAATGGGGTAGCCCATTTTTCTGCTGAACTCGGAAACCTTGTGCGAGGTATCCTGGGAATCCCCTCCACCGTTGTAAAAGAAATAGCCGATGTCATGCGCCTTGAAGACTTCCAGAAGGCGCTCGTACTGTGCCCGGTTTTCCTGGATGCCCTTCAGTTTGTAGCGGCAGGAGCCAAATGCACCGGAAGGGGTATGCATCAATCCCGCAATCGAACGCGCAGATTCCTTCGAGGTGTCAATGAGTTCCTCCTTGAGGGCGCCGAGAATGCCGTTGTGTCCGGCATACACCTTGCCGACCCGGTCTTTGTGTTTGCGTGCAGTCTCTATGACACCGCAAGCCGTGGCATTGATCACTGCGGTTACCCCACCTGATTGTGCATAGAATGCATTGCGTTTTTTCATGCTGTCCCCGGTTTTGCTGTTTCAGAATCCTGAGCCGTTGTTTTCTGGGAAGGTGCCGTTGCGTACACTCTCGTAATCTGCCTGGGTCTGCAACAGTGTGAGTACGCATTGCTGAAGGTCATCATACTCTTCGATCCCGGTACCCATCTGTTCCAGTTCCTTGTAGAAGAAGCAGCTCCTGTAACGGTCCAATCCTGTTTTGATGATGACGAAACTGCAGTTGCCTGCCAGCCAGAACAGGGCAGGACATTCCGTTCGGCCAGGCTTCTCAGGATCCAGCTGAACCTCTACATCAGCCAGCTGGATATCCACGGGATCTTTCTTCCAGCGGGCATTCGCTGTGCCAAGGACGATGTTGCGCTCATCCTCTGTATAATCCGGAACGCGGGTCATGCATCTATCCTGAATGTAGTGATCGGTCACTCGTACAGTTTAGCGAATTTAGGCGCAGGCATCGTATAAATACCAGTCCGCGCTTTGATACAAAGGGAGAAAGATATGCGCGTCATCTTATTAGGAGGGCCAGGTGCAGGTAAAGGTACCCAGGCCAATTTCATCAAGGAAAAATTCAGGATTCCGCAGATTTCCACCGGCGACATGCTGCGCGCGGCAGTAAAGGAACGTACGCCACTGGGGCTGAAGGCACAGGAAGTCATGGAATCGGGTGGACTTGTGCCCGACGAGATCATACTCGGCTTGGTCCGGGACAGGATCGCCCAAGATGACTGCAGGGACGGTTTTCTGCTAGACGGCTTTCCACGCACGATCCTTCAGGCAGAGAGCCTGAAGGATCTGGGTTTCAGGATAGATTACGTAGTAGAGATCAATGTGGATGACGAGGAAATTATCCGGCGCATGAGTGGAAGGCGTGTACATCCCGCATCAGGGCGCACTTATCATGTGGAGTTCAACCCGCCCAGGGTACAAGGCAGGGATGACGAGACCGGTGATCCACTCGTCCAGCGAAACGATGACAGGGAAGAAACCGTACGGGAACGCCTGAGCGTGTATCACCGGCAGACTGAGCCATTGGTACGGTACTATTCCGCATTGGCTGCACGTGACAGCGAGGGGGTTCCGGTCTATTCCCGGATTGATGGCGTAGGCAAGGTTGAAGAGATCCGTGACCGGATTTTTGCCGCGCTTGCCTCCTCACCTGGATAGGCGACCGGCAGGACAGTGGAAATCTGGCTTGCCATTCTTGCTCTCTTGGCTGGACTTTGGTACTGGTTTGACAGTCTGCGCAGTCGTGAACTGACACTCAGGCAATGCCGCCAGTTTTGTGGCCAGAATCATGTACAGTTCCTGGACCAGTCAGTGCATGTTTCGAGAATCATGTTCGGCAGGACCGCCTCCGGCAGGTTGTGCATCAGGAGATTTTACCTGTTCGAATTCAGCATAGCGGGAACAGACCGGTATCACGGTGTCGCGGTAACGGCAGCCGGCCGGCTTGAATATCTTTCCCTGCTGCACCCTGACGGTGAGATCATCGAGGGTTGTCTGCCGTCCGGGGGTTGACTGCGCAGCGAGGTTCGGCCACTCAGCGTGACTTGCCGGGCGACGGGTTGCTGGAGCGGAACTTGCTGACCTTCCATTGATGCCTGCCCGCTGAAACAAGCAGACAGGATGCGCCGCCTTGAGTGCGGGCCTTCCCTGCAGCCCCGGGGTTCAGAACCCAGGGCAATACCTCCTGGTCACAAACGAGCTCATGGCTGTGTCCGTACACGATGGCTGTGGTATCCGCAAAGTACCGGCGCAGCTTTTCATGACGGCTGGAGGGCGGATTGAACCTGTCGCCATGGGTCAGTGCAATGCTTCCTCCCGGAAGTTCCACTTTTGCAGTATCTCCTATGATTGCCAGTTCAGGGTGGTCCTGTTGCGGCCATTTCCCCGTGCAGTCGTTATTCCCGCGCACCGGGATCACGACAGGGCAAATGTCCCGGAGCTGATGCAATACATGGCTGGCACCGATGTCACCCGCATGCAGGATCAGATCGCATCCATGCAGCCTCTCCCGCACGGCTGTATCGAGATGCCCATGTGTATCGGAGACTATGCCGACCGCCAGGTGTTCGAAGTGTGAGAGATCAAAGTGGTTCACGTAGCAGGCCGTGTTTTGTATGATCAGCATTGCGCAAGTTCCACATTGTACAGCGGGTAGCCCGGAATACACAGGCTTGTCTGCACCCTACAGGCCAGCGGTTCGTGCGAACCTCTTTCAAGGTGGCGTTTGCGATGCTGTATGATTCATCGGATCAACTGTCAAAATCTCTACTGCAGACATGTCTTTTGGTGTACAACTGGCATTATCCGGGAAGTCATTTCAAGCCGAACCGCATGAATCGATCCTGGATGCAGCCATACGTGCTGGAGTGCCTCTTAACTACGGCTGCAGCAACGGCAACTGTGGCTTGTGCAAGGCGAGAATTGTAAGCGGGCAAACCAGGCAGCTTGGCCTGCACGATTTTGTGATCCGCGAGGCAGAGAAAATCCAGGGCTATGCACTGATGTGTTCCACTGCCTGTCAGGGTGACGTTGTTATCGATGCGGAAGTGGCAGCGTGTCCCGAGGATATTCCGGCACAGAATCTGCGTGTGAAGGTTCGAAAAATTGATCGTATCGGTGATGAACTGGCGATCATAACCACACAGGTCCCGCGTACTGTACGCCTGAGATTCATGGCGGGTCAGTACATGCATGTAAGCCACGAGCAAGGTTCACACGACTATGCCATTGCAAGCTGTCCATGCGATGAGAAAAGGCTTGAATTTCATGTGCGCAGACAGGAGGATGACCCATTTTCCAGCCTGGTGTTCCAAGGCATGGGCGTGGGCACCCGGCTCAATATCCGTGGTCCGTACGGCAATTTCGTGATCGACGAAACCCGGGGTGATCCACTGGTCATGATTGCCTTTGACACCGGATTTGCAGCAGCGAAAAGCCTGCTGGAGCATGTTACGGCACAGGACAACGAACGTGCAGTCTACCTGTACTGGCTGGCCTGTGGGACCGATGGACTGTACCTGGACAATCTTTGCCGTTCGTGGGCCGATGCGCTGGACCAGCTGGAGTATTTTCCGATCCTTCTGCCACATGGAGCCGGCGATATCCCTGGCAGTCAGAATGAAGGTCTGGCGATGATCGAGGAGAAACTGCATCAGTCCCTGCGTCATGTGGGGAATCTCGGTAATGCTGAGGTATATACTGTGGTGCCCGATCCAGTGGCCCGTCTGGTAGAGCAACTGCTTGTGCAGAAAGGGATTGCGCGTCGGCAGTTTCATCATGAAGTCCTTCGCGGAAATCCAGACCTGAGATGCATCCGCGAAAGGTCAAAGACATGATAGATTGCAAGTGCAGCTTCGCATCGACCATGATCCGGGAAGATTATGCCTGCGAAAAGGCACGCATGGTTACCCGCCGGGCCGGGCCGGATATATCTTGTACATCCGGGCAGGCAAGCGACAGGTGTTCAGTACTCCTGGAGAAGTTCAAGGAGGCTGGGCTGGAGGCTTTTGATGCCAAGGATGACCTGCTGAAAACTCCGCACAGCGTGTATGTCAAGATCCAGTTCGGCGGCCTTCTAGGGCTGGCAAGGGATATTTTTCATCCCACTGCAGACAGTGTTGAAAACATATTTTTGTTGATCAACGAAGCCTTGGAACACTATCAATCTCTGGATGCCGTACCCTGTCATGAATATGTACAGATCATGAAGAAATTTAAAGTTGGACGCAAAAGAAGATAAGATGTGCCTATCAACAAGCCTTGAGGGATCAAGATGCGTTACCAGACGATCGTATCAGCAGAAGACTTGAGCAGTAATCTGGAAGACAAGAACTGGTTTGTTTTTGACTGCAGGTACTCACTGAAAGATCCGGAGGGTGGCCCAAGCAAGTTCAGGCAAGGCCACATTCCGGGAGCCCAGTTCGCGCACATGGACCTGGACCTGTCTTCACCCATGACCCAAACTTCGGGTCGACACCCGTTGCCTGATGCCGAAGAATTTATTGAGAAACTGCGTGGATGGGGTGTAAGCAATGACTCCCAGGTGGTCTGTTACGATGACATGTCAGGGGCGTTTGCCGCTCGCATGTGGTGGCTTCTGAACTGGGTGGGTCTTCGTGATGTTTGCGTCCTCGATGGAGGGATCCAGAAGTGGACTGATGGTGGAAAGCCTCTGGAGACAGCAATCCATACCAGGGAGCGGGGCACGTTTTCCGGCAAGGCCGACCACGGGATGCATGTGGATATTGGTTTCGTGCAGGGGCGCCTTGATCAGGGGGATATCCGGCTGATGGATGCGAGGTCAGCCGAGAGGTTTTCTGCAAGAGACCAGAAAACCGATCCCGTGCCAGGGCATGTGCCGGGTGCCGTCAGTTATCCGTTCGCAGGTAATCTGGGTCCGCAAAAAACTTTTTTGTCCGGCAGTGAATTGAAGCAGCGGTTTGAATCCGTGTTTGGCGAGTGCCAGTCGGAGCAGATCATAAATATGTGCGGGTCGGGCGTGACAGCCTGTCACAATATCCTTGCCACAAAAATTGCCGGACTCCCCTGGACACGCCTCTATGTTGGGTCGTGGAGTGAATGGTCCAGGAATCCGGCACGCCCTGTAGCCACCGGGGACTAGCGGCACCATGGATGAGGTGATCGCTTGAATTTTTGCAGCAACTGCGGTTCTTCAGCGATCAGGTTGACAGTACCCCCAGGCGATAACAGACCCCGTTTCGTCTGTGCATCCTGCAACGAAATCTTTTACCACAATCCCAAGATCGTAGCCGGTTGTATTGCAGAATGGCAGGACAAGATCCTGATGTGCAAGCGGGCTATTGAGCCGCGTTATGGCATGTGGACGTTTCCGGCAGGATTCATGGAAAACGAGGAATCCGTGTCCGAGGCTGCCGCGCGTGAGACGTATGAAGAAGCGATTGCGAAGGTTACTGGCCTTACGCTGTACAGCCTGTACAGCCTGCCGCATATCAATCAGGTCTATGTGGTATACCGGGCCGTGCTGGTTGAAGGCCGAGCCAGCCCGGGTGCTGAAAGCCTTGAGGTTGCGCTCATGGGTGAAAAAGATGTTCCGTGGCAGGATATCGCCTTTCCCGTCATCAGGGAAAGCCTTGAACAGTACTTCGAGGACAAGCAGAAAAACCGCTTTTCTCTGCATCATGGGGACATGCGCAGACAGGCGGGCCATGACTATGAAATCATTCGTTACTGAGCATCCCTGCAACGGAATATCCGAGATCCGTGCCAGCTGAAAAATCACTGCTCTCGGTGATTGAGCTGGGAGGCTATCCTGATTTTGGTCCCCTCTACAGGCGTTATGGATATGTAAATCATGTCGTGTTCAGCATGCGCAAGGCCTTGAGCGCACTGAAAAAGCTCAAACCCCAGGTCGTGGTTGCAGAGTTTAACTACCAGTCAGATTTCAGGGACCGCACCAGCAGCCTGGAGTCCCTGATTGCGGTGGCCCAGCAGAACCCGCAGATTCACATGATTGTCTTTTACGAGCAAGAATTTGCCCACCAGTTCGAGAAGCTGACTGTACGGTACGAATTTTCCGCAACATTCCCCTACCCCGTGGATGAGGTGCACATGGAAGCTGCACTGGATCGCATCCAGTTCGCAAAACAGTAAGTCAACCGGGTTTTGATCCGCCCTGGCAGGGGGGAGAATTTCTAGTTTGGCCTTGCCTTTCCTGCCATTCTTCTGGAGTGAAGGTGTGCAGCGACAAGGCGTGTACCGGGCCTTCAAGTTCTTCCCTCAAAAGCTGGTTCAGCATGCGATGCCTGGCTACTGGAAGTTTCCCGTCAAACTCCGCACTGACAACCGTCACTTTGAAGTGCGACTCTGACCCGGCCGGGACATTGTGCATGTGGCTTTCATTAGCCACTTGAAGGAACACGGGACGCAGTGCGTCCTGGATTTTATGCTCGATTCCGGATTGAACTATCATGGGCTACGTATAGCAATACGCGTTGGCTTGGGCCATATCCAGTTTGAGGGAACCCTTAGTCGATTGAAAAGAATTCCTTGGCCGTAGAGGTGGTTTCCACTGCGGTCTGTTTGCGGGAAGTCATTCTGCAGGCTGCAACGGCCTGCAGGATGTGTGGCAGGTAGGAGGGTTCGTTTCGCCTCCCTTTGGGTTTGTGGAACGTCGGGCCTGCAGGCAGGTTTCTGGGCAGCAGGTAAGGTGCGTCGGTCTCGATCATCAGTCGGTTTGCAGGGATTCGATGGACTAATTCAAGCAAGTGCTGTCCCCTGCGTTCATCACAAATCCAGCCGGTGATGCCGATATGGCAGTCGAGGTCGATGTAGCGGTCGAGTTCCTCCGCGGTCCCGGTGAAACAGTGTACGACCACATTGCCGAGCCGGTCACGGTTTCTGGCGAGGATGTCGTGGAAATCAGGGTGTGCATCACGCTGATGCAGGAAAACAGGCAATCCGAGCTCCGAGGCCAGTTCGAGTTGGGCCTGGAAAGCCTTTTTCTGCTTGGCAGGCGCCGAATAGTTGCGGTAGTAGTCCAGACCGGCCTCGCCGATGGCGACCACCTTCTCGTGTGTGGCTATGCTGTGCAGTTCGGTCAGGGACTGGTCCGTAAATTCATTCGCGAGATGCGGATGGATGCCTGCCGTGGCATAGGCTCCCTCATATTTCTTGCAAAGCTGTAAGGCCTGCCTGCTGTCCAGCACATTCGAGCCGGTCACGATGAAATTCCACACTCCCGCCCGTCGTGCGCGTTCGATGACCTGGGGTTCGTCGACCCGAAACACGCTGCTCGTGAAGTTGAAGCAGATGTCAACCAGTTCCATTCGGATGCATGCCATCGGCCCCCGGCCGGGAACAGGCGGCACAGAATTGCGCTTCGTCGGTGTTCAGCATGCACTGGCAGCTGCTGCATAACCTGGAATAGGTCGGTTCGAGCCTGCTGTCCAGTGCGACCCTTTCGTCAAAGACAAAACAGTCTCCATGCCAGCCGTAGTCGTTGAATTTTCCCAGATAATCCAATATCCCTCCTTTGAGCTTGTACACTTGCTCAAAGCCCTGGCGGGCTACATACGGGGCGCCTTTTTCGCACCTTATTCCTCCTGTGCAGAATGTAACGACCGGCTTGTCCTTGGGCAGTTCTTCCAGTCGGCCACGTGCGCTTTCCAGCTGTCTGAAATGCCGCAATCCCAGGTGTATGGCATCATCAAAGGTGCCCAGTTCGCATTCAAAGCTGTTTCGCAGGTCCAGCAATACCATCTCCTGCTCCGTATCCAGCCACTGCTTGAGCCTTTCACTGGTGATGTATGCGGGTCGAGCGAAGTCCGAAAGGTCAGTACCCGGGGCTTCAAGCAGTGCCTTGGCCGGGACCAGTTCTTCACGTGTCTTGACCAGCAGGCGCCGGTAAGGGGCAGACCGGGTGTACGTGGTATTCAGCACAAGTTGACCAAAGCCGCAAGTGCTGTTCAACTGCTCCTGTATGAAATCGATATCTGTATGGGTCCCGGCAAGGCCCAGGTTGATGCCTTCCGGGCTGATGAGTACGGACCCCCTGATATGGGTCTGTGCACACAGGGTAAGGATTTGACCGCGCAGGGTGTCAACATCGGGCACGGCCTTGAACTGATATCCTGCGATGTGGGTAACCTGGCTTGTCATGGATCTGTGAACGGCATGAAATTCATTCAGGTTTTGCTTATCCTGTACCCAGGACATTGCGTGCAGGCATCATGAAAAAGAGTTCCCGCAGAACAACTTACCTGAAAGATTATACACCTCCTGCTTATCTGATCACTCATGTCTGCCTGGATTTCGTGCTGGGTGAGGAGGTCACGGTGGTTACATCCACACTGCAGCTCGTATGCAACCCCGGGGTGCGCAGGCAGAACACTATGCTTGAACTGGATGGGGAAGGACTGAAACTGAACTATGTCGAACTTGACGGACGTCGCCTGGGTTCCGGGGAGTTTTCACAGACCGGACAAGTCTTGCAGGTAATGGATGTACCGGAGCAGTTTGAACTGAACATCCAGACGGAAATATGCCCCCGTACCAACACCTCTCTGGAAGGCCTGTACATGTCCGGAGGAAATTTCTGTACGCAATGTGAGGCACAGGGATTCAGACATATAACCTACTTCCTGGACCGCCCTGATGTAATGTCCAGATACACGGTACGGATGCAGGCGGAAAAGGCACGCTACCCGGTGTTACTGTCCAATGGCAACCCAGTAGAGCAGGGCGAGTGCGGTGACCACCGGCATTATGCAGTATGGGAAGATCCTCATCCCAAGCCTTGCTATCTTTTTGCGCTTGTCGCTGCGGACCTGGTACATCTGGAAAGCAATCATCGAACTGCATCAGGGAAGGATATCGTGCTGCGTGTCTATTCGGAACGGCACAACATAGACAAGTGCGAGCATGCGATGCGTTCACTGCAGAAAGCGATGCGCTGGGACGAGCAACGTTTCGGGCTGGAGTGTGACCTGGATATCTACATGATCGTGGCAGTGGATGATTTCAACATGGGGGCTATGGAAAACAAAGGCCTGAACATATTCAATTCCAGCTGCGTGCTGGCGCGCCCTGACACGGCCACGGATTCCGATTTCCTGACCATTGAATCGGTGGTTGCACATGAATATTTCCATAACTGGACAGGGAACCGAGTGACCTGCCGCGACTGGTTCCAGCTCAGTCTCAAGGAGGGACTGACAGTTTTCAGGGATCAGGAATTCACCTCGGACGCCACCTCAAGAGCGGCTAAGCGGATCAGTGATGTCAGGTATTTGCGGGCATATCAGTTCGCAGAAGATGCGGGACCAATGGCGCATCCGGTCAGACCGGAATCTTATCTGGAAATCAATAATTTCTACACGCTGACAGTGTATGAAAAAGGTGCCGAGATCGTTCGCATGTACCAGACCATGTTTGGTGCGGACGGGTTTTGCAAGGGTATGGAACTGTATTTTCAGCGCCATGACGGACAGGCCGTGACCACGGACGAATTTGCAGCGGCGATGGCCGATGCAAACGCTGCCGATCTGACCCAGTTCAGGCGCTGGTATGAACAGGCGGGCACACCAGAGTTACAGGTAGAAGGCACATGGGAACAGGAGACGGGCACTTACCGGCTCAAATTCAAGCAGTCCTGTTCATCTGCCTGCGGCACCGAGCATGACCAGCCGCTCGCGATACCTGTGAGCATCTCATTGCTGGACTCAAGCGGGGCACCCATGCATCTGGAGGGAGGACTGGATTGCCCGGCAAGTGCTGACAGCACGGTGTTGCTCGTCAAGGATCGACAACAAACCTTCGAGTTTGAGAACCTGGCTGAAAAGCCTTTGCCCGACATGTTGCAGAATTTTTCGGCACCAGTAAGGATGCAATTTGACTACAGTAACGAGCAACTGGCCTTCCTGCTCGAACATTCACCGGATGCATTCAATCGCTGGAATGCGGGGAACCGCCTAGCCTTGAACGTTCTGCTGGAATGGATGGAAACAGGTGCTGTTTCGGACAAATCCGCTTCAATTTCGGTACTGGGCCAAGCTTTGGAGCATGTCATGCAATGTGGCTCAACGGACCGAAGCCTGCTTGCCGACCTGCTTGATTTGCCCGACGAGAAAGACTTGGAAGAGCATCTGGACCCCATCGATGTGCACAAAGCAATCTCGGTCTGCGACCACCTGTCAGTTTCTGTTGCCCGGCACTTGGAGCAGGAATTGCTGAGGGTCTACAGGGCGTGTCACCAGGCAGGAGCCGAATACCGATACAATGCTCAGGATATGGCTCGCAGACGGGTGCAGAATGTATGCCTGCAGTTGCTGGCGGCCCTGGATACGGAGGAGTACCGTAAGCTGGCCCTGTACCAGTTTGACCATGCAGGGAATATGACCGAGCAGGCGGGTGCGGTCAAGGCCCTGTTACATAAGGAGAGCGTCGAGCGTGAACAGGCGCTGGCGTCATTTGAGAGACAGTGGAAACATGATGCACTGGTGATGGACAAGTGGCTGGCATTTCATGCGGTTTCCAGGGTTCCGGGTGTACTGGAGAATGTAAAACGCTTGATGGAGCATCCAGTGTTTAATGCCCAGAACCCCAATAGGGTGTATGCCCTGATCGGAGTATTTGCGGGACAGAATTCGCATGCGTATCATCAGCCCGATGGCAGTGGGTATGAATTTGTTGCTCTGCAGGTGATTAAACTTGACAGGATTAATCCCCAGGTGGCGGCGCGTTTGGCTCGAAAGCTTGTTCGCTGGCAGAAGTATACGGCACCATTCAGGCAAAAAATGTACGAACAGTTACAGTTCATTGCCTCACACAGAGAGCTTTCCGGGGATGTGTATGAAATTGTTTCCAGGGGCCTGGAGGCTTCCGCCTAGGCCTGAACAAAAAACCGGGGTGCAGCGCTAGATTTTATCTGAATGCCGTCATGGACAAGCAAAACAAGATCACTTCCATTCCGAATGGGCCCTTGCATATAACCGGGACACTTGAACTGGTCAGCAGTGAAGGGGAAGTGCTGGAAAAGACGGAGGAGTTGTACCTGTGCCGTTGCGGGAATTCCAACAGCAAGCCTTACTGTGACGGGCAGCATAAGCAAACGGGATTTCTGGATGATGGAAAGTTTGTCAAACCTCCTGCGTCGCAGGAAGAGGTCGCCTGTGTAGGGGTGCTGGAAGTCAAGGTGCAGGCCAATGGCCCGTTGATTTTTCGTGGAGCGACATGCATTGAAGATACCTGCAGGCAAAGGATTCTTCGAAAGGTAGGTGGGCTGTGCCGGTGTCAGCACAGCGACAATCGCCCCTTTTGTGATGGCACACATTCCAAAATCGGATTTGTGGCCAAGTAAGCCTCGTAAGAGAGTGATCTGGCCTCAGAAGCCGCTTGTAGAAAGGAACAGGCCGACACGCAGGTCTTTTGCAGCGTAGATTTTCCTCCCGTCTACTGACATCGAGCCATCTGCTATACCCATCGTAGCCCCGCGTTTTACGATTCGTTTAATGTCCAACTGGTAATCCACTTTTTCGGCAGTAGGCAGTACCTGGCCCGTAAAGCGGACTTCATTGACTCCAAGAGCACGTCCCCGGCCTGGTACACCCTTCCAGGCAATAAAAAACCCCAGCAGCTGCCACAGGGCATCCAGGCCCAAACAGCCCGGCATGACAGGATCACCTGGAAAGTGACAACTGAAAAACCATAGGTCCGGTTTGATATCGAGTTCTGCCTTGATTTCGCCACGTCCGTAAATACCTGAATCGTCAGTAATCTTTGTGATTCTGTCCACCATAAGCATATTCGGCAAAGGCAGTTGTGCATTACCCGGCCCGAACATCTCTCCATGACTGCAGGTCAGTAATTCTTCATATGAATAGGAACTTTTTCTTGACACGATATTGCGATACTCGAGCAGTAAAAAAGACCTTTAATCCATCTATAAATGGACTTGATCAGGGGGCCCAATGGTTCATGCCGTGTATTCTCGGCAGCACAAACCCGCATCTTATCTGATCTGGAAACCGCAGTCATTGTTATTCGTGACTGCCTGTTTTGCCGCTCGCCTCCGGCATCTGGGTGCAAATCCCTGGCAGGATAGGGAAGCAAGACGTTAAATCCGTGGGAATACTTTACTACCTTAGTGTGAAAATGGTATAAAAAGACTATCTGTTTTTTAACTATGTCTAGGTACAAACCTTAGTAAGTTTTTCGAGGAGTCCGAGATGAGTAAGTTTTTAATCAACACACGATATTTTTTGGCCCCGTTATTGA
>WTFY01000014.1 GCA_011523795.1 Gammaproteobacteria bacterium
GTTTGTTATCCACCAACAGCTCTTTCACTGCGAGACGTTTCACACGCAAGGTGAGATCGTCGTTGCCTGAACCATTTGTTGTTACATCAGTATTTTTGTCCTCTTCGATATCAATATTATGCTTCAAGGCTATCCGGATTTCCTTAGAGCGCCGATCATGTCTGGCCTGCTCGGCTTCAAGTTCTTTGCGCCGCTCATCTGACAGACCCTCAGTTTCGTCATCCTCGGTTTCGTCATCCTCAGTTTCGTCACCCTCGGATTTTCCGTTATCCTCGGATTTTCCGTTATCCTCGGATTTTGCCTCACCCAATGCAGCAAGGATGGCATCAGCCAGCTCAGCCGAACCGCCAGTTTTTTCGTCGGTTTTTTCGTCGGTTTTTTCGTCGGTTTCTGTGGTCATTATTCCTCCGTGTTAGTAGTTGCTTGTTCTTGGATATCCTCAGCTGCAACCCCTGCATTCAGCAGAGCACGTTCCCGTGTAACCCCTGCAGATTGCTGACGTGCAGCCAAGTCGAACCTATCCATCTCTGTTGTCAGGTTAGGATCACACCAGTTTATCACGATATCGTCAGGCGATTTATTTGTCCATAAAGCAGCATATGTCAACAGCCGTTTCCACGATATCGAAAATGTATGTATACGTTCCTGGCAGCGTACAAGCAGAGATGCGCTGTCGCGGGTGATTGCCTCCCCGCTCATATTGCCGCCAGCGCCTATCATCACCGACAACGGGATTTTGCCCAATGTTAATGCTGTATGCATAGCTTGTTCAAGCCGGTCAACAGTGCCATCATGCGGGGCTGGGGAAAGCTGTGTGATTGATTCTGCCTCAAGCTGCTGGATAACACCAGGTCCAACCTTCGGGGTTTCACCTTTTTCTATGCCCTCCTGATTATCTGATATAAGGATATATGTTGACGGCGCAGATGCCAACTCGACCAGGGAAGCATCTGTGTCGGTCAGCCGATCTATGCGTTGCTGTGGGCCGAGTATGCTTTTAATCCCCGAAACCAGCCTGCCCGGCTCAGGCCCGAACTCTACAACCGGTGGAGAGTCGGTCTGCACAAAGTCTGTAGGCCATTTGGTATATTCGTCATATATAGCCCAATCCCTTCCATCGTTATCTGAGATAATGGATGTCCACCCATGCATTGACATTGCCCAAATTTGAATATTGGAACCATCCACAAATCGCCTGATAGCCCATACAGGCCACTGCGAGCTTGTCTCATAGCCGCAGATCATTTCACCAGGTGTCAATATCAGAATATCCGCTTGTGGGCCGTTATTAGTACGAGGCCACATTAATCCGTAGGCGGTGCCTTGCACCTCAGAATTCGTATGACAATTTTTCGACAACCGAACAAGGTTCAACCGCTCATCCAGCGCATCAATCCAATCGGCCTCGCCGAATGACTCGATACGTGTGCGCTCAACAACCGCGTCAGCTATCAGCTTCACCATGTTGATTCGGTCGGTTTTTTTGCGGCGCCTTATTTTTGCAATAGTGTCGGATAAGTATACTGTGGCCTGATCGCCCTCATAGTAGGTCATATAGTGCTGTGCAATACCGGCGCGCTCATCCATATCATCCAGCGCGGCGCCTATATCAAGAAATCCCAAAAAAGCATCTACCTCTTCGAGATGTGTGAGCATAGGTACTGTATTACTCATTGCGCAAGCTCTGTCTCTCGGGTAAGGATCTCACCATAGGTTACCTTAAACTCTATCTGAGGTTTGGCTATAGACGCGCTCGCAGGCGATGGGCCGGGCACACTAGTTGCCACGCTTTTAGGTTGCGGGGTCAACAGCTCCTCTCCTACTATAAGATCCCAGGCTTGCACAAACATGCCAAGCGCATCGCGGTAATCACCGAAACCAATAAGTACGACCGTATAGATCAACCAGTCATCATCGTCGACTCCGTCCCAGCTGACCTGCACCGGTTCCAAATTATCCCACCCTGCGGTTTGTGTCAGGACACCCGGTGACGTTGTTCTAGGCGCTGTCGGGTTAGTTGCCGCGGCAACCGGCTGCAACGTTTCAGTGATCAGGTCATACCCTTTTTGTATAATGCTAGCCATCGATATTACCTTGTCGGCCGTTCCAAATCGGCAGGAATAAACTTAGGGGAAACAAGGTACGGCAAATTATCAATAGTCAAATCACGCATCCGTGCAGCCTTCGACCGCTGTTCGATAGTGCGATTCAACATCCCTTTGACACGTTTCCAAAGCACCAGAGCCATCGGCGCAAGCTCTATCCGTGTAATATCCCGCGCATCAAAGTTCACAGACACACGATTAGCAGATTCGGAGTTCACACCGACCGGCCGCTGAATAATAGTACCCGACCTGTTGGCAAGCATCATAGACTGATATTTTGCACCGTTGACAAACATGCGCTGCATTTCAGCAGGCCACCCATCGACATCGCTATCAGTGACGTTCAAATAATCCAACCCGAAATCTATTGACATGTCAATCATGTCTGCCGTCACCGGAGACGACGATGGAATACGGTTAGCAATATCTGGGGTTAAACCCCAAGGACGTGTCATACCATCAGTATACATTAATGGAGAGGGGCTTGGATGGAATCATCCAAGCCCCCTTCCATAGCAACTCACTAACAGCAAATTAGCGAAGCTTGGTGATCACGTATACCGGCGTGTTGCTTGCCGTTACGGGGTCTGTTGCAATGGCAGCACCGTAGCGTGCCAGGAACACGATCCTGTTCTGCAAGCTGATCTCTGTGGTCATTTTCGGAACCACGAGGAACCCTGACGATCCCTCCATGTCCTCATCAATACGTGCACGACCAACAGCCATTTGCGACGTATCAACCAGAAGCAAGCAGTCAGCATTATCGGCTGCAACATTATTCGTGGCTAGGTCTGTCTGCCCTCGTGCACCGAGAGTTAACTCGACAGGGAACCCTGCGATTGTTGCAGGTGAGGACTCGGTGCGAGGCTCGATGTAATACGGGCCACCTGTGGTTGCTGTCAGCGCAGCAACATCTGCTAGAAGGCTTGGAGGCATGAACCATCGCAATGCATCAACGTTGACCCGTGTGCTTGACAGCACCTTTTCGACCGCAGCATCAATAGCTGCTTTGGTGATCGCAGTGGTCTTGTTGAACGCTGTGTGGTTGCCTGCCAGACGTGCGACACGTCCAGCCGAGTTGTACGGCAATGCTGTCTTGCGAGCAGGGTTTTTGTTGGTAGCCTGAAGAACACCAGCTGTAAGACTGGCAAGGTCGAACACGCGACCGAAAGCCTGGCGGGAGCTGTTCATCGAAGCGTCCAGCGCTGCAGCCCGCGAGGGGCCAGCGTCCTGCAGGTCGACAGATGTCATAGGCACAACCTCTTTGAATATCGAAGCAGAAACAGTTACGGAACCATCGGTTCGGGAGTCGTCTGCCAGCACCTTGGTTTCGTCAGTGACAACACTGACGTTTCCGGAGCCTGCTACAGGAATCTGATCCGTGTGGGAATCCATATCCTGAGCAACCACGTTTCGTAGAACTGCGGAGCCTCTGTTATATACGTTGTAGATTTCCTCCGACACGATTTCGTCGGGTATCCAGCCATTTAATGCCATTGGGTTTCACCTCATGTGAATAGTTGTTTTGGGTTTACTGGGCTGCTAGGCTCGGGCATCCGATTCATCTAGCACCCAGTCACGTTCGGACAACCGATCCATCTGGCTGGGCGATCAAGCTAAACCTCACTGCTCGTGGGACTACCCATTCATCAGCAGCAAGCGCTATGTTGCTTGATGTTTATATAATACTCTGTTCTGTCTGTTATTGCAAGGATTAGGGTCGTAGCTGCCTCTCTCTGTGTCTCCGCTGTATTTCCCGATTCACAGCCTTCCACCTCTCTGACTGGCTGTATGCTCTCCGAGCCTTCTGCCTCGGTGTCAGTTCAGCTCTCATGCTTCAATGATACAACATACAAGCCTGCTAGTTT
>WTFY01000019.1 GCA_011523795.1 Gammaproteobacteria bacterium
CCGGTGTCGAACCTTCGGGCGGCTTCAGAAAGTCTCGCCTTTACACCATGCCCTATGGTCGCCAGGAAGACGGCAGCGTGATGATTGGCTCTCTGGAGTTGCTTCAGGCATCTAACGTTATGACGTTGCTGAATACCAGCGACCCAGCAATTCAAACCGGCAGCGCGGGGGAAGAGGAGGCCGACCAGATACTCACTGAGATACCAGATATTGGCTATGACTTGGTGATCATGAATCCACCGTTTACCAGCGCGACCAACCACGAAGGGGCACATGCCGACATCACCAACCCTGCTTTCGCGGCCTTTGACGCGACGGATGAAGATCAGACGGAAATGGGGGAGCGGGCCACAAAGCTGGCGAAGAACACCTGCTCCCACGGCAACGCCGGCATCGCCTCTAGTTTTGCAGCGCTAGCCCATAAGAAGCTCAAACTAGGCGGTGTCCTGGCTCTCGTTCTCCCCTTGTCCGCCGCTTCTGGTCCGTCCTGGGAGAGACTTCGTGCGATGCTTTCCCGTCATTATAGGGATATGATCGTCGTGAGCATTGCGGCGAACGGCCAAGACATGGCCTTCTCGTCTGACACGGGCATGGCCGAGTGTCTGGTCATTGCACGCAGACTGAAGGTAGACGAAAAGCCCAATGACACCGACCATTTTGTTTCCCTTAGCCGCAGGCCGCAAGGGTTTGCCAATGCGAGGGAGTTGGCGGCAGGCTGCGCTCTTGACAAGGGTGAGGTCAGACGAATCGAAGACGGACCATATGGGGGCACGCCTCTTAGGATCGGGGAAGAGTTGGCGGGCTACACGATTGCCGTGCCTCGTTCCCCAGTTTGGCGCGCGGTGCGAACAGCTGACTATTCAGTGGCACAAACTGCGTATGCCTTGGTCCAATCTAAGCTCTGGCTCCCCGGCTTTGCAGCTCACGTCGAACTCAAAATGGCTTCCCTGGGCGACGTAGGCAAACGGGGGGTTCTAAGTCGCGATATTACGGGCAAGCCCCCCAAACCAGGCCAGCCCCCTAGAGGCCCCTTTGACAAGGTAGATCCAAGCCCCTCGGCCACATATCCTTCCTTGTGGAATCATGATGCCGAGAATGAAACCCGAATGGTTTGTGATCCCGATTCCCAGCTTCAGGTTAGACAAGGCATGGAGAAAAGAGCAGCCATTATCTGGGCTACTGCAAGCAGATCGCACCTGAACACCGAATTTACCTTTGGTTCTCAGGCTTTAACCGTTGCCTTCACAGACAGGGAGTCGGTTGGCGGGAGAGTGTGGCCTAATGTCATCTTCCCCGATAGAAGATATGATTACGCGTTTGCAGTATGGGGAAACTCTACATTGGGATTGCTTTCCTATTGGTGGCACTCCAGCCGACAGCAATCCAGCAAGGCAAGCGTTAGTATCAGTTCCGCCGTGTCTCTTTCCGTGCTGGACTTGCGCTGCCTTACGGATGAGCAACTGCTTATTGCTAAGAATATCTTTGAGGATTTCCGGGAAAGGGATCTGATGCCCGCGTATCTGGCGGACGCGGATCAAAACCGTGCCGTTCTCGACCGGCGGGTGGTCTGCGATCTGCTCGGTTTCGATAAGGATATCTATAGCGCGATCCGTCAGCTTGCTCAGAAGTGGTGCGCAGAGCCGTCGGTACATGGAGGGAAGGAGCGACCCCAGGGTGCTGAATTTGCAATCTGACTGGTTGTTCCGTCTAGCTACCCTCACAGATTACTGGGACGAATAGTTCTGGACGAACCAAGATTTGTCCTTCTTGTTCAGAAATGAATTTACGAAGCGCAAGTGTGTGTTTCATGTGGAAGAGACCTGCCTGATTATGTTGGAGTCGAACCTCCTTCTTGGCTTGGATGGCGTGCATCCCAGATTTTTGGCGTGTTTCGTCTGACCGGAGGTGACTTCAGTCTGGTCATTGAAATGGAGCCATTCGACGGACAACAATTTGGGATACACTCGCAAAAGAATTAAGCAAGCAAGGGTTACGTCAGGCAAAGTCCCTATCACCAAAGTTAGTCAGTCGAGCGTGCCTCGCCACATTATGAGGACGTCAAAAGGACCGTAGAAGCTGTCCTGGACTACAAATGCCTTAGTCCTTCCATCCTTTGATTCCGACTCCTCCACGACCTTAGTGACAGAGATCCCGCCCTGTCCACTGTGGCGGACCTGCCATGTTTTCACCGCTGATACTGATTCGAAGCCGCGGGGAAGTCGTTGGATCCTTCGAGGGTTTCCCCTCTCTTGCGCATCGTACATCCACAGATCATTCCTGCAATGGGAACCAAAGTATAGCCGATTGTTTTTGCTCCAGCCATGGATTCTATACCTGCATCCAGTCACATCATGTTCACGCTGTGCGCTCTTGAAAGCGCTTGAAAAGCGGCCTTTGGGCTGTGTCAGCCAGTTTATTTCGTAGCCTGGTGCCGAAACAACCGTCCGTAATGTATATTGGCCATAGATTTGTGTAATAGCAAAGGGAGAGGCCAGTACTAAGCCCAGAATAAGCGCAGACACAATTCGCGCCCGCCACCCTCCCCAAAACATGAGAAGTCCACATACGGACAGCCCTACAGTGCAGAGGAAAAAGAACCAAAATTGACTGAAGAGCACAAGATTGAGGAAATCAGTCAGCCAGAGGAATGGGCCGAAGACATACCAGGCTGGACGGAGGGCACCAGGCGTCGCGTCAATCAACCATCGGCCGTAGAGCGAAAGCAACAAGAGGGCCAAGGCGAACCACATGCCAACGTGTACGAACCATCTGCGGATTGGCAGTCCATTGTTGACTTCCTTCGCTTGTAACATGCTCGCAGACTCCTACATGAAGGTACAGAGGTCCGGTTAGGTCGTGCCAGTGTCAGTCGAAATGTGATCGTTCCCATCTACCCCCTTCTGTCTCTCAAAAAATCTGGGATGCACCCCTTGGATGATGCCTGTTGACATCGCGTACTCTCTGGGCTAAACTGTCATGCGGGTTTGACCTTTGCGCAACATCAGCCTGTTGCATAAACACGCGAGGATGAAATGACAGAAAAGGAAGTCAGAAAGCGTAGACGACCCGTGACTGCCTCGCTTCCTCCCAGAATTGACGCTTCACCGGAAGAGTTGGCCCGCGCCATGTTTGACTCTCCGCCTACCGAGGACACATTCGGTAACGACTATCATTGCAAACGGTGTGGACGCCAGGTCAGTTATCCTGAAACCCTGTATGAAGATGGGACCTGTCAGGACTGCCACACGTAAACCCAAACTCTGCCATCGGTTTCTTCCCGCCATAGTTCTTCCGCCAACAGGCCACCGTCTAAGACACGGTGGCCTGTTGCTTGTCAGCACGACCCTCTGACGAATGCTAAGGAAAGAATCATGGTCGAGTACGCAGAAGTCAATTACAGGATGTCTGCTCTCAAACGACGCATGCGCAAGGGAGAAGGGCCTAATGGGGAGGGGTCAGTTTTGCCCCTCCCATTCTAGTCTCATCACCCCTTTTATTCCCCTACACACCCGTCCCCATCTCCGTCGTGCATTGCTTCATACAGTCCCGGATTGGTCGACCGACATACCGGCATCGAAAATCCGCATTCTCTAGCAAGGGCAATCGTAACCCAGCCTCTTTGACCCACTCCGCACAGATTCTTGTAGTATTGAGCATCTCGTACTGGTGCTGGCGTATGTGTCGGTGCGGGGGTATTCGTGGGTGCAGACGTGGGCGCAGTCACAGGCGTAGACGTAGGCGGCACCTGTGTCGGCAAGGACGGCGCAGCGACAACCGGAATGCTGTTTGCATTCTGAACGGTCATCAGCCAGGCAGCCACCCATCCATAAC
>WTFY01000007.1 GCA_011523795.1 Gammaproteobacteria bacterium
GGACAATTGGGGGAATGTTATGAAGAAGAATCAAGTGAAGCGAAGAAATCCCCGGTACGGGGTAAGGGTCTGGGCGGTCAGTGCGGTGCTGGCGTGTCTGACCGGCCTGCCCGGGGTCACTATGGGCGCCGAATCGATCACGGTGGTTTCCTGGGGCGGCTCCTATGCCAGGGCCTGGGAGAAGGCGATCCTTGAGCCTTTCACGGCCGAGACGGGTGTCGAGGTGCGCCTGGAGAGCTTCAACGGCGGCCTGGCCCAGGTCAGGGCGCAGGTCGAGACGGGCAACGTGCACTGGGACATCGTGGACCTTGAGCTTGCAGACCTTGTGCGCGGATGTGACGAGAATCTGCTTGAGCTCGTCGACATAGACCAGTTGCCCCCGGCACCTGACGGCACCCCTGCACGGGAGGACTACTACGAGGGCACCTATTCGGATTGTGGGGGCAACGGAATCTTCTACTCGACGATCTATGCCTACAACAGCAAGAGTTTTCCCGGCGAGAAGCCGACCACCATCGAGGACTATTTCGATCTCGGGAAGTTTCCGGGGCGTCGGGGCATGCGCCGCACCCCCGGGGTGAATCTGGAGTTCGCGCTGATGGCGGACGGGGTTCCTGAGGGCGAGGTGTACGAGGTGCTCGACACGCCGGAAGGCCTGGACCGTGCGTTTCGCAAGCTGGACACGATCAAGGACCAGATCGTCTGGTGGGAGGCTGGCGCCCAGCCGCCGCAGATGCTGGCCGACCAGGAGGTGGTGATGAGCACGGCTTACAACGGCAGGATCTTCAACGCCCAGGTGATCGAGAACCAGCCCTTGGTGATTGTCTGGGATGGCCAGGTGCTCGATTACAGCCAGATTGCCATCGTCGCTGGGACGCCCAACATGGAAGTAGCAAGAGAATTCCTGCAGTATGCTTCCCGGGTGGAGTCGATGGCGGCGATAGGGCGTTACATTGCGTACAGTCCGACCCGCCGTTCAGGCGTGAACCTGTTCACCACGCATGCGGAGACAGGGGTGGAGATGCGCCCGCACATGCCAAGTGCGCCGGAGAACCTGAAGCGCGCGTTGCGCAACGACTGGGAATGGTGGAGCGACAACGCGGAGGAAGTGCACGAGCGGTTCAGCGCGTGGCTCAATCGCTGAGGGGTGCCAGGATTCGTGCGGCAGCCCGGACGCTGCTATTGTTAACAAGACAGAAGATGTGCCAAGCTGGGTGGCCTGCCCACATTTGAGGATAGATGAGATGAAACTACAAGCATGCAGACAGGTTTTCGGGGTCATTTTTTTGCTGCTCTTCTTTCTGCCCGTGGCAGCTGAGGAAACCGCCTCCGATGAGAGTGAGGCCCTGCGCCAGCATATCGAGCACCTGGAACAGGAGTTGGAGAAGGCCCGGGGAAAGCTTGCCGAGATGGAATCCCAAAAAGAAGGTGGTGCACAACCGGTTGCTCTCGAGGAGCCGGCTGAACCAGAACAACGCCCGGTCAGGATTGGCGGTGCCTTGGGCATACACTATGCATACGGCGATTATGAACACGACGGTTCCTTTGCACGCCGCAACGAAGACTTGGGAGACGTGGATCTTGATATCTTCCGCCTGAACGCCGATATCGAGTCCGGTAATCTCATCGGCAGAATCGAGTACCGGTGGTATGACAATTACAGCATGATGCACACTGCGTGGCTGGGTTATGAGATGGAGCGTTACGGCACGCTCAAGGCAGGCATTGTTCGCGTTCCATTTGGCCCGGGGCCATATGGTGTGTCCGCCAGTTGGTTCTTTGACCAGCATTATTACATTGGGCTTTCCGACGACATGGACCTGGGTATCCGATGGACCAAGTCCTTTGGCGATTTGGCCGTCGATCTTGCCTACTATATTGAGGACGAGGGGGAGTGGGACGGGTCGAGTCGTGACAGCTCACGCTACAGCTATGACCCGGTGACGTGGGATGAACAGGTCGATTCAATGGGTAATGTCACATTCGGTGCCGGTGAGAGCGGTTTTGAGGAAGACGGCCAATTGAACCTGCGGATGATCTACGCGACTGAAAGCTTCGGGAAGCTGGGGGCATCCTTTCAATACGGCTGGCTGAAGGGGAAAAACGTGGACGACAGTGGTGCCGATCATTTCGCGGCCTCCGTCCACGCCGAGAATTCGTTTGGAGATTTCAAGCTTTTTTCGCAGGTTTCCTACTACAAGTACGACATTACCGACGATACCCCGTGGGGAACCGGCGATTTGATTCCCATGGGGGCCTTTAACTTTGCTTGGCCCGTAGCCTCCGAAGGGTGGGTACCCGCCGTATCCCTTCGCTACCACGGCATCGACACATCAGGCATATCCTGGCTTGAAAGCGTGACTCCCTACCTTGAGTGGAGTGCCATCCTGAAAGACAGAAGCGATTTCAATGACAGCACCCTGTGGACTTTAGGTGCCCTGTGGTACTGGGGTAACCTGTATATCTATACCGATCTTGGAATCTCTGACGGCAATTTTTACGTCGGTGACAAGGGCGACAGCTATGGTAACCTCTATGACGGCGTCGGCGACTTTGGAGCCAACGGGAATGACAGGTGGAAGAAGAGATTTAACATCAATGCGAGGTATTACTTCAGCCTGTTCAACTAGCCTGTAAATGAACCGGAAGCATCAAGGTTCGGCGCCCTGTCAGCGCAAGCGGGCAGGGCAATGTAGAAACCATCTGCTTGGCTAACTGGCAGGCCTCAGTATGTGTAAGTTCTGAAATTACCGTCGTCACAAATGGTCAGTTGTCACGCTTCGTCATCATCATCTCCGAACATATACGTCTTTCCAGATGATCAAATCGTTCATGAATTTCGTAACGTACCTATGCAGCAACGAGGTGAACCATTACACTTTTTTGACATCAGGCATAGTACCTGTTTAAGGAGCACCTTTGACTGACTCCATGACTTACACATTTAAGATTCATCCGGTTGAAAGTGCTATGAAATCCAAGGAATTTTATCAGTTTATACGGAGAATGACGAACCACTATGGGGGTTATCGCATCACACATTGCTATACAATAAAAGATGGCAATGTACTGATAGAGTTTGGGTCGCATTTTGACCCGCTAAAGCTTGGAAAGGCCAAGGGATTCAAGGGTCCCATGGAAGCGATTTTGAGGAGAATATGCCCTGATCGTGAAATGAAAACAATCTTGATTGAAAATGACCAGTTATTGCTTGACCAAGCTATTTTAATGAACATCTTGAGCACGAATAGAAAACTCATGATTGAACTGCCAAAACCATCAGTTGTCCAGCAGCTAGCTGCTAACTGTGTCATCCCCTTGTATGAGGGTATTTTCATTGATGCGCAGAGAAGGCTTGTGGTGGACCTGGAAGACTCATGGAAAGTCGCGATTGAGGATAACAAGATCAGAGTCGACTTGACCTCTGAAAAGGAAAAGCGGTCCCAGTTGGCACGGGATATAGTTCATGTACGACACGGGCTGGCTGGAGAGATTTGCTGTAAACTGGATAAGGTATGCCAGCGATGGCTGACTGCAGAGTACCATTCCCGAGACCTATGTGCTGACGTAAACTGTAGGTCTCTCGGTATATCTTTTGCTGCTGCTCGTGAAGTACTAAGGGATATGCCTGAGCCCTGTCTCTAGTCTTTACCAGGGTAGTGTATTCTAAAGACTATCAATATAACAATAATGGACAGCCATACTTAATCAGCCATAAAAAAGAGTTATTATACTTGACAAACCAAGGCTAACCCTGTAGTCTGTAAATCATCAACTTA
>WTFY01000003.1 GCA_011523795.1 Gammaproteobacteria bacterium
AGTGAGGGCGAGTTGAAGATTGCCGCCAGGATGAATAAACAGGCCGGATACGCCTGAATCTTGGTGAATAGAAGCTAGAAAGAGAGACTGCGGTTGTCAAATCTGATAGAAAGTTATACAAATAAATAAACTAGGAGGTAATAACGATGGAAGTAACTTATGACGCAAATATCTGTATCCATGCTGGTGAGTGTGTGAAAGGCTCCCCAACGGTCTTCAAGGTTGAAGACGGACAGTTTGTAATTGATACAAGCGCTGCTCCTGAAGCAGAGATTCGGGAGACAGTTTCGAAATGTCCATCTGGTGCGCTACAGATCCAGGATTGATTACACCACTCGGTTCAGAGTCTAATACTTTAGAATTTAAATAGCGGACATCAGGAAATTTGTTATAGCCAATTCTTGGTGTGTACTCATGAAATGCTGATAAGACTTGTAAGTTAGGGGGGTATATGATTGGAGATCAATTGAGAACAAAAATGATTTTGAGTGGCCGACCAAGTTGCCCGAACACAGGAAAGTGCTTACAGACAGCAGGTGAAAAAGGTGTAGATATAGAAGCAATTGTGATTCCAAGCATGGATGACAGTGAGTTTCTGGCTAAATCTCCTTATGGCATAGGCCCTGTGCTACAGGATATTGATTTCGTGGTGTATGGAACCGGGGCCGTGATGTCTTATCTTGATGATAAAGGCTTTGGTCCGTCACTAGTGCCACGTAATGGTGTACACCGAGCCGTCATGTATCAATGGGCTGGAATTGCTACTGAAAAAGTACAAGCTTTAATTGGTGATGATATTGATACGGCTGGAATAGCTACATTCTTTGATGGCTTGGATCAACAAGTCAAAAATCCACCTAAAAAAGGTGATTTTATATGTGGAGACTTCTCATTGGCAGATATTCATTGGGCAGCATGCTGCAACCTGATTGAAATCGGTGGTGCTGGAGACTTGATTAGTTCAAGGTCCGGTGTAAGTGCCTGGTACGAAAAAGTCAAAACACATCCGTCTACAAGTAAAGAGAAGATCAACCCCTTTATTTGCCTGCCAACGGCAGATGATGTTAATTCCGGGATATTGAGAGGCATTTCAATTAACGTTTAAAAGCCTACTTTTTTAGTCACTAGCGTCCTCTACACCGGACAGGATGCCAGTGTAGGGTGAAGGGTTATGTTTGGATTATTTGGCAGCGGTAAAAAAGACTGGCAAGCAAGTATCAATGCTGGTGAACACAAGTTTACTGTAAAAGCAGGAGATAATTTGCTCAATGCAGCATTGGGGCTTGGAATTCCTTGGCCGCATGATTGTCGGGTAGGTAGCTGTACTACTTGCAAGTGCATACTAAAAAGCGGCAAAACGAAGTCTCTTACTGATTTTTCGTATGTATTGGATCCTGACCAACTAAACGAAGGATGGATTCTTGCATGTCAAACCCGGTTAAAAAGTGATGTTGAAGTAGAAGTCGAGCTGGAAGATGCATCCCGTGCTCATCAAGTAGTTAAATTTGAGGGGTCTTTGAGCCGAATTACGAATTTGACACATGATATCAAGGAAATTGTTGTCACAGCTGACTACTCTCTACCGGACCGCAGTGGAATTGCAGGCCAGTATGCCGAGATAGGTGCTTCTGGTATAAGCGCTCCGCGATCCTATTCATTTGCTAAGGCTCCCGAAAATGAAGCTGAAAATGAAATGACTTTTTTTGTACGCCTGGTGCCGGGTGGAGAATTTACTGAATGGTTATTCAAACAAGACCGTACAGGCGAAAAAGTCACTGTGGCAGGGCCTTATGGCCAATTTTGGCTTCGACCAGGAGATGCCCAGATTGTTTGTATTGCTGGGGGTAGTGGAATAAGCTCAATCAAGGCAATTCTTGAGTCTGCAGTAAACGAGCAGGTTCAACGAAATTGCTTGTTCTTGTTCGGTGCAAGGACTCAAAAAGATCTGTATTGCTTGCAGGAAATGGACGATATTGGTACTGAATGGAATCAGAACCACTCATTTGAATTTGTTCCCGTACTCAACATGGAACCTGAAGATAGTGATTGGAAAGGTGCTAGAGGGTTGGTCACCGATCATTTGAAGTCGGCGTATATTGATACTGGCAAACTATCTTTAAAAGAGTCACAGGGCTACTTGTGTGGTCCCCCGCCTATGATTGATGCAGCAATTGAAGTTATGGTGGCTCAGGGGATGCAGGAAGATAATATTTACTTTGATAAGTTTCTGGACGCAAGTTCTATGCCGGGAGGACGTAGCAACAGTTAGCATGAGGTTGGAAAGTTCATAGGAGAAAAGTATGCGTACAATTCAAGCTTTGTTTGTCATGGCATTATGGAGTGCTGTGTTTGTCGTGATACTGCATTTCGGTGGCTTTGTAGAGAATCATCGTGATGTGTTATGGGCCTTGGGTGGCGCAGCACTGCTTATCGTGATGCTTGTGGGAAATTTTTGGATATTTTTTGCTGTCGCCAAAGAAGATCCTTGGAGATGGGGCAAAAACCAAGATAGCTAAGCGAAATAATTATTGCAGAAAAAAGAGGAATTAAGCATATATCCTCGAATCATCTCGATCACGTATAGTTTTGTTTTTCCTTGATTTCCTGGAGTGTTTTGCAGTCGATACATAAGGTTGCGGTTGGGCGTGCCTCAAGTCTCTTGATACCAATCTCAACTCCACATGCTTCGCAGTAACCATATTCATCTGCATCAATAGCGGCTAGAGTCTGATTGATTTTTCTTACGAGCTTGCCTTCACGGTCACGTGTTCTTAGTTCTAGGCTAAACTCCTCTTCTTGTGTTGCCCTGTCAGCAGGGTCGGCGAACTGACTGGCGTCTTTTTTCATATGGTCTACTGTTCGACTGACTTCTTCAAGAAGTTCCTGCTTCCAGCGCAACAGAATGTTGCGAAAGTGTCCAAGCTGTTTTGGACTCATATAACTTTCACCACGGTGTGCGGTATAGGCAGGTATGCCTTCAACTGGGAGGGTAGCAGTAGCACGTTTTTTTAGAAGTTGTATGCGCTTTTTCTTTTTCTCTTCTTTAGCCGCAAGCAGTATTTTCTCTTGTGATCTCGACTGAGATGATTTTGAAGTTGCAGGTTTTCTTTTTCCTGCTTGTTTGGGTTTAGTGACAGCAGGTTTTTTGGCGGTCGCACGCCGTTTAGTGGCAGCTTTCTTTTTAACAGTCGCTTTCGCGGCTGAAGGTTTCCTTACAGCTGAAGGTTTTTTTGCGGCTGTACGGGTCTTAGCCCCTGATTTTGTTACAGGTTTTCTTTTTCCTGCTTGTTTGGGTTTAGTGGCAGCAGGTTTTTTGGCAGTCGCACGCCGTTTAGTGGCAGCTTTCTTTTTAACAGTCGCTTTCGCGGCTGAAGGTTTCCTTACAGCTGAAGGTTTTTTTGCGGCTGTACGGGTCTTAGCCCCTGATTTTGTTACAGGTTTTCTTTTTCCTGCTTGTTTGGGTTTAGTGGCAGCAGGTTTTTTGGCAGTCGCACGCCGTTTAGTGGCAGCTTTCTTTTTTGCTACTGCTTTACCGGCTGATTTTTTCCCAGCAGTACGTGGTTTGGTACTAGTCTTCTTTTTGACTGCTGTTTTTTTCCGGGTAACTGATTTTTTTGCGACCATAGATCCCTCTTCTCAAATCAGCCGCCTTGATACCAGATAATAAGCAGTCTGGCAAGAACCACCTGTGATCAAATTGACGAATGTGTATTTTTAAAATCATCTGGCAGGCCAGATGAGCAACATGTCAGTCTATATGCGCATTGAGGCGGCCCCTTGCCAGTCGAATGATGATTGCGTCATCAGTGTAGGCTTGTTTTGTATCGCGTAGAATTTTCCCGTCTTTCTTCAATGTAACTATTGAGTAACCCCTATTTAAAGTAGCTAGGGGACTGGCAGTGTCCAATGCGCAAACCTTTTTCTCAAGCTGATACTGAAGTTGCTCAATTCGTTTAGACAAAAGATTTTCCAGTTGCCAATACAAGTGCGAGAGAGTGATACAGGATTCATCCACATACGCTTTCGGAGACAACTTCTCAAATCTAATCAACAAGCTGACAAACCTTTTATCGTGGTCGGAAATTTGGTGGCTTGCGCCGCTAAGCAGACGCCTTTGAAGTTCTATTAGAAATTGCCTGTTATTCTGTACAGTCAGATCAGGGTGCAACTGATCAAGTCGTTTCGTTAACCAGTCCACTGTTTGATGGAGGTTGCCTACTGTCGTGTTGATCAGACGATTTAGAGTGTCACCACTGTGCTCAAGACTTTCAAGGACAGAGCCTGCATGTGGAACGACCATCTCGGCAGCTGCTGAAGGAGTCGGTGCACGCAGGTCTGCAACAAAATCTGCAATAGTAAAATCTACCTCATGCCCGATGCCTGTGACAATGGGTAGCTTCGAAGCAAAAATTGCACGTGCCACGGATTCTTCATTAAAGGCCCAAAGGTCTTCAATTGAACCGCCACCCCGCGCCAGTATTATCAACTCTCCATCTCTGTTTTGATTGATGGAACGTATGGCTTCCACTACGGCGTCGGCACAAGCATCACCTTGTACTGGGGTGGCATATACCCGTATCTTGAGTAGTGGGAATCTTCTGCCCAGTACACTTAGAATGTCGCGAAGTGCAGCACCGGTAGCCGAAGTTATGATGCATAGTGATGCAGGGAAGGGAGGCAGTGTCTGCTTGTGTTTGGAACTGAATAATCCTTCCTCGTCAAGCTTGCGTTTTAATGCTTCAAATCTGCGCTGTAAAACGCCGATACCCGCTTCTTCCATATGCTCTACTATAAGTTGATATTCTCCTCGAGGCTCATACAGGCCGACACGCGCCTTCACGAGTACGCTCATTCCTTCTTTGGCCTGAAAGGCCAGATGGCTGTTGGCATTCTGAAACATGACACTGCGTACCTGGGCATGCTCATCCTTCAGTGAGAAATACATGTGACCTGAAGCAGGTCGTGAGATGTTGGAGAGTTCTCCTTCCACCCAAAGCAATGGGAAAGTTTGCAGCAGCAGCTGTTTCACTGCCTGATTGAGTTCTTGAACAGAATAGACAGGATGTTTTTTATGAGTGAAATCTGACTGTGTGGGTTCCATAGGGATTGTACGGCTCTGCTGTCGTGAGCAGATTCTACCTAGTATTAGCGCAAGTTTACCGTGATATGTGCAATCCTTATAATAAGCCACTAATACGGCACAGGACCACTTATGCAAATTAAATATGATGCTTTGACTTTTGATGATGTATCTCTGGTTCCGGCTTCCTCGAGCATTTTACCGAGAGATGTAGGTCTTACTACGCAGCTCACCCGCAATATCAGTCTCAACATACCACTGCTTTCTTCTGCAATGGATACGGTGACCGAAGGTCGTCTTGCAATCTCGATTGCCCAGGAAGGTGGACTCGGTGTGATTCACAAAAATCTTTCGATTTCAGACCAAATAAACGAGGTGCGGATGGTCAAGAAGTTTGAAAGTGGTGTAATCAAAGATCCAATTTGTGTCGATCCCAGCAGCAGTATCGGTGAAGTATTGGAACTCACTCGCAGAGAAAACATTTCAGGTGTGCCTGTTGTGGAAGGTGAATCTTTAGTAGGTATTGTGACCAGTCGCGATTTGCGATTTGAAACCCGCAAGGATGAGCCAGTATCAAAGATAATGACAACCCAGGAAAACCTGGTCACCGTCAAAGAAGGTGCAGGAAAAGATGAGATCAAGGCCTTGCTGCATGTGCATCGCATAGAAAAAATCTTGGTAGTAAATGATAACTTTGAATTGCGAGGCCTGATTACTGTGAAGGACATTCAGAAATCGACAGATTTTCCCCACGCATGCAAGGATGAAGAAGGAAGGTTGCTCGTTGGTGCTGCAGTGGGAGTCGGGCCTGATAAAGAACAGCGTGTTCATGGACTAGTTCAGGCAGGAGCAGACGTGCTTGTAGTCGATACAGCTCACGGACATTCGAACACTGTGTTTGAATGCATACGCTGGATCAAGGCTGAATATCCTAAAATTCAGGTTATCGGCGGCAATATTGCTACAGGAGAAGCTGCACAAGATCTTATCCAAGCAGGTGCTGATGCGGTTAAGGTTGGAATAGGGCCGGGTTCAATCTGTACAACAAGGATCGTGGCGGGTGTGGGTGTGCCGCAAATTAGTGCAATAGATAATGTACATCAGGCAATCAATTCTGAAATTCCAATCATCGCTGATGGTGGTATACGCTATTCAGGTGATGTGGCCAAGGCAATTGCAGCGGGTGCCAATGCTGTCATGATTGGAGGTCTTTTTGCAGGTACCAAAGAGGCGCCGGGCGAAGTCGAGCTTTATCAGGGGCGTTCTTACAAGACTTATCGTGGTATGGGCTCCTTGTCAGCTATGCAGGAAGGCTCTGGAGATCGTTATTTCCAGGATGAAGATTCTGGAAAAGGTAAATTTGTTCCTGAAGGAATCGAGGGGCGGGTACCATACAGGGGAACTGTAGTTACTATCATCCAACAGCTTATAGGCGGCTTGCGTTCAAGCATGGGCTACGTAGGCTGTTCAGAAATTGAAGAAATGCGGACCAAGCCGGAGTTTGTAAAAATTTCATCTGCAGGGTTCCGCGAAAGCCATGTGCATGATGTAACAATCACCAAAGAAGCACCCAATTACCACCTTGAATGAATATTTGGGCTGCTGGCAGTTACATCTATCTACTCTGTTAGCATGAAGCAATGACTGATATTCAAGCGGACAAGGTATTGATTCTAGATTTTGGGTCCCAGTATACCCAGTTGATCGCCAGGTGCATCCGTGAACTCGGCACGTACTGTGAAATACACCCTTGTGATACCTCAGCTGAAATGATCAAGGCTTTCCAACCAAAAGGCATCGTCTTGTCAGGGGGTCCGGAATCAGTCACCGCCAATGATTCATTCTATGAAGTTGAGCCGGTATTTGACCAGGGTGTGCCCGTGCTAGGCATTTGCTATGGCATGCATGCCATGGCAAAACAAATGGGAGGGGAAGTGAAGGTTTCAGGTCTGCGGGAGTTTGGTTATGCCCAGGTCAGGATGGAATCAGACTCCGAATTGCTTGATGGCATCAGCGACAGCAGAATGCAAAATGGAGCTTGTGTCTTGGATGTCTGGATGTCTCACGGTGACCAGGTGGTAAGACTTCCTGATGGATTTAGAGTCATAGGGAGCACCAGTAGTTCTCCTATTGCAGCTATTGCAAACGAACAGAAAAGATTGTTTGGCCTGCAGTTTCACCCTGAAGTCACACATACCAAACAGGGCAGAAGTATTCTGAAACGGTTTGTACACTCGATATGCGGTTGTGACACCAGTTGGACAACTACAAATGTCATTCGGGAGTACAGCGAGAGAATAAAGCTTCAGGTGGGCAGCGACAAAGTGTTGCTAGCATTATCTGGGGGAGTGGATTCATCTGTTGTTGCTGCACTTCTGCACGAGGCGGTAGGTGATCAATTGACATGTATTTTTGTTGATACAGGTCTGATGCGTCTGAATGAGGGCGATATAATCATGCAGACTTTTGACCGGCACTTGGGAGTGAAGGTCATCCGTGTAAATGCAGAGCAGCAATTTTTCAGTGCACTCAAGGGAGTTCAAGATCCAGAAAAAAAACGAATCATGATTGGGAATCTGTTTATCAAAACCTTTGAGCGTGAAGCAGCCAAACTCCGTGATGTCAAGTGGCTGGCACAGGGAACGATCTATCCGGATGTCATCGAGTCGGCAGGCGCGGCAACAGGTAAAGCCCACTTGATCAAGTCCCATCACAACGTAGCGGGATTGCCAAAAAATATGACGTTAAAGCTTATTGAGCCACTTAAAGAATTGTTTAAGGACGAAGTTCGTAGGATAGGTCTTGAGCTCGGACTACCCAGTGAGATTGTTTCACGGCACCCATTTCCTGGACCAGGTCTCGGGGTACGCATATTAGGTTCTGTAAATAAGAAACTTGCGGACCTGTTGAGACATGCAGATGACATTTTTATTTCTGAGCTCAAGCAAAATTCCTTGTATGATCAGGTTTCGCAGGCCTTTGCAGTACTCTTGCCGGTAAAGTCCGTAGGTGTCATGGGTGACGGCAGGAGGTATGAAAATGTGATTGCTCTACGTGCTGTAGAGACTACTGATTTTATGACTGCAAGCTGGGCGCGGCTTCCTTATGAGTTTCTCGATCATGTTTCCAGGCGAATCATCAATGAAGTCAGTGGAATTTCCAGAGTGACTTACGATATTTCTGGGAAGCCCCCTGCCACAATTGAGTGGGAATGAACTGTACTGTCGGTATCAGGAACACATTTGGCTGACGACAAATTCTGGATGCGTGAGGCATTGAATTTAGCACAGCAAGCTCAGGTGTGCGATGAGGTACCGGTAGGTGCAGTGATTGTACAGGATGGTTGTATCATAGGAAAAGGATTCAATCAGCCTATACGTGCAAATGATCCAAGTGCACATGCTGAAATAGTTGCCATCCGTCTTGCTGCCAGGCATTTGGGAAATTACCGAATGCCAGGCACTACCTTATTTGTAACCTTGGAACCCTGCGTAATGTGTGCCGGTGCAATTCTGCAGGCTAGAATCAAAAGGCTAGTATTCGGCGCTCATGATCCCAGTACGGGAGCAGCAGGTTCTGTCTTCAATCTGATGTCTGACCGAAGGCATAACCATACTGTTGAAATTACTGGAGGGATCTTGGAACGGGAGTGTAGCTTGCTGCTAAAAGAATTTTTCAGGTTACGTAGGTAAATAAAATCATATTAATAACAAAAATATAGAGGATATTTTATGATCTATTTCTTATATTTGGCTGGAGGTTCTGCAGGACTCGTAAATTCTTACGTGTACCTTGGTATGAAATGATTTGCTTGAAAAACAGTACGTGGATAAATTGGTAGGAGAAAACAAAAAATCTATAAATTACATCCTTGAAAAAATTTTAGAATAAATCGCAATCTGTGCATACAATGCTTGCAAAGCATTGGTTTACTGGTGTAAGTTTACAGCCTACCGAAAGCTGCGAATTAGAGAGAAAAATCGAGCTTCAGGAAATAAAACAATAAGAATTACAGTTGATGTTTAAGCCCTATTGCTCTAGGTAAGCGAAAGTATAAGGGAAGAAAAAAATAAGTCAGGCGAGTGGAATTAAATCACACTGTAAGTTTTGAGATTTCAAAATTGACAAATTGGAAGTTAGTGTCTTGCAATGAGCAGCTAGCTTGCATCAAGAATTCCAGAAAAGGGATGTAGCTTTCATGGAAACAATTCCAAGTCTATTCCAACAGCAGTATAGAAGTCGTACAAACGATACGGCTCTGCGAGTCAAGCGGCTTGGTCTGTGGCACGAGTGGACATGGGGAGAGGCGAGTCCCGTTGTAGAGAAATGTGCTTATGGCTTAGCTTCGAAGGGCCTGTCAGCAGGTGAAAAAGTAGCCATAATCGGAAGCAATATTCCTGAACTCTACTTGGCTATGGTAGCGGTCCAGGCCTTGGGAGCAGTTCCTGTACCTGTCCATCCAGATTCCAATACAGAAGAGCTTATTTCCTATCTCAATAATTGCGAGGCCAAGTTTGCCATCGTACAAGACCAGCAACAGGTTGACGCTCTGTACAATGTAATAGACCAGTGCAAGAACCTTAGTGAAGTAATTTATTACAACGGCCGAGGCATGCAAGAGTATGACCATACTCATTTGAGCAGTTTTGAAGAGTTGCAGGTATCGGGTGAGAAGTACAAGTCCCAGCATCCCAGCTTGCTTGATGACACAATCGGGAAAATTACAGAGGATACTGATGCGTTTATCTTGTACACATCTGGTGTATCTGGCCAGGAGCGTGGCTCTGTTCACACCCATGGAAGCATGATAAATACTGCTAAGGCCTTGGCCGAGCAAGAAAGGATACGGCAAGAGGAACAAGTTATTGCCTTCATGCCCATGTCTTATGCAGCAGGACTTTTGTTTACCTATGCATTATGGCTGTTAAAGGGTTTCACGGTTAATTGTCCTGAAAGCAACGAAACTATAATGAATGACTTGCGTGAAATTGGTCCTACGATACTTTACGCGCCGCCACACTTCTACAAGCAGCTATATTCGGAAATTATTGCTCGGTCCCAGCGTTCAAGTACCAAGTCCTTCAACAAGTGGTTTGCCGTTGCGCGTGGCAACCGTGAGAAGTTTCTTAAAACTGGACAAATCAGTGGATTAGATAGTTTCTGGTTCAAGGTTGGAAGCATATTGATGTTTGCACCCCTCAAAAATGTCTACGGCTTATCCAAATTGCGTAAGGCATTGACAGGTGGCGATATCATGAGCAGTGAAATTTTCAACTTTTATCGCAGCATCGGTGTACACCTGAAAAAAACTTACGGAACTGCAGAAAGTGCTGGATTTATCTGCGTTCAGGGCCCTAGCCAGATTAACAGTCCGAACGGTGAGTTTGTGATGGGTACTCCTCTTCCGGGTGTGGAGATCAGGCGCTTTGAGGATGGAGAAATAGCCTTCAGAGGCGTTAACACATTCAAGGAATACTATGGCCATCCAAATGCTACGGCAGCAGTCAAGAACGCAGAAGGTTGGGTACGGACAGGTGACCTGGGATTAATTGATGAGCAGGGTTCCTTGAAAATTTCGGGACGTGTTGATTCACTTGGAAAGTTTGGTAATGGTGATACATTTGCACCACAATTGGTCGAAAATGCACTCAAATCATCACCATTCATCAAGGATGCCATTGCAGTAGGCGAGGGTAAGGATTCACTTGCCGCGTTTTTGATCATTGACAGCGATACAGTTGGGAGTTGGGCAGAGACCCATAATATAAGATTCACTGGTTACCGAGACTTGGCGACCAAGGATGAAGTGTATGACCTTGTGAGTGAGACTGTGAATGATGTCAATTCGCACATTGAACAAATCGAAGGTAAAGCCTGCCCCCCTATAAAACGATATTTGATCATGCACAGAGAATTTAACGTAGAGACTGGTGAAATTACCCGCTCAAGAAAAATCAGGCGGGATGTAGTTATGGGCAAGCATAAGGCACTGGTTGATGCACTGTACTCCTCTCAACAGGCTTATGACGTCACGGATGCTTCAACTGGTGAAGTCTTAGCTACGTTGAAGCTTAAGTCAGCATAAGGGGTGGTCAAGGTGGCAAACGGAGCAAACGGAAAAACACCTCACATGGTGATTGAAAGTATAGACCTGTCTTTTGGTGGTGCGAAAGCTATCACGGACATTAGCTTTACTGTCTATGAAGGAGAAATTTGCGCCGTGATTGGCCCGAATGGTGCAGGTAAAAGCTCGATGCTGAATGTGATCAATGGGGTCTATACTCCGCAACAAGGCTCAATAACCTATGAGGGGAAAAAATTTGCCAAGATGAGGCCACATTCTGCCGCGGTCATGGGAATAGCGCGGACCTTTCAGAACATTGCGCTGTTTTCCGGCATGACAACCGTTGAGAACATCATGACAGGTCGAAATTTGATGATGAAATCAACGTTCATAGAAAATGCATTGGGAATCGGTCGAAGTCGACGTGAGGAGCTGCGGCACCGTGAAGCCGTAGAAGAAATTATCGAGTTTTTAGGGCTTCAAGCAATTCGGAAGATTCCCGTGTCTTCATTATCCTATGGTCTGCAAAAACGAGTGGAGCTTGGCCGAGCTTTGGCCTCGGAGCCAAAGATGCTACTATTGGATGAGCCCATTGCAGGCATGAATCTGGATGAAAAACTGGACATGGCCTGTTTCATCCAGGAAATCAATCGAAACCGTGGAACAACGATAGTCCTGATTGAGCATGATATGGGAGTGGTAATGGATATTTCCGATCATGTGATTGTAATGGATTATGGTAAGAAAATTGGTGACGGCACGCCCGAGGAAATAAAAAACAATCAAGATGTGATTGATGCGTATCTGGGTGTAAGTCATGGAGATTAAAAACCTAGGAATAGTGGAGGAATACTAGTGGAAGTTTTAAATTCGCTAGTGGGCGCATTTGCTGAAATGTTCACCTTGTTTGGCCTCGAAGTATTCGTGGGTGGCATGCTCTCCGGGATTATGTATTCGCTGGTGGCAATAGGATTTGTTCTGGTTTACAAGTCATCTGGCGTGTTCAATTTTGCCCAAGGCACCATGCTTCTATTTGCCGCCCTGACCTTTGTTAGCCTTACTGAGCGTCAGGTTAACTTTTGGGTAGCATTTGCTATCACGTGTGTGGTTATGGTGATCATGGGGATCATTATTGAACGTACTGTGATGCGACCTTTGGCAAACCAGGATCTGTTATCTTTGTTCATGGCGACAGTAGGCGTGAATTATTTCTTGGAAGGTCTGGCGCAGGGAACTTGGGATTCTGCGGTTCATGGTGTCGAGTTGGGGGTTCCTACTGACCCAGTATTTGTTTCAGAAATTATTCCATGGTTGGACATATTGGTAAGCAAGTTCGATGGTTTTGCAGCAGCGGTTGCATTGAGCCTTGTAATCGGGCTTTATCTGTTTTTTCAGTACACTCGTACGGGCCTCTCGTTGCGAGCCGTATCAGATGATCACATGGCATCTCAGGCAGTTGGCATCCCTCTCACAAAAATCTGGGCTATCGTATGGGCTGTGACAGGTGTTATCTGCTTTATTGCAGGGCTAATCTGGGCAGATCGACTGAGTGTCTCCTTCACTCTTACTTGGGCCGTATTGAAAGGTTTGCCTGTCATACTGATAGGTGGACTGACTTCAATTCCTGGCTGCCTTGTTGGCGGCTTGATTATTGGAGCAAGCGAGAAGCTGGGTGAGATCTTTTTTGCAGACGTATTCGGTGGTCAGGGAATCGAACACTGGTGGGCCTATTTGACCGCATTGGTCTTTATCTTGATACGCCCCACAGGAATATTTGGTGAACGTGATATTGAGAGAATTTAAAGAAAGGTAAGCTTACAGCATGTATTACCGAGAAACAGGCCAGATCGTCAGCAGCTATATTGAAGACCGCCGCATGGTCCCGGTGCGGGAAGACCGGTGGATAATGTGGGCATTCCTGGCATTCATGTTTTTTGTTGTGCCGTTTATTGGCAATGATTACTGGTTCAGTGCAATCCTGATACCGATAATGGTACTGGGCATTGCAAGTCTTGGGTTGAATATCGCATCAGGTTATACAGGCCAGCTTTCACTTGGTACTGCTGGGTTTATGTCATTTGGCGCATTTACAGCTTATAACCTGCTATTGCGTGTTGAATGGATGAATATTTGGCTGGCATTTCTGGCTGCGGGTGTAGTGGCTGGTCTCATGGGGGTAATATTCGGTCTCCCAAGCCTGCGTATCAAGGGCTTCTACCTGCTTGTATCGACTTTGTGCGCACAGTTTTTCCATGAGTGGTTGTTCAACGCTTATCCCTGGTTCTTGAACTATGCAAGCTCGGGTGTGGTGCATCTGCCGCCATTCCATTATCGTTTCATGCCATTTCAGGACCAGATTTTTGACATGCTTGGCATGGCCAAGGAATACAATGCTTATGTTTGGAGGTACTTGATCGCCTTGATAGTCTGTGTGGTATTGGCACTAGCTGCCAAAAACATGGTTCGCAGTTCTACTGGAAGAAACTGGATGGCTGTCAGGGATATGGATATTGCTGCCAAGGTTATTGGTATTCCAGTTGGCAAAACAAAGTTAAATGCATTTTTTGTAAGTTGTTTTTATTGCGGAGTCGCCGGTGCAATGTACTCATATTGCTATATCGGAAATCTGGACTTCATGATTTATGACTTACGCAGGTCGTTTCTTGTGATGTTTATGATCATTCTAGGAGGGCTGGGTTCAATTCTTGGTTCGTTCTTGGGAGCAATATTCGTATACGGTTGGCCAATCCTGGTTACCCGGTTTGGAGATGCTGTATTCGGCGGAGGCTATCTTGATACAGCCTTCGTGGAAAATAATTCGAAGATCGTAGTAGGCACTATCATTGTTGTCCTGCTCATTTATCAGCCTTTCGGCTTTGCGGGACTATGGAATACGATTAAACACAGATTGCGAATCTGGCCATTCAGGACATAATACTTTCCAATCAGACCGGATAGGTAAATATGAGCACTACTCCCCCTGCACTTGCAATCAACAACATAGAAGCTGTGTATGGTGGCGCGATACTTGCGTTGCGTGGGGTTTCGCTCACTGTAAATAAAGGCGAAGTAGTTTCTTTACTTGGTGCTAACGGTGCTGGGAAGACTACGACACTGAAAGCGTGTTCGCGTCTACTGGGGGCTGAAAGAGGCGAAGTTACCAAAGGTACCATCGAATTGTATGGCGAAGATATCTCCAAGTTTAACGCTTATGAGATAGTGAGGCAGGGTGTCGTGCAGGTACTGGAGGGACGCCATATCTTCTCGCACCTAAATGTAGAGGATAATCTGCTGACGGGCTCTTTTATCAGAAACATGAGCAAGGCGGAGCAGAAAAGAAATCTTGAGCATGTATATGAGTTGTTTCCGCGTCTCACGAGCAGACGGAAAAATCCTGGAGGCTTATGCTCTGGTGGTGAACAACAGATGATTGCTGTTGGCAGGGCATTGATGGCCAAGCCCAGTCTGATTTTACTGGATGAACCTTCCATGGGACTTGCACCGCAGTTCATTGAACAAATATTTGAAATCATTAAGCGTTTGAATGAAGAAGAGGGCGTCAGTTTTCTCGTGTCAGAACAAAATGCAATGGTAGCATTACGTTATGCCTCAGTTGGTTATGTCATTGAAAATGGGCGTGTAGTGAAAAGAGGTTCATCAAAAGAATTGCTTGAATCTACAGATGTAGCAGAGATGTACCTTGGAGGCGGGAAGGATGTATCATTCGATGGAGTCAAGTACTACCACCGCCGCCGCCCCAGCTTTGTGTGATCTGACTATTCGTTGACTTTTTGCCGGGATTGCTTGTCAAGCCTGTCCAGCCATACTTCCAGTCCGGCCGTATTCAGATTCAGATCGTCCCTGAGAAATTCCGTGGTTACATCTATGTCTTGTGTGAAGTCACAGTCTTTCAGTCGCTGGTGCAGGTACTCAGTCAGGGATGCAAGGATTTTTGAACCACGACCATCTTCCCGCGCATGTAGTTTGGCAATTTCTGCGTAACGATTTATATCTTGGCGCAGCTCTTTTGCAAGTCGGCTAATTTCAGTCACACGGCCAAAATGTGTTAAGTACATATTTTGGGGGCAAAATTCAAGCAACCTGTCCAATGAACTTTGCCAGGCATCTGGATCAAACTGTACGGGTGTCGTAGTGGGCATGATAAAAGCTCCATTTTTGTTATCCAGTTCCTTGTAGGAAAGACCAAAGGTATCCCCGGTAAAAAACCCCTTACTCGTTTCATCATAAACACAGAAATGGTGACGTGCATGTCCCGGTGTGTCTATAAAAGTAAGTGTGCGGGATGCAAGCTTGATAGTTGTCTGGTCCTCTGCAGTGAATACACGCTGCTTGTTAACTGCCCTGATTTCTCCAAAGTGGCGCATGAAATTCTCGGCCCCATAGACTTCTGTTGCCCCCATCACGAGTTTGGTGGGATCTATCAAATGACGTGCCCCGTTTGGATGAATGACTAATGTAGCATTAGGCAGTTTTTCCATTAATACACCTGCTCCACCTGCATGATCCAGATGCACATGAGTAGGAATGACAAATTCGACTGCTTCAGGTGGGATACGTTTTGATTTCAGCACTTCTAGCAAGTACGGCACAGTATGAGCAGTGCCCGTGTCAATAAATGCGGCCCGGTTATCTTGTACAATCAGATAACAAGCCGCTCGTCCGGGCTGGACATACATGGTATCAATGCAGGTGATACCCCAACCATAGTCGTAAATCACAGGATCCATACAAGAACTTAGTCAGGTTTTGGCGAGAAGATTTTTCTCGCTCACTATTATCCCGTCTTTGTCTGCATATAAATAGTGACCGGGAACAAATGTCACGTTTGCAAACTGTACTGGAACGTCTTTTTCTCCTACACCCTTTTTCTGGGTTTTGAGCGGTACAGTACCAATTGCTTTGCAGCCTATCTTGATTGTTGCGATAACACGGGAGTCGCGAATGCACCCATGGACTACGATACCGGACCAGTTATTGTCCATTCCTTTTCTCGCTAAAATATCACCAATCAGTGCCCTTCGTGTAGATCCTCCCCCATCAATTACCAGCACGTGACCAGACCCTGGGCTGCTTAGCGTGTCACGGACCAGCGAGTTGTCTTCAAAGCACTTGACGGTCGTAATTTTTCCGCAAAATGAGTCAAGGCCACCAAAATCTTTGAATAGCGGTTCTGCTACATAGAGGTTTGATTCGTGAGCATCGCAAAGGTCTGCGGTATGAATTTGCATTGGATACTAACTTCAAACGGTAGCGTGAAAGTGCTGCCCTGGCAGGCAAGCAGACTGCAAGGGAGTAATCCTTATAGTGGGCTGCCACTTTAGCCCACCGTAGTTATCTCGTTCGACCTGCCTGCTTGCTTAAAGATATGTTGCTATTTACCTGGATAATTCGGCGTGATGAGTTTCAAATTTTTTAGTTACTTCAAACTAGTATCTGATAGTATACACTTTCCGTTTGAGCATTGAGCCTGATTCTGGCCTCAGTGCTAATATTCAGTAGATTTTGATGGCTTCAGAAGGAGATATGGTTGTGAGTGATAGTAGAACTGCACAGGTAAAAGAGCTGGAGAAGGAGTGGAAGGAGAACCCACGCTGGAAAAATGTCAGGCGTAATTACACGGCAGAGGATGTGATACGTCTGCGAGGCTCATTGCAGATAGAGCATACGCTGGCAAAAAGAGGTGCAGAGAAGCTTTGGGAACTGGTTAATGAAGAAGATTATATACATTGCCTGGGTGCATTGACTGGCGGTCAGGCGGTGCAACAAGTCAAAGCAGGAATCAAGGCGATTTACTTGTCAGGTTGGCAGGTTGCAGCAGATGCCAATACCAGTGAGACCATGTATCCGGACCAGTCACTCTACGCGTATGATTCGGTGCCTACCGTCGTACGGCGCATCAACAATGCATTCAAGCGTGCGGATGAAATTCAATGGGAACGAGGTGAAAACGAAATTGACTACTTTGTTCCTATTGTGGCAGATGCAGAAGCCGGATTTGGCGGTGTACTTAATGCATTTGAACTGATGAAAAACATGATAGAGGCAGGTGCAGCAGGAGTTCACTTTGAAGATCAGTTGGCTGCAGTCAAAAAATGCGGTCACATGGGTGGCAAAGTTCTCGTTCCGACTCAGGAAGCGTGTCAAAAGCTCAACGCCGCCAGACTGGCAGCAGATATTATGGGTGTTCCTACCGTAGTTTTGGGGCGCACTGATGCGGAAGCTGCCAACTTGCTTACATCTGATTGTGATGAGAGGGATCATCAGTTTTTGACAGGAGAGAGGACATCAGAGGGTTTCCTTCGCGTCAGGAACGGGCTGGAGCAGGCTATCTCTCGTGGTGTCGCCTATGCAGAATATGCAGATTTGATCTGGTGTGAAACAGGCACGCCAGATTTGGAGTTTGCTAAAGCATTTGCTGAAGGTGTACGCAAGCACCACCCTGAACAGTTACTTGCCTATAACTGTTCTCCTTCTTTCAATTGGAAGAAGAATCTTGATGATGCCACCATTGCCAAATTCCAGCGTGAGTTGGGGGCAATGGGTTATAAATACCAATTCATTACGTTGGCTGGAATACACAGCATGTGGTACAACATGTTTGATCTTGCAGAGGCATATGCTGAAGATGGAATGACTGCTTATGTCAACATGGTGCAGCAACCTGAATTCGAGGCACGGTCTCGTGGTTACACATTTGTTAGCCATCAGCAGGAAGTTGGAGCGGGCTATTTTGATGATGTCACCACTACGATTCAAGGAGGACACTCTTCTGTTACTGCGCTCACTGGTTCTACTGAGGAGATGCAGTTTAAGACCAAGGTCGGATAATTCTCTTGTTTCTTGTGCAGGATTCAAGTTTTTACAGAATGGCTATAGTTATATCTAATTCTTTCGAGGTATTTGATGCAGCACAAGCCTTATGAGCATGTTCAAGTTCCAGCACAAGGGGAGTCCATCTCCCTTAATCCAGATAAAAGCTTGGATGTTCCAGATAACCCGATAATTCCATTTATTGAGGGTGATGGCATTGGTCTGGACGTAACTCCAGTCATGAGGCGGGTCGTTTCTGCAGCAGTCAAGCGTGCCTATGATGGCAAGCGACGTATTAGCTGGATGGAGATTTATGCAGGGGAAAAAGCTGCACGTTTGTATGGCAAACATAATTTCCTTCCGGAAGAAACACTCGATGTAATGAGAAAATATGCAGTGTCGATAAAAGGTCCCTTAGCCACACCTGTAGGTGAGGGCATGCGGTCATTAAATGTGGCCATTCGTCAGAAGCTTGATCTATTTGCCTGCGTGCGGCCGATACGTTACTTCCCAGGAACCCCTACACCATTGAAGGATTCGGCCACCACTGACATGGTGATCTTCAGAGAGAATACTGAGGACATCTATGCAGGAATTGAGTGGGAAGCCCAGAGTGAAGAGGCAAGCAAGGTCATAAATTTTTTGCGCAAGGAGATGAATGTAACAAAAATTCGTTTCCCGGATACGTCAGGAATCGGTATCAAGCCCGTTTCCAAGGAAGGTTCGGTACGATTGATTCGAAAGGCAGTCCAGTATGCTATTGATAATAACCGCACTTCTGTTTCGCTTGTGCACAAGGGGAACATTATGAAATTTACGGAAGGTGCGTTTCGAAACTGGGGGTATGAGCTTGCACAGCAAGAGTTCAAGGCAGAAGTAATTGGTGAGGGTCCTTGGTGCAAGATAAAGAATCCAAACAACGGTAATGAAATCATCATCAAGGACGTAATTGCTGACAATTTTTTACAGCAAATCCTATTAAAACCTGAAAGCTTTGAAGTAATTGCCACCTTGAATCTGAATGGTGATTACATTTCTGATGCACTAGCTGCACAAGTAGGAGGCATTGGAATTGCACCAGGTGCAAATATTTCTGATGATGTCGCATGTTTCGAGGCAACGCATGGTACGGCACCCAGTCACGCGGGGAAAGACAGGGTAAATCCCGGGTCCATAATCTTGTCAGCTGAGATGATGCTTCGGCATTTGGGCTGGAGCGAGGCTGCGGATTTGGTAATCGCCGGGATTTCTGGCGCCATAGCCTCTAGGACTGTGACTTATGACTTGGCTCGAGCTCGAGCAGGATTCCAAACCAGGGCAAGACGGCCTGGCACATCCAAAGAGGTTCAGGAGGATCTTGAACGTTTGATGCCTGGAGCTACTCTGGTAAGCACTTCGGGGTTCGGAGACGCTATAATCAGTTATATGCACACATAGATTTCGAGAGGACAGCTTGTGTTTGATGTTGGTCTGTTACATACAGGTTAGGGTCTGTGAAGTTTTTTGTCTGGTGGTAGTTGGATTGTGTAGAGTAGTGAGACCATGAGCGACTGTCACGTGGAAAACAAGGAAATGTTCGGGAGTGACCGAATTAAATGATGCCCAAAAAGCAGCTTTACAAAATCAGCTTTTATAACTTGGACAAGATATACGAAGTCTATGCTCATCAGGTATACCAGTCTGATTTGTACGGGTTCGTTACCATAGAAGGCCTGACATTTGATGAGAGATCAAAGGTCGTCGTAGACCCTGGTGAAGAAAAGCTCAAGTCCGAGTTCAAGCAGGTAAAACGGTTTTTTGTGCCGATGCATGCCATCATCCGGATAGATGAGGTGGATAAGCAGGGCGTATCAAAAATTTCTGAGGCTGGAGAAAATGTCGCGCATTTCCCATCATCGGTCTATAGCCCTGGTAATGATAGAGGCAAGAAATCGTAGCCGGCAGGGTATCAGCAGTAGGCTAAAGGGCAGATAATGCTGCTTGTGTCCTGAATACAGTTTCGGATTACAACTTGGAGAGATGCCGGAGTGGTCGAACGGGCTCGCCTGGAAAGTGAGTGTGTCCTCAACGGGGCACCGAGGGTTCGAATCCCTCTCTCTCCGCCAGGAAAACATTGAGTTGTAGACAAAGCACGTATCAAGACAGCCTCCTTGAACGTAGTGCAGAAAGTACACCTGTAGCGGGTTTTGAAAACTTTTTTTCCACATTTTCATCAGTACATTTTCTAAATGGCAGCTTGCCTCAAGCAGGGATTGAAGCTTTTAATTTTGGTATGCAAACAGTGGCAAGAATAAATTAAATTCATGAGCAGGGTACGGTATCAGTCACCACATTTTGGATGACTAACATTCATTGGTGATCATTTCTATTAATGATGGTTTCCTGTATCACTATATGTATTTTAAAAAGCCATGTTGTTAGGTTATAGTCATAATGCGGTCTGTATCAGCATCTCTTTGCGGCAAAAAGCTGTGAACCCCGCCAGGCCCGGAAGGGAGCAACGGTAGCAGCCACGTTGGGTGCTTTGGGACAAGCTGATGCAGGTCGCTTAACTGCTGAAAGAGAGTATCCTGCACAGTTTTCACGATGAGTTATCAAGTCCTGGCCCGCAAATGGCGGCCAAAAAGATTTACTGAAGTAGTAGGTCAAGCTCATGTTGTGAAGGCCTTGACCAATGCCTTAGAGCAGCAACGACTGCATCACGCATACTTGTTTACAGGTACTCGTGGAGTTGGCAAAACCACTCTCGCACGTATTTTTGCCAAGTGTTTAAGCTGTGAACAAGGTGCAAGTGCCAATCCGTGTAGTACATGCAGTGCATGCCAGGAAATTGATGAAGGTCGATACATTGACCTTATAGAAGTGGATGCTGCCTCTCGTACAAAAGTCGAGGATACACGCGAGTTACTCGATAATGTGCAATATAGTCCGACCAGAGGGCGCTTCAAGGTTTATCTTATTGACGAAGTTCATATGCTATCTGGACATAGCTTCAATGCATTACTCAAAACTTTGGAAGAGCCTCCACCACATGTAAAGTTTCTTCTGGCAACGACTGACCCCCAAAAATTACCAATTACTGTGTTGTCACGGTGTTTGCAGTTTAATTTGAAAAAACTGCCCAGTGACGCAATGGTTCAACAACTGGAAAATCTCATGCAGGCGGAAAACTTACCGTTTGAAAAACCTGCACTACTTTCGATAGCAAAGGCAGCAGATGGCAGTATGCGAGATGCATTGAGTCTGCTTGACCAGGCTATCGCCTACAGTGAAGAAAATGTGACCGAGATCGCGGTTCAAGACATGCTAGGAACTGTTCCAAGGGAAAATTTGTACAACCTGATGCAGGCATTGGTTGATGAGGATGCCTCCAGGGTCATGGCAAGTACACATGAATTGGCACAATTATCTGCAGATTTCAGCGGTCTATTTGAAGACATCATTGATATTCTCCATCAAACTGCAATTATCCAGGCCTTGCAGCGTCCTGCAGATTGCGTAGGGTTTGATGAGGCTTTAGTAGACCAGTTGGGCAAACGTTTAAGTCCTGAAGACGTGCAGTTGTTTTATCAGATTGCACTGATTGGCAGACGTGATATGAATCTTTCAACATCACCGCAAAGCGCCCTGGAAATGACGTTATTGCGTATGCTCGCATTCAGGCCGGTTGATCAAGTCTCTACCAAGCCAGAAAAGGTCAGTGAACGCGATGAGTCGGTGAAGCATGAATTTCCCACAAAAGCTGAACATGTGGTCAATGCTACGGTGCAAGACCTTGCAAGCGGTGAGGGATGGTCAAAGGTAACAGAAACTTTAAATCTAAAAGGTGCAGCTTATGAACTGGCTGTTCGTTGCAGCGTAAACAAGGTTATAGGCAATCAAATTGAGCTTGTTCTTTCGAAAGAGCACGAGAGCATCGCGGCAGAAGGTACCTGTAGAAAACTGGAACAGGCTCTACAGGCCTACTTTGGTCAAAAAGAGATCAGGGTAAGCCTTGAACTGACTTCTGATGATATTGACACCCCGGCTAACAAGAAAGATCAAATGATGAAGCAGAGACAGCGATTAGCCGAAAAATACGTTGAAGAAGATGAAACAATCAGAGAACTTAAGCTGAGTTTTGGTGCTCAGATTGTTCCTGGTTCAGTGAAGCCTATTGGAGAATAAATATGACGCAAGGTGGGTTAGGGAACCTGATGAAGCAGGCCCAAAAAATTCAACAAGACATGAAGAAAGCGCAGGAAGAGTTGAAAAACCTCGAAGTTGAAGGACAAGCTGGAGGAGGACTGGTAAAAATAGTCATGACAGGTAAGCATGAGGTGCGCAAGGTATGTATAGAAGACAGCCTACTGGAAGAGGATAGGGACATGCTCGAGGATTTAGTAGCCGCAGCTATCAACGACGCATCAAATAAAGTGGAGCAGTTGACAAAAGATCAGCTTTCAAGTTTGACAGGTGGTTTGAATTTGCCTGCCGGGCTTAAGATACCATTTTAGGCCATATGTCAAAAATTCAATATGGTGACAAGTCATCCTTGTCACTGCTTGATGCATTGGTTGAATCACTGAAATGTTTACCAGGTGTAGGGCCGAAGTCTGCACAACGCATGGCCTTTCACTTGTTACAGCGCGACCGGGATGGTGCCAAAATATTGGCGCACACTTTAAATCGGGCGATTAGAGATATTGGCCACTGTAAGTCCTGCCGTATCTTGACTGAGCAGGAATACTGTTCAATATGCCTGGATGATTCACGGGTTCGTACAAAAATATGTGTTGTTGAAAATCCAGCAGATGTTTTGGCGATTGAGAAAAGCACTGATTACAAAGGTGTATACTTCGTGCTCATGGGCCGCCTGTCTCCTCTTGATGGTATTGGACCCCAAGAATTAGGTCTCAATGTTCTTGAAGGCCGCCTGAAGAGTGACGCAGTTGATGAACTGATTCTGGCCACAAACTCTACAGTTGAGGGAGAAGTCACTGCTCATGTCCTGAGTGAAATGGCAAGCAGGCATCGAATACAGACGACACGTCTGGCACAAGGCGTGCCTGTAGGAGGAGAGCTGGAATTTGTGGATCAAAACACGATTGCACAAGCATTTGCAGGAAGAAAAAGCTACTAGAATCACAAATCTTGTTACTCTTTGATGCGGGGGTGATCACTGCTTATGTAGTGAATGTGGTGAAAGGACCTCATTTGTCATGGGTGGCGATGCTTGTCATTGCCTTGTAATCAGGCTGGGAATGAAATGGGCAAGGGAAGTACATGAGCGCTGGCAATTTGATTTGGATAGACTTGGAAATGACAGGTCTTGATCCGTTCAAAGATCGCATAATTGAAATTGCAGTCGTGGTTACTGATAAGGATCTGGAGGAAATTGCTGTAGGGCCCGTGTTTGCAATCCATCAGGAAGCTTCTGTAATGGATGCCATGGATGATTGGAATACGAAGCAACATGCCCAGTCAGGGCTTACCCAGAGGGTGGGTGAAAGCAGTGTTAGTGAACGAGAGGCTGAGATCGCGGTTTTAAATTTTATTCGCCAGCATGTTCCAAGCAATCATTCACCAATGTGTGGCAATAGCATTTGTCAGGACCGGCGATTTTTAGCGCGTTTGATGCCTGAATTGGAAAGCTATTTTCACTACCGTAATCTTGATGTCAGCACACTCAAAGAGCTAGCCCGGCGCTGGTACCCTGACTTAAAAGGTTTTGAGAAAGAATCCAAGCACCTCGCGCTTTCTGATATTCGTAATTCCATCGAAGAACTAAAATACTACCGTAAACACCTGTTAAGAAATAGGGTATAGAAAGGGCTTCAGGATGCCTTTTGCACTGGTTTCACTTTTTGATGCTTTGTAGTCAGGTTTAACACCGTATCGATGTGTTCCAGTTGGGGATCTGTATATAGATAATCAAGTGTGTAGTGAAGTCCACGGCTTTCTTTTCTGGATAATGCACTTCTGATAATTATTTCCGCGACTAGCGTAATATTTCTCAACTCGATCAAGTCACTGCTTACTCGGAAGTTGCTGTAATACTCATCAATTTCCGAGATTAGCAAATCAACCCGATGCTTTGCGCGCTGTAGCCGTTTGGTTGTCCGCACAATACCCACATAATCCCACATGAATCTTCGCAACTCGTCCCAGTTGTGAGCAACAACGATTTCCTCGTCAGGTTCAGTTACGCGGCTTTCGTCCCAGGGCGGGATGTCAAGGTTTGATGTTTCGGGAAGGCGTCTAGTATTGATGTCTATACTTGCCAAGTTGGCAAATACTAAACACTCAAGCAGTGAATTGCTCGCCATTCTATTCGCCCCATGCAAGCCAGTATGACTGGTTTCGCCAATCGCATATAGAAATTTGACATCTGTTCGGCCGTGCAGGTCCGTCATGATTCCCCCACAAGTGTAATGTGCTGCCGGTACAACGGGTACAGGCTCTTTGGTCATGTCATATCCGGATTTGAGGCAGCGTGCATATACATTGGGGAAATGCCTTTCTATAAATTTCTTCGGCTTGTGGCTGATATCGATGTATACACAGTCAATGCCTAGTTTTTTCATTTTGTGATCAATGGCTCTGGCTACAATGTCTCGAGGTGCGAGCACACCGCGTGGGTCAAATTCATGCATAAATTCTGAACCGTCAGGTAGCAGGAGTTTTCCGCCCTCTCCGCGGATACTTTCAGTGATGAGGTATGATTTTGCATCAGGGTGATACAGGCATGTAGGGTGAAACTGAATGAATTCCATATTTGCTATTCGACAGCCCGCACGCCAGGCCATGGCTATGCCGTCTCCCGATGCCCCGTCAGGGTTGCTTGTATAAAGGTAGACCTTACCTGCTCCGCCCGTTGCGAGTACCGTGTATTTAGCTTTGAAGGTGTCTATATGCTGTTTTTTAGTATTCAGCACGTATGCTCCAACACACTGATTGCCCGATTCAGACGTTTGGTTTTGGACAAGCTTATTCGTTGTAATCAGATCGACAGTTATGTGATGCTCAAAAATGCTGATATGTTCTTGCTCGGATGCATGCCTGATTAGTTCATTTTGTATGGCCCATCCCGTCGCATCTGCTGCATGCACGATCCTGCGCTGGGTATGCCCACCTTCTCGAGTTAAGTGCAGATAGGATTTTCCAGCCGAATCAGTTTCACGCGTGAATTGTATGCCTAGATCAGTCAGCCAAGAGACCATTTCTCTGCCATAAGATGCTGTGTGGTACACTACCTCTTCATCACAGAGTCCAGCACCGGCGTCTATAGTATCCGCAACATGCAGGTCTATCGAATCTTCTTCATCAATTACGGCAGACATACCACCCTGTGCCCAAGCAGTACTACCTGCATCCAGGGAACCTTTGGAAAGTACAGCGATCTTTAGCCTTGGGTCAATGCGTAGTGCCAAGCTTAATCCTGCTGCTCCACTGCCAATAATCAAAACGTCAAATTCATGCATTGCTAAAGAAAATTTGGGGTTGTTCTCGGTGAAATGGTGCCAAAATTTGATCTATTCAGTTTAGCAAATCTTTACTTCATGATATCTAAAGAAAAACTAAATGTACTTGAAAAGAACTCTTATATCTTAAAATTGTCTTATAGCTACGGCGACAGCTATGGATAGCAGAAATACAGGGGCCAGTCCTAAATGGACACAAGTGATAATGATAAAGAACTTGTAAAGAGAGCCAAGCAAGGAGATAGGGCGGCTTTCGATGCGCTGGTAACCAAGTATCAATATAGAGTCATTAATCTGGTTGGGCGATTTGTAAAAGATGGAGATGAGGCTCAGGATGTTGCGCAAGAGGCATTCATCAAGGCTTACAGAGGGCTGGCAAATTTTAGAGGTGACAGCACATTCTATACATGGCTGTATCAGGTTGTGATTAATTCTGCTAAGAATTATATAGTATCCAAGAGTCGTAAGACTCCACCCAGGGCAATTGACATAGAAGAGGCAGAGCACATGGGTGCAGCTTCTATGAAAGAGTTGGATACACCCGAAGGGCATATGCTGACTGAAGAGATAGAAAGAGTGGTCTGGCAGGCTATTCAGGAGCTTCAGGAAGATTTAAAGACGGCTATTACTCTGCGCGAAATAGACGGAATGACTTATGAAGAAATAGCTAGTGTAATGGATTGTCCGGTCGGGACAGTCAGATCGAGGATCTTTCGGGCACGTGCGGCCATAGATAAATATCTCAAACCACTTTTGTACTGATTACATGGGGAGATAGAATCATGAGGGAAGCAGACCAGGAACTCATATCCAGAATACTGGATGAGAATATCTCCGAGCTTGAAACCAGGCGAATTTTAAAAGTAGTCAAGCAGAATCCCGAAGCGTACACGATGTTTCAACGTTACAGTCTCATCGGGCATGCCATGCGTGGAGAATTGCCTGCCAGGTTAAATCAGGATTTCAACAAGGACGTAATGAACCGGTTGATTTCCAAGCATGATGCCAAAGAAAATGTTGACGTTAGCAGGCATCGGAATAAGGTGAGGCTATCTGTGGCCTTGGGAGTCATAGCCATGTTTACCGCGCTTTTCTTTATAACAGCGCAGAATTTGGTGCAACATGATCTGAATGGAGTTACTCCTTCATTAGATACAATTGCTGAGCAAGAGAGTGATGAAATACGGCAGGATTTCATCTTGAATCCAAAGGCTGCAGAAGACTTTAACAGTTATATTGTTAACCATGCGGAATATGCCTCGCCGCGTGTATCCATTCCACATGTGAGAATTGTGAGTGATAACCGGGGCTATCATCTAGAGCATAGTGATCAATAATGATGTTCGTGATTAGAGTATTGTTGGTTTTTTTGCTGACTAGCGGCACGTTTTCTTCTGTATCCGCAGAAAACAAGATGTGGAAGCTATTGGGAGATATGAATCATGCACTGGAGACGAGCAATTACCAGGGTACATTTGTATTTATTCATGACGGAATTGTCGAGGCTATGAGAATTGTACATGGTTATACCGATTATGGAGTCAGAGAGAAACTAGTTTCGCTGACTGGTGATGCGCGAGAAGTGATTCGGGATAAGGATTTGCTTACATGCATATTGCCCAAGGATAAGCTGGTTGTGATTGAGACTGCTAGGGCGGGTCATGGCTTGCCATCTGTCCTGCTGGAAAATCTGGATCAGCTGGCAATTCGTTATCAACTTGAGGAAGCAGGCTCAGACCGCATTGCCGGATTCAGTTGTAAAATTGTGCGGTTTGACCCCATGGATGCGTACCGTTATGGCCACGAATTATGTATCAATACTGAAACCGGGATGCTGCTTAAGTCCAGAACTTTTGACGTTGAAGGTGAAACGATTGAAAGCATGATGTTTACCAGTTTCCGTATGTTGGACCATGTTCCTGATTCAGCATTTGAGCACAGTACATCCCTTGAGGATTATACCTGGAAGACTGTGGGGGCTAGTTTGAACGGGAAAATGCAGCCAGATCGTGCGTGGAAGATACGCAATCTGCCGCCAGGATTTTCACTGAGTAGTGTGACACAACGCCTGATGAGTGCAAGCCGAAATCCTGTACAACATATTGTACTGACAGATGGTTTGGCATCTGTTTCTGTATTCATAAGTAAGGTGGAAGATCCCAAGCATATTTATCACGGTGCGCACAACAGAGGTGTGATCAACGTCTATGCGCGTGATTTAAACCGTCACCAGATTACTGTTATAGGAGAAGTTCCTAAAGACACTGTAATAAGTATTGGTGAGTCGGTTTTTTATTCAGACCAGTAGCGTATTTGCAATCGCGACAATCTGGTTTTTGCGAATACTCTTCAAATTTTCTTGTTGGCTACAGGAGTCAAGTTGCGATGATTCATTTTTTTGGAAAACACACATTTCAGATGCTGAAAGAGCATCGGATCAGGAATATTTTTCTTGGTTATCTGGTGGCACAGCTAATTCTGGTTGCTGTGCCTGCTCATGCCCGCTACAGCCTGCCTGACTTTACGGAGCTTGTTGAAGAAACCGCTGGTGCTGTAGTCAATATCAGCACGAGCAAGCCAGTCAAGGCTCAAGGTGGTCTGCCGCCAGGAATGGAAATCCCAGAGCAATATAGAGATACTCCATTCGGTGATTTTTTCAATCGGTTTTTTGGTGAACCTGAGGAAAATGACGACAGGTATTTTAACTCACGTTCTCTGGGATCAGGATTTATCATCTCAGACGATGGTTATGTAATTACAAACTATCATGTCATAAAAGGTGCAGATGAAATTATCGTGAAGCTGAGTGACCGTAGACAATTCGTTGCCGAGCTTGTCGGGAGTGATCCTCGAAGTGATATTGCATTGCTGAAATTGGATGCGACTGGACTGCCTGCTGTAAAGCTTGGGTCCTCTGAAAGTGTAAAGGTAGGCCAGTGGGTACTGGCAATTGGTTCCCCGTTCGGTTTTGATGCGTCAGTCACTGCAGGAATCGTAAGTGCTAAAGGGCGCAGCTTGCCAAGTGAAAATTATGTTCCCTTCATCCAAACAGATGTAGCCATCAATCCAGGAAATTCCGGCAGCCCACTATTTGATCTTGACGGACATGTCGTTGGCATCAATTCCCAGATTTACACTCGTTCAGGTGGCTTCATGGGCCTTTCATTTGCAATTCCAATAGAAGTTGCAGTCGATGTTGTCAATCAGATCAAGGAGCATGGTCATGTATCCAGAGGGTGGCTCGGAGTTTATATACAGGAAGTTACTATGGAGCTTGCCGAGTCATTCGGTATGGATAAACCAGCAGGCGCCCTGGTTGCAAAGGTCTTGCCAAACAGTCCTGCAGAGGGAACTGATATTGAAGTCGGAGATATTATTTTGGATTTCAATGGTAAGGACGTGAAAAACTCTGCAGCTTTACCACCTATGGTGGGTCAGACAAAAGCTGGAGAGACAGTAAGATTGAGAGTCATGCGAGATGGCAAAAACAGGGTCGTCAAGTTGAAGGTTGGTAAGTTGCCAGATAAGGACAAGATTCTCATGAGCGGACCGAATGAACTCGAGGAGCCCGAAGATACTGTACTCGGTCTATCATTGAGAGCACTTACTGAAGATGAAATCAAGGCGATGAAGCTGGAAGCTGGTGGTCTCGTGGTTCTCGACGTACAAGGGGATTCGGCACGATCCGCCGGGATTCGTAATGGTGATGTGATCCAGATGGTCAACGGAAAGCCTGTCAGCACAGTTAGTGATATCAAAAAGCTGGTAGAAGGATTGCCGCCCGGCAAGTTTGTATCACTTTTCTTACAACGTCCACATGGCCCGGAGTTTTTAGCCATGCGTGTTCCCGAGCAATAAGAATACGCGGTTACAGCATTTGTATCCTTGAGGCAACTTTAGCAACAGGATTTATTCGCACGGCCGGGTGGCATATGGATTTAATTCGAAATTTTTCAATCATTGCGCATATTGACCATGGTAAATCCACGTTAGCGGATCGTTTCATTCAGCATTGTGGTGGGCTGTCTGAACGCGAGATGAGTGAACAGGTACTTGATACCATGGATTTAGAGCGTGAACGTGGTATCACAATCAAGGCACAAAGTGTTTCATTGCAGTATTTGGCTAAAAATGGGCAGAAATATCAGTTGAATTTTATTGATACCCCGGGGCATGTTGACTTTTCCTATGAAGTGTCTCGCTCTTTGGCTGCCTGTGAGGGTGCTCTCCTGATAGTGGATGCTTCCCAAGGGGTGGAAGCCCAAAGCGTTGCAAACTGTCATACTGCTGTCGCTTTGGGTCTGGAAATAATTCCAGTACTCAACAAGATTGATTTGCCATCAGCTGAACCCGAACGTGTAGCCTCGGAAATTGAAGAGGTAATAGGCATTGATGTTTCAGAACCCTTACTGGTAAGTGCTAAGACCGGCCAGGGCGTTGAAAACTTGTTGGAGGCAATAGTGCACCGTTTTCCGTCGCCAACGGGCGCCGCAGAAGCTCCACTTAAGGCCTTGGTCGTGGATTCTTGGTTTGACAGCTATGTTGGTGTGATCTCACTAGTACGCGTGATACAGGGATCAATCAGAGCCAAGCAAAAAATAATCGTCATGTCCACAGGCGTAGCTTACCAAGTTGAAAAGCTCGGGATATTTACTCCTAAGCGAGCAGAGATGGAATCTTTGCTGCCGGGGCAAGTAGGTTTTGTTGTTTGTGGAATAAAGAACATATCTGCTGCTAAAGTTGGCGATACCCTTACATCTGCTTCAAGGCCAGTAGCCGAGCCATTGGCAGGGTTCAAGGAAATTAAACCGAATGTATTTGCAGGTGTATTTCCAGTCCATTCAAGTGATTACGAATCGTTTAGAAATGCATTAGAAAAACTGCAGCTCAATGATTCAGCATTCACATATGAGCCAGAGACATCGGATGCTCTAGGGTTTGGATTTCGATGTGGATTTCTGGGGATGTTGCACATGGAGATTGTTCAGGAGCGGTTGGAACGGGAGTACGCTCTGGAACTGATTACTACAGCTCCGACAGTAGCGCATGAGGTTCATACCAAGGATGGAGCAATAAGATATATCCATAACCCTTCTGCATTGCCTTCGACAAACCTCATAAGCGAGGTAAGAGAGCCGATAATTCAGGCTTCGATACTTGTACCGCATGAATATGTCGGGAATGTAATAACACTGTGCATTGAGAGACGCGGTACACAAAAGAGCCTGCATTATCATGACAACCAGGTGTCTCTGGTTTTTGAGTTGCCATTGAGTGAGGTTGTGTTGGACTTTTTTGACAGGCTGAAATCGGTGAGCCGGGGTTATGCATCTTTTGATTATTATCAATCACACTTCTCAACAGTGTCTTTGGTAAAGCTTGATATATTGATAAATGGTGAGAAGGTAGATGCCCTGTCCACTATTGTCCACAAGACCCAGGCAGAGGCATATGGAAGGGATATTGCGGGAAAAATGAAAGAAACTATACCAAGGCAGCAGTACGATGTTTCCATACAGGCGGCGATTGGCTCAAGAGTTATCGCCAGAACTACAACCCGCGCATTGAGGAAGAATGTTACTGCTAAATGTTACGGTGGTGATGTCACGCGTAAAAGGAAACTTTTGGAAAAACAAAAAGCAGGTAAAAAACGCATGAAACAAATTGGCAAAGTTGTGATACCCCAGGAAGCATTCTTAGCGGCATTGACACTGGATAAATGATCTTTGGAAAACTTGTTCGAAATGCACGCGTCTAAGTCTCGGTTGTACCTGTTTCTGATCTGGATACTGTTAGTACTTCCGGATATAGGATTTACAGACCATTTTATACGTGTCAGCCTGTTGGGAACCGGAAGTCCTCGCATGCACCCTGAAAAATCTGGTCCAGCAGTACTGGTTGAGGCTGGAGGAAGTTTCTTGATATTTGATGCGGGTCGAGGAGTAGTTCTAAGACTTACCCAACTTAATATCCCAATCACACAAATTAACTCGGTATTCCTTACGCATTTGCATGCTGATCATATTTTCGCACTAGATGATCTGTGGTTGACCGGCTGGATCTATCAACGTCCTATACCACTTTCCATTTATGGGCCGGAGGGAACAGAGGCTTTTGTTCAGGGTCTGCGACAGGCTTTTTCTTATGATGTTTCAATTCGGAATCGTTATTCAGGCTTGGACAAGGATTTGGCGCAGCTTATAGTGCATGAGATTACCCCCGGCATGGTTTACTCAAAAAATGGAGTCAGAGTCACGGCGTTTACAGTGAGCCATGCGCCCGTGCACCCGGCATACGGGTATAAGGTTGATTTTGGAAATCGCTCAATAGTGATATCTGGTGACACAACCTACTCTGAAAATCTGGTTGAGCATTCCCGGGGCGTAGACCTGCTCATACATGAAATTTTTGCTGCTCATCCGGACTGGGTTGAAAAAAATCCACGTTTGCAGAAAATTGAACGATATCACACCAACCCGGCACAGTTAGTACAAGTATTGCATGAAGCTGGGCCAAAGCTGACAGTGCTTACACATATGATACTGGTAGGAATCCGAGAAAATGATCTAATTCAGAATTTGCGGAGTGAATACTCTGGAAGGATTATTTTAGGAAAAGACTTGATGAGACTGAATGTGGGGAGCGAAATCGAGGTATTGCCATTTAACGGCAGCTATAAATAGGTAAGTACAGATGCTGTTCTCAAGGAGCACGCTAATTTGAACTTGGATTATTCACGACCACTGTTGATGGGCGTACTAAATGTGACGCCGGACAGCTTTTCAGATGGAGGGGCCTATCCCTCTTCAAAGGATGCTATTGCCTGCGGGATTGAAATGGCTGAACAGGGAGCGGATATCATTGATGTGGGTGGAGAATCAACTCGCCCAGGGGCTTCACGCATAGGTGCATCGGAACAAATTCGCAGGGTTGTCGACGTAATTGCCGGGCTGAATTCAGAGCTGCCTGGACACGTTCGCATCAGCATAGACACAACTTTATCTGAAGTTGCCAAGGCAGCCTTGGATGCTGGTGCTACGATTCTGAATGATGTAAGCGCAGGTAGTGAGGATATTAATCTGTTGAAGCTTGCGGCAAAGGCTGATGTGCCAGTTTGTCTGATGCACATGTTGGGAGAACCTAAAACCATGCAAGATAATCCTGTGTATGAAAATGTTACGAAGGAAGTTACTGATGTCCTTTTGGCCAGGGCCAAGAAAGCAGAGTCGTTGGGTGTGAATAGTGCAAACATCATTCTTGATCCAGGTATCGGCTTTGGCAAACGTACACAGCATAACCTTGAGTTGTTAAGAGATCTGAAAGAATTAACAGGATTAGGTTATCCGATAATGCTTGGCACAAGCCGTAAACGGTTTATGGGTGAGATTTCGAAACAGAATAATCCAAGGGCTAGAATGCCAGCGACATGTGCGACTTCTGCACTGGGTGTACTTGCAGGAGTGAAGATTTTTCGTGTGCATGATGTTTGGCAAAATCGTCAGGCAGTCGATGTCGCTTGGGCTATCATGACAGCTTAAGGCATGTATGCGCCAGATTAAGACCAAATTACGTGGATTAATGGAAGTTGTTTGCGGAATTGGTTCGGCCGTCAAGTATTTCCGCGTTCCAATTACATTCTGGATTTGAAATGGCCTTAGTGCAATGAAAGATAGTGGAGATCATGCCCCAGATCAATCCAATCACAACTCCTGCATCAAGTAAGCCCTTCCATGGTTGGGGAATGTAACGAAATAAAAGAATAAATACTATGATCATGATAGTTAAAGTAATAGTAGTAAAGACGCGCTTTGCTGGAGCGTGGAAATAACCCATGCAGAAAAATGGTGCAAAGATACACTGAACTGGTGTGCTGTTTGCTAGCAGGTATTTGGTTCGTGCAGCAAAACGCGGAGAAAAGTTTTTTTGAAACCCTTTATACCCTTCACTATGCGCCATGAACCCGGTGAATCCAATGAGCACCAACCAGTGCATCCAGTTCAGATGCATCTGCAAGGACTCGAGTGTATAAGTGGATAATTTCCAGATGGCAAATCCAAGTAAAACTAACAGGCCAGAAATGCTCCATCCCACTGCAATCACACCTAGAGCAGTAACAGGTCTTTCATTCATTGTGTCTAAGAACAGGTCAGGTTTAAGGGTGTGTACTGATAGCTACTTCTATCAGATATTCGAATAGGAACCTGCGTTTTTCTTGTACATAATTTTGAGCTATGTAAGATCAGTAACAGTCATGGGTTTTGACAACTATTAGGAACTGGCCTGTCGATTCCTTTGTTTGCGCGCATGGGATAATCATATCTGCATGAATGCTATTTTCATACTGTGTGAAACTTGACTGACAGATTGATGCAAAGATTGAAAAGGTCTTACTCTAAATCTTGCGCTTAGTTTACCTGACTGGATTGCATATGGTAACTTTACCGAATTAAGGACAACTGGCTTAAGCAATTTTTCTCCCTACAAAATTATGTTTCTTATGAATCGACTGAAACCCAGAAAATATAGGAGTGTATTATGAAAACTAAACCCGAAATGAAGCCGCTCGTGGTAGCAGTAGGTACTGTCTTGGCTACAAGCGCATTTGGTATCTCTACAGCAAGTGCGGATCAGAATCTGTTTCAAATGACAGAACTCTCTTCTGGCTACATGGTTGCAGACAGTCATGGTGCAGGAGAGGGTAAGTCTGAAGAGGGTAAATGTGGCGAAGGCAAGTGTGGTGAAGGCAAGTGTGGAGAGGACAAGTCTGAAGAGGACAAGTCTGAAGAGGGTAAATGTGGCGAAGGCAAGTGTGGCGAAGGCAAGTGTGGAGAGAGCAAGTCTGAAGAGGGCAAGTGTGGCGAAGATAAATCTGAATAAGGCTGAAGCAACAGCTGAAGTCAATTTTCAGATTGTCACGTAGCTTAGTAAAAACGGCGAACATAAAGTTCGCCGTTTCTACATTTCAAACAGTAAGTACAGTAGTTGATGGCAATTGTGGCCTAGCGATTCACTAGCAGTGAGATAGGTTCATTATCGTTAGATGTGTACGAGGTTAGCATGGCGGCAATTCTAATTGATGGTAAGACAATTGCTACAGAAATCAAACTTGAAGTTAAAGATCTAGTCAGCAAGCTGCGCTCTCAGGGTGTTCACCCTTGTTTGGCTGTGATTTTGGTCGGAACTGACCCAGCTTCTCATGCCTATGTTAGTGCCAAGCGTCGGATGAGCCAGGAAGTCGGTATTCGATTGATTCAGCATAATCTACTACAGGGAATTTCGGAGTTTGAACTAATCAGATTAATACATTCGTTAAATGCTGATTCTGAAGTGCATGGCATTTTAGTCCAGCTACCTTTACCTGCACATATTGAAGAACACAATGTTATTGAAGCGATATCACCTGAAAAAGACGTTGATGGATTCCACCCGTGCAACGTCGGTTGCCTAGTAACCGGGCTGGACACTTTAATTTCTTGCACACCCCATGCAGTGTCTCAGCTGATGACTAGAAGCGGAATATCAACAAGTGGTAAACACACAGTGATTGTTGGTCGAAGTAATATAGTAGGCAAACCCCTCATGAATCTGCTGGTACAAAAAACCGTAGGAGGCAACTCGACAGTGACGGTATGCCATTCCGGAACCAAAAACATAAAAAACTTTACTGTACAGGCAGATATTTTGATCGTAGCAATCGGGAAAGCCAGGCTAGTGTCGGCAGACATGATCAAGCCTGGAGCAGTTGTTATCGATGTAGGGATTAACCGCGTTGAAGAAAACGGTAAGACCCGGCTAATTGGAGATGTGGATTTTGATCATGCGAGGAATGTTGCTTCAATGATCACACCTGTGCCAGGTGGCGTTGGTCCAATGACTGTTGCCATGTTGATGAAAAATGTAGTTAAGGCGGCCACCTGGTCTATCCGAACATGATCCTGACAAGCATCTTCAATGAAACTGCGGTTGATGATATTTGAAAGGGGTAAGCGGATTGGTCAAAAAATGGCGGTTGAGGTAGTCTGACTGAGATACTGCAATTCTGGGTAGTACGGTGCAATCGTTGGCAATTTTAGGGCTTTGTCTGCTGGATTCAAATGTGGCATAAGCACACATACGATATAGAGTGGTATAGTGCGAATACATTGGTATTTTTAAGGGGCGGCTGGTATGTCTAAGTGGCGTGATATCAAATCCGAACAGACCTATTCAGAGGAACAAATAAAAGAAAGACTTTCTGAGGAGCTTCCTGCCTGGTATTACGAAAATGGTTGGATTCGTAGAAAATACAGGACTCATGGTTGGAAGGGAACTCTAATGGTCGTGAATACTATAGGGCATTTGGCGGAGGCTGCATTTCATCACCCGGACCTTACAGTGTCTTATGCGTTCGTAATTTGCAAACTTATGAATCATGCAGCTAAGGGCGTTACAAATAAGGACTTTGAACTAGCTAAGAAAATCGAAGAGATAGTCATGTGGCAGCCTAGTGCAGATACTGGGGATTTAGAGGGCACTCCTTCGGACCCACGATTTGCATACATCCAGTACAAGTGATGAATGGCTAATGATGCTGTGTGCTTGGTATCAGGGTCTCTATATTTTTCAGGAGAACCTGCAGGGGTGTACCGTAAGGAAGAATACTTGCTACCTTGCCGTCTGTGTCGATGACATACAAGTTGGAAGTGTGGTCGATGGAATATGAAGCCTCTGGCAAATTTTCGCCACGGGTGTAATAAAAGCCACCAAACTGCTTGACAACGGTGTCAATTTCCTTGATCGAACCGGTCAATCCAATAAATCGGTTTCCAAAGTATTCGAGGTAGTTTGCCAGCGTTTCAGGAGTGTCGCGTTCAGGGTCAACAGAAATAAACAGTGGTTGTACATGAGATGCTCTTTTACCTAATTGGGTTAACACACTTTTGATAGTGCCCAATGTGTGAGGGCAGACATCTGGACAGTTGGTAAAACCAAAAAATAATAGAACTACTTGGCCTTTTGAGCTTGACAGTGTGTAGGGTTCGTTCCAGTGTGTCGTAAGTTTAAAATTTCCGCCTAAATTCCTGTTTTCTGCTGAGCTACTGGCAATACAAAGTGCTAATACAAAAAATAAATAAATTCTAAGGAAATAATGCGACATTTTTAAAAAACTGTTACGGGTTTAGGTCAGTTTTGTTTGTCCTGTATGCAGTTACATGCCTAAAGCCGGGGTATGCGAATTGTTGAATTTGTAGCCGGTAGCTGTTGTTCTTGCTAGATAATTCAAGGCTGACAGGTTGCGAGCTGCAGCTACTTTCCGGTACATGTCAGTTGAAACAAAACTAGGGATATTGGTCGATACAGCCTTGAATCGAATACTGGATACGGCATAATGCACGGTAGAGCTTTTCATAGGGTCTAGGTTATAGTTTCAATCAACAAAAATGATACAGGAGTCCTGTAGTTATGAAAATTATGGCAAAAATAAAAGCTAAGTGGATGCAAGGTAGTCTTGCGCTTGTTGGGGCGATACTTGCATCTACAATTGGCTTCCACACTACTGCCATGGCTGATGAGACTTGTATGTCTCCTTATATGGCTAAGATTGTCGGCCAAGAAGATTATGTATATGTTTGGACACTGGGTGTAGAAGGGCTTGGCGATGAGCAGGATAAGCTTGTTACAATATCCGTCAACCCAAACTCTGTTAACTATGGAAAAGTAGTCAATGTACTTTCTGTAGGGGGTCGGAATGAAGCACATCACTCCGGCTTGACGGATGATCGACGTTATCTGTTTGCAGGTGGTTTAGACAGTAACAAAATCTTTATCTTTGATGTCCACACCAATCCCAGTAAACCAACCCTGCATAAGGTAATTACTGATTTTGTAGAGAAAACTGGTGGCATGGTAGGTCCGCATACAATGTATGCCTTGCCTGGCCGCATCCTTGTCAGCGCTTTATCCAATAATGTTGATCATGGTGGTAGGACCGGACTTGCCGAGTTCACGAATGAGGGTGAATTCGTAGCTGCCCATTGGATGCCGACAGACGAAAATATGCGCGGTGCCAAGAAGGTCGGGAATATTGCTGACGGATATGGATATGATGTACGTGTATTGCCACGCAGAAACATAATGGTTACTTCCTCATTTACTGGATGGTCCAATTACATGATGGATTTCAGCAAGATGCTGGCCGATGCAGAAGCCATGAAACGCTTCGGCAATACCGTTGTCGTCTGGGATCTACATACTCGCAAACCAAAGAAAGTGTTTGAAGTACCTGGCGCACCATTAGAGATTCGTTGTGCATGGGGTTCACGCAACAACTACTGTCTCACTACCACGGCATTGACTTCGCAAATTTGGTTGATTTATGAAGACGATTCGGGTGAATGGCAAGCCAAAGCTGTAGGGGATATTGGTGATCCTTCTAAGGTGCCCCTGCCGGTGGATATCTCAATTACTGCAGATGACCAAGGTCTTTGGGTACAAACCTTCATGGATGGCAAGACTCGATATTTTGACATTTCGGACCCATTTAATCCGAAACAGATATATGAACATGTGATTGGCTCACAAGTGAATATGATTTCTCAAAGCTGGGATGGCAAGCGAACCTACTTCACATCTTCGTTGCTTGGTAACTGGGATAAAACAGGCGAATCTGATGAACAATTTTTCAAGTTGTTCAAGTGGAACGGTGAGGAACTTGTGCATGAGTTCACAGTGGATTTCTATGCACTGAAACTTGGGCGAGCCCATCAGATGCGATTTGGCGCCTATTCACTCTATTCACAAAAATCGAACTCCACAGGCACGCTGCTGTCTCAAAGGTAGCAAGCGCATTGCTTTTGCTATGGCGCTAATACGCGTATAAATGTGGAACAAGGCCGCCTGCGGGCGGCCTTGTTGTTTTTGAAGGGTTATTGCGGCTAATGAGAAAAGTGTTCAGATACTTGATGCTGTGCGGGGTTATCTTTCTCGGAACGAGCTGTGATCAATCACCCGAGCATGACTCTTATCTCCCTGGTTCTCATGCAGCCCTTTCACAAATTAGAGTAATTGCAGATGGATGGAAGCCTGATTTGCCTTATGAAGTGCCTGAACCGGGAACTTATGACTTGCCAAGGATTCGGGCAGCTGGAGGTGGCAAGGTACTTGGCCCGGATGGGAATGAGTTGGAACTTGGGAATCTTATGGGTGATAAGATCGTCCTGCTGACGTTCATATATAGTAGCTGTAGAGATTTGAACGGTTGTCCTTTAGCTACAGCTGTATTCTACAAGGTGAAAGAACGGTTCAAGCATGATCTGGAACTTGCAGATAAGGTGCGTCTGATTAGCGTGAGCTTTGACCCTGAACACGACACACCAGAAGTTATGAAATTATATGGTAAAGGGTTTGAAGAGGGTGACCCACAATGGATGTTTCTGACCACAGCTTCCGAAAATATTTTGGGGCCCATTATCAGCCACTATGGGCAGATGGTGATCAAGGAATATGATGAAAATGGTGAGTACAAAGGAACAATGGCACATGTTTTACGTGCATTTCTTATAGACATGTCAAAAAATATTAGACAGGAATACAGCGTTTCGTTTTTGCATGACCAATTGGTTACAGCAGATATCAAAACGCTGCTTATTGAGCAAGGAGTATTAACTGCGCATACAGACTCGTGATGCAATTAATTAAAAGGTCAACTCTGAATTTCAATTTCCAGACCGTATTTAGTGTAATTTTCCTTGCTCTTGTACTGTTAGCCTCAGATGATGTTCTTGCCGACTTGAATGAGTTAGCAGATCACGCGGTATTTGGTCCTGGGGATAACAAAGAGGGTTATGAGTCGGCAGATTACCGGACCAATTCTCTGGACCTGGAAAAGCGTTTAGGCAAGGAAGCCAATCTGATAGATTTTGTAAATAACCCACCGTTGGGACTACCACCCGTTCCCATACCAGAAGACAATCCCATGACGATTAAAAAAATCAAATTGGGAAGAAAGATGTTCTTCGATCGCCGTCTTTCTATCAATGACACTTTTTCTTGTGCAATTTGCCATATTCCTGAGCAGGGTTTTACGAATAATGAGATTCAGACAGCTGTAGGCGTAGAGGGGCGCACAGTAAAGCGTAATTCGCCTACTATTTACAATTCCGCCTATCTGGAGAAGATTTTCCATGATGGGCGCGAATCTACTCTAGAGCAGCAAGTTTGGTCACCATTACTAGCCAGGAATGAGATGGCTAATCCATCCATCGGGTATGTAATTAACAAGCTCAGGGCAATTCGTGAATATGATGGTCTGTTCGAAGGAGCTTTTCAGGGTCGTGGGCCGACCATGGAAACGATAGGTATGGCATTTGCTAATTATCAGCGAACGCTGAATGCGGCTGATTCACCCTTTGATCGCTGGTATTACGGCAAAGATGAGGACGCAGTCAGTGAACAGGTAAAGCGTGGGTTCGAAGTGTTCATGGGCAAGGGTGGCTGTAGTGCATGTCATGTCCTCAACAAGAAATATGCCTTGTTCAGTGATAACCTTTTGCATAATACCGGGGTAGGATTCCAGGAATCCATGGGTATAGAACCTAAGACCAGAAGAGTGCAGCTGGCCCCTGGTGTATACACGCATCTGGATACAAGCGTAATAAAGTCTGTATCAAGACCCAAGGAAAATGATCTGGGTTTGTATGAGGTTACTGAAAATCCAAATGACCGATGGAAGTACCGTACACCTTCCTTACGAAATGTTTCTTTAACTGCGCCATACATGCATAACGGTTCACTGTTGACCCTGCATGATGTTATGGTCTTCTACAATGATGGAGGCGTACCAAACGAGTTACTCAGTCCCTTGATTCGGCCATTGAATCTGACTGATACTGAAATAGATGAATTGGTGTCGTTTCTGGAATCCTTGACGGGCAATAATGTCAATGTTTTGGTAAAGGATGCATTCGCCGCACCTATTGGTGATATCAGTCCTGATGATCCCAATTGGGCTCATGAGAATCAACTGAAATTCTAATTCATATGTGTATGTTTCACATTCATTGCGTGGATGTTTGGGTTTGTCATGTCGCCCAGGTCTCCGGGGAAATTATTGACAACCGTAAATCCTGTCCACAAACATTGGATAGAAATCATGGCACTACATAAGCCTGATTGAGGGGTTAGAATGGCTTCCTGACAAGCTAGTATGGTAGTGAGTACCTATTCACAAAAACAGAGATTATTGGAAATGACTAAAAAGCTGGTGTTTAGCTTGTTGTTTTGGGCATGCATGTCTCCGAATTTGGTTCAAGCTAGAGTGCCCATGGAGCCTATCGCAGGCAATTCTTTTGCAGAGGACTTTAGCTTGAATTCTGTAGGGGGCACGAAGATCAGATTGCAAGATTTTCAGGGAAAGTTTGTACTACTGAATTTTTGGGCCACATGGTGCGCACCATGCAGAAATGAGATGCCTGCTTTGGATAATTTGCACAATGCAATGCGTCGTAATGGTCTGGAGGTGATAGGTGTGCATGTAGGTCCTAGCCTTGAGAGTGTTACAAAGTTCTTGGATCAAGTACCTGTTAAATTCACTATCTTGATTGATCAGGATATGAGACTTGCAAACTGGGGGGTGATGGGCTTGCCAACGACATTTTTAGTTAGTCCTGAGGGCCGGTTAGTCTACAAAGCTGTTGGTGAGCGGGAATGGGACTCACCAGCGATAAAGAAGTTTTTGACGGGAGTAATATCTGGTCATGCCCAGATAGTACATTCTCATCAGGATGCATCAACTGAATCTTTCCTGAAACAGTTGAAAAGAGTCTTTAAACGGTTGTATCAAAAAACAGTTGGTCAGCTACTTACTGACATGGATCACAGGTTATTCTATCAGCCTTATAATCTCTCAGCCTGACAGAATAACCTGTAATTCAGTAACGTCTTATTCAGCCGTGGTTGGGCTGATAACTGTTTTGATTTCAGCTATCTTATTTGCTGGGAATCCACCTTCTTCAGCATGCTTGCGAATTTCATCTTCATTGGGCGCAATATAGGTACAGTATATCTTGTTATCTGTAACAAAACTTTCAACCCACTGAATCTGAGGACCCATTTCTCTTAAGATACTGCATGATTTCTGAGAAATACCCTTGAGGTCATCTGCCTGCAGATCTCCAGCTCCCGGGATTTCGCGTTCAATTATATATTTTGGCATAGCAAATTTCTCCTAATTGCATAAACTGATACAGGCAAATTCACGCCTGCCGTTACAAACAAGCTATTTATCTTCTGTCAGGCATAGTAACAAATTTTACTGTAAAGGTTGCTGCCTGTGAAATCCCTGCCAATTTTCACCACTTATCCTGAACGTTTCAAATATAATCATGGTGGCAAATTTCGGGAATAGTGTCATACCAGATTGATAATCCCCAATTCAAAAGCATCCATTCCTTAGAAGTGGGTAGTCGGATAACTTCTCTATTTTTTGGTCCGCAAGCTGGAATGTACTTGAAAGGAAATCTTCTTGAAAGACAGTTTGAGGTATGTCAGTCGGGTTTTACGGGTTCTGAGAGACTTAAAACCCACGGAATCCGACATTATTTCAAATGCAGATTCATGGTAACCCATGTCTTCAATTGCTTATTGGCTAAGTCTAATAATAAATTTTAGTTCTGATCATTGATTCTGAGTGAAAAACAACCCATTCTGGTTATTCTAGTGATGAATTGGGTCTCTGCTTCTCTTGAAAGCCAGTTACAATGGTGACCGTAAGAGTAACTAGGTCGGAGCAGGTTTTCCTCACAAATTTTGTTTAATATACTCACAAATTTTGTTTAATATGGTAATATCGAGGCGTCGAAGAGTTAGCACACACTACCGCCCAAGGAAGGACCTGGTAGGCTACAGGCAGTCTGATGCTAGATGGACCCTGACTGCAACTCCATTTTCTCTCGCCCCGACTCAATCGTAGCTATATTATTTCAGGGGTCAAATATTGTGGAAACGATGTTACTCGTACCTGGCCGATCTCAGAGTCAAGGGACATCCCTGAACAAAGGTAAGCTGAAGGATGAATATCTGGTAGTGACTGCGACTGCTGAATTGAATGAGAATGATATGCGTAGATTAAAACTTGTAGATGGTGACAAGATTCGGTTGGCGTCAGAAGTAGGACAGACAGTCGTGGCATGTAAAGCCAAGAAGCAGGATGATTTACCTGAGGGAATGATTTTTATTCCATATGGACCATCATCAAGCCAATTGATGGGATCAGACACGGCAGCATCAGGTATGCCCATGTCGAAACATATGGAGGTCAGTGTGGAAAAAGTAGAAAGTTAAACCGAGAATCGTGTCAGGAAAAGCTATGCCAGAACCCAATCAACCAAGCCCTAAAGAAAAAAACAAAAATATCAAGATTGTGAAAGATGCAACTTGCACATTCTGCGGTTGTGTCTGTGATGATATGGAACTTACTGTTGATCTTGACGAACATCGCATCACAAAGGCCAAGAGAGCTTGTGTACTTGGCCGTGCATGGTTTTACGAGCATACCCTGGAAGATAGACCGGTGGTACTCATTGATGGCAAAGAGGCAACACTTGAAGAAGGTATGGATGTTGCTGCCCAGATCTTGGTAGATGCAAAGTTTCCTATTACCTATGGCCTCAGTGACTGTACCTGTGAAGCACAGCGCATTGCTGTCGACATCATGGATACGATCAATGGCAATATCGATACAACTACGTCAGTGTGTCACGGCCCTTCGGGTATGGCGTTTCAAGGTGTCGGTGAAAGTACCGCTACGCTTGGTGAAATTAGAAACAGGGCAGACCTTGTGATCTATTGGGGTGGCAATCCAGCAGAATCTCATCCGCGTCATTTCACGCGTTATGCGGTGACTCCAAAAGGCATGTACATCCCCAATGGGAAAAAAGACCGTACGGTTGTCTTGGTAGATGTGCGCAAAACTCCAAGCACACCTGTCGCCGATATTTTTGTGCGAGTCAAACCCGGAAAGGATTTTGAAGTGTTATGGGCGTTACGTGCGCTGGTCAAAGGGAAAAGAATAAGTAATGACATTGAAGAGCAGACGGGTGTTTCGAGGGAAATGCTCGATGATCTGGTTTACCGTATGAAAAACTGCCAGTACGGGATACTGTTTTTGGGTATGGGTTTAACAATGACGCGTGGACGTCATTTCAATTCGGGTGCAATTTATTCGCTGGCAGCGGATCTCAATGAATATACCCACTTTGTTGCCAAACCTGTGCGTGGCCATGGGAATGTAACAGGTGCGGACAATGTGGTTTCCTGGCAGACAGGTTATCCATTCGGAGTCAATTTTAATCGTGGATTTCCCAGATTTAATCCGGGAGAGTTCACAACTAGTGATTTACTTGCTAGAGGTGAAACGGATGCGGCCATGATTATAGCTTCAGATCCAGCATCCAACTTCTCAAAGAAAGCCATCGAACATTTGGCAAAAATTCCAGTTATCACAATGGATGCCAAGGAAACGCATACGACCAAACTTTCAAAAGTTCGATTTGCAGTTGCAACCTATGGAATCAATACGGGCGGCACAGTGTACAGAATGGATGATATACCCATTTCCCTGCGCCCTGCTTTTGACTCACCATTCCCAACAGACCAGGAAATACTTGAAGGGATACGCCAGCGTATAAGAAAACTTTTGACAGGAAGCAAAGCAAGAACTGCATTTTAGGAGCTTTATTGCCTGTTGGCCTTCATGGTGCGGTTTGGCAGTAACCACGTGACTATAGTAGCCAAAAAGAGATGTCGTCTGAATTAATAATTGTAAATGGTCAGGTATATGACCCTGCCAATCATGTAGATGGAGAGGTCAAGGATATATGTGTCAGAGATGGCAAGATTGTAGAATCTGTATCGAAGTCTGCAACTAGGATTGATGCGCATGGCATGGTCGTGATGCCAGGTGCTATTGACATTCATTGTCATATTGCAGGGCCCAAGGTGAATCTGGCTCGAAAATTAATGCCGGAAGATCATCGTCTGGACGTTCATCCCAAAACTGCGGTTACACGCTCAGGTACTGGAGGCATTGTTCCTTCGACATTTGCAACTGGTTACCGTTATTGCACTATGGGCTATACGACTGCCATGGAAGCGGCTGTTCCTCCAATTACTGCAAGACATGTATTGGAAGAGCTAGACGACACACCAGTGATTGACAAGGGATTCTATGTGCTGCTGGGGAATAACGCCTTCCTATACAAATTATTGAAAGAGGGGCGGAAAAATGAATTCAAGGAGGCGATTGCATGGTGGGTTAATGCCGTACATGCATACACTGTAAAACTAGTAAATACTGGCAGCGATGAGCTATGGAAAGGCCGAAAAAATGCAAACATCACGAACGTGAACGAAAACATTGATCATTACGACATTACTCCTGTTCATGTGATGGAAAGTTTTATTGAGGCAGCACACGAATTAGGGTTACCCCATCCTCCCCACATTCACTGCAATAACTTGGGACACAGCGGTAATATCAGCACTACGCTGGATACGATGAAAGCGGCGCAAGGCAGGCGTGTACATATGGCTCATGTCCAGTTTCACAGCTTTGGCGGTGAATTGAATAAAAACCCTGTATCTGGTGCAAGAGAGATTATCGATTACATAAACGACCATGAAAATATCACTTCAGATGTGGGTCAAGTCATGTTTGGTAAGGCTACTGCAATGACGGCAGATGCTCCGCTTGCCTGGATGCTGCGCAATGTCAAGCTTGACAAGTGGGTAAATGCAGATACGGAATGTGAGAGTGGTTGTGGAATCCTTCCATTTTCTTACCAAGAGGCTATCTACACGCACACACTGCAGTGGGCAATGGGTTTGGAATTGTTTTTGATGTCTAAAGACCCATGGAGAGTATTGATGTCCACTGACCATCCTAATGGGGGTTCATTTATGAACTATCCAAAGTTAATCAAATTATTGATGGACAGTGCTTATCGAAGAGAGGCATTAAGCCACCTGAATCAAAAAGCCATAAATAAAACAGTATTGAGCGACTTAGACCGTGAGTACACCCTGAATGAGATTGCAATCATTACACGCGCGGGACCTGCAAGAGCGTTGGGTTTGGCAAACAAGGGCCATCTGGGAGTGGGGGCAGATGCTGACATCACGATATACACAGAAGAAGAAGACAGGGAGCAGATGTTTAATGCGCCCCGTTACGTGATTAAAGACGGTATAACTGTAATCAAGGATCATGAATTTGCGACTGATCACCGAGGTAAAATTCTGCATTCCAAACCAGGCTACAATGAAGACATCGCAGGTGAAATAGAACCATTTTTTGAAGATTATTATTCAGTCAAGTTCAGCAACTATGCTGTCAGTGATGACTATCTGCATCTTCATGAGGAAATTCCTACGCATCCAAAATCATGAAGATTGGAAAAACAGAAATCGCTGATACATTTGCAGAAGCTTTTGAAATGTGGGGTGCTCGTATCATTATTACAGCTGACAGCAAGCAGTGGGCGCGCGCCGCAGCCGCTTCGATGACAGGATTTGCAACTTCTGTCATTCGCTGCAAGCTCGAAGCTGCAGTTGAATGTGAAATTCGCAAAGAAGATACACCTGATAACCGCCCAGGAGTCAGTGTGCTGCTGTTCACAATGAGTGGGAAAACAATTGCAGGTCAGTTAATTGACCGGATAGGACAATGCGTGATGACATGTCCGACGACTGCGGCATATAACGGGATCGAGTCAGATAAAACAGTTTCAGTTGGTGGGAAATTACGTTTCTTTGGTGACGGGTACCAGATCAGCAAGGTTTTATGTGGCCGAAGGATCTGGCGTATCCCCATTATGGAAGGTGAGTTCCTGATCGAGGATACATTTGGAATTCAGCCAGCTGTAGGTGGTGGAAATTTGATAATTCTTGGCACTAGCAAATACTCAGCATTACAAGCTGCAACTGCTGCAAGCAGTGCCATGCGGGAGGTTGCTGGTGTATTCCTGCCATTTCCTCAAGGAGTAGTGGGTTCAGGGAGTAAGATAGGTTCACGATACAAGGCCATGATAGCTTCAACGAATGATATGTATTGTCCAACCCTGCGTTCGATTGCCAACAATGGCGTTCTGCCTGACAATGTGGAGGCCGTTTATGAGATTGTTGTGGACGGACTGAATGAAGAAGCTGTGAAAGAGGCCATGCGTCGAGGCATGCACGCTGCTGCAAGAAAAGGAATTATAATGATCACTGCTGGAAATTACGGTGGAAAATTAGGGAAATATAAATTCAGCTTGCATGAAATTATAAACGGAACAGTTAGTTAAAACGATTTATTCAATTGATTTATGACAACACTTCTGAGTTTGCATTCCCAGCCGGATGTTCCATTAGAGGCTGACACAATCAGCCCTGACGCAATTACAGGATTGTCTGAGTTAGGCATTGAACATTTGCAGGTTTTACATGGAAATATCAAGGCGAGGGTTGGCGACTTTTTTAAAGTGACTGGGAAGGGTGTCTCCGACATCTGTTTAGAAGGCGATTTGAGCAAAGTAAAGATGATCGGAGCCAGCATGTCAGTCGGGAGTATTACGGTTGAAGGCAATGTTGGCATGCATGTTGGCATAGGCATGTCAGGGGGCCAGATACTGGTCAAGGGCGACGCATCAGACTGGGTAGGTCCTGAGATGACGGGTGGACGCATAATTGTCAAGGGAAATGCTGGGCACATGGTAGGCAGCGCATTCCGCGGACAGGCTGTTGGAATTACAGGTGGAGAAATCTTCATTCATGGTGATGCGAAGAATGAGATAGGCAATTCCATGCGACGCGGGCTGATTGTAATCGGTGGTGATGCGGGAGATTTTACAGGAGTAAACATGCGCGCAGGTACAATCATCGTTATGGGCAAGATGGGTATTCGTACAGGCGCTGGAATGATACGCGGAACAGTCGCTTGTTTCGAGGATGCACCAATGTTGCCTAGTTTTGAATATTCGTGTAAATATCAGCCTTTATTCTTGCGCCTTTACCTGATAAGGCTGCAGAAAAATGGGTTCGAAAACAAAATAGAGGACAGACACCTGAACGGTAAATACAGACGCTTCAGCGGAGACGGGATTGAACTTAATCGTGGTGAGATCTTGCTTTACTTGCGGTAATCAAATACTCATTATGGAAGCTTTCGCCTTGGCAAGTCTGTTTTATCCCCGTTCATAGAATAGGAGACAGTTGCATGACTACAGTTGTAACAGAAAATTGTAAAGGATGCAGATTCACAGACTGTGTAGCAGTGTGCCCTGTTGCATGCTTTCACTATGATGATGAAATGCTTTATATAGATCCGGATGTCTGTATTGATTGCAGTGCCTGTATTCCGGAGTGTCCGGTAGAGGCAATATTTGAGGAGGACGATTTGCCGGAAGGCCTCGAAAATTGGGTAGAAATCAATGCGGAAAAAGCTCCTGATCTGCCTTTGATTGAAGAACCTATGGAACCACTCCCTGAAGCGGAAGATCGAAAGGCTGATCTGGGCTTTTGAGGTGTTGGTCAATGTTTTGCAGTATTGACAGGTACAGTTTCTTTGCCTTCAAGCTAATACATGCATTAGCTGAATCGGTTTAGGATTTTTTATGAGTAAGTCAGGGGGCAGTTCAGTACCGCTGAGTGTCGCAATTGTAGGTAGTGGCCCAAGCGGGTTTTATTCTACGGAAGCGTTGATCAAGTCAGGTATCAATGTAGAGATAGATTTGATTGATCGTCTCCCCGCACCGTATGGTTTGGTACGGAGTGGAGTAGCTCCTGATCATCCAAAGCTCAAGCAGGCAATCGAGGTATATAAGAAAATTGCTCAAAGTAATGAGTTCAATTTTGTAGGGAATGTGACAGTTGGCCGAGATATCGAAGCAGAAGAACTGCAACGGACGCATCATGCGGTTATTTATACATGTGGCGCTGAAACTGACCGCAAGCTAGGTATACCGGGTGAGGAGTTAGCTGGCAGCCATACTGCCACCGAGTTTGTAGGCTGGTATAACGGTCATCCTGACTATCGGAACCTGAACTTTGACTTGTCTCATGAAACTGCAGTAGTTATCGGGCAGGGTAATGTAGCAGCAGATGTGGCCAGGATATTGGCAAAGTCTGTTGATGAACTAAAGCATACTGATATTGCACAACACGCGCTTGACGCACTTGCCAGCAGCCAGGTGAGAAAGATCTATGTAGTGGGTCGACGAGGTCCAGCGCAGGCAAAGTTCACTTCTAAGGAACTTAAGGAATTTTTGGAAATTGGAAACTGCCGCCCTTATATTGATCCAGTTGAACTTGAGTTGAACTCGACAAGCTTGCAGGAGCTTGATGCAAAAGAAGGCAGAGGAAATAAAAGGAATATTGAAATATTTCGAAAGTTTGCAGAATCCGAGGATACAGGCAAGCAACGAACCTGTATTTCCACTTTCTTGAAAAGTCCGATTCGCTTGCAGGGTGTGGACCGGCTGCAAAAAGTTGTATTTGAGGAAAATGACCTGTCAGGTGAGCCCTTTAAGCAGTCTGCAAAGGGAACAGGTAGAACCATGGAATTAGAGTGTGGACTTCTATTTCGCAGTATCGGCTATAATGGCGTCCCCATTCCAGGCGTGCCATTTAACGATAGGTGGGGCACCATTCCAAACCGGGCAGGGAGAATTACTTCTGAGCAGGAGGGTGCTGTGTTACCCGGTTTGTATACTGCCGGCTGGATCAAGCGTGGCCCCTCTGGAATCATTGGCACCAATCGAGCTTGTGCGGTGGAGTCAGTAAATGCTTTGCTTGAAGATGTAGACCAGCTTGTTGCGGAAGACAAACCCGGCCGTAATGGCCTGTATGCCATACTCGAACGTAATGGCGTACAGCACATTAATTTTGCACAGTGGGAAAAAATCGATGCAGCAGAAATTGCTGCAGGAAGTCCCAAGGGCAAACCTCGCGAAAAATTTACCTATTATAATGAGATGCTAGCTGCTGCCAAAGGCTGAGGCTAGTCAAAGAATTCTCACTTTCCAGTCTGAAAAACTAACAGGCATGAGCCAGGTGCTTTAAGGATGCTTTGGCACCTGATAGTGCAATCCATGCAATACCGGATCAAGCGGTAATTTATTTCCCTGAGTGATAAAAATGGAATAGAGTGTACTACTATGATTTTTAGCTAGGCTTGAATAGGTCAAGGAGTTGAAATGTTTAATCCACTTACTGTCCCATTTGGTTGTGTGATGCTGTACAACGTTGTCAAGCTGAAAGACCATGTATCAGAGGAGGATATACAACTGGCATTGGGCGAGATGTGCAATGTGGTCAAGAACACATATGGCGATGACAAAGGCGGGTTTATCGGTGGGCAGGTATATAAGTTTGCTGGGTTTGTTTCAGATGAAGGCTCATTTGCTTCAAAGAACCAGACCGAGGACCACGTTGCGATTGTGACCTATTGGCAGTCTTTTGATCAGCATGAGCAGTCTCATGCAGATGAAGTGTTCAGGGAGAAGTTTGAAGCCTTAAGCCAGTATGCAATTGAAACCTATGAAATCGGGTACCAGATGCTTTGGCAGGGAGAGCCAGATTAGCCAACCAATTTCGCCCTGGTTGGCTATGGAAGTATACAGCTTGTTCTAGCTATGAGCATTTACCTCTACAACACTGCCACACGAAAAAAAGAGGAGTTTGTCCCTGCAGACCCAACGCGGGTGACAATGTATGTTTGTGGCCCTACCGTATACAGCTTTCCTCATATAGGCAATGCACGTCCAGCTGTCGTGTTTGACGTGCTTTACCGTTTGCTGATGCATGAATTTGAAGAAGTAGTCTACGTTCGTAACATTACAGATGTTGATGACAAGATTAATGCAGCAGCACAAAATGAGGGGGTCCCGATTGATCAGATTAGTACCCGATACACTGAGGCGTATCACCAGAATATGGCAGATCTTGGGGTACTGTCACCTTCAGCAGAGCCAAAAGTGACAGAGCACATGCCTCAGATTATCGAGATGATCAAGCGCCTAGTTGCTTCCGGAAATGCATATCAGGCTGAAGGACACGTGTTGTTCCATGTCCCATCGTATACCGATTACGGAACCTTGTCAGGCCGCAATATTAAGGACTTGATAGCAGGTGCACGTGTAGATGTTGCTCCCTATAAGGCTGATGAAACAGACTTTGTTTTATGGAAACCCTCCATAGAGGGGCAGCCAGCATGGGACAGTCCGTGGGGAGCCGGCAGACCAGGCTGGCATATTGAATGCTCAGCAATGATTGAGAAACACCTTGGAGATACGATTGATATCCACGGAGGCGGACAGGACCTCATTTTTCCGCATCATGAGAATGAAAGAGCTCAAAGTACGTGTGCACACTATGGAAAACTGTTTAGCCGTTTCTGGTTACACAATGGATTTGTTAACGTTAATCATGAAAAAATGTCGAAATCCATCGGCAATATCTTGTTGGTTCAGGACCTGCTTGGACAAGCTTCAGGAGAAGCCATACGATTTACACTTCTGGGCACACACTATCGAAGTCCCTTGGACTGGACAGATCAAGCTCTTGACCAATCTTCCAGGAGCTTGGAAAGGCTGTACGAAGTGCTTCGGAAACTGCAAGATCTCAAGGTAGACGAGCAGGATGTAGAGGTCCCTACAGAGTTCATGCATGCATTAAAAGATGATTTGAACATACCGGCAGCAATTGCTGAATTGCACAGCTTGGCAAAAAAACTGAATTCGGCGTTTGGGAAAAGCACCCGGCAAGCTCTTAAGAGTCAATTGCTGGCAGCAGGGAAAATGCTTGGTCTGCTTCAGCAAGATCCCGTAGCGTGGTTTCAAGGGGTTGGTGAAATAAACGAAGCAGAGATTCTCGAATTGGTTAAGCTGAGGACTACTGCTAAAAAAGATAGGAATTTTCAGCATGCGGATGAAATCAGGGATCAACTGGCGGGAATGGGGATTCAGGTTCAGGATCTACCTGATGGGACATCCAGTTGGAGAAAAATCAAATAGTTACCTGCTAAATGTACCAGCAATTGTCATGAAAAGTACCAGATATTTGGGTGAGTCAGCTTGAGAGGAATGGTACCACCTGATCCGGAAGGAGGCGTTTCCAAGACCCGATATGCTGTAGTCTACGTTCCCAGACGCAGTCGAAATCGGTTCGCAGCTACCTGTGTGGAACTGAAAGAAAATGCTGAACATGCACAAGCTGCATCAGACCCTGGCAGCAAAAAATTCGCAGCAAAGGTGCTAGGTCCATCCAAGTCATCTGAAGGGCAAGTAATTTACTACCTGCTGAAATGGTTATGATATGAGCTGCTGCATGTCATATAACCGGCTCAGCAGTATTGTTTTTACCTGTAGTTAAGCTATGACAGTATATGCTCAAAAGTAACTTGTGTACTTTACTTTCCGGAATTTCTGGAGGGCCTACCACTTTACAAAATGTGTTATGACGCCAAGAAAAATTTCCAGGGTCAGAATCACTGAATTTAATAAAATTATGTACATGAACAGCCCGCAGGTATATATCAAGGCACCAGCTCGCCTGCATCTAGGATTTCTGGATCTTGAGGGTAGCTTGGGGAGACGGTTTGGTAGCCTTGGACTCACACTCGATGGGATTGCTACACGCATCGTTGCAAGGCGTGATAGTCATTTCAATGTGCTTGGCAAGCCTGATGAACGGGTGGTGAAACTAGCAGAAAGATTTTTTGAGATCAAAGGATTGCCCGGTGGATGTGAAATTGAAGTGTTGGAGCAGATACCCGCCCATTCGGGACTAGGTTCTGGAACTCAGCTTGCGCTTGCAGTAGGAACTGCGATTTCCAAGCTCTATTCACTTGGATTTTCCTGTGAGGATATTGCTGTTACCTTAGATCGAGGCAAAAGATCTGGAGTTGGAATCGGCGCATTTCAACATGGTGGATTTCTGCTAGATGCAGGGAAAAATCAGAGCAATTTTATTCCACCCATTGTATCGAGGATTGCATTCCCATCTAAATGGCGTGTGGTTCTCATCATGGATTCGGCTTCGCACGGCTTGTATGGAGATGATGAAAGCACTTCATTTTCTAGCTTACCTCCAGTCTCTTCTGATATAGCATCATACCTGTGCAGGTTGACTTTGATGCAAATTATGCCAGCAGTGTCAGAGCAGGATTTGGGTACATTCAGCAAAGGAATTCATGACCTGCAGCGATGTATGAGTGATTTTTTCGCATCACAGCAAGGTGGACGTTATACTAGTCATGTAGTCGGAGATGCGATTGGTTACATAGAGTCGCTGGGAATTAAGGGTGTAGGACAAAGCTCTTGGGGACCAATAGGATTTGCCTTTGTAGGCAGTGAAGAGCAGGCACTTGTACTGTTACGTGCCTTGCAGGAAGAGTTCAGGAAAAAGAAAGAATTACAATTCAAGATAGTTTCAGGGCGAAACACAGGAGCTGTGGTTCAGCAGCAAGGCACGGTATCTTTGCCTGCAGCAGCAAAATTCTGAAAATTCAATACATGCGGGAACACACAGCTAATCGTGCAGGGTGATTAATTAATACAGAATAATTGTGAGAGGGAATAATGGAAAAGCCACAAATTTTGCACATGATTACCCCGGCTAAGAATCTAAGCCCATTTGATGTGAATATGGCTCTAGATGCAGGGTGGGGTCATGCAGTGGGCTACACTGATGTTGAAAAAGAGGAGGTGCAAGGTCTGATCCAGGATGCAATTTTTTCTCGAGGGCCCGCTGGCGCGAAGCGAACCGGAGTGTTTTTAGGCGGGCGGGATATGCATGTCGCAATGGAAATGTTGCAGATTTGCAAGGAATCAATGGTGCCACCTTTTGAAGCCTCCTGTTTCGCTGATCCCAGCGGTGCATTCACAACTGCTGCAGGAATGGTGGCTTGTGTCGAGCATACCCTTGAAGAAAAATTCAGTACGAGCCTCCAAGGGAAACAGGTTGTGATAATGGGAGGTACAGGTCCAGTGGGTTCTACGGCTGCTGTTTTGGCAGCCAATGCCAGGGCAATTGTATACATTCTTGGTCGAAACAAAGAAAAATCTGAGAAAGTTGCTACTTTGTGTAATCGGGAGTATGGCCAGGGAACCACAGAAATTCGCGGGGAAGCGAACGAAGTGATACATGAATTAATGCAAAATACAGACGTAGTACTTGCCGCAGGTGCTGCTGGGGTGCAGCTTGTTTCTGCAAAAAATATTGAAAGTTCAAGTGAGCTGAAGGTTGCTGCAGATGTTAATGCTGTACCACCTTCAGGTGTTGCAGGACTTGATGTGATGGGAAACTGTAAACCTATTGAAGGTTCAGGCAGTGGTGCAGTCGGTATTGGTGCACTGGTTATTGGTAATGTGAAATACCAGACGCAGCATAGGTTATTGCAAAAAATGTGTGGTGCAGAAAAGCCGACATATCTGCACTTTGAGCATGCCTTCGAAACAGCCAGGGAGATTGCCCGGGAGTAGAAGATTTTTCTGGTTGTAGCCATCTCTGGCCGCGCTATTGCTGAATCCTTGAAAGCCTGTGGCTATTCTGTGGCTGTTGTTGACGGGTTTTGCGACATGGATACATGTTCTGTTGCTGATGCCAGTCTAAAAGTGTCACGAAAAACATCAGGCCTGGATAGTAGTGAAACTCTCGAGGCTGTGCAGAATTTGCGTAACACGTACCACCTGAAAGGTTTGTTTTACGATGCTGCCTTGGAGTTTGATCCCGACATGCTGGATGCTGTCTCATTTGACAAGGTCATTGGCAATTCAAGTGCTACTCTGCGAATGTGCAAAGATCCAGAAGTATTTTTTTCGGTACTTGATGCAAACCAAATTCCGTATCCAGAGATCAGTTTCAAGCCTGTGCAGGGTGACGAAGAGCAATGGTTGTGCAAAAGGTCAAGGAGTGCAGGCGGTACTGGTGTCACTACATTGACTGGTCCTCAGGAACAGGACCAAGGATCTTACTATCAGCGTAAATTAGAGGGCGTGCCCTTTTCATTGACATTCTTGTCTAATGGTCAAAACCTGCATGCATTGGGATTCAATACCTTGTGGTGCAGGGATGCCGAGCCCGGTATGCCTTTCCTATACGAAGGAGCAATCAATCACGCCAATCTTACAGATGAACAACGACTCGCCGCTTTGGGTTATACAACCAGCTTGGTTCATGAATTTGAGTTGGTCGGATTAAACAGTATCGATTTTATTCTTTCAAATGGACATGTTTTCGTGCTTGAAGTAAATCCACGTATTCCTGCGACCTTTGAATTATATGAGACCAGACAGGGTAGCCTGATAAGAAATCACATAGATGCTTGTGTGCATGCTAGACTCAACCCGGCACCGGGAAGAACAAAGTTGCATGCACATGTTATCGTTTATTCTCCAGCCACAATGTGTGTCCCGAGCAGCTTTAACTGGCCATTATGGACAGCGGATCGGCCTCATCCAGGGGAAGTCATCCGTAAAAATGAACCTCTATGCAGTGTATTTGCTGGAGGTAAAAATGTGTCTCAGGCATGTACTGCGGTGTGGTCGCGCAAGCAGGTCATTTTGGACATGTTCATGCAGGCAGGATCGAAATCTTTTAAATCTTGAAAAGAGAACTAATGATGCAAAATGTAAGTATAAATCGGTTAGTAAAGCCGTTAGTTCAGGAACTGATAGACAAGAACAGCGCTTTGAGAGTTGAGGTGGGTGAATTCAGTAATGGTGCAAAATTCATCGACGCAGGAATAGGCTGCACCGGTGGTCTTGAAGCTGGCCGGGTCATAGGAGAAATTTGTATGGGAGGACTGGGAACGATAACACTGTATCATGCGACAGCTGTGAGTGACTGGCCACTTTCCCTTCATGTTCATTCATCCAATCCTGTCCTAGCATGTTTGGCAAGCCAGTATGCTGGCTGGAGCTTATCGCATGAAGAATTTCATGCTCTGGGTTCTGGGCCGGGCCGCGCAATTGCGCGTAAAGAGTCCCTATTTGATGATTTAGGTTATGAAGATACTTGCGACAGTGCAACATTTGTGCTTGAAGTGGACCGGGCTCCTCCGGTGGCGCTCATTGACCGAATTGCCGAAACATGCAAGCTGGTGCCAGAAGCGTTGACATTTATTCTAACACCTACCAGGTCCATTGCAGGAACCGTGCAGATTGTTTCCAGAGTGCTGGAAGTTGCTATGCACAAGGTTCATGTGTTGGGGTTTCCTCTTGACGATATCATGGACGGCTCTGCAAGCGCACCACTATCTCCACCAGCACCTGATTTTGCAAAAGCTATGGAACGCACCAATACGACTATTCTGTTTGCCGGTAGAGTACATCTATTTGTTCGTGGAGATGATGCAAGTGCTGAAAAACTTGCCAAGGAGCTTCCATCCAGCTCATCTGCTGATTACGGCAAGCCCTTTGCAGGTATACTTGAAGACTGTGGATATGACTTTTTCAAAATTGATCCAATGTTGTTCAGCCCTGCATGGGTGGCAGTTACATCAGTTGAAAGTGGTCGAACCTTCCAAGGTGGTCAACTGGCCCCAGACTTGCTAGCAGATTCGTTCTCCTGAACCATGTCGCGTCATATCGCCATCGTCACCGATGATCCTGGTTGGCATGGGCAGCAGTTGCGAAAGGCTTTTAATGCCAAAGGCTATCGCTGTACCAATGTTTCATTGAAGAGTTGTCATTTGGACACAGCACTGAAACCTTACGGTTTGTGTATCCCTGGATTTGAAGGATCTTTACCTTCCGGCGTATTTGTCCGAGGTGTACCCGGCGGCACCTTGGAAGAAGTTGTGTTTTATCTGGACATATTGCATGCAATGCGCGAACTCAATGTATTTGTATATAACGAAGTACGTGCAATAGAACGGAGCGTCGATAAAGGAATGACGAGTTTTCTGCTTAGTCAAGCAGGAATTTCTACACCTCCTACATGGGTAGGCAACAACATTCATGATGCATATGCCTTTATTCGAAAACAGTTAGGATCAGGGTATAAGGTAGTTTTGAAGCCTCTGTTTGGTTCACAGGGTAAAAATTTGCAACTGATTACTGGGCATAGTGATTTTGCAGATTTTACTCTTTACAACAACCTGTTTTATTTGCAGAGATATATAGAAACTGGTTCAGAAGGTGCTCATGATTGGAGGTTGCTCGTCATAGGGGAACGAGTAGTTGCAATGATGAAAAGACAGGGAAGCAGCTGGATTTCCAATGTAGCAACAGGCGGAAAATGTATTCCTGCAGTCCTGGATGAGAAGTTTACAGGACTGGCGAAGAGTGCTGTAAAGGCAGTCGATATGCATTATGGTGGTGTGGATGTTATGCGTGATGACTGCGGAACTCTCTGGGTAACTGAAGTAAACAGCATTCCAGCATGGAAAGGTCTGCAAAGTGTGAGCCAGATAGATGTTTCGGAGATGCTGGTTGAGCATTTCCTGTGCAGTCTGCAGCAATATTCTGATTTCACGTGCTCAGACAAGATTGGAGGTTGAGAAGGGATTGCACATATAAAATAAGTCTTTGTCGGGATAGTGCTCCAAGCATTGACACTGCTAAATCTTCATCTACAGGTAAGGGGAGTTCAAGGCTTATCACCAGAGGTCCGCAAGTTGCATCCTGTGATCTTGTTTCGAGGAATCCCACAAATCTGTTTCACCCTGCTTTGCCAGCAAATACTTGAATTCTTGTCGCAATTTCAACATTACTTCTCACGATGGATGACCTGACTTCCCGCTGTGCAGCCTTAGCAAAACTGTATCGGCATGCATGCTGGGTCGATATACATGCACTGAAACCGGGCAATACAGGAATCCACTCCATGAACCCATCCCCTAGTGTTCAGGAATTCTTGTACAGTGCCGAAGTTAGCGCCCCACCTCTGACAGCGCCTGGCTTGACGTTGGGAGCACGGATATTGCAGGCGGTACAAGCCACACAGACGATGGTTGGCACGAATACGAATCTAGGAATCATACTGCTCATAGCTCCTATGGTTCAGGCTTCTCTGAGCAAGGAAACAGTGTCTGGTTATGCTGATTTGTTAGCAGAAGTTCTGCTGCGGTCAACAGTAGAGGATGCAAGAAATGTGTATGAGGCAATCAGAACAGCAAAGCCAGGAGGGCTTGGACATAAAAAAGACCAGGATATACTTGAAGAACCTACAGTAACTCTTTTAGATACAATGAAAATTTCTTCTTCATGGGACAGTGTTGCCAGGCAGTATTCAAGTAATTTCCAAGATATACTTGATTTTGGTGTACCACGGTTTAAGGATTTGATGGAACGGTGGAACGATGAATGCTGGGCTGCAACGGGGCTGTATATCGGTTTCCTGGCAAGATTCCACGATAGTCTGATTGAACGGAAATACGGCATATTAAAAGCTCGTGCAATTAGTGATATGATCTCCCCGCTTGAAAAGGAATTCTATAGTTCGGATTCGCCAGTCAGGTATAAGGCTCAATTACTGGAAATTGATGGTCTGCTGAGGCGTGATCATATTAATCCGGGAACTACAGCGGACCTGACTGTGGCTAGTATCTTTGCAACTGGGCTAGGTATGTTGTAAGTATGGTATAATTCAGCGCTGCTAGCGTGATCCAACAGGGTACAAGCGGACCTGTGGTCTGCAGTTATCGACAATAAAATGAAACAGGAGAACTATAATGGCATTGATTAACAAAGTAATGGTCGGGGAGTCGCTCGTTAACGATAACGATCCTTCCGGCACAATGGCAGAAATCGCACATATTGACTTATTGATTGGTCCGCGTGGCTCTGCTGTTGAGACTGCTTTTTGTAATGGCTTGGTTAATAATAAGGACGGCTTTTCCACTTTGCTGGCTGTAATTGCCCCTAATTTACCTTGTAAGCCAAACACTATGATGTTCAACAAGGTTACAATCAAAGGTGCAAATCAAGCAGTACAGATGTTTGGTCCTGCACAGATGGCAGTAGCAAAGGCTGTAGCGGACAGTGTTGAAGATGGGACTATCCCTGCGGATGAAGCAGATGATGTGTTCGTATGTGTAGGAGTTTTCATTCATTGGGAGGCCAAGGACAATGCGGCGATCTATGAAAACAACTACAAGGCAGTGAAGGAATCACTGGCACGTGCGATAAAAGATGAGCCTAAGGCTTCTGCAGTTGTTGCCCAGAAGGACAGCGCGGAGCATCCATTCAAAGGCTTCTGATCTCAATTTTGAGAAAGGCTATGAAAATGCCCCGCAATTGCGGGGCATTTTTTTTGGTGGATGTGTTTGTTGATATAATTGGATAAACGATGTGCAGATGGACCAAATCAACAGCTGGGGTTATACATGCAGTGCCTTGATTGTCGAAAAGATGTAGGCAGTCAGTTGACAAATGAGCATCTCCTAGCATGCAGCGGATTGACGCTGCAAGAGTACGCATTACGCCATCATCTGCCTTTGGACATGATTCTTAGCACGGATCAGATAAATCAGGCAGATGACCTTTCTTTGTACCGCAAACCGGGAAGAAGTGTGAACAAGCTGGCGCTGGATGTTCTTGCAGGTTTGGAGATGGCACGGGCACTCAAGCAGCATGGTGAGTTTACAATCGTATCATTGGGCATACGCAGGCTAGAGCAATTGCTATGGTATCTGGAATCGTTGTGCTCTTTGGGGTTTCAGTTCAGACAGGAATATACATATGAAGATTCCACACACCGTGTCATTGCCAAGAACAGCTTGAAAATTCCAAGTGCATGGCTGGCTTCACAAATTGAGCAGTCTTCTACAGGGTCATTTCTGCAGCGCCTGTCCATACTAGTTGCTCATATCGGCGAAATACATGCAGGGTATCTATTTATAGACTTTCCAGAGAGCAAGGATGCGATCAGGATAAGTGATCATTTGGAAAGAAATTTTCATATCCATTTGAAGCATTTGGATGCTTCGAAACATGAAAACGGCATACTGGCAAGGTGCAAGACTCGAACAGACTCGTCTTGTTTACTGAGTCTAGTCAAAGAGTATCTGGAAAACATACCGGTTGCAAAAGACAGGTTTTTTGGAAAATACGATCAGGCCACAGTGGTCAAGGAACTGGTATTCGATTCGGCCCATTTTATTACTGACCATCCTGGTAAATGTGCGAATTTGCACGGCGGTCGCTATGCCATGAGGGTCAAAGTCAGGGATCAAATTGATCCACTTACGGGTTTTGTCGTGGATTATGGGCACTTGAAACAAACAGTCAGCCGGAAAGTGATAGCAAAACTTGATCACCAAACACTGAATTATGTTACTGCTGGCTTGAGTTGGCGTTCCAGCACTGAGTTACTTACCGTTTACATATGGGAAAATCTGATTGAATACCTGCCAGGCCTAACTGAATTGCAAATATTTGAAACAGACAGGTCGTACTGCAGTTACACCGGTCCCAAACTACATGAACTGCAAAAACGTGGACAGAATGTCTTGCTGGATTATTTCTCGTCAGACAACTTGGGCAAGTCGGGCTTGAGGTGGCTGTTACATCAGGACATGCGGGAAAGACTGAAAGTTATCGGTTGAATTTCTGCAGCTCATTCTTGGTGATTGATTTTTTGTGCAGTGCAGTGGAAAGTAATGCGCCTGCAGCACCTATTTTTTTCAACTGCAGCAAATCAGCATAATTTCTGATACCGCCACCGTAAAATATATTGTGTTTTTCAAATAAATCATGCTGGTTGAGAATCATTGGAAAGTCGACGCCCATGCAAGTACCTACATTGTCAAGATTAAGCACTACAACATCAGGAGGCCATGACCCCTTGTCCTGTATGATTTCCTGTGAGCCAATCAAGGTATTAGCTCTGAAGTCTACAGAAAGCAAGAACTGGTGATTCCGATAATTCGTTCTAAGCATGCTGAAAGTTGAAGCAGAGAGCATCGATTCAGTTGAAAGGATTATCCTTAGCAAGCGACAGTCCAGCCTATCTAGGTAGAGGCTGATTAAAGAAAGTCCAGTATCCAGCCATATTTCAAGTTCTGGAAATTCGGAAATTATTTTCTGAATGACCCGAGAGTTATCCCCCTGATTTTCAATGGCATCAAGGTCTGCTATATAAAGTTTTTGAAAGCAGTGAAGCTCTAAATAGCTGTGAACTATTTCTACTGGATTTGCTGATGGGCATAAGGAAGACTGTATTGGCCTATAATGATTCCGGTTGCCGTTCTTTGCATGCACTACCAAACCTTTGGAGAGGTCTAGTACCGGAATAATTTGCACTATGGGTTAAGGTGAATATTCTAGTTTTTGAGTATACCACTGGTGGAGGTATGCAGGGCCATCCCCTGCCATATTCATTGGCCAGGGAAGGTGAAATGATGCTCCAGGCTGTAGTCAGAGATTTTCTTCAGCTGCCTGGCTTAAGGATTTCAACTCTTAGAGACAGGAGAATAGGTAACAGTGTGCCAGGTACCAATACGGTATTCGTAGAACATACAGGGCACTACATGCAGAGACTCGAAGAGCTCGTACAGGATATGGATGCGTTGCTGGTTATTGCACCTGAAAATGATGGCATCTTGTTATCGATCTGTGAAAGATTTTCAAGTCATTGTCCAGTTCTGTTCAACTGCGAGGCAGAAACAATAAAACTGACCAGCAACAAATATTCGACTTATCAGTACCTGCAAACCCAGGGTGTTCCACTGATACCGACATGCCTTGCAGAAGATTCCCTGCATCTGGAAGGTGAACAATTTGTGATGAAGCCTGTTGATGGTGTTGGGTGTGACAGAATATCTCTATTCAGGAACAAGTCTGAGCTACAGGTGGCCTCAGTACGTGCTGACCGGAGTCACTTTATTGTCCAGCCCTATGTTAAGGGTATTCACGCAAGTTTGAGTCTGCTGTGTTTGCACGGAGAATGTTTGATTATGAGCTGCAATCGGCAGCACGTTTCTGAAACAAATGGTCGGTTGCAATGGCTTAAATGCAATGTAAATGCCTTTGAGAGAGACAGATTTATACCATTTGCTACCAAGCTAGCTAGGGCATTGCCTGGACTGCAGGGTTATGTGGGTGTCGATATTGTAATTTCTAACGAAAAAATTCTGTTGGTTGAAATCAACCCCAGGTTGACAACATCGTATGTGGGCCTTAGTGCGGCTTTGCATGTAAACCCTGCAGAGTTGATCTTGAAATGTTTTCGAGAAGAGATATTGCCGGATACGATCCCTGTTAGCGCTACTACAGTTATGGTTGATTTGGAGGTAAACGCTGTTGTATGAAAGTGTACTAGGCTGGGATATTGGTGGGGCACATCTAAAGGTAGCCGAGGCTGTTGGTACTACGCAAATTTCCAGAGTGTATCAGGTACCTTGTGAGTTATGGCGTGGCTTGGACCAAATGAATTTTTCAATTGATTTTCTCAAGCATCGATTTGATGTATCAAAAGCCTTGATAGCAATCACTATGACAGGTGAAATGGTGGATGGTTTCACCAGCCGCAAGGAAGGTGTACGAAGAATTATTGGTGAAGTTGAGAAAATCTTCAGCAATATGAAAGTTTCCTATTTTGCTGGAGAAAGCGGGTTCTTGGGCGCCGGATCGGCGAAAAGCAGTTACTTGCAAGTTGCTTCGGCAAATTGGCTGGGAAGTGCAGCTTTTGTTGCATCCCAGGTAGAGGATGCGCTTTTTTTGGATATAGGGAGTACGACCACAGATATTGTAGCCGTTAAAAATAATCGGGTTATGAACGAAGGACGCACAGATTCTGAGAGATTGTACACACAGGAGATGGTTTATTGCGGTGTAGTACGAACACCAGTTTTCGCGCTGTGCAGAGCCGCACCTGTTGGAAACCGGCTCATCCCGGTTATAAATGAATATTTTTCTAATGCTGCTGACCTGTATAACTTAACGGGAGAGTTGCCGAGCTGGGCAGATATGTGCAGAACTCCAGACAATCGAGGAGCTGATGACGGATCCTGTGCAGCTCGTTTGGCAAGAACATTTGGATACGATTCAGTGCCGGAAGACTTGACCATGTGGCGAGAAGTTGCAGAGTACATACGTGAGCAACAGATCCAGACAATAATTAACGCATGTCGGAAACGCTTGTCTAGGCTGGGACCGTCTCTTGAGATTCCGATAATCGGTGGGGGTGCAGGACGGTTTCTTGTGAAAGAAATTGCACAACGTCTGAACCGACAGTACGTGGATGCTGCTAGCTTGTTTGAATTTGAAAGCAAGAAAAAGGGTTTTGATCCAGGAGCTTGTGCACCTGCCGCATCCATTGCCTGCTTAGGTTTTCAGAGATTCTGCAGATGACAGCACTTACGTACGTTGATCTTCCATACAAGGAAGACAGCACGTTGCTCTTCGACAGAATTGCTGCAGAACCATGGTCAGTGTTTATCGACAGCAACCATCCCGGCAGCACACTTGGCCGCTACGACATCATGGTAGCAAGACCTGACGTGCGTGTAATTACGCAAAACTTTGACACGAAGATACACACCTGCTCGCAATCTTATTCTGTATTGGATGGACCTTTTACGGTTCTGAAAGAACTGCTCTCGGAAGACAGGCAATTCGCATGCGATCTTCCATTTGTGGGTGGCGCACTTGGCTTCTTGAGTTATGACCTGTGTCGTTATATGGAGAGTATACCTTCCATAGCTGAGAGTGATGGGGCTATACCCGACATGGCTATGGGCATCTACTCTTGGGCTATAGTTGTTGACCATAAGAAAAAGAAATCAGTTTTGGTGGGGGACCTGTCCAGTTCAAGGACCAGAAGAAATTGGAATGAATTAATCAGGTTGTTTAAATGTCCTGTCGGCTACAAGAACTCTCAAGGGTTCAGGGTTGTAACTCCTACTCGTTCCAATATGACTCATGACTACTATTCTCATGCGTTCAGAAAAATAAAAAAATATATTATTGAAGGCGATTGTTACCAAGTAAATCTTGCCCAGCGATTTACTACTGAGGTCGAGGGGGATCCTTGGTCGGCTTACCGGATTTTGAGAAGAATTAACCCGTCACCATTCAGTGCCTACATGAGCTATCCCGACTTCAAGATTTTGAGTAATTCACCTGAGCAATTTTTGTCAGTCAAAGGCGGTATTGTGCAGACAAAGCCGATAAAGGGAACTCGCCCACGTTCTTCAGATCAAGATAGAGATCGGAATTTAGTTCAGGAGTTAGTAGACAGCATAAAGGATCAAGCAGAAAACCTTATGATCGTAGATCTGTTGCGCAACGATATCAGCAAGAATTGCGCGCTGGGGTCCGTGCAAGTGAAGAAGCTTTTCGACATAGAAACTTTTCCAAATGTTCACCACATGGTGAGTACCATTACAGGCAAGCTGAAAGCTCAACGCTCAGCAGTGGATTTGCTACGCGGCTGTTTCCCTGGTGGTTCAATAACTGGTGCCCCAAAAGTTCGTTCAATGCAGATCATCGAAGAACTTGAGCCACACCGGCGTGGAATCTATTGTGGATCGATCGGGTACATCGGATTTGATGGAAACATGGATATTAATATTGCAATCCGTACGATCTTACATCGAAACAATCAAATGTATTTTTATACAGGTGGGGGAATCGTGTCTGATTCTGATGTAGATGCAGAGTATCGGGAGACATTTGACAAAGCGAAAGCCATGATGAGTCTGCTTAGTAAAGATAATGTCTATGCCTTGGGTAGTTAAAATTGGTGGCAGCTTGTATGAAAGCAGGTACCTCAAGGAGTGGCTTGAAATTCTCGCTGTTTGCCAGGCACACCAACTTGTGATTGTTCCGGGAGGAGGCCCATTCGCTGAGATGGTGCGTACTGCCGATAGACAATTCAATCTGGACGCTACACATGCACATAATATGGCGGTTCTGGGCATGCAGCAATTTGCATACATGATGGCATCACTGTCTCCTAGCATGTGTTTGGCTAACTGCATGGAACAGATCAGGTGTTGCTGGAACGATAATAGGGTAGTTATTTGGGAGCCTTATAACATGGTAAGCCAACATTGCAGGTTCGAGAGAACGTGGGACGTGACATCAGACAGTCTTGCTGTTTGGCTGGCAGAATATCTGTCGATCAAACAGGTCTTGTTCGTCAAATCTGCACCGATAACACTCTCACAAACGACAATTCCTGAGCTACAAGTGCATAATTGCATAGATCCTGTGTTACCAGGTCTGTTAGCTGATTTGGATATCAGGGCGCACTTCATGCACAAGTCAGAGGCAAAAAAATTCAGGACGTTGATTCAGAAAAATTCTGAAAACTTGACCGATACTCAGTTTTGAGTTTTGTGTTAGTCTAGAAATCGTGCGAATTTAGTCAGCCTTATGATGCTTCACAAACTTGTGAGAACCCCACTGTATGCTGTTATACAGCATCCGTATCTCATCATTCTGAGTATTCTGGTCTTTGTAATCGCTGTAACACCGCATATCAGAAATCTCTACATTGACGCTTCAGCTGATTCGCTGATGCTGGAAAATGATCCTGATCTTGAGTATTACCGGGAAGTGCATCGTCACTTTGGGTTGGATGACTTTATTGTTGTCGGGTTTAAGCCTCATACTGGCATTCTGGACGAGACCACAATCAGTTTGGTTGACAGCCTTTCAAGGCAGTTTGAGCAAATCGAGGGCATTGCCGATGTAATTTCTATTGTCAGTGTTCCATTGCTCACACAACCTCAAGAGGACGAGGACACGGGTGAAATTACTTATCCGACCTTACTGTCTCCACAAGTGGATGTGAACAAGGCGTTTCAGGAATTTACTACCAGCCCGCTATATGTCGAAAATCTCGTAAGTAAAGATCTCAGTCTGACTGCCCTGCAGGTAGCCGTTGAGAAGAACGAGAAACTTGCAAGTTTACTGGAACGGAAATTTACCCTGATAGAAAAGAGCAATAGCGGGTTTCTGAATGAGGAGGAACAGTCCGAGCTAGAGTCAATCAGACAGGAGGTCAGCACTCAGAAAAAGCTTAACAGTGAGAGATTTGAACAAATTCTTACCTCAGTACGGACTGTACTTTCCGGTATCGAAAAAGAGGGCAAGTATTTTCTGGCAGGTACACCTTTGATTATCAATGATGTGAAAGTATTTGCCATGAATGATCTGGAAACATTCGGTATTGCCATTGCAGCAATCATGGTAATTGTATTGTTTGTGTTTTTCAGGAATCCGGCCTGGATTTTCCTTGCATTGACATGTGCCGTATTAAATGTGTTGATTGTTTCCGGGATAGTCGGTTTGCTCGGGTATCAGCTAACAGTAATTTCATCAAACTTTATTGCATTACTTATTATATTTTCTATCGCTTTGTCTATACATGTCATTATCCGTTATCAGGAGGTCCAGTCACTTAATCCGGACGAGAGTGTAGAGGAAAATACGAAATCAGCAGTTTTGCAGATTGTTACTCCATGCTTTTACATGGTGTTGACTTCAGCCGTGGCATTTTTTTCATTGACACTGAGTGACATCAGGCCTGTTATTACATTTGGCTATATGATGGTATTTGGCCTTGTTAGTGCATTTGTTCTTACATTCACTGTGTTACCTGCACTTATCAGAATGATCTCACCTAAACCCAGAAAATTACGCAAGGATACTTCATCAGCATTTCTAGACGGAGTGCTTCACCTGGTCATGGGACACAAAAAATCAGCAGTAGCCGTATTGATAGTGATGTTCCTGGTAAGCATGGCAGGAATCAGTCAGCTTACAGTAGAAAACAGGTTTATAGACTACTTCAAGAAGTCCACAGATATCTATCAGGGGCTTGAAATTATAGATTTAGAACTGGGTGGCACCGTGCCGCTGGAGGTTATGCTTGAGTTTATTCCAGATTCCGAAGAAAAATTAACTGAGGATGATGAGGTTGATGAGTTTGATGACTATTTGGCAGAACTTGAAGATACTCAAGATGACTTTACGGCCAAGAGCTACTGGTACAATCGCAGCGGCATAAAGCAAATAGACAAAGTACATGATTACCTGGAAAGTCTGCCCCAGGTTGGGAAAGTCCTGTCGCTTTCTAGTATAGAGGAAGTGTTCCGTACCGTGAACGATGGTGAGTCTTTGGAAGACTTTCATCTTTCACTGATTTTTTCAAAAATACCAGAGGATATGAAACAGTCCATAATCTTCCCTTACGTCTCGGTCGAGGGAAATCAAGCAAGAATACTAGCGCGCATCAAAGATTCAGACCCCTCGCTAGTAAGAAACGATTTGTTGAATAAAATTCGCGCAGACATCCAGGGCAGTTTCATCAGAGATAACGAGGAAGTAAAGCTAACCGGGGTCAGTGTGCTTTACAACAATCTCCTGCAAAGCCTGTTCCGTTCCCAGATTCTGACGCTAGGCACAGTGTTTGCCTGCATTTTCATTGTGTTGGCCGTGTTGTTTCGTAGTCTGAAACTGGCACTGGTAGGTGCCTTGCCTAATGCATTTACTGTTCTGTTCATACTGGGTCTTATAGGTCTTGTAGGGATTCCGCTTGATATCATGACAATCACAACTGCAGCAATAACTGTTGGGGTAGGTGTAGACTACGCAATTCACTATATTCATAGGTACAAAAGAGAATATGCGCAGGTGGGTGACCACTATAAAGCCTTGCGTACAGCGCAAACAACAGTAGGCAAGGCGCTTTATTTTACTTCCATTACGATAGCGTTAGGCTTTCTTATCCTAGTCCTGTCCAATTTCATACCTTCTATCTATTTTGGACTTCTTACAAGCCTTGCTATGCTGATTGCCCTTTTTGCAACTTTCAGTGTAATTCCTTTATTACTAGCGGCAACGCCCACACAGCCTTTCAAAAATTTCCTGAAGCCTGATTTTGCTCAGCAAGGATAGGGATACTCCTTCGAACCTTCATGAAAGTGTTTCTGTCAATATAACTAGTCCTTTCTTTTCTTGAACAAAGTGCAGTACGAAACCCTATGTAATGTGGGTCAGCCTTAATGAGTTCGGGTATATCTTCTATTGTCAGTGAGCCTGCAAGTCCTGTAAGAAGGCCTTTTTGCCTTGAGTGATTCACAAACTGCTTAAGATGCTGAAGATTTACATGCTTTAACAGGCTGCCCGATCCCTTACGTGCAGTATCCAGCATAACTCCTTTCAAGCCGGCATGCTTTACGTCATCAATAGTGCTGCCCAAGTCAGAATTCAAGTCAGCGAACATTACAGCAATGATGGAGATCCCTCTGCTAGCACAAGAGGCGAGGCGAGGAAGGCAACTTTCTAAATGGTGTTTGCTGAACATGCCGACCTTCACATAGTCGACACCAGTTTCAGCAGTTTTCAAAATCTGCTCTTCAATGGTAGTAGCGTCAGCAGGCAAGTCACCAGTTGTTGCGCTGATCAGACATTTTTCCCACAGGGTATCGACAATGCAGTGCATCATATCAAGTGGAATAGCACCTAGCGCCCCATGCTTTGGCTCCTTAAGGTCTATAATATCTGCTCCACATTCATAAACCACTTTTGCTTCTTCCAGATTACGAACACTTGCGAGCATACCTGTCATTAGGACTCTCCTTCTTGTGACTTATGGAAACCGGAGACTTTCAGCATCAACCAGTTCCATGCTTCCCGCTCCCGCGGTCCAGCGGTTTTCTCAATTTTGGGTTTAAGATAGTCTATTTCATGATTGATCTTTTCAATGTCCAGCATATGTAATCGACTGACCAGAATTGCAAGCTCGATTACTGCAAACTGCGCGCGGTTGTAACCATGAAAAGGAGCATGAATAGCTTCGTGAACAACTTTGCAGAAATATTTAGGTCGGACCTGGTCATCAGTTTTTTGAATTACCTCTACTTCCGTATGTGAGATGCAGTTTGCTAGACGTTCTCCTTGAATAATTTTAGTAGTGCGGGTTGGCCAGTCGTTGTGGCCCGTTAAACAACCGGCATAAACGCGCACATCATCGGTGTAGTTGAGAGTCGCTGTTCCTTGGCTTTCCAGGTTATCCAGAGTTATAGACGGTTTGAATGGCAGTATGACAAGATGCGCTTCGTATTCATGTATTCCCATAGGAGCGGCATGGACATTTCCACCTGTGTCTAACGTAGTAAGAATGCACTCCCTTACAAATGGCATACCTAGTTTCTGTTCCTGTTCTTGAGTTTGGCTTTTCGAGCTTTACGAGTGTGCATGGTTGAGCCTGAAGGTTTTAACTGAGTCAAGTCTTGCTTTTCCTTTCGTATTGCTACGCCCCACTCCAGTTCTTCATCCTGCTCATACCTCTTTCCTAGTTGCCAGGCTACATGCGCACGGGCATGTTCAACACCAAGATAAAATGCATGGCCGGTATCGTTTTCTATATTCAGGTGAGGATAAATCTCGTATGGGTCAGTTGTGGTATTCATGCCATCCCTGTTATATGTGTGGATGCCTTCCTTGCTGACTTGTATTCGGTAATTTGGGTCTTTGACTCCAGCAGCAAATTCCTTGATTTCCTCCGTGCTGTATGGGAAAGGGTCACATTCATGCAGTCCCATGAGTCCATGACTGTAGCCTTTCGGCGGGACATTATCGATTTTTGAAGCATGCATTATACGTCTAGCCAAATCTGCTTCACGCACGGCACATCGGCAATGCCCGCTGACTTCCGTGGTTAGCAAGTGCTGAATTGCCAACTCTGAAATCAGTCCTGCTAGCATGGCATTGGTGCCTGCAGAGTCAGCGTGAGTAAGCTCAGTGAGATTTCCAATTCCCATCATTATTTCGATTTCAGGGTAACGTTTGCGTAGGTTTCGGTACCGGACGATGGATTCCGTGAATCCGAAATGTATCGGGTCAAGGATAGCGTCTGCAATGAACCTCCGGTTCATCCCGAAGAGCTTTTCGATTGCCCTGTACAAGGACCTGGTGTTACCGGGAGGACTGCCTATGACAATGGGTACAGAATCTACTTTATCCATAATCCATAGGCTTTCTTCACTCAGGCTTAGGAGGTAATCCGCACCGGCAGTTCCGCCCATGACCAGATCTTCCGGTGCCAGTGAGTCCACACTGACCATGAAGTTTTCTGATTTTAATGCTTGAACAGCCTCTCTTAGGTGAGGGAATGTGGTTCCTGGCAGGCAGCCAACATCAATGACATCCGCACCGTCCTGCCTATAGATATTTGCACGCTGTATGATTTCATCTACGGACATGCTGGGGGCGTCAACAATTTCCGCAAAAATCTGTACGTCATGTATGTTCAAATCAGCTTTTTTCTCCACTTGGCCGAGATAGGCAGGTAAATCTTTAAGTTCATTCGGCCCTCGCTCGACTGGGACCCCTAAAACCTTTGAGAGGCTCTCAATATCACCTCTGCAGCGTCCGGGAATTACGATTCGGCTGGCATTTCCGATATTCATCAAGCGATTTTCAATAATGTGTGTTGTCATCAATGCTGCCACGCTGACTCCCATCTGGCGTACATCGTAAGTAAAATTCGCTGGCTGGATGGATTGTAATACGCGACACAGGCTCTTTTCTGCAAGCTTTCCCGTCAGAAATAAAATATGTTCGCTCATGCCTTTAAATTTGAATTTCGACCATGCTGATTGTCAATATCGAGTATATATTACATTCAGGCGCATCCTGCGATTTGGAGTGGTCTTGCTATAGTGCCGTTCTCATGTCCAAAATCGCTGGTATCTACTGCTGGTAATACTTATGCGGTATCATACGCGCCTTAATTTGTCCTGGATATCAATATGGAAGTCAGTTCATTACACAGCATAATCGAAGACTTAAGGGTGCGTGTCACCAATTTAAGGGGGTACCTTTGACTACGATGACAAGCAAGCGCGTCTGCAAGAAGTCTGTCTGGAATTGGAAAGCCCTGAAATTTGGAATCAGCCGGAGACAGTACAGAAGCTAAGCAAGCAGCGTGCAGAACTTGAGAGAGTCGTAGAAGCAATCAAGGGAGTTGTGGCAGGAATAAGTGATGCTGAAACCCTGCTCGCACTGGCAGCAGATGAAAATGACCAAGAGACGGTACAGTCTGTTACAGATGACCTCTCAAACTTGGAGTCAAAGGTTTATGAGCTTGAATTCCACCGGATGTTTTCCGGCGAAATGGACCAAGGTAATGCCTTTCTCGATATTCAATCCGGGTCAGGTGGCACAGAAGCGCAAGACTGGGCCGAGATGTTATTGCGCATGTACCTGCGCTGGGGGGAACGCAAGAATTTCAAAAGCGAGTTGATTGAGGTATCTCCGGGTGAGGTGGCAGGAATCAAAAGCGCAACAATCAGGTTTGAAGGGGACTACGCATTTGGTTGGCTGCGAACTGAAACAGGTGTGCATCGTTTAGTACGCAAATCACCATTTGATTCAGGGAACCGCAGGCACACCTCTTTTGCAGCTGTCTTTGTATCACCTGAAGTCGATGATGATATCGAAATCGATATTAATCCTGCAGATTTAAGAATTGATGTTTATCGTGCTAGTGGAGCAGGTGGTCAACATGTGAACAAAACCGAGTCTGCAGTGCGAATTACCCATTTGCCAACAGGGGTTGTCACGCAATGTCAGAATGACCGTTCAAAGCACAGGAACATGGATACAGCAATGAAGCAGCTCAAAGCCAAATTATATGAGATGGAGTATAAAAAGCGTGAAGGGGAAAGGAAGGCTGTAGAGGACAGCAAGTCAGACATAGGGTGGGGCAGCCAGATTCGATCCTATGTTTTGGATCAATCCCGCATCAAGGATTTGCGCACTGCCGTGGAGACAGGTAACACGCAGTCTGTTCTAGACGGCAATCTAGACAGTTTTATTGAAGCAAGCCTGAAAGGTGGGTTGTGAAAATCATGTCAGATAAAAAAAGTTTTCATGATGAGAGCAGGCTGGTAGCACAAAGGCGTGCAAAACTTGAATCACTTAGGCTAAAAGGTGTTGCCTTTCCAAACCGCTTTCGCCGGGACAGCTATGCCCAAGACCTTCAGGAAAACTTTCATGGCAGGTCCAGAGACGAGCTGGTGGAATCGAATCATTGTGTAGCAGTAGGTGGTCGAATCATGGCGATACGAAGTTCATTCCTGGTGCTGCAGGACATGACAGGGCGTATACAAGCTTACATTGATCGTAAAAATTCCGAGGAATCTCTAGTCAATGATACGGACACTTGGGATGTTGGCGATATCGTAGGTATCACTGGGCCTGTACAAAAGTCCAAAAAAGGTGATTTATACGTGAGGGTTCAGTCTGCTGTACTTCTCACAAAATCACTGCGGCCTTTGCCCGAAAAATTTCATGGTCTTGTCAATCAGGAACAAAGGTATCGGCAACGATATGTTGATTTGATGATGAATGCCGATACGCGAAGTGTATTCAGAAGACGAACTGAGATACTTCAGTGTTTGAGGAGGTTCCTGGTTGATCGCAGGTTTGTTGAAGTAGAGACGCCGATGATGCAATCCATTGCCGGTGGTGCGACTGCCAGACCTTTCAAGACATATCATAATGCCTTGGGCAGAACGCTCTATATGCGAGTGGCACCTGAATTATATTTAAAGCGTTTGGTAGTAGGGGGTATGGAACGGGTTTTTGAAATCAATCGAAATTTCCGCAACGAAGGATTGTCTCCGCAGCATAATCCAGAGTTCACAATGCTTGAGTTCTATCAAGCATACTCAGATTTTCATGATCTAATGGGTCTTACTGAAGAGATGATTCGTTGGGTTTGTTATGAGGTCTTGGGTACCACATCAGTTCAGTATGGTGATGAATCTTATGACTTGGCGGATCCTTTTCCTCGCATGACAATGAAGGAATCAATTCTGCATTTCAACACTGGTATAGTTGAGGAAGACTTGGATACTCTCGAAGGTGCAAGGTCTTTGGCCGAAGAGCTCTGTATACCTATTGAATCAAGCTATAGGCTTGGGAAAGTGCAAGCAGAAATATTTGAGAAAACCGTTGAAGGCAAACTCAGGAACCCTACCTTCATTACAGCATTTCCTTGTGATGTTTCCCCACTAGCACGAAGGAATGATCACGATCCATTTGTCACAGACCGCTTTGAACTCTTTGTGGGCGGTAGAGAAATTGCAAACGGATTTTCTGAACTGAATGATCCTGAGGATCAAGCAGAACGGTTCAGGTTGCAGGCCGCAGAGAAGCAAACGGGCGACAATGAAGCCATGAGCTATGATGCAGATTATATTCGCGCACTGGAGTACGGGCTTCCCCCGGCCGCAGGTGAGGGCATAGGGGTTGATCGTTTAGTAATGTTACTGACTGGCTCCAACAATATTCGCGATGTAATCCTGTTTCCGCAAATGCGCCCGGAGTCTGGTGATCATGAAAGATAATCTTCAGAATCCGGTAGGCCAGCTTGCTGTGTAAATGTATAAGAATTACAAGCTGGATTTAAACTGATTGAACTAGAAGCGAGTAGGGCAGCTTTTGAATAGAAACGTCTGGACCTGTTGTCGATTGAATATGTAAATCCGGACTTTGGTGCATTTCTGACCGCAGCACGACCAATGCGATGGCACTGCCTTTAGATACCATCTGTGATACTACAACTTTTCCTATAGCCTGATTTCCCGTAGTAAGGGAAAAAATGTTGGTGCCAGGCTCAGGGGCTTGGCCTGCTGTTATGGCAGCTCGGTACATACGGCGATTGGGTTTTCCTAAATAATGAGTTCGTGCAACTACTTCCTGCCCTGGATAACAGCCTTTTGTGAAGCTTACTCCATTGACAAGTTCCAGGTTAGTCATTTGCGGAGTGAAAGTTTCCATGGTGTTTGCAGTGACCTGTGGAATGCCACTGAGAATGTCATGCTGGTCCCATACGCGATATGTCATGCATGGCAGTACATCTGAAAAACTTTTCCAGAGAGAGATAGCTCGTTCTGGAGTACAAACGAACAATGCTCTCGTAGATACACCTGGCACACGAATTACGGTTACCCTATCATCCGTGAGGCACTCATCATCGTTTTCTGGAAAATCTATTCCCATGTGATTAAGGGCAGATTCGGTTTCTGGTCCGGCAATTCCGAACAGAACCAATTGATCTGATTTGTCAAATAATTCAACCCTGGATCTGAGTTTGTACAGAGTCAGTTTTTGCAATGCCAGTTGTAGCACGTCTTTCGGTAAAATCAGGTAATAATCCTCATCTCGTTTGAAGATCCGGAAAATGCATAATATCCTGCCCTTTGGATTGCAATAGCTGCTGAGTTGACTGAGGTGTGTAGTAACCTGATGCAGGTCATTTGTGAACTGGCTATGCAGAAAACTTTCTGTGTCGTCACCTGACGCATGAATCAAGCCTAGATTCGTGAGTTCACACAGGCAGGTTCGCCCCGTTTCATCACCTGGGTTTGTAAATGAAGTGAAGGAAATCACCCTGTCGTGTTCAACAACGGCACCAGAATTTTTTAGGAATTCAAGCCATGAGACAGTCATTGTAGTCGTCTCGGAATTTGAAAAATCATTTGCACTTAGGCTGGGTTTTGTTTTGGTCACGCCTCATATTGCTGAAACAATTTGACTCCGGTCTGCACTAACTGTTTGTTATAACAAGTAATTTTCAGTGAATATGTTAAATGTACAGCTAATCAGGTAGTATTTGATGGTTAGCATAAAACATTTGGATGACCTGTGTACACATGTCGCAAGCCGCTTTTTGTGTGTATTTCCTAGGCAGAGTGCGGGAGTAAATGGTGGATCAAAATAGGCCTCTCTCTCCACATTTGCAAATTTATCGATGGCCTCTCTCAATGGTCATTTCAATACTGCATCGGGTTACTGGAGTCGTTTTGGCCTTAGGAGCGGTGATGCTGGTTGTTGTGCTGGTTTCAGTTGCAGCCGGTCCTGATGCCTTCGAGACGGTTAGGAATGTTGCATCGGGTACCTTGGGTCAGCTATTTCTGGTGATGTGGACCGCGGCCCTGTTTCTGCACTCGTTCAACGGACTGCGTCATCTCGTTTTTGATGCAGGCTACGGATTTGGTCTGGAAGCTAACAGGTATTCCGGGATTATGATTTTGCTTGCAACACTGTTTTTCACAGTTGCTGTCTGGATAGTTGCCTGGTTCATCAGTTAATGCATGAATGTGAATATGTTACGGCGAAATCGATTTTCCGGGATTATTCCTCTTGGCAAGGGGGCTGTTGTACATTGGTGGATGCAGCGACTTACTGCCGTGGTGTTGTTGCCGATAGCAATTTGGTTTGCATTTGCTGTGGCCATGCTGGCAGGTGCTAGCTATGAGACTGTGGTTTCCTGGTTACAGTCACCAGTTGTTACAGCACTTCTGTTCCTTTTCGTAGTAGCCACTTTTTATCATATCAAGCTTGGTATGCAGGTAATAATAGAAGATTATGTAAGGGGATGGCTGAAATCAGCTTCACTGCTTACATCAAACTTAGCCTGTATTCTGCTAACAGTTGTAGGGATTGCCGCACTCCTCAGAGTCGTGCTTTAGAAGCTGCAATGGGCAAAGCATATAAGTTGGTTGAGCATACTTTCGATGTTGTAGTGGTAGGTGCTGGCGGAGCTGGGTTGAGAGCTACGCTAGGCATGACAGCCAGTGGTCTTTCTACTGCATGCATCACAAAAGTGTTTCCGACAAGGAGCCATACTGTGGCTGCACAGGGCGGGATGAGTGCTGCTCTTGCAAACATGGGTGAAGACGATTGGCGCTGGCACATGTATGACACGGTCAAAGGCTCAGACTGGCTGGGTGACCAAGATGCGATCGAATACATGTGTCGTGAGGCTATTCCCGCTGTCGTAGAGCTAGAGCATTTTGGTGTTCCATTCTCACGTACCGAAGACGGGCGCATTTATCAGCGGCCTTTTGGAGGAATGACCACACACTATGGTGAGGGGATTGCACAAAGGACCTGCGCTGCAGCTGACCGAACTGGCCATGCGATCTTGCATACCCTTTATCAGCAGTCCCTAAAACACAATGCAGAATTCTTTATTGAGTATTTTGCGATTGACTTGCTTATGGATAATGATGGTACTTGCAAGGGTGTACTAGCTTGGGATCTTGCTTCTGGTGAACTGCATGTCTTTCGTTCCCATATTGTCTTGCTTGCCACAGGTGGCTATGGGCGTGCCTACTTTTCTTGCACGTCTGCACATACCTGTACCGGGGATGGCAACGCGATGGTGCTTCGCGCAGGATTGTCCCTGCAGGATATGGAGTTTGTCCAGTTTCACCCTACAGGAATCTATGGATCAGGCTGCTTGATTACGGAGGGAGTTCGGGGCGAAGGAGGGTTTTTGACAAATTCTGATGGTGAGCGTTTCATGGAGCGGTATGCACCTAACGCTAAAGACCTTGCATCACGTGACGTGGTAAGCCGTTCCATGACCATTGAAATTAACGAAGGTCGGGGGGTTGGAGATCAAAAGGATCATATACATCTACATTTGGAGCACCTAGGAGCAGACTTGATTCATGCAAAGCTCCCGGGCATTGCAGAGTCTGCAAGGATATTCGCAGGAGTTGATGTAACCCGGGAGCCGATACCTGTGATACCGACTGTCCATTACAACATGGGTGGAATACCCACAAATTATCAAGGTGAAGTGGTGACCCTGAAAGGTGATAATCCGGACCATGTGATTCCTGGGCTAATGGCGATTGGTGAGGCAGCCTGTGTTTCTGTTCATGGTGCAAACCGGTTGGGCTCGAATTCCTTGCTGGACTTGATTGTATTTGGCAGGGCAGCTGCCATGCGTGCAGTGGAACTGGTTCGGCCGGGGCAAGGACATGGTGCTCTCAGGTGTGATTCAGTTGACAAAGCGTTGGACCGGTTTGACAGATTGCGCCATTCGGATGGTGACACTCCTACCGCCAAGCTGCGTGCCGAGATGCAAAAAACCATGCAAAACCATGCTGCAGTATTCAGAACAGGAGAGTTAATAGGAAAAGGACTGATAAAACTCAGAGAATTGTTTTCTTGCTTGAGCAACATAAAAGTTACAGACCGCTCGATGATTTGGAATACGGACTTGATAGAAGCCATAGAGCTGACTAATTTAATGCCACAGGCTATCGTTACAGCCCAATCAGCATTGAACCGGACTGAAAGTCGTGGTGCACAGGCACGTGACGATTTTCCAAAGCGTGATGACAAAAACTGGCTAAAACACTCTTTGGCATCTATAGATGAAAGTGGGAATGCATCTATTCTGTATCGGCCAGTTCATATGTACACGCAAACCGATGCTGTAGAAGTTATTCCACCCAAAGCCAGAGTTTATTAAGGAGGTACATGTGGCGCAATTCAACCTTCCTGCAAACTCCGTCGTCAGGTCGGGTAAAAAGTACCCGGCGCCAGCCCCTGTCCCCGGTCACAGCGTAAAAAGAATAGTTGTTTATCGCTATGATCCAGATCAAGATGAGAATCCGCGCATTGATACCTACGAACTGGACCTGGATACATGTGGTCCAATGGTCCTGGATGCGTTGATCAAGATAAAGGATGAAATAGATTCGACTCTTGCGTTCCGTCGTTCATGCCGTGAAGGGATATGCGGCTCCTGTTCAATGAATATTAATGGCGCAAATACTCTGGCATGTATTAAAGCGATCAAAGATATCAAGGGTGACCTCAAGATTTATCCGTTACCCCATATGCCCGTAGTCAAGGATTTGGTAGTGGATTTGAGCCAGTTCTACAAGCAGTACTCATCCATCCAGCCTTGGATGAAAACCAGGACGGAGCCATCTTCAGGTCGGGAACGCTTGCAATCTGAGGAAGATCGAAAAAAACTTGATGGACTCGAAGAATGCATTTTGTGTGCATGTTGCTCTACGAGTTGTCCAAGCTATTGGTGGAACAGTGATCGCTATCTGGGTCCTGCAGTATTACTTCAGGCCTATCGTTGGATTGCTGATAGCAGAGATGAGGCCACTGATGAACGCCTGCAAGAGTTAAAGGATTCATTCAAACTCTACCGTTGCCACACAATTATGAACTGCACGAATACTTGCCCAAAAGGGTTAAATCCTGCAAAAGCGATTGCAGAAATCAAGAAGCTAGTTGCAACGAGAGGCAGTTGAAGGAGTTTATGGAAAATCCAAACAAGCTGCTATGGCGATGCCGCAGAGGCACTAAGGAACTGGACATGCTGACACGGAAATTTCTTGATACTCACTATCTTAACGTCGATCCTGAACTGAAACGTGCATTTGAATCCATGCTGGATATGCAAGACACGGAATTGTATGCCTTGTTGATAGGAAATCAGACGTCCCATGATCACAATATAAATAAGGTAATCCAAATCATTCAAGACTGACCCTATATATTGACCATTACGTGTATGCCAGCCGTTGAAGTCGTTTCAGTTTATATGTCAATATTAGTCAGGCTTGGACTGCAAACCCAGTGAAAGACACATTCAGAAATATAAGAATTCCGGCTCCTCCTCGACCTAACTCTTTTGCCGGCCTGATGGATTTGTACGAGGCGAACTACATTCGTCTTCGGAAACTATGTGGCCAAAAGGGATCAATGCCACCTGTAGCAGTATCACGTATTACCCAAGGGATGGATCTCTATCTGCAGGTTTTGGAACAGACCCGCTATACTTCAACCATTGCATTGACACATTATTTTGTTGATGCACAACAGGGTCTACTGGCTTATCCTGATCTCAGGCTGAGAATCTATTATGATGCATTGCAGGCTGAGGTGATTGGCCAATCATTCAGGTTTGAGAATTCAGATTTACCTACGTGTAGTAACCCGGCACACTCATCTTTACAATTCAGATGGAGGGTTAACCGGTTTTTATTTAAATGGCTGTCATTTTGTGTTCAGCAAGGGCATTCTTTTGTAGTTGATCGCGAGTTCCAGCAAAACTGCCTGCTTACTGAAGATATCAAGATGCCGTTAAAGGATCACGCTCTCCCCATCAATCTTTTTCAGTGAATGGCTAGCGCATAACCAGAGATTCGGAGAGTTGTCTCCGTCCTGGTTTCAGACAGTCTAAATTGCATGAAGTCAGATATGTAGATGGATTGCAGTCAGCCTGTTTTGATCGTAACCCCATTCTGACATGACCGTTTGCAGCACAAAATGGCAGTCGTGTACTGGTGTTGCATGGTGCCCACAATACTGTTAGCTTGAAATATGGCCGTAAATTTTTTCTGCTATTTTATTTCAGGCGAATACCTGATCCTGTACTATCATAACTTGCGTTTTTAAGTTGAGGAGTGACATATGAAGCAACAAGTTACAGTTGATGGAGTCAAGTTGGACATCAACATTGAACAAAAAGGCAGCTCAGGTCAGGAAATTTTAATGGTTCATGGGATCCCAACCAACGCGCGTTTGTGGCGACACGTCCAAGGCTACTTGGAAGACCGCTATCAAACCTATGCCATGGATATGATTGGCTATGGTCAATCCGATATGCCGCTGGATGATGTTAAACACACCTTGACCAATCAGGCAGAGGCCATTAAAGGGGTAATTGAAGGACTTGGTTTAAAAGGTAAGGTTGTTCTTGTGGGGCATGATCATGGTGGGGGTGCCTGCCAGATTTTTGCTTCAAAGTACTGTGACCACATTAGCCGTTTAGTATTAATCAATCCGGTGGCATTTGATTATTGGCCAGTTCTGGAAGTAGAAGCTTTCAATGCCTTGGTAGGTGCACCTGACGAAGTGTTGCAGGTGGCAATGGGACAGGCAGCTGCTGCATTCCCTGCACTGTTAAGAACAGGGAGCTACGATAAGATTGCGTTTACGGATCAAAATGTTAAGCAGAACTATCTGTCACACTGGGCGCGCGGCCCAGGTTTGCATGGATTCAAGTCTCTGGTGAAAGTCTGTAGTGACCCTTCCAATTCGGAGACTCTTGGCGTTGATCATAGCCAGATTACGTGTCCGACCATGGTGTGCTGGGCGCTCCATGATGCCTGGATGCCAGTAGAGTCAGGTCGAAGACTGAAGGCAGCTATTAAAGGCCCAACCCGCTTTCATGTTATTGAACGTGCAGGCCACTATGTCCCGGAAGACAGGCCTGATGTGGTAGCCGACTACATAGATGACTTTATCACTGAGTGGGCGGGAGTAAGCGTCTAGAGCAAGGCCTTTACAGCATCCCGCTCCTCTAACAGCTCTTTTTCTGTTATCTTGGTCTTCTCCGTACTGAAGTCGTCCATGTGTAAATCATGGACGACTTCATAGCTGCCATTTTTGCAGCGTACAGGGAAGGAATACATCAATCCTTCCGTAATGCCATAATCGCCAGCAGACGGAATCCCCATGCTAGTCCAGTCATCTTCTGGTGTGCCAAATATCCAATTTCGCATGTGATCAATTGCAGCAGAGGCGGCAGAGGCGGCAGAAGATGCTCCTCTAGCACTGATGATTTCTGCTCCTCGATTTTGTACGTTAGGTATGAACGTCTCTTTGTACCAGGAAATATCTACAACTGAGGTGGCATCTTGGCCGTCAATTCTGCAGTGGCTAATATCTGGATACTGAGTGAGAGAATGATTTCCCCATACTGTAAGACGTGTAATGTCTGCAATCTTAGAGCCGGTCTTCAACGAGAGCTGGTTCAGGGCACGGTTGTGATCAAGCCTCATCATGGAAGAGAATTGTGAAGGTGACAAGTCAGGGGCATTGTTCATGGCTATCAGAGCATTGGTATTGGCTGGATTCCCTATTACTAGGACCTTGACATTGCGTGAGGCGTGATTATTGATAGCACGTCCCTGTGGCCCAAATATTTTCCCGTTATCTCCCAGCAAGTCACTTCGCTCCATGCCTTTAGTGCGTGGTTTGGAACCAACTAACAATGCGTAATCGGTATCCTTGAAACCAGTTTCGATGTCTGATGTGGTAATGACGTTTTCTAGCAATGGAAAAGCACAGTCAAGCAATTCCATTTCTACGCCTTTCAATGCTTGCAATGCGGGCTCGATTTCGACTAACTGCAGGATAATCGGTTGGTCAGTCCCGAGCATCCCTCCTGCAGAGATACGGAACGCTGCTGCATATCCAATATTCCCCGCGGCGCCTGTTATGGCAATTCTTACGGCTGGTTTCATGTGTCCTTCCTTGTCAAAAAATTAATTTGGGTTGTGTTGCTTTTCCAGATACTCAAGCGATTGCATTTCAGTAAGCCTGCTTGTGGTACGCATGAACTCATCGCTGAGTCGTGAGCCTCGATACAATGAATCCGGGCTGGCTTCAGCAGACAGGATTAACTTTACATTACGATTGTAAAACTCGTCCACAAGATTTATGAATCTTCTAGCCTGATCATCCTTGTTTTCAAGAACCGGTACATGCGAAATTAATATAGTATTGAATCGCTTCGCAAGTTCAGCATAGTCGGATGTGCTGCGTGGGCCCGCACAAAGTTCATTGAAATCAAACCAGGCAATTTTTGCTGAGTGGCGGATGGTCTGTAGGGTTCTGCCGCCGATCTGGATTGTACCCCATGATCCATCATTTTTTTCAGAACTGAGACTTAAATAATGATGTTCCAGCCAGCCCAAAGATTCTTCATCAACAGGCGTGTTGTACACACCTTCAATCTGCATGGATTCAAACCTGTAGTCAGTCTCACCACCCAGTTGAATTATATCGGTATGCGTTTGAAGTAAATCAATTGCAGGTAAAAAACTTTCACGTTGCAATCCGTTTTTGTATAACTGGCGCGGTTTAATATTGGAGGTAGTGACTAGGACAGTCTTATTTTTGAAGAGTCCATGTAAGAGTCCTGAAATGATCATTGCATCACCAATGTCATTGACGAGAAATTCATCAATACACAGCACCGTAGCCTTTTCAGAAAATTCCTGGGCAACCCACTTGAGAGGGTTTCTCTTGTTGCTGTGTATTCTCATCAGCTCGTGGGATTCGTTCATGAATTGATGGAAGTGAAGGCGTAATTTTTTCTTGACGTGAAGACCAGAGAAGAATAAGTCCATCAGAAATGTTTTCCCACGTCCAACTCTGCCCCAGATGTATAAACCCTTTAAGTTTTCTGTGTCAGATTTTCTAGACAGGATTGTTGTGATACGGCTGAAAATAGATTCATTTGGGTGATATTGTTCAAGCTTGTGTCGCAATTCCTGCAATGCCTTCAACGTTTCCTTTTGATAAGGGTCCAGCACGATCTGTCCAGCATCAAGGAGTTTAAGGTTATTTGGCTCAATCATTGCTGTAATTTGATGAAAGCTACGAATTCTGCCCTACCCAAGCTTTGTATTTATTAACCATGCTGACGATACTATATACTGTGATGAGTTTGTGTAGCTTCATTGATCTTCACACAAGTAGATTGCGAGATGATGTAGAGCTGGAATACATGTGGAACTGACGTGGGGAATATTTAAGCTCTTTATTTAGGCGATCAGTGTATAGGTTTCGTTTCTTGAATAGAATTTCATCGGCTTAAAGAAGTTGATTTAATTGACGTATAGGCAGGCATGTCACTTGGTCCGCTCATGGTAGATCTCGCTGCTGACTCACTGTCGGTACAAGAGCGTGACCTTTTGAACTCACCAAGGGTTGGAGGTGTGATCCTCTTTAGCCGTAATTTTACTTCAATTTCTGGTCTGGCTGAGTTGATTAGTGAAATTCATGCTTTGAGGCACCCGAGGTTGCTGGTGGCTACAGATCAGGAGGGAGGTCGTGTTCAGCGTTTTCGGGAGGGGTTTACACGACTTCCAGCAATCGAAGAGCTTGGAAAAGTCTATGACATGGACCCGATAAGAGCTTGTAGGCTGTCGGAGGTTACTGGCTGGCTGATGGCGGCTGAGCTTAGATCAATTGGAGTGGATTTCAGTTTTGCTCCAGTATTAGATTTAAATAGCAAAATGAGCAGAGTTATAGGCGAGCGTGCATTTCACAAAAATCCAGAAATCGTCGCGGAGTTGGCTTTACATTATATTCGTGGCATGCGCAGAGCCGGGATGCAGGCAGTAGCCAAGCATTTCCCTGGGCATGGCAGTGTGGCTGCAGATTCGCACACTGACCTACCAGTTGATTCGCGTCGCTACCAAGATATATTAATGCGGGACATGGAGCCGTTTCGCAGCGTGATTGATAAGGGTATAGCAGGAATAATGGTTGCCCATGTTGTCTATGAGAGAATAGACAAGAGTATTGCCACCTATTCAAGCAAGTGGCTAGGGGCGGTGTTGCGTGAGCATCTTGATTTCAGGGGGGTCATATTCAGTGATGACCTTAGTATGAAGGCTGCTGCAATTGATGACGAGTATGTAGTGCGGACACAACTGGCATTGCGTGCAGGGTGTGACATGGTTTTGATTTGTAATGCTGGTGAACAGGCTGCCCTGGTAGCTGAAAGGCTCGAGAACGGTAGCAGTCCAACATCCCAGATACGCCTGACGCGCATGCACGGGGGCAGGGGTCCAATATCCTATACAGAACTCCGCAACAGTGATGTGTGGCAATCTGCAGTATTGCAAGTAGAATCATACCGAAATCTTCCTTATGAAGATTTGCTGGTCTAGAGATGTGTTGAGATAACGGGCAAGAAGTATAGAGAGCATGAAAATTTCTGAGCTCCTTGGATATCAGGGTTCACATGATTTTGCGGGCACTTGGGTAATACAAGTGTTTGCCGTAGTGTTTACAGCCCTGCTGTTTAATTTTCTTGTCAGCCTGCTTATGCGCAGACTAGCCAAGAAGGCTCAGCAATCCATGAACCCTTGGGATGATGCGTTTGTTCACGCTGTGCAAAAACCTCTTCAGGTATTGATATGGGTTATCGGAATTTTGTTTGCTGCAGAAATTGTAGCGGGACGTACTGAAGCAGAAATATTCAGGGCCATCGATCCTGTTCGAAACGTTTCGATAATCGTAGTACTTACTTGGTTTTTGATCCGTTTTGTCAAAGGATTTGAAAAAGCCTTGATCAGGACTCATTCGGAGAAGGGCAGCAGTATTGATGTAACTACTGCAAATGCCCTGGTCAAGCTGGTCAACGCATCCATTTTCATTACTGCTGCATTGGTTATGCTGCAGACACTAGGATTCAGTATTTCAGGGATTTTGGCATTCGGGGGAATCGGAGGAATTGCTGTAGGATTTGCTGCTAAAGATCTGTTATCGAATTTCTTTGGCGGACTCATGATCTATTTGGATCGGCCCTTCAAAGTTGGCGACTGGATATGTTCGCCTGACATGGATATCGAGGGAACAGTCGAGGAAATAGGTTGGCGTCAGACAAGAATTCGTACGTTCAGCAAACGACCTCTTTATGTTCCCAATTCAGTCTTTGCAAATATCGTTGTCGAAAATCCGTCCCGCATGTCACACAGAAGAATCTATGAAACGATTGGCATACGGTACGATGATATCCATGTAATGAAAGATATCGTGAAGGAAGTCAAGGAGATGCTGATAAGCCATGATGAAATAGACAAGTCCCAGACCATGATTGTTAATTTCAATCAGTTCAGCGAATCTTCAGTCGATTTTTTTGTGTATACATTTACAAAGACGACGAATTGGATAAGGTTTCATGAAGTCAAGCAGGATGTCTTGCTGAAGATATCCGACATTATTGAGAATAATCATGCAAGCATTGCATACCCAACTCATGTTCTACAGCTTGACAATGCAGACGATACGATATCTTTTGGTGGGCAATGAAACTTGCAAACAGCAATCTGCCATCGACATACAGTCAATGAACGCCTGATTGATCACAATTTCTAATTCAGGGGAAATACATGCTTTTGACATCCTGAGTCTGTGATCATTTATGATTCATGCAGGCTGATTCTGTAATTTAACAATAAAAAACCAGAGTTACCTTTTACATAAAATAATTTCGTAATGACAACAAAACGCCTTGCAATAATTGGCGGATCAACTGCGATAGGCGAACTTGAAGTAATTAACAAACTTGAAGTCGATACTCCATTTGGCTCATGCAGCAGCGCATTGTCCACAGTTAAGCTGGACGGTAAAGAAGCTATATATATGTACAGGCATGGTGATGGTCATACCATCCCCCCACATAAGATTAATTATTGTGCCAATATTTGGGCTTTGCACAGTGTCGGAATCACTCATGTTATTGGTTTGGCAGCCGTAGGAGGTATTGCAAGTGCCAGCCAGCCAGGAAAGATCATCATTCCCGATCAAATAATTGACTATACCTACGGTCGCAAGCACACGTTTTTTGAGTCAGCCCTGAATCCGGTGACCCATATTGATTTTGTTGAACCATATTGCGATGAGCTTCGGAAAGCTTTGATTAAGGCGGCGGCCAACATTGATCTTATGGTTTTAGATAGTGGTACATATGGGGTCACGCAAGGCCCACGGCTGGAAACTGCAGCGGAAGTGATACGTCTAAAAAATGATGGATGTGACTTGGTAGGGATGACGGCTATGCCTGAGGCGGCGTTGGCCAGGGAGCTAGGCCTTTGTTATGCAACATGTGCGCATTGTGTAAATTGGGCAGCAGGCTTGGAAACCAGCAAGCATCAAATTGATCTGTCAGCGATGCATGAAAACATTGTCCAGGGACAGCATTCAGTCAGACGGTTAATTATAGCTATGGTCAAGTGCTTGTGAAGCCCAAAGTCTGAGACAGCATTAATCCTCGTTTTCAGCAGACCGGATCTCTACCAGAATTCCGAACAGTGGATGATCAATATAATGCAATTCCTCACTTCGCATTTTCCTGTGCGCTTTGAGTGCATGTTCCGTTAAATGCAAGTCTCGTCCTGACGAATCGAATTCTGTACTGGGCAGCGCCTCGCTACCGCTAGGTCTCCTGTAGATCAAATCTGTGAATATATGAAGATAACGAGCTAAAAATACTTTGACTGTGCCATCCAATTCACGGACCGAAATCTTACCCAGCTCTGCGGCATTGCTTGAATCGACTTGAATTGGTTTTAGTTCTTTGAATGTGTCATTAAAATCTTTGCCTGCCTGAATGCGTACAGGGATTGCAGCTTCTTTCGCAAGGCCAGGTTGTAGCCAGGCAACATGCTGCATAACCCTGTATTTTCCTGACGTTGTTAACAGATTGGCAAGATCATGCAGCCGAAACTCATTTTCTGATAAAGGTAAAAAATCATAGAAGACCGCACTGTCATTCAACGGGATAGCGCTTTGAATATCAGGCTGGTGGGGAGATTGTTTTTGGGCATGAACGGATGGTTCCCAGTTATTCCCTTCATGTGCAAAAAAGATCATTTCCACTATGTAATCGTCTGCTAATGCAAGTGGGCAGGCCCAGAGTGCAGACAGGAACACTATACGTCGGAAAATGTTGAGATAATGCATGTACGGAAGGCAATAATTCAGGCTGCTACTTTCTGTTGCAAGTTGCTGAGCAATCCTGCAATCGTTTCCAATCGTTTTTCGGCGCTGTCCATTTCAGAATATACAGTAAGTTTTTCAGTGCTTCCCAGTTTATAGCTCGTTGGTTCGTTCTGTATAAGTGTCAGCAATTTGCTTATGTCGATATTAGGCGATTTTGAAAAGAACAGGTGTGCATATTTGTTTCCTGCCTGAATCCGGGTAACATCGTACTGCTTGGCCGTCAGTTTCAATTGAGTAGCCAAAAAAAGATTTTTGGTGAATTCTGGCAACAGTCCAAATCGATCTATCAGTTCCACTTCAATATCATCTAGGTCATCCATATTTTTGGCATTTGCTATACGCTTGTACAGCACAAGTCTCGTATGCACATCAGGCACATAATCTTCCGGCAGTAAGGCAGGCACTCCAAGATCCACTTCAGTACCGTGCTCAGGTGACAGGTCGGTGGATGGAATTTTTCCCTCCCTGAGGGCAGCAACAGTTCGTGCTAACAGTTGATTGTACAGGCTAAAGCCGATTTCATGGATTTGTCCGCTTTGTTCAGCACCAAGTAGTTCGCCGGCCCCCCTGATTTCCAAGTCATGGGTTGCCACGGTAAATCCTATACCCAGATCTTCCAGTGCCTCGATTGCTTCCAGACGCTTCAGGGCATCTTCGGTAATCAATGATTTAGGAGGTGTAATCAGATAGGCATAGGCCCGGTGATGTGATCTGCCAACCCTTCCACGGATTTGATGAAGTTGTGAAAGCCCGAGCTTGTCAGCACGGTTGATGATAATCGTGTTAGCGGACGGGATATCAATCCCATTCTCTATGATTGTTGTACACACGAGAAGGCTGAATCGCTGGTGATAAAAATCAAGCATGACTTGTTCGAGATTCCTTTCAGGCATCTGTCCATGTGCAATACCAATTTTGATGTCGGGCAGAAGTCGTTGTATGTCTTTGGCAGTTTTATCGATACTTCTTACTTCGTTGTGCAGAAAAAAGATTTGCCCGCCCCGCCTCAGTTCACGTATACAAGCCTCCTGTATCAGGTTTGGATTCCATGTGTTTATGAAGGTTTTTATGGAATGGCGGTGGTTGGGAGGGGTAGAAATGATGGATAAGTCCCGCAACCCGCTTAACGACATATTCAGAGTTCTTGGAATAGGAGTTGCAGTTAAAGTCAGCACATCCACGCTGGAGCGCATTTTTTTCAGTGTTTCTTTCTGGCGAACTCCAAAACGCTGTTCCTCATCAACAATTATCAAACCCAAGTCCGAGAATTTCATGTCTGAATTGAGCAACCTGTGTGTCCCGATGATAATATCGATACTCCCGTCCTTTAGGCCATGCTTAAGTGCATCTTGACGCTTGGCTGGAACAAATCGTGAAATCTGTTCAATTTGAATTGGCCAGTCGGCAAACCTTTCACTGAAGCTTTGATAGTGTTGGAGTGCAAGCAATGTAGTAGGTACAAGCACTGCGACTTGTTTCCCTGCTGATGTCGCCACAAAGGCAGCCCGCATAGCGACTTCTGTCTTGCCAAATCCAACGTCTCCACATACCACACGGTCCATTGGTTTATTTGATGCCATATCAGCAATGACATCCTCTATGGCTGTTAGCTGATCGGGAGTTTCTTCATACGTGAAGGTTGACCCAAACAGGTTTAGTTCCTGGTGGTCAATGTTGTACTGATAGCCTTTTATGGCTTCACGTCTGGAATAGATGTCAAGAAGTTCAGCGGCAACATCATGCGTACATGAAACGGCACGGCGCTTAATGTTTTTCCAGACTGTACCACCAAGGCGATGTAAAGGTGCGTTTTCTTGCGTAGCACCAGTGTAACGACTTACCAGATGCAGAGAAGATACAGGAACGTACAATATGTCACTGTTAGCGTATTCGAGAACCAGAAATTCTGTTTCAGTGCCGCTAAGATTCAATGTCTTCAAACCACGGTATCGGCCGACACCATGGTCTTCGTGTACGACAGGCGACCCTTCGTTGAGTTCTGCCAGATTTCGGATCAAGGCTTCCGCATCTCTGATCTGTCTTCTACGCCAGCGTTTTTGTTTGATTCGTGTCCCGAACAGATCGCTTTCAGTGATAATTGCAGTCCTGCAATCTGAAAGCACCAAGCCAAGATCAAGTGGACCTACTGAAATTGCCAGAGTCGAATTTAGTTCTCTGAACTCCTGCCAATTGGCTATATCTGATGGGTGCAAATCAAAGCCTTTCAGCACGTCAAGCAGATATTCTTTTCTGCCATGAGATTCGGCAAGAAAAAGAATTTTGCATTCACTATTCTCAATGAATTGCCTGAGTTCTGCTGCCGGGTCGGTTACACGTGAATTAATGAAGAGGGCGGGCAGAGGACTCGCGCCAAGGTTAAACTGGTTACGGCTGGGACGTTCTAGTTCATATTGCTGCAACCGTATTGTGCTGAGATTACTCAGACTTTTCTCAAGCTCTCTGACAGAGATCCACAACAGTTCCGGGCGCAGGGGCGGCCGCATGTGATCATTTTTTCGTTGCGTGTACCTTGAAAACGCTTCATTTTCAAAGTTTCTGGCTATTTGAAAAATGTCTTCAATCAAAACCAGCTGGAACTTGTTTGGGAAGAAGTCAAGCAAAGTGCTGGTTTTTGTGCAAAACAGTGGCATGTAATTTTCAATTCCACGGGGCAGGTTGCAATTGCTGACATCCCGATAAATGCAGCTATTGTTCGGGTCACCTTCAAACTCAATCCTGTAATTTTGTCGGAAGCGCCTTATCGCGCATTCATCGGTTGGAAATTCTTTTGCAGGCAAGACTCGAATTTCTCGAGTCGTGCTGCTGGAAATCTGGTTTTCAGGGTTAAAGGTACGAATCGAGTCAATTTCATTATGGAACAAATCAATTCTATATGGATGGCTGCAGCCCATAGGGTACAAGTCAACTATTGAACCACGTACAGCAAATTGACCATGCAATGTGACTTGCGAGACGTATTGATAGCCCGAGCTCACAAGAGTTTCCTTGAACCAGCTCAAGTCGAGTTGACTACCTGTCGACAGGTCCAGGGTTTGATTGGCGATAAAAGATTTCGACGCAAGCCGTGTCATGAAAGTGGTTACCGGGACGATTAATACAAAACAGTTGGTATCCAGCAGTGACCTCAAGGCGTGTAGTCGGTCAGAGATGATATCTTCATGGGGTGAAAATTCATCGTACGGGAGTGTTTCGTAATCCGGAAACAAAAGGATTTTTTTGGACGGCTTGCAAAAGAATTTCAGCTCGTTTTCCAGTTGTTGTGCAACCTGAATACCTGGAGTGATAATCAGGGTTGGACCCGAAATTTTTTCCACTGCACTAGCCAGGGCAAGACTTTTGCTGCAACCATAGGCTTGCCCCCAGGTGACTTGGGGATTGCTCTCGCTTGGAAGATTGGGCTGAAAAAATTTCATAAACGACAACTGCTATGAATGGATTTCAAGAAGTCTTGGCCTGCATCATGAGTTGCTAGAGACTATCATATAGCAGATACCACGATTTACCATGTAGTTACCTTTTCCGAAACCAGGACACGCCGAGGCAGAGTGGACGTATTGTCTGAAGAATTTCGTTCGTTGTATTTGGAATGCTGCATGTTAAGATTTCATTTCAATAAATGAATTACTCTCCTGAGCCTTATTTTACCTAATCGAACCCAAAGAGAAGCACACTCAGGTGACAAGCATGCTTAAAGCACATGGCTTGAAATGTGTCAGAGGTGACACGGAACTCTTTTCCAACTTAGAGTTCTCAGTCAAATCGGGAGAAGCTTTGGTAGTTAAAGGCGACAATGGGAGCGGCAAGACAAGTCTATTAAGGATATTGTGCGGATTCAGTCATCCGGTTGAGGGTGATGTTACCTGGTGTGATGAATCCATATTTCGTCACGATAGTTTCAGGCAGCAGATCTCGTATGTCGGGCACCAGTCTGGTGTGAAAATGGACCTTACTGTACTTGAGAATCTATCGTTTATGCAGCGTCTGGCAGGTGAGGGTAGTGATGCGTCAAAGCTGAAGGAGCTTGCACGATATGTGGGCCTTTTCAAGCAGAGAAATGTTCTGACCAGAAAGCTTTCTGCTGGACAGGTTCGCCGTGTGGCCCTGGCGAAACTGTTGCTGGAACAAAGATCAATCTGGGTTTTGGATGAACCTCTTACTGCATTGGACAAAGAATTTATTGTCAAGTTTGAACTGGATTTGAAAAATCATTTGGATAAACTGGGATTGCTCGTTGTTACTACACATCGAGAGTTAAAACTTCCGGAATTCCGAGTCAAGCAGATTACCCTCTCATAAATTGTGCTGAATGTACTCCTGACTGTCATACATCGCGATTTGCTGGTGGCATTTCGGCGTCGTGCTGAATTGATGAACCCGGTACTGTTCTATGCAATTGTGGTAACTCTTTTCCCGCTCGGTGTAAGTCCGGATGTTAGTTTTCTAAGCAAGTTGGCACCTGGTGTGGTATGGGTTACAGCTTTACTTGCTGCCCTGATTTCCGTAGAAAGAATCTTCAAGCAAGATTTTGAAGATGGCAGTATTGAGCAGCTGTTTTTAAGCCCGTACCCAGTCTCGCTGCTAATCTTCGGTAAAGTGGTTGCACACTGGATAATAACGGGTGTGCCTATGCTGGGAATTGTGCCTATTATGGCCATGCTCCTGCATATACCTGGACAGGTTCTTCCTGTATTGTGGATTTCGGTTCTGATTGGCACCCCTATACTGAGCCTGGTTGGTGCTATTGGTGCAGCGCTCACGGTAGGTTTGGGAGGTGGTGGCATGTTAATTGGCCTGCTTGTATTGCCACTTTATATTCCAGTGTTGATATTCGCATCGTCCGCAGTGAGTGCTGCAATGGATGGGCAAGCGGTTTCAGGCCAGCTAGCTATGCTGGGTGCAGGTTTGATTCTAGCCCTAATTTTGGCCCCTTTGGCAATCAGTGCCTCACTGAAGGTGAGTATGGATTGAATGATGTGGAAATTCCTGCATAGATTATCTTCATTAAAATATTTTTACGAGTGGTCCGGAAAATGGATTCCTTGGCTTACAGGTTTGACCATCGTGCTGATGGTTGCAGGATTCTACTGGGGATTATTCATTGCACCTGCAGATTATCAGCAAGGCGAGACCTACAGGATAATATTTGTTCACGTGCCTGCGGCTTGGATGTCGATGTTTGTGTACGTCATTATGGCAATAGCCGGATTTACAGCATTGATCTGGCGGACCAAGGTTTCTGAAATTGTAGTGTCTGAATGTGCAGTCATTGGTGCAATGTTTACAGCACTTGCACTGATTACGGGTATGCTGTGGGGAAAGCCGACCTGGGGCACTTACTGGCAGTGGGATGCGAGGCTTACTTCCGAACTGATATTGCTGTTTTTATACTTAGGGGTTGTTGCCATTCACTCGGCAATTGAAGATTCCCGAACCGCGTCTAGACTATCAGGTATCTTGGCTGTCATAGGCGTGATTAATATACCTATCATTCACTTTTCAGTAACGTGGTGGAATTCTCTGCACCAACCGAATATGCAGCTTGTTTCAGCATCTCCATCGGTTCATCCAAGTATGTTGTATCCTCTGTTGGTTATGGCTGCAGCATTTCAGGCCTATTTTATAGTACTGTTGATCATTCGCATGCGAAATCAAATTTTGTACCGTGAGAGAAGGACGAACTGGGTGAAACAGCTATTAGTGGAAGTAAACTAGTGCAGGAAATAACTTACCTGGAGGGAAGGGCTTTGTTTGTATGGGGTGCATACGGTATTACTGTAGTTGTTCTCGTGTTGAGCATAGTCTTTACCAGCCTGCGCAAAAATAAAATCCTCAAGGAAATAAAACAAGCTCTTGAACAGTAGTATTCAATGCGTGCTAAAAGAAAACAACGTCTGATTTTCGTGGTCGTACTACTTGTAGGGTTCAGTGTCGCTGTGGCACTGTCTTTGTATGCCATGCGTCAAAATATCATGTTATTCCATACGCCTTCTCAGGTAATTTCGGGCGAGGTGCCGGAAAACAGGCTATTCAGGGTTGGTGGCATCGTTGTTTCGGGTAGTGTGATAAAGGCTGAGGATGGGCTGACAACAGAATTTGGTCTAACTGATCTGAATCATTCCATTACAGTGCGTCATACGGGGTTGCTGCCTGACCTGTTCAGGGAAGGTCAGGGTATTGTTGCGCAAGGATCATTGAATGAAGGAGGTATTTTTGTCGCTCAGGAGGTCTTGGCAAAGCACGATGAAAACTATATGCCCCCAGAAGTCGCAGCCAGCCTGAATAAGCAGGGTACTTTTCGTCCAAATCAACCTCAAGGATGATAAAAATTGCGATGATCCCAGAAGTTGGAAACTTTGCACTGATAATTGCGCTTTGCCTAGCACTTGTACAGGGCATCGTTCCGATACTGGGTGCACAGACCCGCACTTTCCAATGGATAGCCATTGCAAAACCTGCAGCACGCGCACAGCTTCTTTTTATCCTAATTTCCTATATCTGTTTGACATACAGCTTTATCACTAATGATTTTTCCGTGTTGTATGTCGCAAACAACTCCAATTCTGCCTTGCCAATCTATTACAAGTTTTCAGCAGTTTGGGGGGCACACGAAGGGTCGTTGCTGCTTTGGGTGCTCATGCTAGGCATCTGGACATTTGCGGTAACAATTTTTTGTCGCAGTCTGCCGAATGATATGGTTGCTCGTGTTTTGGGGGTTATGGGTTTGGTAAGTTCTGGTTTCCTCCTGTTCATGCTTCTCACCTCAAATCCATTCGAGCGAATTTTTCCATCTCCCATGGAAGGTCAGGACTTGAACCCATTGCTGCAAGACCCAGGCCTCGTGATCCACCCGCCGATGCTATACATGGGATATGTTGGATTTTCGGTTGCTTTTTCATTTGCTATTGCAGCTTTGTTGGGGGGTAAGCTGGATTCTATTTGGGCAAGATGGTCAAGGCCTTGGGCAATCTTTGCATGGGTGTTTCTCACCATAGGCATAACACTTGGAAGTTGGTGGGCCTATCACGAACTTGGCTGGGGAGGCTGGTGGTTCTGGGACCCTGTTGAAAATGCATCATTCATGCCTTGGCTGGTAGGTACAGCACTTGTTCATTCATTAGCCGTCACTGACAAAAGGTCGAGCTTTAAAAGCTGGACCGTATTGCTGTCAATACTTACATTTTCACTATGCCTACTGGGTGCCTTCTTGGTGCGTTCAGGTGTCCTGGTGTCTGTTCACGCGTTTGCCAATGATCCGGCCCGTGGTCTGTATATTCTTGTATTTCTGGCAGTAGTCATTGGTGGGTCATTGCTGCTTTATGCGATTCGCACACCACACATAAAGTCTTCGGGGCAATTTGATATCTTTTCTCGTGAGACCGCCTTGCTGGTTAACAATGTCTTACTACTGGTTGCTATGTTGACAATTCTTGTTGGAACCCTTTATCCATTGTTTGTTAGCGCCTTTGACTTGCCATCATTATCCGTTGGAAAGCCATATTTTGATTTTGTATTTTCTGTATTGACTTTGCCGCTTGTACTGGTCGTTGGCATAGGACCATTCATGCGTTGGAAGAGTGCGGTGATGAGCAAGGTATTAATCAGGTTGATCAAAGTGGCAGTTGCCGGGATAGTCATTGGTATCGCTTTACCTTTTATTGTTGCTGGCAAAACCTCGATTCTGGTATCTCTAGGCGTGGCACTGGGTGGATGGTCCATTTCATCTGCAGTGTATTACCTGTTTAAAAATGCAATCAGCTCCGGATTTGGCATACGTGGATTTCGCCGAATCGTAAAAATTCCTCAAGCAACGTGGGGAATGTCGATTGCACATTGCGGTATAGGTATTTTTGTTCTTGGCGTGACGTTTGTGAGTGCATTCGAGCAAGTGAGGGAATTACCAATGCAAGTTGGCCAGAAAACTGAAATGGCAGGGTACGAATTTCAATTTGAAGGAATCGAGAATGTTAGGGGTCCAAACTACGCCTCAAAACAAGCCTCTGTGCGTGTATCTAGGGAGGGTAGATTGGTAGCTACACTTTTCCCTGAAAAGCGCACATATCTTGTCCAGCAAAACCCGATGACAGAGGCAGGAATTGATTCTGGATTTTTACGTGATGTATATGTCGCGTTGGGTGAGCAGGTTGATGAAAAAACATGGGGAATGCGGCTGTACTACAAACCCTTTGTACAATGGATATGGCTTGGTGCCATGCTTATGGCTACCGGTGGAATTTTGGCTGCACTGGATCGTCGTTACCGAATCCGGTTCAAACGTGGAGGGGGGCAGCATGTGAAGGAGAAAATGTACAGCAAGCGCTTTGCGATTCCTTCATGATTTCCCATGTTCAAGTACTTCATTCCAGTTATTGTTTTTTTCGCTTTAGCCGGATTTTTGGTGACCGGGTTATATAAAGATCCTACTGCAGTTTCGTCTCCCCTGGTTGGGAAACCAGTGCCTCAATTTACTTTGCCAAAACTCTGGGATAATGAAATCGAATTTTCGGAATCGGAGTTTGCAGGAAAGGTATCCTTATTCAATGTTTGGGCGACATGGTGTCTGGCTTGTCGCCAGGAGCATCCTCTGCTCGTTGAACTGTCTAATTCAAAGGTAGTGACAGTGTACGGTTTGAATTACAAGGATGAAATCTCTGAAGCAAGGCGTTATTTGGTAGAACATGGTGATCCCTTTGAAGCTAGTGCTGTGGACGCAACTGGCCGGGTAGGTATTGACTGGGGTGTATATGGTGTACCCGAGACATTCATCATAGATAAGCAGGGAGTGATTCGTCATAAGCATATCGGGGTTATCACCCAAAATGATGTACAACTGACTTTGCTGCCCTTGATTCGGCAATTGCATAACGAGAGCATGTGAGATGAATCGAGCCTGCAGCATTGTTCTCGGATTCGGATTATTGATTTGTATAACCGTTTCAGCAAAGCCATTGACTGCTGTATCAGACTTTGAAGACCGTTATCACTCTATTCTGAACGAGTTGCGCTGCCTGGTTTGTCAAAACCAGACGATTGCAGAATCCAACGCAGATTTGGCTAAGGACCTGCGGGCTGAAGTCAAGAAAATGCTACTTGAAGGTGCTACAGATTCCGAGATTATTGATTTCATGGCAAGCAGATATGGCGATTTTGTGTTGTATAGACCTCCTTTAAAACCCAGAACTCTACTGCTCTGGTTTGGCCCATTTATTTTTCTGGGCATTGGACTTCTGGTTTTGGCGCTAGTTTTGAGAAGCCAGCGAAGCGTGGGCAGCATGCCTCTTACAGAAGAAGAGAAGATGCAAGTCAATGCTATCCTCGACAAGTCTGAAGATTAGATTCTCATGTTGGTTTTCTGGTTGATTTGTTCGCTGTTGCTTGCAGCTGCCCTGTTACTTATTTTGCCACCGCTGTTGGGAAAAAGTTCTAAACGGGAAATCAGTCATCAGTCTGTGAACAAGGCAGTTTTTGAAAGGAAGCTTGTAGAACTGGAGGAAGATTTCGAACGTGGACTCATTGATGCCGAGCAGCTAGAAGCTGCTCGTACAGACTTGCAGCGTGCGCTGATTGATGATCTTGAATACTCCAACAAGCCTCTAGAGAAAGGCAGCGGCAGATTTTTGCCTGTGCTGATCCTGATTGCTGTTCCAGCATTGTCTGTATTTTTATACCTTAAGATCAGCAATGGCTTGGTTTTGCTGTCAGATGATTCGCGGTCGATGCTTGTTCAGCAAGGGGACATGTCATCCACACAGCAGGCGATTATGAATCTAGAACGAAAGCTGCAAGCTGATCCTGCGAATCTTGAGGGCTGGCTCATGTTGGGCAGGTCCTTCATGGCATTGGGGAGGTCAGGGCAAGCCGTATCAGCATTTGAGCGGGCATACGAATTGTCAAACGGTACCGATCCGGATGTAGTGGTTGCTTATGCCGAGGCGCAAGTATTTGCTTCAGGACACCAATTCAGCAGAGAAGTTATGACTCTGTTCACCCAGGCTTTAAAAGTTGATCCTGGACATGAGCGTGCTTTGTGGTTTGCAGGATATGCTGCATATCAGCTTCATGACTATGAAAGTGCTTTGACACACTGGGATAAACTGCTGCAGCAAATACCGAGTGGCCAAGAAGAGGCACGTGCCGCTTTGCTTGTGTATCTAAATGATGCAAAACAAAAAGCCATGACACAAATTAGCGCTGCACAGGGTGTTGAGCAGGAGTTGTATCCGAATAAGGAAGCAAAAGGAAATGCTTCCATAGTCGTACAAGTATCGATCAATGAATCTTTACAGGAATATGTGCAAAAATCCGATACGCTTTTCGTTTATGCCCGGGCAGTAAATGGGCCCCAAATGCCATTAGCGTTAGCCAAGATGACTGCTGCAAGTTTGCCTGCAACCGTTACTCTGGATGATTCCATGGCAATGATACCAGGCATGACCTTGTCTGGTGTCGAGCAGGTGGAAGTAATAGCTAGAATCTCGAAGTCCGGGAAAGCAATTATGCAGACTGGTGACCTGTATGGTAGTGCAGGGGCGGTTAATACCCAGAGTACAACACCCGTGACCGTATTGATCAGTACGATTGCACCTTGAATTTCTTGCATCAGAGTAGCCGCATGTAGTTCGGCACTATCAAACAAAGCAATTGTGGAGCACGTTATTCAAATTAACAGTCAGATCATGCAATTTGTAACGGACAGGCGGTCCTGTCATGGACTTTGACCATGTGCGTCATGTACTGGGCTGGTGTGCGTTGACCAATTTTGGCGTGCTGGCAGTCTGGTTCTTGGTATTCATAACTGCACATGACTGGATTTACAGTTTTCATGCCAAGTGGTTTCAAGTGCCCGTGGAAGATTTTGACAGGGTGTGCTACTTGTTGATGGGGATGTACAAGCTAGCCACAGTGCTGTTATATCTTGTCCCTTATCTTGTCATGCTAGGTATGAGTTAGTCCAGATGCTATTCAAGGGAGTCATACATATACTTGTCTGTGCGTTGTTCGTTTCACGTTTGGTGCCAAAATATTTCCACTATCGTGAAACTGATCAAGTCGACTTATTCGGGCATGCTCTGAAAGGAAGTTCAGGACTGCTTGTACTGATTGTCATTGCACTTGTCGCACTTGGATTACTCGTTTTGAGTGTAAGTAATTTCAAGGCGTGGATTTCTTCACATAGGGATTAAGGGCATGGGATCACTCGTCAATTAGCCTCTTTTCGAGGCCCTGGTAAGCGTCAATTCGCCTGTCCCGCAAATAAGGCCAAGTCTGTCTGAGGTATTCGCTATGTGCCATGTCTACTCTGGCGTACTGTGTTTCAGCACAATTTCCAGAACACTGGACGATAATATTTCCTGCCGAGTCAGTGCCAAATGACTGTCCCCAGAAGTTGATTCCCTTGGTTTGTCCTGATGGGTCAGGTTCATATCCAACGCGGTTTACGCAAAGAACCGGTACATTATTCGCGATTGCATGGCTTTGTTGGATAATCCTCCAGGAGTCAGACTGGCGGTATTTATCATCTTCCGGACCCTCGCAGCCCCAGCCAATGGCAGACGGGTAAATCAGCATTTCTGCTCCTGCCAGGGTCATCAGACGTGCTGCTTCAGGAAACCACTGGTCCCAGCAGACCATGACACCCAGCTTTCCTATCGAAGTTTGTATTGGCTTGAATCCTGAGTCTCCAAAAGCAAAATAGTATTTCTCATGGTAACTTGGGCCATCTGGTATATGCATTTTCCTGTAAGCTCCCGCCAGACTTCCGTCCTGGTCTAGAACGACGGCAGTATTGTGATATAGACCCCTGGTTCGCTTTTCAAACACGGAACCCACTACAACTATGCTGTTTTGCTTTGCTGCAGAAGCAAGCTGGTCTGTAAGCGGTCCAGGTATTGTTTGAGCAAGCCTGAAATGCTCAGTTGATTCTTCCTGGCAAAAATACAGGCTTGTATGCAATTCGCACAGCACAACCAGTTTGGCACCCATATTTGCAGCCGCCTGTATTTCCTTCAGGCTTGTTTCAAGATTGTGCTGGTAATCAGCATTCATGCACTGTTGTACCAAAGCGGCATGAATGAAGCTCATGTCATGAACCCTTCAGGTATTTGCATGGTGGCACAGTGTAACCCGCCGTATTGTCGAATCAAAGTACAGCATTCAATATCAAATATGTCTCTGTCAGGAAACAGTTCGTCAAAGAGCTTGAGAATTTGACAATCTTGCTTGTCATTAAACACAGGAACCAGTACAGAACCATTTGTAATAAGAAAATTTGTATACGTTGCAGGCAGTTGTTGGCCTGAAAAATACAGTGGCTCAGGCAGTGGCAGAGGGATGAGTTCAAATCGGTTATGACTTTGTCGCTTTATTGCCTGCAGTTGCGCTACCAGTTGGTTTGTCGCATCCCGGTTAGGGTCATCGCAATTGCTAGAAATGGCGTGTACGATGATGTCGTCAGAGCAAAATCTGGCAAGCGTGTCCACATGCCCAAAAGTATCGTCACCTGCAAGCCGGACATTTTCCAGCCAGTAAATTTTGCCGCATCCTAACCAGTACTCGAGTTGTTCTTCGAGCCTGTGAATCTCTGTCCTGGGTATGTAGCTGTTTTGTATGAAACAGTTTTTTGAACACAGCAGTTCACCATGACTGTTTATTTCAATGTTACCGGCCTCAAGGATTTGACTGACCGGTGTGTATGCAGCCTTGAAATTCAGATGTTTGATTAACTGGGCATTGAATGAATTATCAAGTGAGTAGTTGAACTGCCTATGTCCCCAGCCATTGAATTCAAAATCCAGTAAGCATTGCCTGTTTCCATCACTGATGCAGAAAGGTCCATAATCGCGCACCCAGGTGTCATTAGTGGGAATTGCTACAAATGTAATGTTATCGGCACAAGCTGAAACATAACTTAACCTTTTTTCTATATGAGATCTGTGTGCATCATCATAGGCAACGATTACGACAAGCTGTCGTTTGCAGATGTATTTGCACAGGTCCAGATAGGTTGCTTCTATCTTATTGATGATGCTTGCCCAGTCAGAATGCAGATGGGGCCAGACGATAATTATGGCGTCTTGTCGTTCCCACTCGGGGATCAACTTGCTAGGGTGCACCACTTGTAATTCAGGAGGCCTGGATGTTGAAAAAAATTTTCAAGGATGCAGTCTGTTGTTACAGTCTAGGCATCAATTCGACCAGATTGCATGGGCGGGTTCGGTAGTCTAGCTGCTGGGCAAGAAGCTTGTCCCACGCATCGGCACACGCACCTGCAGAACCAGGCAGACAGAATATGTATGTTCGGTTTGCAACTCCAGCCACGGTACGTGACTGCAAGGTAGAGGTTTTTATTGCCTCAAAAGACAATACTCGGAACATTTCGCCAAACCCGGAAATTTCCTTGTCCAGAAGGGGCCTGATTGCTTCAGGGGTTCCATCTCGACCGGTAACTCCGGTACCCCCAGTAGTTATGATGACATCAGGCTTGGGTTCGGCAATCCAAGGCGATACAATAGCCCTGATTTTGTACATGTCATCGGGGACAATCATCTTTTCAAAGACCTTGTGACGGCCGCGTTGTAGTTTTTCACACAGGATTTTCCCTGACTGGTCATTGTCTTCTGTACGTGTGTCAGAAATTGTCAGGACAGCAATTTCCAAAGGAATAAATTCACGTTTTTCTTCCTTCTCCATTCTTGCTTCTCCATGGATGATTATGATTCATAATGTACAGTATTATGTATACGTTATATAGGGAACTGTTTTTGGGGTGATGCGCTAGATCATGAAAGTAGAGATACGGGATGCCAAATTTGATCCTTGGCAGGAAGTCAAGAGCTATCAGGACCTGCAACTGAATAAACCTGGGAAGTTTGGGGCTACTGCAGTATTTATCGGTACCATGAGAGATTTCAATAAAGGTAATGAAATATTTTCAATGTACTTGGAGCATTATCCTGAAATGACCCAAAACCACTTGCTCCAGATTGCACAGGAGGCTGCTGACAGGTGGGAAATCCTGGATGTCTTGTTGCTGCACCGCACTGGCCGTGTATTTCCCGGTGAACCCATTGTATGTATTGCAGTATGGTCGGCGCATCGGGCAGCTGCGTATGAGGCCAATCTTTTTATCATGGAAGATTTAAAGTCCAAGGCACCGATATGGAAGAAGGAAAACTTGAAGACACAGGAACGCTGGGTACCTGGAAAACAAGGCAAGCCAATCCTATAAGATCCGAGAATATCCTGTGTTTCTCTTACAGGTGCATGGGGTTCTAGGAGTCCACTTGGTCTAGTTCAGAAATATTTCGGGGTCGGCTTAGACTACTGCCTCGAATGGCAGCACTTGGACTGCATCACCCGCATCAATACCGGAAGAATCAACAGGCAGTATGATGAAACAGTTTGCTTCTGTCATGGAACGCAAGACACCCGAGCCCTGCGGCCCCGTTTTAGATACAGTGTACTCTGATTCATCTGCCGAGGTATTGTCTGATCGTGTCAAGATACCTCTTTGGTATTCAACGCGCCCAGGCCTCTTCCTTAATCTGGAAGAGCAAGTTGCAGTGATTGTGAACGGTTCATTGTAGATACCGCCCATGATTTTTTTTAACGCTGGTTTCACGAATAGATAAAATGTGACCATGACAGAAACTGGATTGCCTGGAAGCCCAAAAAACCAAGCGTTGCTGATACTTCCAAATGCTAGAGGTCTACCGGGTTTCATGGCGACTTTCCAGAAATTCACTGTACCAATTTTCTGCACGGTTTCTTTTACAAAGTCCGCTTCACCAACAGATACACCGCCTGAGGTAATGATGACATCAGCCTGATTCGCTGCATCAGAAAAAGCCTTTTCTATCGCGTTTCTTTCATCCTTAACTACGCCCATGTCATGAATTTCGACCCCTAAACGAGACAACATCCCGTAGAGGGTATAGCGGTTGCTGTCATATATCTGGCCCTTACTCAGCTTTTCTCCCACCTGGCGAAGTTCGTTACCAGTCGAAAAGAAAGCAACCTTCAATTTTCTGAAAACAACCACTTCATTGACACCGATGGAAGCCAGCAACCCTAGCTCTGCTGGACCAATGTGCTTTCCCTGGCTTAGCACTGTATCACCAGTCTTGATATCTTCACCCGCAAGCCGTACGTTCTGACCAGGCGAATTGTTGGAGTCAATATAGATCCTGTTTTCTTGTATTCTGACGCGCTCCTGTATCACTACGGTATCTGATGAATCAGGCAGAGCAGCGCCCGTCATGATTCGAACACATTCGCCACTCTCGATAGGTCCTTGGTAAGGCTGGCCTGCCCACGAGGTACCTATGACTGTCAAGGCATGTTGATTTTGGGCAGGAATATCTGTCCCCCGGATTGCGTAGCCATCCATAGCTGAATTTGTATGGCCTGGCACATTGATTCTTGAGCGAATAGTGCCTGCGGCCAAACATCCCAATGCTTTTCGAATTGGTACAGTTTCAGTTTGCTGAATGACTTGTACTGTATTCAATATTTGTGACAGGGCTTGTTCGGCATCCAGTGATGCTGGATCAAAGTCATCCATGCAGCTGGAACCGTGGTTTGGGTCTGTTATTACCATCAAATATCCCTCGGCTATTCTTCTGCCTATTATAATTACGAGCTGCTGGGTACGAAATCTCTTTTCAGTGAATGCCCGTTCAATGCCCCATTATAGGGCGTTCAAGTTAATCGGTAGTGGTTGTCTGCATTTTGCATAGCCTTGCTGTATTGATGTTGGAGGGTTCTCAACGGGTGACGGTTCGACTAGGCAGGAGAACTGTCGCGGCCAATTGCATTACAATATTGTCAATTCATGTGAGCTAAGTTAGGACACGGTTCAAGGAGTTACTGATGACCCTTATAATTTGGGTGTTAGCCGTAGGCAGCTTGATCTTCGGACTTGCTAAGGCCGGGTGGTCATATCTCATATGGACTTTGGTCGTAGGCAGTGGCCTATTGGTTCTAACACTGACAGGCTGTTTATCAGTAATTTTCGGGATTTTTATTTGGGCTTTGTATGTTCTTCTTGCATTGCTCAATGCACAAGAGCTGCGCGTCAGAATTTTGAGCAAGCCAATGCTTGCTTATATCCGAAGGGTATTACCGCCGATGTCAGATACCGAGCGCGAGGCAGTCGAGGCGGGTACTACTTGGTGGGAAGCAGAGTTATTTCGGGGAAACCCGGACTGGCACAAGCTTCTTGTTCATAAGACATCTGAGCTTTCCCCAGAAGAACAGGCATTTTTGGACGGACCAGTCGAAGAATTTTGCCAGATGATTGATGACTGGGAGATTACTAACGATCTCAATGACTTGTCAGATAAATCTTGGGAATATCTCAAGAAGAACAAGTTTTTTGGAATGATCATTCCGAAAAAATACGGTGGCTTGGAGTTTTCCGCAGTCGCTCATTCGTCAGTAGTGATGAAAATTTCCTCCCGTAGCAGCAGTGCAGCCGTTACAGTAATGGTACCGAACTCGTTGGGACCTGCAGAGCTCCTGTTGCATTATGGAACAGATGAGCAAAAAGATTATTACCTGCCTCGTCTCGCCGTAGGAGATGAAATTCCCTGTTTTGCCTTAACTAGTCCTCATGCTGGTTCGGACGCAAGCGCCATATCCGATACAGGTGTGGTCTGCAAAGGACAGCATGAAGGGGAAGAGGTTTTGGGTTTACGTCTGAACTGGGCAAAACGCTATATAACTTTGGGGCCAGTTGCGACCGTACTCGGCTTAGCATTCAAAGTTTATGATCCTGAACACTTGCTAGGTGACCATGAAGACCTTGGCATTACCTGTGCACTGATACCTACGAACCTTTCGGGAATCAGCATCGGCACTCGGCACAACCCTCTCAATTCATCCATTCAGAATGGACCAAACTGGGGTGAGGATGTGTTTATTCCGCTTGACTGGGTCATAGGTGGGCAAAAACAAATCGGTAAGGGTTGGCGCATGCTTGTGGAATGCCTTTCTGTGGGGCGTGGAATCTCATTGCCTGCATTAGGCGCGGGTGCGGGAAAGTTTTCCAGCTACATGACCGGTGCATATGCCAGGATCCGCAACCAGTTCGGAATTCCCATTGGAAAATTTGAAGGAGTTGAAGAGGCCTTATGCAGGATTGGGGGTTTGACTTACATGATGGAAGCTGGGCGCAGGCTCACTGCTTCAGCAATTGACCATGGTGAAAGGCCCTCTGTGGCTACGGCTATACTCAAGTATCACAATACGGAAGGAATGCGCCAGGTGGTCAATGATGCAATGGATGTGCATGGAGGGCGTGGAATCTGCCTGGGACCAAGCAACTATCTTGGCCGCATGTACCAGTCCATGCCAATCAGCATCACTGTTGAAGGTGCCAACATACTAGTCCGTAGCCTGATTATTTTTGGTCAAGGTGCGATGCGTTGCCATCCGTATTTGGTTGCTGAAATGAATGCAGCATCCAATTCTGACCGGGAGGCAGGGTTGAAAGAGTTTGATCAGGCTTTGTTCAAGCATCTTGGATACACGGTTCGAAACGGGGCAAGATCATTCCTGTATGGGTTAACTCGAAGCTGGCTGGCACCGAGTCCGGAGCGAGGGCCTGCAAGCAGATATTTCAGGTGTTTGGCCAGGATGAGTGCAAGTTATGCATTTGCATCTGATTTAGCCATGTTGTTCCTGGGAGGAAAGCTCAAGCGAAAAGAGAAGCTGTCAGGCCGTTTCGCAGATGCCCTCGGCCATATGTATCTTTGCTCTGCAGTGCTGAAGTATTATCAGGATACAGGCCGACCCGCAGCGGATTATCCACTTTTGGAGTGGAGTGCCAGATATTGCCTTTACAGGGCGCAGGATGCGCTAGATCAAATTTTGCGCAATTTTCCCTCACCTTTCATGGGCCAGTTACTCCGGGTTATCGTTTTTCCAACAGGCAAAAGCTTGCGTTACCCGGATGACTCGATTGGTCATCTCGTAGCAAAAATTCTTATCGAACCTTCAACTGTTCGGGACAGGCTCACAGACGGTATATTTAAATGTACGGACCCACGAGATGCCATAGGGCGGGTGCAGCATGCGTTTGATGCAGTAGTCGCTGCAAAGGGTGTAGAGCGTAAACTGAAAAAAGCTCGAATTATTCAACCTAAACTGGGTATAACACACAGCTGGTTAGAGGAAGCAGTTGCCCAAGGCGTGATTTCAGAGGAAGAAGCAGATTTGATGGAGAAGGCGCACATTGCTACTCAATCTGCAATTATGGTTGATGATTTTTCGTATGAAACAAAAATAAGCTGAAGTGACAAAATCAGTCATGTAATCTACTGTGGAGCCGTTGAGCAGATAAGGGTAGAAAATTTAGGGGATTATATATTTTACTAACCGAACCCAGCCTTAACCCTTCTTCTTGGCAGGTGGTGTAGACAGCACCAGCTTCGCCAGTTCCTCTGGTTTCAAGGGGATGTGCTCGAAGTGCTCGTTGTACTTTGAGCGTTTTTGTTTGCTGGTGGGTTTAGTCATCAAACAAAAAGTCGCCGATTATTCTTTGACTAAGGATGGAGATGGAAAGAAATTCCCCATCTTCAATATATAAATTACAAGCAAGTGTTTCCTCATTCCACTTGGTTTTAATTTCAAATTTCCATTGATCTACACGGCTTGCAATAAGTTTTGAATTCTGTAATTTCAACTCTACAAAATCGTGTGAAAATTCATCATCTTTAACCAATAACTGCTTACTATTACGTACAACATACTTTCCTTTGAAAACCCGTATTCCTCCAGAAATTGTCTTTTCAACTTTGAAAAGTTTCTGCGGCTCCTTTTCTCTGGAAAGTTTATTAAAAGAGCTTACATCTTTGCCAATGATCTTTACTAATTTATCCAAATAATATTTTGGTGTGCATTGATAACGAGCAGTAATCCAATCCATCTTAACTCACCAAGTCCTTATAACTAAGTTTCTTGCCAACAACTTTTTTGGCAATAACTTCCATCTGAGTAATCGTATCCAAATCCCTGTCATTATAACGTCCAGAAAATTCACCAACATACCTATCCAAGTGCTTCTCGCTCATGTGGTGATATGTGCCATGGTATCCACGCTTGAGTAGCGACCAAAAACTTTCAATGCCATTGACGTGCGCCATACCATTCACATACTGGCTCACACTATGCTTGACTGCTGTATGGTTAGGCAATCCCTGATAAGAGCGATGCTCATCTGTGTAGATAGCAGCATTAACACAAGTGTGACTAAGCACAAAATCATGCAGGGTTTCCATAGTGGTATCTTTTACCAATTTGGCACTGATCTTGTTGGTTTCCCTGTCCTTGATACCTACAACAACTGACTTGCCTACACCACCACGTCCTGCACGGAGCTTTTTATTGGCGTGTTTGTTTTTCTCCAGTCCACCGATGAATGTCTCATCAGCTTCAACTGGCCCAGAGAACTTAACCTGACTGTCTGTATAGACCTCTCGTAGTCTATGCAACATGTACCAGGCCGACTTCTGGGTGATACCCAAGTCACGATGTAGCTTCAAACTTGAAACACCTTTCAGGTTCGTCGTCATCAGGAAAATACCGATCACCCAGTGCTGATAGCCAAGGTTTGAACCCTCCATGACTGAGCCAGACTTCACAGAGAAAAACTTGCGGCAGGTACGGCATCGGTGAGGCATCTGAGGATGCTTGGCCTTTACCTGAATGTTGTGTGAGCCACACTTGGGACAAGTGATCTGATCGCCCCATCGCTGCTCTATAAACCATTTCTCTGCTGTCTCGTCGTCAGGGAACTGCTTCATCAAGGAAGCAATTGAAATACCCTTACGATGTGATTTTCCCGGCCCTGCCATTTCTGCTCCAAGTCATTGAACGTTGGAGGTATTTTACTGGTTCGGTTAGCGAAAGTAAACAAATTTTATTGTAATATCAAATAATTCTATGGGAAATTATCCCCTTCACTCAAGTGAGGAGTTGCTCACTAGAATTCCCTTTTAATAAGAAAGTACTTGTCATTGAATGACTAGCTGAATTACAATTCCGCTTGTCAACTCTACTAAGACCCCAAAGCCGGGTTATCTGCCGAATGCAATACCATTCGAGCAAGATAAATAGGCTTATTTTTCTTTGTTCTGTGGAAACAGGCGGAGACTCCACTTTCTTAGTAGACGTTGACAAACGGCCCGGCACCACGCCGGATAAATGACGTTTGTTAATGGGAGATCAACTATGAATCTTATCCGACTTGTACCAGTCTTGTTGGTACTTTTCGTGCTGGGCGCATGTGGCGGAGGCGGCAGCAGTGGCCCTGCACCGATGGCACCAGAAGAACCGATGGAGCCGATGGAGCCTGAGGAACCCACCGAACCTACGGGTCCAACAGAAGAAGAGCAGCAAGCTAAAATCGATGGCCTGACAATGGCAATCGCTGATCCAGATGGGGATGGCAAGTTTCCTGAAACCAATGAATTGAACAACCGCAGACCGGACAATGGTGTAACTATCACGTTTGGTAATGGTGGCTTGGTCACAGTAGATAGCGATAGGCTCGGCATGAACGACCCCACGATCAGAAACACAATGGAATTCCAGCCGAAGACGGAATCCCGTGCATCCGTATCGGGCTTCACATCAAGTGTTCATGAACGAATGAAAGACGGTAAGACAGATACTCTTACGCTTTACACAAATGCCGATGCACCAAAATCTCAAGTATGGAATGACTTTTATACAACTACTTACGACACAGCCGGAGTAAGTGCTGCAGCACCAACTACGACAGTCCCTACTGGCACAACGCAATACAACGTCCTGACAATAGCTGCTGCTACAGGCGGTCTAAATGCAGATGTCGCAGCTCGTATACAAGGGCCTAGGATTGGCAGGGAAATTGGAACTGATGAAGATGCGGTCAGGGGAACCTATCATGGTGTACCAGGCACATTTTCATGTGCTACTGCATGTACTCTGACTGAAAATACTGATGGCGGTACTAATTTAGACCAAGCCATGACTTTTACTCCGAGTAACACAATTGACGACACTCAAGACGCGCACATGATTGAGGGAGTCATATTGGATATGGATTATCTGACATTCGGTTATTGGATACAGACCATGCCGATGGGTGACGAAACGAAGTACAGCGTGGGTACATTCTTTGGAGGGCTTCCAGAATTTACAGCTGGTTCTATAAATGCTTTAGCTGGAACCGCGACTTATGATGGTTCTGCAACTGGCCTTTATGCCCGCAAGGACTTGTCTATAGAAGATGGATCTGTGGTTGGCACACCGGCAGCCGCAGGGCAGTTTTCAGCAGACGTAAGCCTAACAGCAAACTTTGGTCCACATGCTGACTATGGCACGAGTGAGAACTACATGATCAGCGGAATGGTGGACAACTTCCAAGACGCAAGTGGAGACATGATCGATGATTGGGAACTCAAGCTGAATGCTGCAACATTTAACCAATCAGGTTCTGAAAACGCATTCAGTAGCAACACTGGATCGGGTGACATGATGGGCCAGTGGCGCGGTATGTTCTATGGGTCTGATGCTGATAGTGCAATGCCTAGTGGTGTTGCAGGAGAGTTTACAGGTCACTTCACTAATGGCCATGTGATTGGTGCATTTGGTGCTACTACCAGCAACTAGTGCACAACTAACAAAGGGGTTCGTATGATTTTCCCCTTTGTATACGAGTGAAGCTCCCACTTTATTCGTAGACATCGCAGGCCCCTTCGGGGGCCTGCACTTTAACATAGGAACGAAAGGGTACTTGTTGGATTTGCTAAATCCTGCCTTTGCCCCTTTTGTGTGAGTAAACAACCCCCACGTTGAGTATTCACACACTCACAGCCAGGCCCCTTCGGGGGCTTGGTTTTTATACGCAAGAAAAAATTCCATAACTCGTAGATCGTGCAACAGGCTCGTTGCATGAGCCTATGGAATATCTTCAGGAACTGGAGGAACAATCTTTAGAAGGGGAATAAAATGACTAATGGAAATAATACAAAACTTAAGGAGACTCTTAAGAAAATCCGATGTTTCACAATAATTAGAATAAATGTGTTGGCATTATTCTTTATTGCTTTTGGATTCTTGCTCGTTATCTATTACAACTTGTCAAATTCAATTGAATTATCCCCAGAGTTATTAAAGAAGCTGGAGACAGAAGACGAGACTATAAAACTCGAAAAAATAATGGTGGGTGCAAAAGAGGCTTTCACCCTTATGAAAGAACTGATGCTTGTCCTAATAACTGGTGTTGTAGCAGTAGTTAAAGACTTGGTTGATTAACTAGATAACGTAAATAATATCCACAACAAATATGAAACAGTGCCACAGAAGAGAATGGCATATAGTGCCTTCAACCAAGGTGGGTCAATACAGTAAAACATTTCTTCTTCGTTATTTTGATTGTTCATAAGCGTATTTTAATATACTGATATACAATTTAAAACCCCTCTGGTGTGAATTCCCCTGTTAAAATTCCAGATTGAACACTTGCATGCTCATGCAAGTCTCTGAGGCTGTTCGGTTAGTAAAATATATAATCCCCAAAATTTAGCTGTCTGTCTCACATTTGATTAGACGTCTTGCTTGCGAGAGGCTATCCTATTAAAGCTTTTCACCCAGTATCCTGATGAGCGGATAGGTGTGCCATAATCTGTGTATTAGAGTTCAATTTTTGGTAGGTTTGATTCAACATAAACGAGATGAAAGATCTTGACTGGAATACGATTGATTTTTTTGAGATTGCAACTGTGGCAGGGGTGACGTCTAGACTCAATTCGGGGGCTGATGTCAATGCGCAGGATCAATGCGGCTACACTCCGCTGCATTTTGCAGCTGCATTCAACAGTGATCCAGCTGTTGTTAAGACTTTGCTGAATGCAGGAGCAAATTTGCAGGCAGCAGACCATGAATGGGGGGCAACCCCCTTGCACTGGGGAGCTTGGTCCAGTAAAAATCCTTCTGTCATCACAGCGTTGCTGGACAATGGTGCTGACCCAAATGCTCAGGATAAAGGTGGCGGTACACCGCTTCACGCTGCTGCATTTAACAACTCTAATCCAGCAATTGTTAACGTATTGCTGGATGCTGGTGCTAAAACAGATATACGAGACAAAGAATCAAACAAAACTCCTTTAGACTATGTAGAAGACAACGCTGCATTGAAGGGGACAAATGCGTACAGGCGACTGATGAAGTAATAAGGTATAGCTGTCCTGATACTGATTTGCCGCAAGTCTAGGTGTGATACAGGGCCGCCATTCTAGTACCTGGGAGACATTTTCAGGACTGCCCAACGCAATGAAAGTACTTCGTTCCGGTTGAAGTTACTGACCTTAGGCCAGCACAAAATTATTCTATTCCAATTCAGGAAAAGAATATTCTTGCTGGTTTGGAAATAAAGGTCCAGGTTCGTCAGCAGGCTCAGGGTCCATGTAATCAGTACAGGGACAGCCAAGACCGGCCATCAGCTAGATGCGATTGTAGCCTAGAAGCAGTGCCTTTCTGGTGCAGCATTGGCTTGGTCTCTAAATTCTATCTGGGTTCCGTTTGGCTTCAGGCAATAGATTTCAATAATACATAGACTGCTCCCGTACCCCCATCAGCAGGTCTAGCAGAGCAAAAAGCCAGTACTTCGCTTCTTTTTCGCAGCCATTGATTGACCATGGGCTTGAGTTTTGGCCCTTTGTTGCTGGAGCCATGACCCTTGCCATGGATAATCTGGACACAGCGAATGTTGCCCTCGCGAGCAGTTCGCAGGAAGTGTGTGATAGCTGACTGGGCTTCTGTGATTGTCATACCATGTAAATCAAGCTCGGCTCCGACACTGTATTGTCCTTTTTTAAGTTTTCGAAATGTACTTTTCTGAATTCTGTGCCCACGAAATGACAGGCTGTCACCAGGTTGAAGATCTTCAAATTCCAGGCTTACATCAAGAGATTCCTCCAATACTTTCATCTGGTCCTTCAGAGTTTCTCTGGGAACCGGAGAGGGTTTGGGCACACCTCTCTCTTCAACTCGATTTGAATGATTCGAGCCCAGGGGTTTTACATTCCTGATGAGATCTGCAAAACGAGTCTGCTTTCCTGGGTGAGAGGGGTTCTGCCGAGACATATATAAATTCCATTTTGGCGCATTAATTTGCTAGGATTCGTGACATATTTTAGTTTGATTCTACTTCCCACAGTAACAATTTTTCACAGTAGTAATGCATCTGTTACTCAGCAATGATGATGGTATAAATTCAGAAGGGCTTAAGGTTCTGGCAAAAGCACTCTCACCCTTGGGCAAGATCACTGTAGTGGCTCCAAGCCGAGACCATAGCGCATCCAGCAACTCCCTGACGCTTGACGCACCCATTCGTGCGTATTCAGCTACTGAAAACTGGTATAGCATTGAGGGTACCCCCACAGATTGTGTACATCTTGCGATTACGGGCTTGATTGAAGACGAGCCTGACATAGTTATTGCAGGGATCAACATGGGAGCCAACCTGGGGGATGACGTGATATATTCTGGTACGGTTGCTGCTGCCATGGAGGGTCGTTTCTTGGGTTTGCCAGCAGTAGCCATTTCAGCCACTTCCCGCAGGCCATGTAATTTGCCGGTCTGCGCGAAAGTCAGTCTTGAAATTATCTCCAAGCTTGCCACGAAGCAATTACCACAGGATTTGATTATAAACGTCAATATACCCGATGTGCCAAAACATGAGATACGAGGCATGAAGACTACCCGTCTAGGCAGTCGACACAAGGCCGAACCAGTGATCAAATCTTTTGACCCGCGCGGGAAGCCCATATACTGGGTAGGTGCGGCGGGACCTGAGCAGGATGCCGGTCCTGGCACAGATTTTCATGCAGTCAAAAACGGGTATGTTTCAGTTACACCTTTGCACCTTGACCTTACTCATTACAAAGCTATGAAACCTGTAGAGGAGTGGATATCCGAGTGCAAGATAGCTTGATCATCTGGTAACTCAGTAACTCGTGAAGCACATGCAACTAGAAGGAAAAGGCATGACTTCGCAGCGCACACGTGATCGTTTGGTTGCACGCCTGAAAGCGCGTGGCATCCAGGACACACGTGTACTGGAAGCTTTGCGCATGACGCCAAGGCACCTGTTTGTAGACGAAGCCTTGTCTTCACGCGCCTACGAAGACATTGCCTTGCCTATTGGCCACAAGCAGACAATTTCGCAACCTTACGTTGTTGCCTGTATGACGCAGGCAATAATGTTTGATGACGTGCCAAAAAAAGTTCTAGAGATAGGTACCGGGTCGGGTTATCAAGCAGCAGTTCTCGCTGCACTGGTTAATCAAGTTTACACTGTTGAACGAATTGAGCCTCTCTATCGGCAGGCACGATTACGGGCAATGCGTCTGGGTTTGCGCAATATCAGGTTCAAGTTGTCGGATGGGGTTATGGGCTGGGAAGGCTATGCTCCATATGATGCGGTAGTGGTGACTGCAGCACCAAGCGAAATTCCATCTGCGCTTATAGATCAACTGGCAGAAAATGGACGGCTTGTGATTCCTGTAGGTGAGTCACCGGGTTCACAGAACTTGGTTCTGCTACGCAAGGTCCGTGGATGTCTTGAGCAGGAAAACCTAGGGGGCGTGAGTTTTGTGCCATTGATCCAGGGTATGGTTAATACGTAGCAACTTGTAATAGTTATGTTTGCAAGCCTCTGGGAAAAAATGATGGCCTATTCTAAGCATCCTCATGCAAGCTACTATCTGGCTGGATTAAGTTTCATAGAGTCATCTTTTTTTCCGGTGCCACCGGATGTATTGCTTGCACCTATGTCAGTAGCAAGGCCAGACCGCGCCTGGTGGTTTGCATGCCTTACAACGGTTGCCTCTGTTTTAGGCGGTGTATTCGGATATGCGCTTGGAGCCTTTGCATATGAGTATATCGAGCCTTGGCTGCAAAGCTCTTCCTATTGGCCAGAATTTGAAACTACGAAAGCTTGGCTTGGTGAGTGGGGAGTATGGATAATTTTAGTTGCAGGATTTTCTCCCATTCCATATAAGCTGTTTACAATCACTGCCGGATTCTTATCTCTTGCGATTATCCCGTTTTTAGTTGCATCCTTTATTGGAAGGGGAGCCCGGTTTTTTCTGGTTGCAGGATTGCTTAAGTGTGCTGGGCCCAAGTTCGAACCCTGGGTTATGAAACATGTAGAAGTGCTTGGTTGGATAACAGTACTACTACTTGTTTTGGCTCTTAGTTACTCCATGTATTTCCATTGATGTGTGTTCGCGCTCGACTTGTAATCGCAATAATCATCTCATGCATTCTGGCTGCGTGCGCGACAGAACCAGACAGGCCAATCTATTACCAGTATGAAAAAAAGTATCATACAGTGCTGAAAGGAGATACCTTGTACTCGATTGCTTACCAGCATGGATTAGATTACCAGGAACTGGCTGCATGGAATAAAATTGGAAAGCCGTACACAATTTTTCCGGGGCAAAAGATTCTGCTTAAGCTATCCGCCCCATCAAAAGATCGTGGACTCAACTCAGCCACCAGAAAGAGAACTGAAGTGCCTGCAGCTGCAGCAGCCACAAATCGACAGCCAATAAAGCAGCAAACAAAAGATTCCATCAAACCATCCACCGCAGCAAAACAGGCTCAGCACGGGTGGACTTGGCCAACCAGGGGGAAAGTAATTCGGAAATTCTCTGTGAAAGGAAGAGGCAATAAAGGAATCGATATTTCAGGGAAGGTAGGCCAGGCAGTCCTTGCAGCTTCTTCAGGGAAAGTCGTATACAGTGGCAGCGGACTACCTGGATACGGTAACCTGATCATAGTAAAACACAGTGAACAGTTTCTGAGTGCCTATGCACATAACAGCCGGTTGCTTGTCAAGGAAGGGAAAGTGGTTACTCGTGGGCAAAAGATTGCAGAACTCGGAAGTACAGGAACAAATTCTCCCAGGCTACATTTCGAGATACGCAAGTTCGGCAAGCCTGTTGATCCGTTGCGCTATCTTCCGAAAGAATGATGGAATTAATCAGGGAATATGAAAGCAGCTGCTACTCGTCTTCCTTCTGAGACTAAGAAACCAAATGTTCTACAGACAGCTGCAGTACTCATAGTTTCAAGTCCAATGTTTTGTTTGGCGAACCAAGCCATCGTTACACCCATAGGGCAACACATCTTTTCTCCTGTGCCAATCAGGACAACTTCCGGTTGCAGGTCGAGCATTACAGACAGTGTACTGGGTTTGAGTTGGTGAATGTGGTGTACGCTCCAGGTGGTGATCAGTCTGTCTGGGCAGACAATGAGGCTTTTGGAATAAGGCTCATTGTTGATCAGTACCTGACCATTTTGATAGCCAGTAATTACAAATTCAGAATCGCTGAAGTCTCTGGTTATATCCATCTATGCTACGAGTGGATGAATATAGAGTGCGCGGACATAAAATGATAATGAAGCTTGGAGTCCACGGAGTATTATACCTTGTACTGATAATGATCAGGGAACTTGATGAATAATTTTGCAAGAATTTCACGTCTTCCTCCCTACGTATTTAATATCGTAAATGAGCTTAAATCCAGTGCCCGGGCTCGTGGTGAGGATATCGTTGATTTTGGCATGGGCAATCCTGACCAGCCTCCTCCGAAGCATATTTCAGAAAAACTCGCACAAGTTGTTTTGAGGGAGGACACACATCGGTATTCACTATCTCGCGGGATTCCGAAGTTACGCAAGGCAATATCCGATTGGTATATGCGGAAATTCAACGTCGTAATTGACCCAGAGACAGAAGCCATCGTGACCATTGGATCGAAAGAAGGCCTGGCGCATTTGGCTCTTTCAGTTGTCGGTCCAGGTGATGCAGTATTAGTACCGGATCCTGCCTATCCCATCCACCCATATGGTTGTGTAATTGCTGGAGCAGAAATTATTTATGTTCCGTTAGCAGAAGATGAAGAATTTTTTTTCGAATTGGAAAAAGCCATAAAAGGGTCTTGGCCTAAGCCAAAGATGTTGATTTTGAATTTCCCGTGTAACCCAACAACAAAATGCGTAGACTTGGCGTTCTTGGTGAAAATTGTGGAAATTGCCAAAGAACATGCGATATGGCTGGTCCACGATATTGCATATGCAGAAATCACTTTTGATGGTTATAAAGCCCCCTCTGTATTGCAGGTACCTGGTGCAAAAGAGATTGCAGTTGAATTTTATTCTATGTCCAAGACATACAGTATGCCCGGCTGGAGAGTTGGGTTTATGTGTGGAAACTCTTCTCTGGTTGAGGCACTGGCACGACTGAAATCCTATTTGGACTATGGTATTTTCACGCCTATTCAGGTTGCATCCATTACTGCCTTGGACAGTTCTCAGGATGTTATAGAGGAAGTGTGTGCAACCTACAAACATCGACGTGATATATTGTGTGAAGGCCTGAACAATGCAGGATGGGAAATTAAGAAGCCTATGGCTACAATGTTTGTCTGGGCCAAGATTCCCGAGCCTTATCGTCAATTGTGCTCCCTCGAGTTCTCAAAAATATTACTGAAAGAAGCCCATGTTGCAGTGTCCCCTGGAATTGGGTTTGGTCAGCATGGCGACTCGCATGTTCGGTTTAGCTTGATAGAAAATCAGCATCGTACACGGCAAGCTGTTCGGAATATTCGGAAAATGTTGAAAAAAGGAGCTTAATTGCAAAGCCTGCCTAAAATATGCGCTTGTAAAGCTCTTAGCATCAGGTATCACTACACGGCAAAAGGTTCAGGCATGGATGAGTAACTACACATTTCTTACTGTAACATCCTGTGTTTGCATACTAACAAACGTTAAAACTTTAAGGTCTGGTGAATCAAGTTACTCTTTGAAGCTCGTTTTGGCAGGAGAATAGGGTTTGTTTTTCTTTGCAAAACGACAAGTAGAACATCAATACATCAGGTAAAAGCTAGAAAATGTTGGAAGCAGTAAAAGTCGGCGTGTTGGGGTTAGGTACAGTCGGTAGCGGTGCAGCGAGTATATTACAGCGCAACGCTGACGAAATTGCGCGCCGAGCTGGTCGAGGTATATGCATATCCATCGCATGTGTACGTGATTTAAAAAAACAGCGCGACTGTGATATTGCCGGTATGACACTTACTGCTGACCCTGAAAAAGTAGTAAGTGACCCAGACGTCAAAATAGTACTGGAACTGATGGGTGGGACAGATGACGCACTTAAACTGGTACTCATGGCCATAGACCATGGAAAGCATGTAGTGACGGCAAATAAGGCTCTAATCGCGTTTCATGGCAATGAAATTTTTCAACGCGCACAAGACAAAGGTGTAGCGGTTGCATTCGAAGCGGCAGTTGCAGGCGGGATACCTATCATCAAGGCATTGCGTGAAGGCCTGGCCGCAAATGCCATACTATGGCTTGCAGGGGTAATCAATGGCACCGGGAACTTTATTTTAACCGAGATGTGCGATAAAGGCAGGGATTTTGATGAAGTGCTTAAGGAAGCCCAGCGGCTTGGTTATGCTGAAGCAGACCCTAGCTTTGACATTCAGGGGACTGATGCTGCCCACAAGCTGACGATACTTGCATCTGTTGCATTTGGAGTCCCCTTGCAGTTTGAAAAAGTACATACCGAGGGAATTACTGGAATCTCTGGTATTGATGTCGCATATGCATCGGAGCTGGGGTATAGAATCAAACACTTGGGGATCGCAAGACGCACTGACTCTGGACTTGAGCTCAGGGTACATCCTGCCTTGATTCCTTGCAGTAGACTGATTGCCAATGTGGATGGAGTTATGAATGCAGTTATAGTCAAGGCGGACGCCTTGGGACAAAGTCTGTATTATGGTCCAGGTGCTGGAGCTGAGCCTACAGGCTCAGCTGTTGTGGCCGATTTAGTAGACGTTGTGCGGGCGCTCACAACTGACCCGGAAAATCGCGTGCCGCATTTGGCATTTCAGCCTGATTCGTTATCTGACATACCGGTCCTGTCAATAGATGAAGTTTACACTGCGTATTACCTGCGCATACATGTTTTAGACCGCCCCGGAGTGCTGGCAGATGTTACAAGGATATTTGCTGCTCATAAAATTAGTATTGAAGCTATCATCCAAAAGGAGCAGGACGCTAGAGCTGCCAGCGTGCCGATTATCATTCTTACGCATCGCGTGAACGAGAAGAACATGAAAGGCGCAATTGCAGAGATTGAAGAACTGGATGTTGTTACGAGCAGGATTACCTTGATTCGATTGGAAACACTTATTTGAATGATTTTGTGATATGGATGCGGGTTCATACACTGGTCTGATAGAAAGGTATCGTTCGGTATTACCCTTGCCCGAGGATTGCAGGGTTATCAGCCTTCATGAAGGGAATACACCACTTGTCCGATGCCTAAATCTTGACACCGTCAACAGGAAAGAAATCAAGCTGTATCTGAAGCTTGAAGGTATGAACCCTACTGGGTCATTCAAAGACAGAGGAATGACCGTTGCGATCACTCGGGCTGTATCGGAAGGGTGTCATGCTGTGATTTGTGCTTCAACAGGAAACACGTCGGCTTCTGCTGCTGCCTACGCGGCTAGGGCAGGAATCAAAGCTTTCGTGCTTATACCGGAAGGCAATATTGCGATGGGTAAGCTCGCGCAGGCGATGATGCATGGAGCCATCATATTGCAGATTCGTGGCAATTTTGATGATGGCATGTCCCTGGTGAGGAAAGTTGCCGATGAAACTCCTGTCAAAATTGTAAATTCGATTAATCCTTACCGTTTGCAGGGTCAGAAAACTGCCTCATACGAGATCGTGGAAGCATTGGGGAGTGCGCCGGATTTTCATTGTCTCCCGGTAGGTAATGCTGGGAATATATCTGCACATTGGGTAGGGTATTCCGAACTTGCCGCTGAGAACAATCAAAATGTCACACAGGCCTGTGGTTTTTGTAATGGCGACTGTACATTTATTTCTCTACCGAAAGTAACATCAAAGCCCAAGATGCTAGGTTACCAAGCATCAGGTGCTGCGCCATTCATCACTGGCAAAGTAGTTGAAAAGCCTCAAACAGTTGCTACAGCAATTCGTATTGGTAACCCGCAAAGCTGGGATTTTGCTCAAGCTGCGATAAATGAATCAAATGGGTGGTTTCGATCATTCTCTGATGAGCAGATTTTGAATACACAAAAACTGCTGGCAGCAAGTGAGGGAATATTTTGTGAACCAGCTTCTGCTGCTTCGGTTACGGGCGCGCTGCATGATATCGAGTCAGGCAATGTGCCGGATGGTAGCACTGTAGTATGTACCTTGACAGGGCATGGACTGAAGGACCCAGATATCGCTATCAAGCAGTGTCATGCTAGGCTTGAGACTATCGATGCAGATTTGGATTCAGTAAGACGGTCGATACTGGATGACTTGTAACGGCATCGTTATTCTCTAGCAGGGTCTGTAGTTACAGCTGTGGTGAATAGTCTCTTGAAAGGGTTAGTTTCATTCTCAGAAGCTGATAGTATTACGAGTCGAGAATTTTGTTGCAAAATCAATTTGGTGGAGAAATACATAGTCGGTAATTAGGAATTCGGACAGTCTTACTTGGTTAGCAGGTAGTTCTGGAACTGTATATTGTTTGGTGTAAACAGTGTGTTGCTGGGATTCTCTGCATAATTTCTGGATACAATCATTTTACGAAGTCTACCAAAACCGGATCTTCCTACAAATACAGCAATTCAGAGCATCTGGTGAGGTTTAAGTGAAAGATAATACTGTACGAATACTAGTAGTTGATGACGAAGTAGATTTGCAGGAACTCATGTTGCAGAAAATGCGGCGGGAAATACGCCGCAGTCAATACGAGTTTGAATTTGCACACAATGGAGCTGAAGCATTAGAGCTTCTTCGCAAAGACAGCGGATTTGATATTGTTTTATCAGATATCAACATGCCCGTTATGGATGGGTTGACAATGCTGGCACAAATTTCCGAAGTAAATCCTGATATTCGAGCGGTAATGGTTTCTGCATATGGAGATATGGACAATATTCGCACTGCAATGAACCGTGGTGCATTTGATTTTGTCACGAAACCAATAGATTTCACTGATCTAAAAGTTACGATAGAGCGCACGGTGGATAACCTCAAGCTTTGGCGAGAGGCACTAGAAACTCGTGACAAGCTGATTGCTCTCCAGAACGAGTTAGGTGTGGCACGGAGAATGCAGCAGAGTATTCTTCCTACAACCTTCCCAACCAAGAAAGAGTTTGACATGTATGCCAGCATGGTGCCGGCTCGTTCTGTAGGAGGAGATTTCTTCGATATATATGAATTTACTGACGGAAGGGTTGGTGTGGTTATTGCCGACGTTTCGGATAAGGGAGTACCTGCTGCAATGTTTATGATGGCTAGCCGTACATTGTTGAAGGCGTGTGCTGCAACCTCCGGGTCTCCTTCTTCTGTTCTCAGCCAAGTGAATAAGATGCTGTCAGAGGACAATGATGCCATGACGTTTGTGACACTTCTATATGGCATATATGACCCGAATACTAAAGAACTTGTTTACTCGAACGGTGGGCATAATCCTCCAATCATAGTTAAGCCGGATATGTCTATTGGGCTGCTAGAAACAACAGGTGGTATCGCACTTGGTGTAGCAGATGATTTTGAGTACCAAGAAAATACTGTTGTCCTTGAGTCTGGCTCTATGATTGTGTTTTACACAGACGGAGTATCTGAGGCTGAAAAATCGGATAGCGAACTGTTTGAGATGGAAAGGTTTTGCCAGATTTTCCGGGACGGCACTTTTGGAGATGCTAAAGAAGTGACCGATATGGTTTTTAATTCTGTCCGGAAATTTGTGGGCGATAGTCCTCAGTCTGATGATATAACGTGCCTCGTGTTACGTGTTACTTGATACTTGGATGAAAGCATGCAAGGTTTCCGCAAAGTAATCGTACCTAACCGTCTAGAAGAAATACGGACGATTGAAATTGTGCTTGCAGAATTTGCTGACGAACAGGAACTTCCTCCTGAAGCGTTATTTCAAATTCAGCTCTCCTTGGAGGAAATTTTTACTAATGTTGTGAGTTATGCGCACGATGATAACCAAGAGCATGATGTGGAAATTGTACTTTCAAAAGATGGAAAAGCCGTAACGGTTGAGATTATCGATGATGGGCTTCCATTTGATCCGCTGAAAGATGCTCCTGAGCTAGATGTTGATAGTTCGCTTGAAGATCGTGGTATTGGCGGGGCAGGAATACGATTGGTGCGGCAAATGATGTCAGAACTGAATTACAAACGTGATAATGCCAGAAATCATTTGGTGATGGTTAAGAAACTACCTTGATTGAAAATACATGAGCAGGCTCTTAATTAAGAAAGCATTTGCCTTTTTTATTGTGGGAGCTTTTGCAAGTGTTGCATCTGGCGAAGTAAAGGAAAAAATCACTGTTTCCCCGGGTGTGTCTAGTGAGCGCATCCTGTTTGGGCAGTCAGCTGCATTCAGCGGCCCAGCTGCTGAACTGGGTAGAAGCATGCGGACTGGCATACTTGCAGCATTTAAGCAGGTTAATGATAGGGGTGGGATAAATGGACGTTATCTGGAACTACAATCCCTGGATGATGCATACGAGCCAGAAGCTGCAATTCTAAACACTCAACAACTGATAGACATTGGTGTATTCGCACTCATTGGTGCAGTCGGTACACCGACCTCGCAATCAGCAGTGCCTGTGGCTGAGGCAAATGATGTACCCTACATTGCACCTATGACTGGAGCAGAATACCTGCGCAATTCCGCTCGCCGAACTGTCATCAACCTTCGTGCCTCATACTATCAAGAAACCGAAGAGATGGTTGAGCGGTTGACGACTGACCTTGGCATCAAGCGAATTGCTGTACTTTACCAGAATGATTCGTTTGGCCTTGCAGGACTGCACGGAGTATTGAATGCGCTTGCGCGTCGCAATCTTTATGCTGTTGGCATGGGAGTGTTCCCCCGAAATACGGTAGCAGTCAAAACTGCGCTTATCGACCTGCGTGCGAACAAACCGGAAGCGATTATCATCGTTGGTCCTTACAAGCCTACTGCCACATTTATCAAGTGGGCTCGTCGCCTGGACATGAATCCTGTTTTCATGACACTTTCATTTGTAGGAAGTAATGCGCTGGCTGTTGAGTTAGGAGACCAAGGGTCTGGAGTACTGGTTACCCAGGTGGTTCCATTTCCAACAGGTAATACGCATGCATCTTTATCGTATCGAGCTGCATTAAAAGCATATGAAGCGAAAGCGAGCCCTGGGTTTATATCATTTGAAGGATATTTGGCAGGGCGACTTGCGATATATGTAGTAGAGCAGTGTGGCGAGCAAGTTGACCGGAAATGTATTGATGATGTACTGAGAACGGGAAAGGATATCAGTCTTGACGGTTTTATTTTGAGATATGGCTTGAACGATAACCAGGGTTCAGATCGTGTGTTTTTGACAGTCATAGACTCTGATGGCCAGTATGCGCCAATTACTACTCTAGATTCCGTACCATCGTTGGCAAAACATTAGCCTACGCAACGAGATTAAGATGAAGGGAATTTCTTCGAAGCTTTGGACTCGGATATCGACCCAGCTGTACATAAGCTTTGGAGGCGCAGTAGCACTGGTGTTGATAATAAGCATACTTGCACTTTCCTTTCTATATAACATAGGTGAATTTCAGCGCAGCATTAGTGAAAAGAATGTTCCAGAGATGACATCGGCTTTTGCTATTGCTCAACAAACTACGGCACTTGTTTCCGCAGCTCCCAGGCTTGCTGCCAGTACACCTGAGCAGTTCGAAACCATGGCTGCAACGATAGGCTGGCAGGCAGATGAATTTAAAGCGCTACTGTCCATAATGTTGGAAAGCCAAGGACATGATGAACGTGCCAGGCAGATTCAGGCTGGTGGACTTCGCATTACTGAAAACATAGAGAAAGTCAAAACACTTGTAAGGGAACGTTTTGTACTCCAGCAAAACAATCTCGACCTGAGAGAACAGCTTCAAGATAATCAAGACAAATTGTCTTCAATTCTGATCAATGAAATTGATGATCAGATGTTCTACACAATTACCGGTTATAGATCTCTCGATGAAGTTCAATCAGCTCATTCAGATCATTTTTCTGAAAATGAGTTTATGACTTACCGATATCTTGTTGAACTCCGTGAAGCTGCAGCTATAGCTACCCAATTGCTGGCTGCAACATTCACGGTGATGGACCCGGCTCTCTTGGAACCATTAAGGGAACGGTTTGAGGCTACATCCGGAAGTGTCAGCCGTTCACTTGGGGCACTTGAAAACAGCCTTCTCTACAGTCGTCTGTCATTGGCTTTTGAAAATTTGCTTTCGATCGGGAAGGGTGAAGGTAACGGGTTCGACCTTCGTACCAGGGAACTCGAAGTGAGTGATGAGCTTTCTGACTTGCTCAATGACAACCAGGTTTTAGGCATAGATGTGGTAGCAAGAGTGGAAAGCGTTGTAGATGATTCCAGCTTGGCTACTGAAGAGATAGCGAGTAAAGCCATTGCTGTTACGGACACAGGGGAAAAACTGCTATTAATTGTCAATATTATCAGTATGAGTGGTGCAATTTTAGTTGGCTGGTTACTTGTTCAAAGACGCTTGATTCGCCGTTTAAGTCGTATATCAAATCAAATGCAACAAATGGCCGATGGTGATTTGGAAGTTGCCATCAAGGTTGACGGGCAAGATGAAATCGCCCAATTGGCAAAAGCGCTCGAAGTGTTCCGGAATAACGCATTAGAGGTTCAACGTCTAAATCTAGTAGAAATGCTTGCTGATGAATTGAAAGAAAAAAATGAGCAGTTGGCGGATACAAACGATGAATTGAAGCGTGCGCAGGACCAGATTGTTATGCGTGAAAAACTTGCTGCGCTGGGGCAGCTGACAGCTGGAGTTGCACATGAAATAAAGAACCCCATGAATTTCATCATGAATTTTTCGGATGTCTCACAAGAGTTACTTGAAGAACTATTGGAGGAGGTAGCTAAAGCCCAAGATCAAGAAGGCGGTAAGGAGGAATACGACCAAGGCTTGGTAGAAGAAATTGCAGAAGATTTGACAGGCAATTTAAAACGCATACATGAACATGGCCAGCGTGCGAATAGAATCGTGATGGACATGCTCAAGATGGGTCGTGGTGGCGGAGAGTGGCAGCCGACAGACCTAAACGTTTTGCTGAATGAGCATGCCTGGCTTGCATTCCATAGTGCCCGTGCAACGGATACAGAATTTCAACTGGAAATTCAGGAAGACTATTCACCTGATATAGGCGAAATTACAGTGCAGCCACAAGATCTTGGCAGAGTTTTCTTGAACCTTGTGACCAATGCCTGCTATGCCACAGATGAAAAACGTAAGAAGTCGACGGCGGGTAGCGATGCCGGCGAGAAGCAAGAGAAAACTGTTCCGTCTATGTCAAGAAAACTTTATCAAGGCGCCCGCAGCCGTGCACTAACTGAAACTGTGAAAACGAGCTACCAACCCACACTCAAGCTTAGTACACGACGTACAGATGAACATGTGGAAATACATGTTCGTGATAATGGAGGGGGTATTCCCGAGTCTGCACTTGAACGTATTTTCAATCCCTTCTATACAACCAAGCCACCTGATCAAGGGACAGGACTTGGGTTATCGATGTCTATCGATATTGTGCGTCAGCATGGTGGCGAAATTCGTGTAGACACTAAAGAAGGGGAATACACAGAGATGATTGTCGTGCTACCCCTCAAACCCGAGGCATATCGAATTGTTGATGAAGAAGCTGATGCGGGACATGAAGTGGAGGCAGCTTCCTGATCTGAAAGGATCTCAGTTAACTGGATATTTCGGCTATTGCAATAGACCGGTCATCGCAGACGTCTATAACCTTGTCAATGCCAGAGGTCTTAACGACTTGCATGACTGGCTCAGGCAAGGAACATAGCTTGAACTTTTTGCCTGCTTTTCTCAGTTCTTTCGCAACCAATAAAACCGTTCTCAATCCTGCGCTATTGATGTAAGTGAGTTCTTTGAAATCCATGACAACATGTTGTACTGGGTCAAGAAATTCTTGGTTTATGGCTTCATGGAACTCTTGCGCTGTTACTCCATCAATGCGTCCAGCCACGCTTATCACTTTCAAGTCTGAAAGTGCTTCCTCACGCAAGGTAAACCGATTGCTGCTAATGCTATCTCTCCAGTGAATTTAGCTTAACTTTCCTTAAGGCTGTGTGCCCAAGAGAGGTTGTAAAGGATAATTCCAACGTGAATCAAACAATTTGGGGATATTGACCTGTCGTAGTGAACCGTGATGTCGCGTTAACTGCAGGCTACAGTAACTGCGTTGATTCTTATGTGATTCTAGCCAGTTATTTCAGCTATAGCCTCAGAACGAGATGTAAGGACGTCTATGATTTTATCAAAACCAGCAATTTCGACAATTTCTTTTATCGGATCAGGTAAGGAGCACAGCATAAATCGTGTATTTCTTCCTTTCAGTGTTTTGGCAATAAGCAAGATTGACCGCAACCCTGCACTACTGATGTATGTAAGTTTTTCAAGGTCTAGAATCACTGGGCTATCAGAACCATCGATCTTCCTGCTGAGGTTATTATAGAATTCCTGAGCATTTACACCGTCAATACGCCCGATTACATTTATCACCAGTGCGGCCTCTTCAGCCTGATCAACCTGCAGTTCTACGTGACTATTTTGCAATGTGATCCTCCAAGAATATCAACCTAACAGCGGATTATAACAAAGTTTGCCAACCCTAATTCTATTAAATTTTCGTTATTCTCCAAAGCATTTCGTGCGAACCGTTCAGCAGGCATTCAATGCTCCATATCCATATATTGATACTGGTTGTTGTCTATTAGATGAGAAGTGCTACTTCGAGCAGATTGGGCCTGCTCATTCACCAACCTTAGCTTGGGTAGGGTACAAACTGGTGTAGTAGAATGCAAGCACAAATTTCTTGTCGGGCGAGCTGGGTTCAGCTGTGATATTTTCCTAATTAACCTCGAGTTTGCCATTATCATTGTGCGGGAATTTGATCTTCGGACTAGATTCGGACAGATGTCCAAGCATATGGGTTTGGCAGCAGATTAATCTGAATTTCTGGCAATTCGGGCAGGCAAACTGAACTTCAAGTGATTATGCATCGTAGAGAAGCTATTCTGGTTCGTGCCCATCTTGCAAGTTATGGGTTAAATGTAGCAATATCACCCGGTAGTCTTGTATATGCCTAGGCTCCAGATTATTTCGGCTTGTCCAGGCTAGCTATAACAGTACAGGCAGTTTCTAGTGTGCTCGACATGCTGTGAATATTCCGATAATTGAGGAAGGTTACTGGCAACCTGTTACAAATGAAACAGATATTTGCTCCAGTTTTCCATCGTTCTGTATAGGTGTAAAATAATTTTGCTCAATAATTGTTCAAAAATTTAAATCATCCATGTCTGTTTCACATGGACTCGAAAACAGTAGTGATCTAGCTTTTCAGGCGGAAGCCCTGCAAGGTGTTTCCAGAACTTTTGCCTTAACTATTCCGCAGCTACCTGATGCATTGCGTGATGTAGTAGGTAATGCTTATTTGCTTTGCCGGATTGCAGACACAATCGAGGATGAACCCACCTTGTCGTTAGAGCAAAAGCAACTATTCTCGAGACAGTTTTTAAATGTTATTGCAGGAAGTGAGAAAGCAGAGGCTTTTGCACATGATCTCAGCAAATTGCTGTCGCCATCGACTAATGAGAGTGAACATGACTTGATTGCAAACACGGCCAAGGTTATTCGAGTTACCAAAGGCTTTAGCCCTTTCCAGCAAGATACATTGGAACGTTGTGTAAGAACTATGTCATGTGGAATGGAAGAGTTTCAAAAAAGAGAAAATTCTTCAGAGGGGCTGGATGACCTACCTCATCTCGACCGATATTGCTATTTTGTAGCCGGAGTAGTTGGTGAAATGCTCACTGAGTTATTTTGTGACTACTCTTCAAAAATTCATGAACGACGTGAAGAATTACTTAAGCTCTCTGTCTCCTTTGGTCAAGGGTTGCAAATGACTAATATCCTTAAAGACATTTGGGACGACCTGAATCGCGGAGCTTGCTGGTTACCCAGGGATATTTTCCATGAGGCAGGCCATGAATTAAGTTCCCTAACAGAAGTTCATGGATCATCAAACTTTACCAATGGCTTGTCAGAACTGATTGCTATTGCTCGCAACCATCTTGAAAACGCATTGCGGTTTATTCTGATAATCCCGACTCATGAAACTGGAATACGTTTGCACTGTTTATGGGCATTAGGAATGGCTGTACTGACCTTGCGAAAAGTTTATGCCAATCCTGCGTACAAAAGCGGCCAAGAAGTAAAAATTTCCAGGCGCAGTGTACGAGCTGTTATTTTAGTGACAAATACGCTAGTACGCTCTAACCTAGCCTTGAAACTGCTCTTTTGGGCGTTGACCTACAATCTTCCCCAAACCAGGAAAAACAACTTGGGCAGGAGAGGTACGTAATTGCTTGCGTGATTTGGAATTGGAGTACCGCTCAATGATTAATTATAAACCATGAGTATCGGCAGAACAGGCAAACGCATTGCTCAAACAGCATATATGCATGATTACACAGGACAGCAGTCTAGTTTACGGATAGGACATTGAAATCAATATAGGGTGATGCCCAGAAGGCTTGACTACCAAAAATACTTGTCGTTTGTTGAATGTACTGTTGAAACCTATGTGAGAAGTACTCCTTTGAGAAGCTGTCAGCAAGTAAAGCTTAATGGTAGTATGTAAGATAGCTTATAACCAATTGGATCTTGGATGAGTAAAAAAACACTCCACATTATCTTAGCTCAGCCTCGTGGGTTTTGCGCAGGTGTTGATCGCGCCATTTCCATTACTGAAAAAGTACTGAAACTCTATAAAGACCCGGTTTACGTACGGCATGAAATTGTTCACAACAGGCGAGTAGTTGAAAAATTGAAGGCAAAAGGAGTGCAGTTTGTTGACGAGGTCGAGCAAATTCCCAGCAAATCGACGGTGGTGTTCAGTGCTCACGGAGTGTCTGAAAAAATTGGGAAAGATGCATCTGTGCGTGGTTTGCGGACTATAGATGCTACTTGTCCATTAGTATCCAAGGTTCACAAGGAAGGCAAGCGTTATGCTACTGAAGGTTATGATGTCATATTGATTGGGCACGAAAATCATCCTGAGGTAGAAGGGACAATGGGCCAAATTCCAGGACCCGTATTTTTGGTCAGTACTGTGGAAGATGTGTACGCCTTGGAAGTAAATAATCCAAAGAAAATTGCATACATCACCCAGACTACCCTGTCAGTTGACGATACTCGGGAAATAATCAACGCATTACAGAAGCGGTTCCCAAATATTATAGGTCCAGACACCAAGGATATTTGTTACGCGACTCAGAACCGACAAGCTGCAGTCAGGGCATTGGCAGAACAAGTCGACTTGATGTTAGTGGTAGGAGCACAGAACAGCTCCAATTCAAATCGATTATGTGAAGTCAGCAATGATAGTGGAACCCCCAGCTATCTGGTAGAAGATCCTGCGCAGATTGATTATGAATGGCTACATGCAGTTGGCTCAGTAGGAATTACTGCCGGAGCTTCAACACCTGAGGAGTTAGTACAAGAACTTATTGAAAAGTTGCGAGACTACGCTGATTTAGAGATTTCCACGCTAGATGGCGTTGAGGAAAATGTACGTTTTAGCCTTCCTGTTGAACTGCAGAATACTGCCAATGCCTGAGCACAGAACTGCCGGCGTGACGGGTAACAACCTCACATTGCCTCGGTGAACATCGATAGGCTTTTTGAAACTGAATCACATTTAATATTTTCTTGGAAGCTGTCTAGAAATTTGGTTTAGATGGACTCAAAAGGCTGCCACATTTAATTCGGTATGCATGGGCATCTCTCCTATCCGAATTGAAGATTGATAGCAGTTCCCTGGTCATTCACCTCTAGTTAGCAATTTTCCCGTTCAGTTCTATCACCAGTTTACACTGGCATGAGTGATATCGATCCTTCAGGGCTCTAGTATGGATTTCCATGTATTGTAATGAATCAGATAGCCCGAGGTGTGTCAGCTATCCTTAAGAAAACTAATTTAAGGCCCTACCTGTGATGGTGGGGGTATGTGTAAAGATAGTTTATAGGCTGTCATGTGTTCCAGTTTGCTACATCTAAGGTTTTGTCTAACTTCCATTTGAAATTATTCTGTTCCATATTGCATAGCTCAGTCATGATTTTTATATAGTAGGATCTGGGTATTGTTTGTGCTCCGAGACTAGACAAATGCGCTGAAGGCAGTTGGCAGTCTACCAGAGGGAATCCCCATTGATGAAGATGGCTTATCATATAAGCAAGTGCAACTTTGGATGCATTTGTTTGAAAACTGAACATGGATTCACCGAAAAACATCTTCCCTATCAACACACCATAAACACCACCAATTAGACGTTCTTGAAAGTCCCAAAGCTCTACCGAGTGGGCACAGTCATGTCGATGCAAAGATGTATATGCCTTTGTCATTTCATCTGTAATCCATGTGCCTCGTGCATAACTGCGCGGAGCTGCACATGCAGCAACGGTTTTTTTGAAATCGCCATCAAAAGTGACTGTCCATTTATGTCTGCGCAAGGTTTTTCTAAGGCTTGTAGAGATTTTGAATTTTTTTGTGAAAAGCACGCATCTGGGATTAGGAGACCACCATAAGATAGGCTGACCGTTTTCGTACCATGGAAAAATCCCTTTTCGGTATGCATTCAATAGTCTGGTTACACTTAGGTCACCTCCTGCCGCCAGTAAACCTTCAGGGTTTAGCAATGCATTTTCCACGTCTGGAAATGGTGCATTACTTTTTGATGGGTCTAGCCAGTAAACGTCCATTTCTTTTATGGTTTTGTTTCTCGACTGTGGCGATAAGGCGATAAGGACATGAGTTGTTTATACTCTTGTTGCATGAGCTGTGTTTCGTGCCTGCAGTAGTCTTGGATGGCATTTCTGAAACGCAGATCTGCAATCCAGTGCGCAGACCAGGTCTTTGTTGGCAAGAATCCCCGGCTGATCTTGTACTCTCCCTGAGCGCCTGGTTCGAATGTGCCCAGTCGATGCTCAATTGCGTATTCAATTCCTTGGTAATAACATACCTCGTAATGTAGGCTGTTATACTTTTTTACACTTCCCCAGTATCTTCCATAAAGCGTACTGTCACTTTTGAAGTTTATTGCACAGGCTATGAGCTGGTTACCGCTGTAGGCGAGGATGAGCAGGATACTTGAGCCAAGTGTAGTCCCTAGCTCTAAAAAGAATTCAAGGCTCAAAGTAGGTAGGCTACGTTTGCGGTAGAAAGTATCAACATAGAATGAGTGCACCTGTTGCCATAGTGAAGTATCCATTTCCGAGCCATGCAGACGCCGAATGTGGATGTTTTGTTCGTGGATGATTTGCCGTTCACGTCTTATCTTTTTTCTTTTTCGGGAAATCAGTCTTTCCAAAAAATGATCAAAACATTCGTAATTTTGATTGTGCCAGTGGTATTGGCATCCGAGCCGCATGATAAGGTTGCTTTGCAAATAAAGTTCACACTCATGCTCAGGAAAAAATAACCAATGCATGCCGGACATTTCCAGTCTTTTTGCTTCCTTGACAATGGCACTGGTCATTGCTGCTGCTACGCAGTTTTTTTGCTCAGTACTGAATTTCGACACAATCAGCAGGCGGGCTCCTGTCACAGGTGTGTAAGGCACTGCAGTAACAAGCTTAGGATAGTAATTCAGTGCTGAATTTTCGTATGCTGATGCCCAAGACCAGTCAAATACGAATTCTCCATAAGAGTTAGTTTTTATGTATATAGGACTGGCAGCTATGATCCGTTTACTTTCATCATGCACAATCAAGTGATGTGGATACCAGCCAAATTTTTCCCCTATACAATCATTACGTTCTAATGCGACGAGAAACTCGTGTCGAAGAAAAGGGTTTTTATCTGGAAGCAGGTTATTCCAATCGTTATGATTGACTGCATCAAGTGAGCTGATAAAGCTGAAATTATACAGGCTCAATTTTCGACTGGTGATGGGTTCTAGCCAACAAAATGATGGACAAGCTCGCAGCTAGTTTTGGCCAAGACTATCGAGGTATTTTTCAGCATCCAGCGCAGCCATGCAGCCCGACCCAGCAGAGGTAACTGCCTGCCGGTATACATGGTCGATCACATCTCCTGCAGCGAATATACCAGGTATATTTGTTGCTGTAGCATCACCGTTCAGCCCGCTTCTCACCTTGATGTATCCCCCTTCCATGTCGAGCTGATTCTTAAAGATTTCCGTATTCGGTGTGTGACCCACAGCAATAAATACACCGCTTAGATCAATCTTTTGCGTAGAATCCTGTACTGTGCTTTTAATTCGAATTCCTGTGACACCCGAATCATCGCCCAGCACCTCGTCAAGCACATGATTCCACTTGATGATGACATTTCCGGTTTTCTGTTTTTCAAACAGTTGTTGCTGGAGAATTTTTTCGCTCCGAAGGGCATCCCTTCTGTGAACAAGCAACACTTCACTTGCGATATTGGAAAGATAAAGTGCTTCTTCCACTGCAGTATTCCCACCTCCTATAACAGCTACACTTTTTCCTTTATAGAAAAAACCGTCACACGTAGCACAGGCAGATACTCCTCTTCCCTTATAGCGTTGCTCAGAAGGTAACCCCAGATATTTGGCTGAGGCGCCGGTTGCAATGATTAGAGCATCGCAGGTATAGGTGTGAGCATCTCCGGTTAACAAAAATGGTCGTTCAGCCAGGTTTGCTGTTCTTATATGGTCAAAAATAACTTCAGTTTCATACCGCTCTACATGCTTTAGCATACGGTCCATTAGCTCGGGTCCCTGCAACCCCTCTACATCACCTGGCCAGTTGTCTACATCTGTAGTTGTAGTGAGCTGGCCTCCTTGTTCCAAACCTGTGATGATTACCGGGTTTAAATTCGCACGTGCAGCATAAACTCCTGCTGTATAGCCGGCAGGACCAGAACCCAATATGAGGAGCCGGAAATGTGGTGAATCGGACATATATTTTCCTTTATATGATTTGTCGGATGAGCAGGTAGAAAAAGAAAATGCTCAGCTATTTTACTATACTGAATCTGTTGGACAGTAAAACTTGCCTAGGGAGATGGTGCCAGATTGTACATGGGAAAATCACCTATTGCTGTACAATATAAACCTGATCTGGAATTTTAAAACGATTTTAAATAAGCGGGCATGCGGTGTAATCGTTTTACTATTCAAATATTTAAATAATATTTTTAAGTATTGATACTGGTAAATGGAGAAACTGTTTTGAGAAAACAGGCAAGATCAGATTCACAGCTTGTGCTGCCCAGAGGACTGCGCGAAAGTGTATTGCTGATACTGACCGCATTAGGGGCATATTTGATGCTTGCACTTTTCACGTATGAACGTGCAGACCCCAGTTGGTTTCAGGCAGACAACGGTCAGGATGTAAGTAATCTGGGCGGTAAGGCTGGAGCTTGGTTTGCTGATCTCTTTTTCTTTTTATTTGGTTATTTAGCCTATTTGGCCCCACTTATGGTGATTTACAGTGGCTGGTTACTATACAGTGGCGGGTCTAGTACGTTGAGTTACCGAACAATTGGCTTGAGGTGGGCCGGGTTTCTGATCACCCTCGCGGCTGGATGCGGGATATCGACGTTACACTTCCATTCTGGTCCTCTGCAAGCTACGGCGGGTGGCATCCTGGGTAGCTTGGTAGGCAGCAGCTTTCTCTCTGTCTTTAGCTTTGTAGGTGCAACATTGCTGCTGCTGGCGCTGTTCTTTGCTGGTATTACCGTCTTTTCCCATTTTACGTGGCTATGGCTCGTTGATATTACTGGAAAGTACATCCTGTTATTGAGTGCTTGGTTATGGAAGCTGGTGAGTTTGCCAAAAGATAAGCACTTCAGCATGCGGGCAAAATCTGTGCGAAAGAAGAAGGTTAGGGAGAAGAATACCAAGATTGGGAAATCGACTCCGCGGGTTGAGCCTATCGTTGAAGCAATTGAGACAAGTAAGCGTGTCGAACAAGAACGTCAAATTTTACTGTTCGAGACTATTGAGACAGGTTTGCCTCCAACATCCATGCTGGACAGTGGAGTGGAAAGATCAGGGGGATACTCAAGTGATGCTCTAGAAGCAATGTCACGTCAGCTCGAGGTGAAGCTGTTGGATTTTGGCGTGGATGCTGAAGTAGTAGAGGTCCATCCTGGGCCTGTGGTTACTCGTTTTGAATTGCAACTTGCAGCAGGCATCAAAGTAAGCAAGGTTTCTAATTTGGCCAAGGATTTAGCACGTGCACTTTCAGTAGTCAGTGTCCGTATTGTTGAAGTTATTCCTGGAAAGTCACATGTAGGACTTGAGATTCCGAATGAACACAGGGAACTTGTAATTCTGAGTGACATACTCCAGTCAGAAGTTTATGACATGTCCATGTCACCCCTCACCCTTGGGCTAGGTAAGGATATCAGTGGTCATCCTGTAGTGGTAGATTTGGTAAAAATGCCACATTTACTGGTGGCTGGAACTACTGGTTCAGGGAAATCTGTTGCATTGAATGCAATGCTGTTAAGTATTTTATATAAGGCGACACCGCAGCAAGTGCGTCTCATTTTGATAGACCCTAAGATCCTTGAGTTCGCAGTATATGATGGAATTCCACATTTGCTTGCTCCGGTAGTGACTGATTTGCGTGAAGCATCTAATGCTTTAAGGTGGTGTGTAGCTGAAATGGAGCGTCGTTACAACTTGATGTCTGTGCTGGGTGTGCGCAGTATCAATGGTTTTAATACAAAAGTGAAGCAAGCTATCGATCGGGGGGAACCTATACTGAATCCTTTGGCAAGCCAACAGTTGGATAATGAGTCGGGTGGAGCTGTGAATGCAGAACTTGAGCTATTGCCCAGTATAGTAATTATTGTCGACGAGCTTGCTGATATGATGATGGTGGTAGGCAAGAAAGTTGAAGAGCTCATTGCTAGAATTGCGCAAAAAGCTAGGGCTGCAGGAATTCATCTTGTATTGGCGACACAAAGGCCTTCGGTTGATGTAATCACAGGGCTGATCAAGGCGAACATACCTTCAAGAATTGCATTCCAAGTTTCATCCAAAATTGATTCACGTACTATCCTGGATCAGGCTGGAGCAGAACAGTTGCTGGGACATGGTGATATGCTCTACCTGCCACCAGGAACCTCTTTGCCAGAACGTATTCATGGTGCGTTTGTTTCAGATGAGGATGTACACAAGGTCGTAGCCTTTCTGAAACAAAAGGGGAGCCCTGCCTACTTGGACGAGGTAACTCAGGATTCTGAAGGAGGTAAGGGCACGATTCCAGGGTTGGAACCACTTGATAGTAGAGAGGACGAGCTTGATCCACTTTATGATGATGCCATCGCAATCGTTGTCGAATCTAGAAAGGCTTCTATCTCCTATTTACAAAGGAGGCTGAAGATAGGATACAACCGTGCTGCGCGTCTTATTGAAGAAATGGAAAATAGTGGTATTGTCAGCGCGGTGTTGGCGAATGGCAGTCGTGAAGTGATTAGTCCTCCTCCTTCTTAACTAAGTGCATAAATTGATATCAGGAATTGCAATACTGTGATGCAAATTGACAAAAGTTTATTTGTCACATGGCTTGTCATCAAGAGACGCCTGTGAAATCTTGCAAGATTATCTTAGGCTGCGCTCTTCTCTTTTTTTCCACGACCTGCATTGGTAGTGAAGCGATTAACCGTCTTAACAAATTTCTCACGGAAATTGATTCGTTTCAGGCGAATTTTTCACAAACTGTTTGGGATGAAAACAATAAGCTAGTTCAGGAGTCGAAGGGAACTATAGCCCTGAACAGGCCTGGTGAATTCCGTTGGCAGTACGAGCAGCCACATGGACAGCTGATTCTTGCAGATGGAGAGTTCTTGTGGGTGTATGATCCAGAGTTGGCACAAGCATATACCAGGCCAATTACTCAAGCATTAGGCAGTGTACCTATCATGCTGCTTACAAATCCTCGTGAACTGCATGAGGATTTTAGGATTTTGGTAATGTCTGACAAACAGGAATTCAGTTGGTTGGAACTGATTCCGCTTATTCAAGATACTGAATTTAATCGGGTGCGGATAGGTTTAGATGAACTCGGTATTCGAAGAATGGAGCTATATGACAATTTTTCACAGAAAACTGCCATTGAATTTACGCATATGATCGTTAATGTAAGGTTCCCCGAGGGGTATTTTAACTTTGAGGCTCCCAGTGGTGTAGATGTTGTCGGCTACTCTGAATAATCGCATGGGTTTCAATTAGAAGAATCAGGCCACGCTGTAATGTTCTGCTCATTCCATTCAACCAACCTGCATTCAAAATGAAACTCGTAAAACACGGACAACCCAATGGCTTCAAGGCTACATGTTAATCCATCGTCAGATTTGTTTGAAAGCAAGGACACCTATCGCCCACTTGCTGACCGTATGCGGCCTACCACTCTGGAGAATTTTGTCGGTCAGGTGCATATATTAGCGTGTGGTAAGCCTCTTCGGCAGGCTATTGAGCAAGGCACGCTGCATTCCATGGTCTTCTGGGGGCCGCCTGGTACGGGGAAGACAACATTAGCGCGCATAATTTCGGATAATTCTCAAGCCCAGTTTATTTCAATTTCAGCCGTGTTGGCTGGAGTCGGGGAAATCCGAAAGGCAATAGAGCAGGCTAAGTACAATAGTCAGCACAATTCTTCATCAACAGTGTTGTTTGTCGATGAAGTTCATAGGTTTAACAAGGCTCAACAAGATGCTTTTTTGCCTCACATAGAAGATGGCACAATCTATTTCATCGGAGCTACCACAGAAAATCCCTCATTCGAGTTAAATAACGCGCTACTGTCACGCGCGCGTATTTATGTACTGAAACGACTGACCGAAGAAGAGGTGTCACGATGTATTGATCGCGCATTGAGCGATGAAAAGTTTGGCTTGGGCAAGAAATGCTTAGAGATTGAAGATGAAGCCAGGCAAATACTTGCATCAGCTGCTGACGGGGATACCCGTAGGGCACTTAATTTTTTAGAAATCGCGGCGGATTGGCTAGGTGAGAACACAGGGGGAAATACCATTGATCGAGAGGTAGCCAAGGAAGTCACCTTACAGGGAACCAGATATTTTGACAAACGAGGTGAATACTTTTTCGATCAGATTTCCGCCTTGCATAAATCAGTACGAGGGTCTGATCCAGACGCATCACTATACTGGTTTTGCCGGATGATTGATGGGGGGTGTGATCCGCTGTACATAGCCCGTCGCGTGCTGCGCATAGCTGCTGAGGATATTGGAAATGCGGATCCCAGAGGCCTGCAAATTGCAGTAAATGCGTGGGACACCTATGAGCGCTTAGGCTCGCCCGAAGGCGAGTTGGCTATAGCACAAGCAATCGTGTATTTGGCTTGTGTACCGAAAAGCAACGCCGTATATCGTGCATATAATCTGGCTATGGGTGATGCAAAAACCCATGGGAGCTTGGAAGTACCGATGCATTTACGAAATGCACCTACGAAATTAATGAAAGACCTTGGTTATGGTAAGGGATACCGTTACGCTCACCATGAACCGGACGCATTTGCCTGTGATGAATGCTATTTTCCTGAAATGCTAAAGGGGGCGCGTTACTATGATCCTGTGGAGCGTGGTTTGGAGATTAAAATTAAGGCTCATATGGATAATCTTCGTAAGAAAACCCAAAATCAAAGCTGAGTATAAATGAGGGATGTCAGATATGGACCAACTAAAACTTTCAAAGGAGCTAATAGAAAACATTCAACGGATACTTGTAGATGCTGATGAACGCGCTGTGAATCCTCTGATGGCAGGCCAATACCTGGCAGCAATATTGGGTTTTATCGTGGGCAACCATAATCTCCCTTCAGGAGAAAAAAATGAAATTATGAATGAGCTAGTCGCTTTCACGAAATACGTCTATGAAGATGTAATTCGGCAAAGAGAGAATACAATGCGCCCGCAAGGAGAGGCATTTGGAATTTGGAAGCCTGATGATCACTGACCAGTTTCTGCTTAGGCCTTCTGTCATCGTTATCGGTGCAAGATAGCGAAGAGTCAACTAGCAAATAGAACAAGTTGAACTAAACAAAGTACAAACTTGAATAAGTTTTGTATATTTTAGAGGCATTTGGGTAACATAATTTGACCAGGGCGCAACAGAAAATTTTAAATTTTGCCGACTGGCAAAGCCTTGCACTGATTTCTCAAACCCTCAGTATAGCTATTCCTCTTACGAAACACTTATCTCAGGAACCTGGGTTTTTTCCAAAACATAACGATGCGGGGAACGTACAGTTCGCCTATGCTAGTGAAAATTGAGTTCAGTAAAATCAATTGACACTTAATTTCAATCCTTGGTAACTGGCGTAAAAAATGCCTTGCCCTGAACTCCGCTACACAAGCAACTCTATCCAGTGTTTGACGGGTATATCTGTTCCAGATTGGAGATGCATAAGGCAGCCAATGTTAGCAGTGGCGATCATGTCTGGTTCAGCCTTTGTAAGGTCATGAATCTTGTTTGTAAGCAGTTGATGTGACAATTCAGTTTCTAATAAAGAATAACTGCCAGCTGAGCCACAGCACAGATGTCTGTTACTTACCGGGACAAACGTATAACCTGCTTTTTGAATGGTCGTTTCAACTGTGCTGGTAATCTGCTGGTTGTGCTGCAAGGTGCAAGGGTTGTGAAAGGCTATAGTGCGTTTGCGAAAGGCAGGCTTTATATGTAAGTCAGTGCATATCTCTGACAAGTCTCTACAGTTTTTGGCGATAAATTCCGCACGTTGTGCATACTGAGGGTCAGGCCGCATAATCGCGCCGTACTTCTTTACGAAACTGCTGCATCCACTCGATGTCACGATCAAAAATTCATGCTCGCTTTTTAGCCTCTGATACCAATCGTCAATGTTTTTGCGAATTGTCTTGTATGCACTTTCAATTTCTGTTAGGTGAAAAGCAAGAGCTCCACAGCAATCGCTTTCGGATTCGTCAAGCTGGATGTCTGCGTCTCCCAATACCTGTGCTGCAGCTGCATTGATCTGTGGAGCAGCTGAAAATTGAACGCACCCGCGGATAGTCAGCATCTTTCGTGAACCTGTAACGACTGCATTGGTTTTAATTGCTCCAGTGTCTTGAGGGATTTTTTTTGCGAGCTTTTCAGGTAGCAACGGTTTAAAGAATTGTGCTAAGGCAAAAATCAATGCGCTACTGCGAGGTTTTGAAAAAACACTGGCTATCGTATAGCGTTTGATCTTGTTGAGAATTGGGCGCCCCGAGCCATCACAGATATGCTTCCTGCCTATATCAAGTAAGTCACCATACCTGACATTTGATGGGCAGGTAGTTTCGCAGGACAGACAGGTTAAACATCTATCTAAATGTTTCCTTGCGGTACTTTTGTCGCATGAATTTTCAAAATAATTTTTGATCAGATAAATTCTTCCCCGCGGTCCATCAAGTTCATCACCAGTTAATTGGTAAGTTGGGCAGGTAGCATTGCAAAAACCACAGTGCACACATTTGCGAAGAATCTCGTCGAGCTGTTTTCCATCCGCTGTTTGCAAAAGTTCAGCTGGTAATGACGTTCTCATTGAATTTAGAAATCACAATAAATTTTGCCTGGGTTCAGTATGCCGTTCGGATCGAATGCTCGTTTGAGTCTTCGGTGAATTTCCAGCAAATGTGGTGACAATGGATGAAAGATATCTTCTGTTCCAGATCGCCTTCTAAAGAGGCATGCATGCCCCCCAGCCTGTTCAGTGATGCGGCGAATTTCTGAAGTTTCTGTCTCTGATGCATACCAGCGTAAAGCTCCATTCCACTCTAACAAAGAACTTCCAGAAATTTTGAGTGGTGTAGTGCTTGGTGGGACCTGAATTCTCCAAATTGGCTTATCTGTCATGAAAAAATCAGTCGCCTGTTCTTTGACATCTGACCAGAAGGCATGACTCCGGTCAACCATATAGCCTCCTAAAATCTCAGCACATTTCTCAATTGTTGATCGTGAGCCTGCTAGGCGGATATATAGATTCTTGCTGTCATGAAAAGTGCCAGTTATCGGCATGGGTGTTCTTGCCCAGGAATTCATCTTTTGTATAGCCTCAGAAGTGTTCAGTGGAAATGCTAATGTTTGTTCTGACACTGGCTTCGGCAGCAGACGCAGCGTGACGGACATCAGTATTCCCAAAGTGCCTAGGGCTCCACACATCAGACGAGATACATCGTAACCGGCAACATTCTTCATTACCTTCCCGCCAAATTGCAGGTACTCGCCTTTTCCATTGATAATCTCAATCCCAAGAATACAGTCCCGTATGGCACCGGAACTCACTCGTCTTGGACCAGACAGTCCAGCTGCAACCATTCCTCCTACGGTTGCAGCAGCACCAAAATGGGGAGGTTCACACGGCAGTATCTGGTTTTCCTTTTCGATGACATGCTCGATTTCCTTCAAAGGTGTTCCGCTGCGAGCAGTGATATAAAGCTCGGAAGGCTCATACTCAACAATTCCAGTATGTCCTGAAAGGGATAGAGGAATGCCCTTGATATTCCTTCCGTAGAAGTCTTTTGTGTTGCCAGCATGTATCTTTAGGGCACAACCTTTTTCGTACGCATCTTTGACTCTAGATGCTATAAGTTCCCTGATATCTGTCATACATACTCATGTGCTAAAAGCGTGGTAGGTCTGCGTGTGGCATCTCACCGCCATGTACATGCATAGCTCCAAACTCAGCACATCGATGAAGTGTAGGAATGGCCTTGCCAGGATTTAATAATTGGTACTCATCAAATGCTGATTTGATGGAATGAAATGTTTGTAATTCTGCGGAATTGAATTGCACGCACATCTGATCTAGCTTTTCTACTCCTACACCATGTTCACCAGTGATACTTCCACCCATCTTAACGCAGAGTTGGAGAATTTCACTGCCAAGCTGTTCAGCGGTTTCTAATTCACCTGCACGGTTTGCATCATAGAGGATTAGAGGGTGTAGATTTCCATCTCCTGCATGAAACACGTTTGCTACACTCATGCCATATTTTTTTGACAGGAAATTGATTTCCTCCAGTACATTGGCCAAATGCTTGCGAGGAATGGTTCCATCCATACAATAGTAGTCTGGAGACAAGTTGCCCAGTGCCGGAAAAGCAGACTTGCGACCTTTCCAGAATTTTTCTTCTTCATCCTTGTTTTTTGCCAGGCGAATTTCTGTCGCGTGATGGCTGTCAAGTATTTTCTGAGTTTGTAGGACTTGGCTCTGGATATCCTCCTCAAAGCCATCCAGCTCACAAATCAAAATAGCCGCAGCATCTTTAGGGTAACCAAGGCTACAGTATTTCTCAGTTGCCATTACAGTAAAGCTGTCCATCATTTCAAGTCCTGCAGGGATGATCCCGCTTGAAATGATTGCAGCCACTGCATTACCAGCATCCTGTATCCTGTCAAACGCTGCGAGCAAAACTTTTCGGCCGTCTGGTTCAGGCAGTAATCTGACTGTAGCCTGTAACACGACACCCAACATGCCCTCAGAACCATTCATCAGTGCAAGTAAATCAAAACCAGGCGAGTCAAAGTGCTTTCCTCCTAAGTCTATAATTTCTCCATCAATAGTCAAAATTTTCAGGGCCAAAATGTTATGAACAGTCAAGCCATATTTAAGGCAATGAATACCTCCTGAGTTTTCAGCTATATTGCCCCCGATTGTGCATGCAATTTGTGAGGAAGGATCAGGAGCATAGTAAAGTCCGAGAGGTTTTACGGCTTCGGAAATTGCTACATTAGTCACTCCCGGCTCTACAGTAGCGGTTCGGTTTTCTGGATCAATTTCCAGAATTCTGTTCAGTTTTGCCGTGTTTAGTAAAACTCCTTTAGCATGAGGTAGCGCACCTCCAGAAAGGCTTGTACCGGCTCCTCTGACAACTACGGGGAGTTGTAATTTCTTGCAGATTTTGATAATTGCCTTGATTTGCTCTTGGGTTTCAGGCAGCAAAGCAATTCGCGGTATTTGCCTGTAAGCAGTAAGTGCATCACATTCGTAGACACTTAGTTGTTCTTTTTTTGCCAAAACTGAATCTTTTGGCAGAATTTGGCAAAATTGCTTTACCAAATTTGATAAGTTGTCTGGTGTCTTCATATAAGTTTGAATTTGCTTTTCAGGTGTAACCAGTGCTTGGGGAGCAAGGAATATACAGAATTGATCTTCATATTGATTTCAATATAATTGCGGTCACTCGCAACCCCTGATTCTGTCAATATACCATTGATCATCACTACTTGTCGTAAATCACAATCATGGGAAAAGTATGGATAGGAAGCTCAGCACTGGCTCTACTTGGAATCGGTGCAGGAGGAGCTCTAGGTTCAATTCTCAGGTATCTGATACAGTCGCAGAGTGTTTATTGGTTGGGCGATGAATTCCCTTATGGCACTTTGATTGTAAATATAACTGGATCGTTTTTGATTGGCTTCCTTTTCGTTACGCTGTCAGACCGCTATTTCGTATCTGTAGAGGTCAGGCTCATGGTCATGGCTGGATTGCTTGGCGGGTTTACTACATTTTCTGCATTTTCACTTGAGACTCTGAAGTTAATGCAACAGGGCAGCTTATTGAGTGCTGTGAGCAATGTGTTTCTAAGCGTAGTCGCATGTATTGCAGCGTGTTATTTGGGTGTAGCTTTGGCACGTAACCTATGATGACAGGATTATTGTGTCATGCTTGATCCAAAGCTATTACGTACAAAACTTGATGAAGTTGCGATGCAGCTAGGCCGTCGTGGTATCAAAATTGATAAGGACTGGTATCACTCCAAGGAACGACTACGTAAGCAATTGCAGGCTACAACAGAGAACCAGCAAAATCAGCGAAACAAGCGTTCCAAATTGATTGCCCATGCCAAATCTTCAGGAAAAGACATTGCCGAGATGCTTGATGAAATGGCAAAAATCACTGATGAGCTAAAGGTGAATCAGACCAAGCTAGAGGGTTTAAAGAGGGAAATTCATGCATGGAATTTGGAGTTGCCTAATATCCCCCATGACTCAGTTCCGGATGGGTCAACTGATTCAGATAATATTGAGATAAAAAAGTGGGGGACTATTCCGAAGTTTGATTTTGAAGTCCTGGATCATGTGAGCATAGGCGAGCGTTTAGGTGGCTTGGACTTTAAGCTGGCTGCCAAGGTTGCAGGCAGCCGGTTTGTCACTATGCACGGCCAAATTGCTAAACTCCACCGTGCTTTGATCCAGTTTATGTTGGATACGCATGTTTCCGAACACGGATACAAGGAGATATATGTTCCCTATATTGTCAATGATCAGAGCTTGATATGCACGGGACAGCTTCCAAAATTTGGAGATGATCTTTTCAAACTAGATACTTCTGTTCAGCAATTCTTGATTCCCACAGCAGAAGTTCCTGTCACAAACCTATGGCGTGATTACATTGCCAATGAAGAAGAATTGCCAGTGAAATTTGTCTGCCATACACCTTGTTTTCGGTCAGAAGCAGGATCTTACGGGAAAGATACACGCGGAATGATTCGCCAACATCAATTTGAAAAGGTAGAACTCGTTCAGCTTGTGAAACCAGAAGCATCTTGGCGTGCATTGGAGTCATTGACAAATCATGCTGAGAAAATACTACAACTGTTAGAACTGCCATATCGTGTAGTGACATTATGCACTGGTGATCTGGGGTTTGCTTCTGCCAAGACTTATGACATTGAAGTATGGCTGCCAAGCAAGAATGCGTATTGTGAAATTTCCTCATGCAGTAATTTTCTCGATTTTCAAACCAGGAGACTAAAAGCTCGCTGGAAGAACAGTGTGACCGGAAACACCGAGTTTTTGCACACATTGAATGGTTCAGGGCTAGCAGCGGGTAGGACACTGGCAGCCATTTTAGAGAACTGCCAAGACCGATCTTCGGGTATTCGTATACCCAGCGTGTTGCAACCATATGTGAATGGGCTTGATGTAATTTCACCCGGCTAGATGCCCCGGAGGTGGCGATATGCCTCAAAGCTCAAAGTTTAAAAAATATTTCCCCAGGCATGGGAAGATTGAGTGGATTGGTATCCGAGGTCCTTCAGATGAGCAAATTACGAGCGTGTGTTCTGCAGAGTTAGTACGTGACCTAGGAATAGTGGGGGACAAGGAGTGTTCGAACCCAGGCAGCAACAGGCAAGTAACCTTGGTACAACATGAGTACTTTGCTGTGATTGCATCATTTCTAGGAGGAAAAAGTGTTACCCCATATCATCTCAGGAGGAATATAGTTGTTTCTGGCTTGAATCTTGCGGTACTCAGTGGCTATAAAGTTGGAATTAATGAAGTAGTTATCCAGGTAACAGGAAACTGTGCGCCTTGTGCAAAGCTTGAGCGGACACTTGGGTATGGAGGATATAATGCAGTCTGCAGTCATGGTGGTGTTACTGCTGTGGTGCTGAAAGGAGGGAAGATAGGCACTGGTGACGAGGTCGAGGTATTTGTCGACTGAAACCTCTTGATTGACCAATCCTGCAGTGCTCATGGCCAGAGTACCGTCAAACCTAGCCTGTGTGCTTTGAGTGCAAATATGTCGCCATTACAAGGAACCATGAAACGATCAGAGTGATGCCACCAAGTGGAGTGACATTCCCGAACCATGCGATGCCTGTTAGGCTCATCATATAGAGGCTGCCACAGAAAAAGACCATTCCAGTCAGCATGACTGCAGCGGCTAATTCTAGCAGCTTGCTTCCATGGCGCTGATTGAGCATCATGCCAACTATGATCAGACTTAATGCGTGGTAAAGGTGATAGTCAATTGCAGTCTGGAAATTTAGGTACCTTGTTTCTTGCCAAGAATTCTTCAGCGAATGAGTGGCATATGCAGCCAACAGAATCGCCAACGCAGCATTGCCGGATCCAAGCAAGATTGCTAGTCTGTGTATCATTATGCAGTCACTATAATCTGAACTTTTTGCGGAATCAGGATAAGCATCGAAATGCCTTCATTTGATGCAGTTTCAGAAGTTGATACTCATGAACTGGCCAATGCACTGGATCAGGCCAACCGTGAAATTTCTAACCGATATGACCTGAAGGGGACTGATGCAAAAGTCATTCACGAGCACTTAACTATACGTATTGAAGCACAGTCTGAATTCCATATCGACCAGATCTATGAAATTCTGATTCAGAAGATGTCTAAGCGGGGACTGGATATTAAATGTTTAGTACGTGAACGTGTTGAGGTTGCGAACTTGCGTGCGCGGCAGTCTCTAGCAATTCGTCAAGGCATAGACCAGGAGACTGCAAAAAAACTTGCCAAACTCGTCAGAGAGTCAAAACTCAAGGTCCAAGCCTCTATTCAGGGTGAAAAGTTACGTGTTGCCGGGAAGAAACGTGACGATCTCCAGAAGGTTATCGGCGTATTCAAAGAAGCTAAGCTAGATATTCCGCTGCAGTTTGAAAATTTTAGGGATTAATTGAATTGCATGGTAAGCAGGCATGTGCGAGATGCATATTGCCTTCATGTGCACTTAAGATCAAATAAGCCAAATTAATCCAATCACGAGTATTGACACCAGGCCGATGGGCAGCAAGAAGGCCAGCCAGTCATCAAGTTTGGCTTTCGGACTATTTTTCTGCCAGTACTTGACAGCAGGAAATATGAAGATGATCAGTCCAATGACCAGCGCGGCATATCCTAATTTTAGCCAGTCCATTAGTCTTGAATTTAGTCATTGCTAGCAAAGCCTAATAGATGCAATAAGGCAATAAAGATATTGTATATGCTCAAATAGATTGAAGTTGTAGCAATAATATAATTGGTCACACCACCATTGATTATCCGGCTCGTGTCAAACAGGATGAAGCCACTGAAAATAAGGATTACAGCAGCGTTGATTGCTAGCCAGAGACCAGGCATATTCAAAAATATACCAGCAAGGGAGGCGAGCAATACAACGATTAATCCTGCAAACAAAAAACCGCCCAGGAAACTGAAATCACGCTGTGTAATTAATGCATAGGCTGAGAGTCCCAAGAATATAATTGCAGTTCCACCCATGGAGGTTGCTATTACTTCTGATCCATATGCCATGTTTAAGTAATGGTTAAGTATGGGTCCCAGTCCAAAACCAAGTAAGCCAGTAAAAGCAAATACCACTCCTATTCCTGCTGCAGAGTTGGCAGTTCGGGGCAGAACAAACCATACCAACAACAATGCTGCAACTGAGCAGGCTAAGCTAGTTCCGTGACCAACATTGAGTATCGTGGATACCATAGCCATTAGAGCGCTGAAGATTAGTGTTGCTGATAAGAGTGCATACGTGTTGCGCAGAACTTTATTTGCTGACAATGCGCTGGCACGGGGTGCGCTTGATGCATGAAGTCTTGGGTTGTCCATGGCAGATTGCTCGCTTGAGTTAATCAATTACTACTAACATAAAGGTATTTTAAATAAATTCAAGTAGTCTTCATCAAATTTAGACAATGCTGTTAGTTGTCTCCACAGAAATTAGTCCAAATATTTGTGAACTGCCATGATTAGGCCTCTGTAGAGGGGGAGGGAGCATGGCACCCAAGCTTTATTTAATAGAGGGGGCGAACTGTGACATCGTCAAGGTGTACGAAAGCAGTTCATTGATATGCTGCTTATGTCGCAAGATAGGGATATTGTACGCGACACTCTATTATCGAAAAAAGGATTACGGTGAGCTAGTGCTGAACCAGGCAAAGAAATTCAAGCAGTTGCGATAAGAAAGAGAATATTACAGGAGCTGCAGTGGAGATGAGTTTGCTCGGATGTTAGCTGCAAGTCGGATAAGCAGCATTGCATCTGCTGCTAGTCCTGGAGTAGGCCTATTTTCAGTTGTACTCGAGTTTCATGTAATGCTCAGGCGGGAATTTGGTCCATGTAAGCTACTAGTGATCCGGCAGGTATATGATGCAGCGAATCACCATCAACAGGTACTAGAATTCAAGGGAAAAGTAAAGGTATTGGATTTGTGATAGTGAACCGCCTGCATGTGAGAGGGGAGTTTCAAGTACTCACGGCGGCTGACGCATGTTTGCGAGTTGTAGTTACCCGTGCAAATCCATTGTGTGCCGAGAAGGCAGTGGAGGCCTAGAGCAAATTCGATATGGTGCTAGAAAGGGCTTAGTCTTTGTTCGTACTATTTTAATTTTTCTTTACAGGTATCTGTTACGGTTTTCCAACAGCAGTGATAAGTCCAGCCTGGACCGCCTGTATTTGATTCATTGGCAAGAATTTGTTCATTCTTTTTAGGGTTAGCAGGCATTCCGCCATTACCTTCAAAGTTAAGTAGTTTGGCCTTGTCCAATACCGCGGACCTGCAAAGTGATATGCCTCGAACAACCCCCAAATATTGCTCTTCTCCTTCAGGCGTATAGAAATATACATTCATTTCTTCCTGTTCAAGCGTTCTTTGAAGGACTTCGCATCCGGTGATTGTAGTAGTTAACAGCAAAATTACTGCAGAATACTTTATTAAACTTGTTCGTAGCATACCAAACCCCTTGCCTTAGATTGTCATGTGTACTGAGTATCTTACAGGTGGTAATTGCAAGAATTTGAAGGGCGAACCAATTTCAATATACATCTCACTTGAAGAAAAAAGCAAAAATCTGCTCTTTGATAGTCTTCGCCAAATTGAGCATGATTAAAATATATTTAATATCAAAAAATCATATCTTACAGTATTCGGAAGTGCATCAAAAATATCATAGTTTTATAAGAATTTTAAATGAAATTTAAAACAGTTTTTATCAGGCATAAGTAAATTTTGTACTGAGGTTTCATTGGTTGGGGGGTATTTAAGCATGTCAATCGACCGCTCAGAGATAAATTCAAAAATTTGTAAAGCATTTTTTAGTGAAGAGGAATTAAGTACGCCACTTGGTTTTTGCAAAAATTAGAGATGATGTGTGGAAGTTAATCCATAAACTGGAAGAGCGTGGCCATCAGGTATTTACGAAACAGTTTCCACCAGTATATTGCAAAATTGACAAGAATATTGACTGTACAGGCAGTGACTTTAATGAGGCCGTTTGTAAGGCCGCATTAGCATTGATTGAACAATCAGAAGCCGAAGCCGATAAGTAGCTTGGCAAAACTGCATTCATACGCTTGAGACGTCTCCACCACGCCACACGTCTCATCGTCATACTTCTTCATTACTACATGAGCTTCCATTAGGACCAGGTCTTCCGTGCTGACTTCGACTTTCAGTACCTTCAGGCATCCTCCGGCCACAGTCTAGAAAACCTGGTACATGAGTGTTAATTGCCGCCTTGGCATGCTTGTCCATACGGTTGATCAGATTTGACTCGTGACTGTTTGAACGCGCTACCATCTCCAATTCCTCGGCCATGACATTGGAAAAAGCATATTTCACAATGCCCGTTATCTTGTAGGCTGAGGATGTGTTAACAGTTATTCAGTCAGATTCGGCAATCCGACTGTGTTCTGTGGTTTTCCCGGTTGCATCCAGTATGACAAGTGAGGTATCAGGTCAAGTTGGAACTACTGAATAGAGAGTTGTTGTCCTTGGTGTAGCTGAATTCTGGTGTCAGTACTGTAGCCATTGAACTGGTCATTCTCAAGGCGTTGTGGATGAACTGCTAAATGGATTGAAAATGCCATTATTCATTGAGTATCTAATAGACAAAAAATGATTTCAGAATCGGCAGATGTTTGCATTGGCCTTAGACAATTTTGCCAGGGAAAACTGCATAAGGAGCATGTACATGTCTATCCCGTCACGCAGGTGTGAATAAAGTTAGTAATGTAAACAATATCAGGCGTAAACAGAAAGTTTCACAGCATGTTGCTTTCAGCATCGGGGCAATATTTTGCAGCATCACATAGGGTAAATTTCGGTATTAACCTTAATGTGTGTGTTGTTGTAATGCGGGACAGGATATCAATTGCAAGTGAATCTAATTTGAACGTTTGTGTGTATCGGTTCGATTGCCACAGAAACTACAATTTAATTGATAAAAGCATAAGTAATAATGATGGGGACTGACCCAATAGTAATGGAAAATATATCCATAATAGAATAGACTGTCCAAAACAGTGCTAGTCCAAATTGAATGTATCAACCAAGGGCAAGCACAGACTAAAAAGCTAATGAGTAGTTGCTAGCCGCAGCTAGCTAACTAGCAAAATGCCAACCATTGCACGGGAGGAGGCATTATGGATAAGTCGGTCTTAGTTGCATCTGAGGGTTTGACTGCCGGTCTGGGATTTTCCTTGATGATTGGGTTTGGTCTGTTATTCCTCATACTCGCATTTATAATCAAACACGGCCTTATCAAATCGACGCATGATTTCATCATATCAAACCGAAAGGTTGGTCTTGGCTTCGGGGTAGGAGCAGTCATCTCGGTTTGGACATGGGCCATGGCAGTTATGATGAGTTCTGCGATGACTTATCAATGGGGGCTATCTGGACTTTTCTGGTTCGTAGTGCCAAATGGTTTCGCAATTATGGCTATGGTGCCGTTGGCCAGGATTCTGAGAAGAAAAATGCCAGAAGGCTACACTATCAGCCAATTTGCTCACACTAGATTCGGCGGGTCGAAAGCTGCATCTATAGTTGTCACAATTGCGATGATTTTCGGAATTCTTCTGGAAACTCTCATCAATATAAAAGGTACATCTGTTGTGATGTCAACAGTGTTCCCCATAGATTGGCAAACAGTTGTGATCTTGACGGTAGTAGTTGTTATGACCTATGTCTTCTTTGGAGGGTTATGGACTAGTGTGATGACAGGGACTTTCAATACTTGGATGATTACTACACCCGCAGCTATTGTAGTTGTAGCTGTCTATGCCCATATAAGTGGTGGTGCAACTGCTGTATTTGAAGCTGTAAGAGCTGCAGACCCCACCAATTTATCAGTATTTGAAGCTGATGCAGCAGCTGGCTTTGGGATTACTCTGGCATTCGGCTTGCTTGCAGCAGTCGTGGCAGATCAGACCTTTTGGCAGAAAGTGTGGGCCGTACGTAAAGAACAAGTTACAAGGACATTCTTGTGGGGCGGAGCGCTCTTCTATCCGATCCCAATATGTTTGGGTATGCTAGGGCTTGCTGGCCTAGCATTCGGCCTGACTCCTGAAGAGCTGGGAGGAGATATAGTTGCAGTTGGACCGTATATGGTGTCGCATATTGGTTTGCCCCTGATTCTAATTCTGACCTATGTACTGGTGATATTAGCAGCGTGCTATTCGACAATTGATGGAGCAGCGTCTGCATTGTCTTCCATTATTGCGATAGATATCGTTAAACGGTTTGCAACAGGCACGCGTGAGAAAACCTTGTTCTATATCACAAGATTCGGAATGATCTTGGGTGGTGTGATCTCGGGTATTATTGTGCTATCAGGAGTTGATTTCACTACGCTGGTTCTAACAACCTATGCATTGAAAACATCAATACTCTTGCCACTAATACTTGCGATTGTTTGGAGAAGAACCAATACCGCTGGTTTTGTTCTAGGAATAGTTTTAGCGATTGTGATTGGTATGCCGCTTCGACATTTGTATGGAGAGATGGTAGGTACATTTTCAATATTGGCTATCAGTGCAGGAATCGTAGTGATTGCAGGATTGTTTAGCCGAGAAGAATTTGATATGGACAAGTTGCTAGAAGCTCACAAAGATGAACTCGCACATAAGGCAACATGATTTTTCAACTATATTCGCTTGGAAATCAAATGAGAGGTGAACTATGTCAGGGTTATTTATATTTTTCTTAATAATTGGAGCGGTTGCTACAATCCTATATGCAGCGGGATACGCTACGGGAATTAAGCAATCTTTTACTGACGTTGAAGAAGACAAGGAAATCACGGAGTATAAGGACAGTGCTTACACAGTGACTATTGCGCTCGCAGTTATCGCATCGGCAGTGATTATCGCTTTGGTAGGCGTCAACCCGATATTCGTCTACGCAGGGCCGATTTTGGCGGTTGTGACAACCTTTATGGTAGGTTTTGCGTTCTTTTATGAGCGCATGATGCGAGCATCGGGAAATTACTAAACCTTCTACTTCTATTTTTCTTATTAGGGGCACACAGGTAAACCTGCTTGTGTGCCCCTTTAATTTTAAGATTCATTTTTACTTTTGTGACTGGCAGTGAGTATCAAAGCATGAAAGTGAGTATCAAAGCATGAAAGTAGGTATTTGGGCGCCTGTGTACGGGGGGTGGTTACGTATAAAAAATCACCAATACCGACCATCTTTTGCAGTTTGTAATGAAATTGCTAGTCGTGCTGAAACTAACTGTTATGACTACATCTATGTCTCTGAAAATTACTTGAATGTTGTTTACGGGCCAAGTCAGGAAGTTGCTGATGCATGGGCATATGCTGCAGCCCTTGCAGCAAATACTTCAAAGATAAGCATTGTGGTTGCCACAAAACCAGGATTTCACTCCCCATTACCTTTGGCCAGGATGGCGCACGGCATTAACCATATAAGTAATAATAGGCTGTCTATCAACATAGTCTGTGGATGGTGGAAGAAGGAATTTACTCAATGTGGAGTTAAGTATTTGGATCATCAGGGGCGCTACCAGCGTGCAACAGAATTCACACAGTGCCTCAAGCAGTTATGGACCGGAGAAAACACTTCTTTTAGCGGAAAATATTTCTTACTGCAGGATGCCCTGATAGCAATGGAAGACTTAGAAGAGGGTAGAATTCCAATATGGATCAGTGGTCAATCGACAGATGCTCAAAGGCTTGTGGCCCAATACGGAGATGTATTTTTTATTGATAGCATGCCTGATGAGAAGTTAGAACAAACCATTCAGCAAATAAGAGATCTAGAAAGCAAATATAGAAACAAAGTCAAGATTGCAATGAGTGTATTTGTTATCTTGGATAAGACAAAAGAACAGGCCGAGCGCAGGTACATGAAAATACTTTCTGGTAGACAGCAGGACTTAATAGAAAACTTTAAACGAATTATGGCCGAGTCAGGAGCTACGATGTGGAAGGGGCTGACTGATGAGCAAATGGTTGATTCAAATTGCGGATTTGATGCAAGCCTGATTGGGGACCGTGCCACTATATTGAATCGTTTAAAGTTGCTGCAGGGCTATGGAGTAGACATTTTATTATGTCAGTTTGAAAACATGCTGGATGATACTGAAAAATTTGGTAAAACAGTTTTGCCTCAATTACGTGCAGCATAAAAAGTAGCAACTGACAATGCCTATAAAGTATAAGCACAAGGTTTCAAAAGTTTTTTGATTCAAGTGCACACTAAACTTTAGGAGAGGAGAAGCTAAATCATGACCACAAAAAGTAAGACGAAAACAAAGCAAAAAAATAATAAATGGACAATGAAAAACTTACCTCAGGGAGAAGACGCAAAGAAAGTTGCACGTGAATTTGCCAGAGAACTACTTGATATCCAAAAAGCTAATCCAGTTGTAACACCTAAATCGCATAAGAAGAAAAAAAGGAAGCAAGCACACCTGCTAGGTTTTATCCAACACGGATTAAATAGTCATGCAACTGGCATGTGGCGAAACCATCGAGACAAGCGTGGATGGAAGTTTTCTGAGCCTGAGTACTGGGTTCATATGGCAAGAACCATGGAGCGCGGTAAGTTTGATGCGATGTTTATCGCGGATGAGCTAGCACCATACAATAATTATAAGCAAAGCTCTGATGACACTGTACGCTATGCTGTGCAGTGCCCAGTTCATGAGCCGGCAACTATCGTGCCAATTATAGGTCATGCAACCACGCACCTGGGCGTTGGAGTAACTTTGTCAACTGCATTTGTGCACCCCTATGCGATGTGCCGTCATTTATCAAGTTTAGACCACCTTACCAAAGGGCGAGTTGCCTGGAATATAGTAAGTTCGTATTCCAAGAGTGAATGGGACGCCTATGGAGCAGAAATGTCTGACCGTTCTTTAAGGTATGAAAGAATGGAAGAGTATATGGATCTCTGCTATCAGCTTTGGGATTCTTGGGAGGAAGATTCTATCGTTGCTGATCGTGCATCTGGGGTATTTGCAGATCCTGAAAAAGTTCGTGAAATCAATTTCGATGGACGCTTTTTCAAATGTAGAGGTAGGCATTTTTGCTATCGGTCTCCACAAGTGTCTCCAGTTTTATGGCAAGCTGGCTCTTCTCCTCGCGGTAGGGACTTTGCTGCAAAACATGCAGAAGCGATCTTCGCAGTCCACCCAAATGTAGAGCGCATGGCTGAATATAGGGATGACTTGAATGAGCGCTGCTATACAAAATTCAATCGCGAGCCTAATAGTGTGAAACGAATCTATGGATTGCAGACGATAGTTGCTCCAACGCGTGCTGAGGCTGAAGAAAAATATGAGAGGATAATGTCTCACATTCCATTGGAGGGAGCGCTTGCTTGGATTTCAGGACATTTTGGGCCGGATTTTTCGACCTATGAGTTAGATGATGTTGTACAAAACATTGAAATTCCGGGTATTCAAGGTTTATTTGAGTCCATCATTTATGCCAAGGGAGGAGGGCCTGTCACCGTAAAAGAAGCAGCCTTGATCTATGCACAGGGCATGGGAATGCCACGTGCTATCGGAAGTCCTGCAGATGTTGTCGATCAGATGGAGGTGTTCATGGATGCAGGGGCAGATGGGTTTATGCTTGTTGCTACATACACTCCTGGTTGCTTTGAAGATTTTGCTGATTTGATTACACCTGAAATGCAGAGAAGAGGCTTATTGCGGACCGAGTATCGAGGTAAAACATTAAGGGAGAACCTGCTTGATGACGGAGATTAAGCGATTGCCACACCACGCTTGCAAATTTAGTTTGGTTAGCTAGGGCTGGATTAAATTTAGCGTATTTCTGCAAAATATATACGCAGTGGTGCAGGTTACTAGCACGCTACAAACTGCCTTTAAACGAATGAAGCTTAGCTTTGTCTTGCTCATGTTTATGTTTGTAGCGATTTACATCTATGCTGATAGATACCAGTTTACTGGTGAACATAACAGCTGGCTCGCTGTAATCATCAGCGTTAGTATTGCCCTTAGTCTTATTTATTTATTTTATATGGTTTACCTCGTAAACCTCCTTAACAAAAATCCATTACCTTGGGTGATTCTGACTGTTGCCTTTGGGCCGCTAGGATTACTAATTTCGTATATCATAATTTCTGCAAGTGTTATGAAGATTGAGAAAGAAAGTAGCTAGAATCAGCCACAAAAATCTATGTTTTTATTTGAAACTAGAATAATCTAGAATGCCTACTTGGGCGATTAGTTTCCATTGCTTCATTCTTACTGTTGTATAAATCTTGCAAGTCCGGCCAACCCAGTGCAATTCGTCACCTGTTCTGGACTCCCATAAAGTATCAACATCCACTACTGCAAATGCACCGTCTTCTTCACTTGAAATCACAATGTTTTCTATAGTGCGGGAATTATGTACCAAATTATATTTTTCAAAAAATTTTTCGAAATACTTGTACCAGCGCTGGTAATTGAATTTTCCCCAAGGTAATACCCACTCTATCGGGTCATGAGCATTTGCGTTTGGCGGCCAAGGCCAAACCATGTCAGGATGGACAATGTTCAAGAAGAGATCAATATCTTGAGTGTCAAATGCGCGCGTTTCTCTGTTTACAATTTCTGTAACTTCTTTCCTAGCATCCATGGTTTGAGTGTTAGGCATGATGCAGCTCAGCGTAGTAGTTTCACGTTAGACTGGGTTATTATTTAACAATAGAACGCTTCCAAATGGCATGTTATTCCATTTGGAAGCTACCCCTTTAATTTAAGAGAAATAAAGGAGCTTAGAATACAAGGTACTTTGGCAATCAGCGATCAATTACCGGGCATACATAGTGCCCGGTTTCAATTATCTTTTTTCTTGTCTTTCGCTAGTACCATGATAATAAAGTAGACAGCTACAAATATAGCAAAAATTAAAATTCCAACACCATCAGGCATAGCTGGTTGCCCTCCAAGTTAGTTGATGCATTTTATTGATAATTATATACCAAGTAATGCATCATTTTTAAAATTTCTACACATTTTTATTGTCAATCCAAGTGGTTGCTTTATAGAGTCAGCAAAGTCTGCAAGATTAAGTCCAGGAGTGAAGGCTGGGTGACATGCAAGTGTGATTTGGTATAGAGAATTCTGCTTTGGCAAGATAATTTGAGCGCCATATCTACGGGTATAGATCTTGGAAAATTTGCTAAATGAATTTCAGGATGATGCGCACTTGGCATTCCTTTTCGGGTTTAAAGCTTCTATGTTGAATTGGCCATGAATTACGCTCGCTTCAAATCGTAGCCGGTGAGTTGAATCCAAGCAGGTAATATTTAAACTATAAATTTGTGGGTACATGATCTGCTGCTGTTGAATTCAGCACTGTACTGCTAAAATTTCAGAGAGAAATTTATCCTAATCACTCTTTACAAAACGAAATCTGGAAAAGAATTGAATTTACAAGCGTCGACAGTAGTTTTTACTCTTTTGGCTACCTTTGCATGGATCATCATTGCATACCCGTATTACGTGAAAAACAGGGATTGGTGGATTAGTAGTATGTTTGTTTCTGATACTTCTCTAATAAAACTGGTTGCCTATGTTGCTCTACTAGGGTCAGCCTACGCGTCTGTGAAATTAGGTGCATGGTGGGACTCTATAATTGTAATAGTTTTAGGATTACTTCTCGCCTTGATTTTGACTGGGGTTCTTCGATCTTTTGTACAGTATGTTGCTGTGATTGGTCTTGTCGTTTGTTGGGTAGCAGGTGCATATCTACTGTTTCATGTTTAGGCATGCGATTACATATACATTTAGAATGATCAGGTAAAGTACTGATCTTTCAAACAATGTCTGCAGTGGTTTCTGAAACAGAATTTACAGGATACGAGAAAGCCAATTGCTGTCTTTTGCTGAATAGTTAGCTTCGATAGAAGCAAGCTCTAACGGCTTCATGAGTGTAGGTGGTATAGAAGCCTGGTTTGATGTACATAAGACTGATGCCAATATTATGCGGGAACTGATGGTACACAGCCTAAAATGTCTCCATTAAGTGACCAGTTATTTGCGGAGAGGGAGGGATTCGAACCCCCGGACCCTTTCGAGTCAACGGTTTTCAAGACCGCCGCATTCGACCACTCTGCCACCTCTCCGATTCGGCGGATTAGAATACACGAATCATTTAAATGTGCCATCTTTTACATATCCAATAAAAAATGGGTGACTTGCACTAGTATAAGATATTATTATGCAGGAAGTGAGAAACTTAATTGGGAGGATATGCTAATTAGCTAATTTACAGCTTCAATCTTAATGAATAAATGTTGAATAAATTTTTCCATTAGTAAAGCACTTAGCAACTGGCATGAATAGCTTGATCTGGAAATGAATAATCATTCTTATTTAGGCCTACTGAAGTTAGGAGCACAATCTAATCGATAGGAGGAGTAAATTATGTCGAATCTTGTTGCATTATCAATCAGCATAGGCGTGTTAGGCGGTATAGCGACAGCATTATGTTTAGGTCCATTATCAGGTATTGTCGTGATTTGGATTGTATTTATAAGCTGGGCATGCTTTTTTGCTATAGGTGGTGATGGAAAGGCATTACAAAACACAATCGTATGCAATATTGCAGGCGCCTTGATAGCATGGATAGGATTACTAATATTTTTAGGTATTCCATTAGCAGAGACGCTTACAGTGCCTATTTGGGCTGGAATAGTTGTGGCTGTGACTGTGCTGATTATGTGCTTGCTAGCTCACGTTGAAGTGTTTTCTTCAATACCTGCGAGTGTCTTCGGTTACGCAAGTGTTGCAGCTTATGCATTGCAAACGGAGGGTGCATTGACTATGGGGGCGCTCACTGGCGGTTCAAACAATGCAATTATTGTTGTCGTGATTTCAGCTGTTATTGGAGCCATCCTTGGCATGATTTCCGGAAAAATTGGCGCAGCATTAACTTCAAATTAACTGACAGGTATAACTATATAGAAGTTCTAATATTTCAGAGCGCCTAGCAGAAAACTAGGCGTTCTTTTTATCTGAGTTTAACAATAAGAAATTCGATAGGTAACTTGCTTTTAAAAATAACTATCCGGTTATTTGCATAGCCTAGTTCCTGGTCTGCTTTGAGTCTCGAATTATTTCTATAAAATACAGAGGGAACTCAGTCGAAAAAATAATTGACGGCCATGGTAACCCAGCCTCCTACCCACAAAGTTCCAAACAGGATAAAACCAAAGCTTGCTAGACTAAAACCATGTTTTTTAATTTCAACTGTTTCTAAATGAATTAGACCGATCCCCAGAATTGAAAATATTACAGAAATTATGCCTAAAACAAGTTGCAAGGTAGATTTACCTGGGAATGTTCAATGTGAGACGTTTGCTGTATGGGTGCAACATGTTCTTCGTGGTCACATAAGGCTAATGATGGACGAGTGTGTGAAACTATATAGTTAGCGAGTTGGGTTAGCTTTATTATTATTGCATTATTTTAGTTATCTAGATTACTATTTCTGTTATGGGCCAGTCTTAATGCTGTAATTAGGTATCTAGGATGGCTGAAAATCATAATTAAGCAGGGTATCTTGTAAGAAGATATCACCCTATTATAAAAATCGGTATTACCGTTTTATGGAGGAGGTTCAATATGCCAGTGTATGCAGTTCAAAGAAGACTGCCTGGGATTACGATGGATAACTTGGCGAATGCTCAGAAAGCAGCTATTGATACCAGTAATAAAATTGCTGCAGAAGGCACACCTGTTAAGTATATTCGAAGCAATTTCTATCCAGGAGATTCGCGATGTACGTGTTTGTTTGAGGCAGACTGTGCGGAGACAGTTGAAAAAGTGAATAAAGAAGCTTCGCTTCCATTCGATAAAGTGGAAGAAGTAATGGATTTAAATCCATAGGCTAACTGTCAGGCTTTTAAAACCTGATACATCAGTAGCAGTCATTAGCTATGAGCAGTGACCTGGGCGAGTTGTCTGTCTATAGACGTTTTTCCAGGTAGTCTTCTGTCTTGGTCTACAATTTCTGGGATTTTTAAAATTGTGCTGCTTTTCATATGTACATCAGCTTATGCTGCCTGACTGCACTCTAAGTATTTATTTAAAATAAAAAATAATTTAGAGAAGATTGTCTCAATCAAGCGCATAAATTGGGACAATATTGGCTATGTATGGTAGGTAATTTTTTAGTGACTAATGCGGTGTGTAGACTAGCAAGCTGATGATTGGCAATCGTAAAAGCATCTGGTTTGTAGTCAGTGCAGTTTTAGTATTCATATTGTTGGTTGCAGCAGTTTTTGTTTTAGTTCAGTCAGGCACGGTTAGCGTACAATTAGGCTTGTTGATGCTGATCTGTTTATTGGGACTCTACGTGAGCTTTGGAATTCTGATTGCAATATATCAGCTTGTGAGCAAACTGGAATAGATTCTCAAATTGTCAAAAATTCTAATACTTCTTAATCAAGCTATAATTGAATTTATTCATCTAGCTATTTGATTTTACAAAGTTTAATCACAAGTAAACCTAATGTACGACCTCTTAATTACAAACTGTAATATTGTCAATAATCATGATATTTCTGAAAAAGATGTCTTGATTAAGGGAAAAAGGATCAAGCAAGTCGGAAGGGACTTGCTACATCAGCAGGCTAAACGAGTAATTGATGCTGAAGGCAAGCTCTTGATTCCTGGGATGATTGATGACCAAGTTCATTTTCGTGAACCTGGTCTGACCCATAAGGGGGACATAGCTACTGAATCACTTGCAGCAATTGCGGGCGGTATAACTAGCTTTATGGACATGCCAAATGTAAGCCCGCCCACTTTAACTGTCGAATTATTACAGAAAAAATACCAAGCAGCACTGCAACGAGCACGGGCAAATTATGCGTTCTACATGGGTACGAGCAACAACAATTTGGAGGAAATTAAACGAATACCCAAAAATCTTGCCTGCGGAGTCAAGGTATTCATGGGAGCTTCCACCGGTAACTTGCTGGTAGACAGTCAAGATGCTCTAGAAGGTATTTTCAGGTATGCCCCTGTTCCAGTTATAACGCATTGTGAGGATACCCCTATAATCAAACGAAATCTTCAAAAATATATGGACGAATATGGAGACGATATTCCCATAGAATTTCATCCAGCAATTCGGTCAGAAGAAGCTTGCTACTCATCTACCCAGAAAGCCGTCAATTTGGCAAGAAAGTATGAAACGCAGCTACATGTCTTACATATTTCAACTGCTAGAGAACTGGAACTGTTTTCACGAGGTGATATAACAAAAAAGTCCATTACTTCAGAGGCATGTGTACATCACCTATTTTTTAATGCTGCAGATTATGCTGTTCATGGAGCACTTATAAAATGCAATCCAGCCATTAAATCGGCTAGTGACCAGAAAGGGCTTTTACGTGGTGTCATGGAAGATCGAATTGATGTGATCGCTACTGATCATGCCCCACATGCAATTTATGAAAAGTCTAAAAACTATCTCGATTCTCCGGCCGGGATACCTCTCGTGCAGCATGCCTTGCTGAGCCTGCTGGAACATTACCATGATGGCGTGCTGAGCTTAGAGAAGATTGTTGAGAAAACCAGCCACAATGTAGCTAGAAGATTTTCAATTCTGGACCGTGGATTTGTTGAAGAAGATTATATTGCAGACCTGGTTTTGATAGATACCTGCAAATCATTCAAGGTTACAGAGGACAACATACTATACAAATGCAAGTGGTCACCTTTCAATGGCTATACATTCCGCTCAACTATCGACACGACCATTCTGAATGGTCAAATTGTCTATGAAAGCGGTCAATTTTCTGAAACCCCCTACTATGGCGAGCCACTAGTATTTTCCCGTTGAGTGACCCTCTATTAAATGCAGCGTTTGATTAAAATTCACCTGGTATTTCTTGGTGTATCATTAATCATTGCATTTCTACTTGTGCCTGCAGATATGCTGTATCTGAACAAGGTTCAGAGTGGAGAGGTAAAAGCATATTATCTAAGTGCAAAAAATCTTGAATTTTCGGATGCATGGAAAATTGCTTTTACGTGGTTCTTAGGGCTTACATGCGGAAGGCTGATACTTAAGGCCTTGTTCCGAAAATAGTACTTCCATTGCAGGTGTATTTTGGGACTCAACCGGAATCAAGAGAAAATCACAAAAGTTTGCGTGCTATTTGTCTGTACAGGCAATATTTGCCGGTCTCCTACAGCACATGGGGTTTTTAGCAAACTTGTTCAAGACCAGTCTTTGCAACACTTTATTGAAGTCGATTCGGCTGGCACTCACGCATACCACACAGGCGAGCGGCCTGACCCAAGAGCCACGGCTGCAGCTGCTAAACGAGGTTATGATTTAAAACATTTGAGAGCTAGAAAAATTGATGTTTCCGACTTTGCAAAATATGAATACATTCTGGCGATGGATAATCAAAACTTGAAAGATCTGTTAAAAGCCTGCATGAACAGTGAGCAATGTAGAATTCAGCTGTTCATGGATTTTACTCGGACCCAAAAGCAAATCGAAGTGCCTGATCCTTATTACGGCACTCAGAAAGGATTCGAAGTTGTACTCGATCTAATTGAGGATGCTTGCAGTGGTCTTCTTGAATATATTTGCAAGCATCACGCGCTTGCATCAACTGCAAGGGTTTCATAGGCTGTGGGCACTAATTTTGACAGAGAAATTCTTCCACTATACTTCTCATTTGTTAGGCGAAGAGTCATCTGTCTCAGTAGCACTTTCTAGAGTTGCACTCTGGCTGGTCTTGTTACGACCCTGAGTATCGGGCTTACTTTCGTGCTGTTTCTTGATGAAGTTACTTTTGCGCCTGTTAGCGCCACGGGAGCGATTACGTGAACTTCTTCTTTTCTGCACACCGGCTTGACGGTTTGCGTTACTTCTATTGTTGCTTGAGTCTGCTTTAGGCTTGGCATTTCCAGCCGCTTGTGGTGAATTATTATCATCACTTGCGAACCAAGACAGAATATTTGTCCAAATGCTTTGCTTTTGGACATTTTGAGAAGCTTCAGATTGTGGAAAAGGTGTCTGTATTATGGAATGTATGGACTTTACTGCAGGCTGTTCAGTCACAGGCGCCTGTCTGGTCAAATTAATACTGGGTTCCTCATGGGAGATATGCTCATAACTTGATTTATCGGCCGTGTTCCTGCTTTGATCACGGATTCTTTCCACAGAATAGTGCGGTGTTTCCAGATTGGGATCTGGAACTATCACTAGTTGTACGGCATGGCGCGATTCTATCTCACTGATGCCATGACGCTTTTCGTTGAGTAGAAAACTTGTTACCTCAACAGGGAGTTTAGCGATGACCTTGCTGGTTTTTTCTTTCATTGCCTCTTCTTCAATGAGGCGAAGAACGGCCAGGGCAAGTGACTCTATGCTTCTAATCGTACCGTGACCAGTACAGCGAGGGCATACAATCTGGCTTGACTCCTCCAGTGAAGGGCGCAATCTCTGCCTGGACATCTCAAGTAGGCCGAATTGAGATATACGGCTAAGCTGTACACGTGCACGGTCTATTTTAAGCGCCTCATGCAAACACTTCTCGACTTCACGCCGGTTTTTGTCTGACAACATGTCAATGAAATCAATGATGATCAAACCACCCAGGTCGCGTAACCGAAGTTGTCTTGCAACCTCATCTGCTGCTTCGAGGTTAGTATTGAATGCAGTTTCCTCAATATCACCTCCTTTAGTTGCTTTTGCAGAGTTGATATCAATACAAATCATAGCTTCTGTATGATCGATGACCATAGAACCGCCAGAAGGTAACAAAACTTCACGTTCAAATGCCGACTCGATCTGAGATTCGATCTGGTACCGGTTGAATAGCGGGACATGATCCTCATAATATTTCAGTTTTCTGAGGTTATGTGGCATGACCTGTTCAATGAACTTCTTTGCATCATTAAATACGTCCAGATCATCAATTATAATTTCGCTGATGTCATTTCTTAGGTGGTCACGAAGTGCACGAATGATGACGTTACTTTCTTGATAAATTAAAAATGGTTTACTTTTTGAGTCAGCGGCAGAATTAATCGCCGAGTAAACTTGCTGAAGATAGTCTAAATCCCATTGAAGCTCTTCAGAGGAGTGTCCGACACCTGCTGTGCGCACTATCACACCCATTCCTTTCGGGAATTTGAGTTGTGAAAGTATGCCTCGAATTTCATCGCGGTCATCGCCCTCAATACGGCGAGACACTCCACTTGCACGTGGGTTATTTGGCATGAGCACCAGGTAGCGACCAGCTAAACTGATATAAGTTGTGAGTGCAGCGCCTTTGTTGCCGCGTTCTTCACGCTCAACCTGTACTACAATTTCCTGTCCTTCAGAGATCAGGTTTCTGATGGGGACACGGTCGCTGTTGCCGTTTGAGGAGTTTTTCAGGAAGTCACGAGCAATTTCCTTGAACGGGAGGAACCCATGTCTTTCAGCACTGTAATTGACGAATGCTGCCTCAAGACTTGGCTGGACCCGGGTAATTACTCCTTTGTAAATGTTGCCTTTCTTCTGGCTTCGAGAGGGTAGTTCGATATCTAGATCGTATAACTTTTGTCCATCGACCATACCGACTCGCAATTCTTCTTGCTGTGTTGCGTTGATTAAAATTCTTTTCATACTTAACTCTGTCTAAAGTCCATTTTCCTTGAGATCTAGGAATATACCTCTCCATAATTGATCCAAAATAGCATATATAAACTGACCCTATAGTGTCCGAGGAGAGGGACCTAAGGAAGAAATGGAATGTGAAACTTGTAAAACTATTCATTTTTGCACTGAGGCAGTCTAACTGTAATTCCAAAAGTATCTTAAGTTGACCGTCAGGTGCTGTAGTTGCTTTCATAGCACTTTGGGAACTCAACAGGCTATGAAGCTAAATTCAAAGAGTGATAGGCAAATGTGCTCTGCGCTGTTGATACTATACTGGACAATGTTACGTAACTATTATGAAATTAACAAGATGCTCAGTAGAAGCACTTGCACTTTTTGAAACCCAGAAAAGCCATACATGAGTTGAGTACAAGTTCTCTTTCGAATATTAACGAACTCACATATGTAGTTGAGTCTGACGGGTATGGTCAAAGAATTGACAATTTTCTGTTTTCCAGGCTAAAGGGAGTGCCAAAGAGCCATGTGTATAGACTTTTGCGTACAGGGAAGATAAAGGTAAATGGTGAGCGCGTAAAGCAAACCCACCGGCTTAAGAAACAAGACAAGGTTTTGGTTCCTGCGCTTCGCCTGGCTACGAAGAAAACAGCTGTAATAGCAGATAACCTTGTAAAACTCATCCAATCTTCAATTTTGTATGAAGATGAGTCAATCATTGCGATCAATAAGCCTTCAGGAATGGCAGTGCATCCGGGTTCCAGAGTTTCATTTGGAGTAATTGAGGTTTTACGCGCTGCACGTCCACATGCAACATTTCTTGAATTGGTACATAGGCTTGATCGAGGAACGAGCGGGTGCTTGCTTGTAGCAAAAAACAGGAATATTTTAAGTGAAGTGCATGAATTGCTTAGAACCCGAAGCGTGGAAAAGGAGTATTTGGCACTTGTAAGAGGGCAGTGGAAGCATAATGATGAGACAATATATAAACCTTTGAAGATAAAGCATGACAAGCCAGGAAATCTCGTCGAACCTGATCAGGCTAGCCAGCTCAGGACTGCAGTAACAAGTTTTTCACTACAAAAAGTATTTTCAGAACATTCCTTGATTAGGGCCAGAATCAGTACTGGTAGAACGCATCAGATTCGCATTCATGCCGCTCAAATGGGTCATCCTGTCGCTGGTGACAGGAAATACGGAGACTTCGCATTCAATAGAGCGTGTAGAAAAAATGGACTTAGTCGAATGTTCCTACATGCTACCAGGGTTGCATTTGAGTGTCGAAGCAATGGTGTGAAATATGCTATAACTGCACCCATGGACGAGGAATTAAAAAGATATCTAAATAAAATATAGAATATCAGTAGGTTATGAAATATTCATCGAATACTTATAAGACTTTATAGAAGCTTGGTATGGAACCCGAAATCAATTTAGGTGTGCCTTCGAGTAAGAAGCATAATGTGCGGGATGCGGCATCCTGGGAAAGGGAAGTTATCACAAATCTTGCTAATGCAGGTCTTAAAGAGCAAAAGCGGGCACGTCGTTGGGGAATCTTTTTTAAACTACTTGGGTTTGCATATGTTGGTATATTTTTGATCGGTATGATGGATTGGAATTTTTCTAATATGTTTGCGGGAGGCAGACATACTGCATTGGTTGAATTAACAGGCATCATTGCTGACGGTGAAAATGCAAGTGCAGATAATGTCGTTTCAGGCTTACGCGCAGCATTTGAGAATGAAAGATCGGCTGCGGTGATATTGAGGATTAATAGCCCCGGTGGCAGCCCTGTACATGCTAACTATATCAATCATGAGATTTCACGCCTTCGTGGTCTTTATCCAGAAAAACCGCTGTATGCGGTGGTTGCCGATATTTGTGCCTCTGGTGGAGTGTATGCCGCAGTTGCTGCAGACAAGATATATGCTGATAAAGCGAGTATTGTAGGTTCAATTGGTGTTCGTAAGGATGGTTTTGGATTTGTAGATGCAATGGATAAGCTTGGTATCGAACGCAGGGTTATGACTGCGGGAGAGCATAAAGGCTTTATGGACCCCTTTTCACCTCAGGACGAATTGGAGAAGGATCACATGCAGATGCTTCTAGATGAGATTCACCAGCAGTTTATCGACGCTGTGATTGAGGGTAGAGGTGATCGACTAGCAAGTGATGCAAAGATTTTCAGTGGGTTGGTATGGACAGGTGCTCAGGCACTTGAACTTGGGCTGGTTGATGGATTTGGGAGTGCAAGCTATGTTGCGCGTGAAGTTGTGGGGGTAGAAGAGATTCATGATTATACTTACAGGGAAGACGTCCTGCAGAAATTTGCTAGAAAGCTGGGAAGTACTTTTTTTGCTCCAATTCGAGAAACATTTTTTCATCCTGTAGTTCGGTAAATAAGTGCCAAGAATGTACATGATTTAGTAAAATGCTTGATGACAAGAATCAAGGTCTACCAGCTAGGTTCGATCCTCAAGTTTTAGCAGAATGTAACCTTGCCTTGACTGGCCAGGTTTCCGTTGCTGCTATGTCGCGTTTAAAACATGCAGCAGTTTCAATACGATCTGATGCTGAGATAGACCTAAATTTTTCTAGAGGGAGTGTTGGACATTGCAAGGTTGATGGGGAAATAATATGCACTGTAGGCTTGCGCTGCGACAGGTGCCTTGATGAGCTTGAAGTTTGTCTAAGACCGATTGTAAAGCTAATTCTAATACAGGATCATGCGGCGAATTTGGGACAAACTGAGAGTTACGATCTATACGAATATTCAGGTAAAAATATTAAGCTGACTGAGTTTGTAGAAGATGAGCTGTTATTGGCTTTTCCTCTTGCCCCAAAACACAAAGAAATTTCCTTATGTAACCAAGATGTGGTAGCGTGGCTCGCCACTTGCTGCAGACCTGAAGACAATACAAGGAATCCTTTTGCTAAATTGAGATACTAGACTTGCTTGGAGAAGCCATGGCAGTACAAAAAAACAGGAAGACACGCTCTAAAAGAGACATGCGTAGGGCACATGACGCGCTCACTACTGCTACGCTGTCAATTGATCACACTACCGGTGAAACTCATTTACGCCATCATGTGACCCCGGATGGATACTATCGGGGAAGGCAGATAGTTTTCAAGCCTGAGGAGTTTGAGGATGATGAAGAGTAGCCATCTATTAAATGCCTTTTAAGCAAGTATATTTGTCTTGCCATAGATGCGTATCTGTTTGATCTGCCATAGGCTTTGCTGAGTCAACGGTAGAAAGTGTCCAACTACACTGTTTCACTGGATGCGATGGGCGGTGATTTTGGCGTGCCCGTAATAGTCAAGGCGGCAGTGGAGTATTTGGAAAATAATAATGACACTTCCTTGATCTTGGTAGGGAATCGGGAGCTAATTGAATCTGAGCTAGGCAAAATCAATTCACATTCTAATGCCAGGCTGAAAATCTACCATGCCAGCCAGTGCATTGAGATGAACGAATCTCCCTCGCGTGCATTACGCACAAAAAAAGATTCATCTATGCGTGTAGCAATTAACCTTGTTAAGGAAGGAATAGCTGATGCGTGTGTTAGTGCGGGAAATACAGGTGCATTAATGGCTACTGCTCGTTATGTGCTGAAGACTTTGTCTGGTATTGACCGGCCTGCAATTATTAGCACGATTCCATCAATTTTTGGCCATACTTATATGTTGGATTTAGGTGCTAACATAGGCTGCAGCAGTGAGCATTTGTTGCAGTTTGCAGTTATGGGAGCAGTTTTAGCGTCCGCCATGGACGATATAAACAATCCAAAAGTGGGTCTACTTAACATTGGAGAAGAGGAAATCAAGGGTAATGAGCAAGTGAAAAAAGCAAATGAAATGCTGCGCCAGAGTGGGCTGAATTATATTGGATACGTAGAGGGGGGTGACGTATATTGCAGGGATGTCAATGTGGTTGTGTGTGATGGATTTGTCGGCAATGTCTCACTAAAAGCCAGTGAAGGCGTGGCAAAAACAATCTCGCATTACATCAAGCTGGAATTTGACCGCAATTTATTTACTCGTTTTTGTGGCTTGCTCGCTCTCCCTGTGTTGAAATCATTCAGTCAGAGAATTGATCCAAGATGTTATAATGGAGCGAGCTTGTTAGGCCTTCGTGGCGTGGTGATTAAAAGCCATGGAAGCGCTGATGCCTACTCCTTTCAGCATGCAATTGATATTGCACGCGTCGAAGCAGTAAAGCAGGTACCCGAACTAATTGACAGCCGAATCGCAGCGTATTTGGAAAACAGCAGCACACAATGACTTATTCAAGGATAACTGGTACCGGTAGCTATTTGCCAGAGAAATTGCTCACGAACAAGGACTTGGAGAAAATCGTAGATACAACTGACACTTGGATACGGGAAAGGACAGGCATCAAGGAACGCCATATTGCGGCAGATACAGAAACTACCAGTGATCTTGCTTTCCATGCATCTCGTAAAGCGATTGAAATGGCAGGTATTTCAAGTTCTGAAATTGACATGGTAATTCTGGCAACTACTACCGCAGATAAAATTTTTCCTGGAACAGCCTGCTTGTTGCAAAAACAGCTTGATGTTCATGGGTGTCCGGCTTTTGATGTGCAGGCAGTATGTACAGGGTTCGTATATGCCTTGAGTATTGCTGATAAGTTTATTCGTGCAGGCGAGACTCGGCGTGTTCTGGTAGTAGGCTCAGAAACTTTATCACGTATTCTGGACTGGAATGATCGAAGTACTTGCGTTCTGTTTGGAGATGGAGCTGGCGCAGTAGTACTAGAAGCAGACTCAGAGCCTGGAATCATGTCAACACATTTGCATGCTGACGGGAGCTATGAAGACCTCTTACATGTACCGCATGGTATATCAATAGGCTATGAGCAGCTCAAAGCAGGAGAAGCTTATGTCTATATGGAAGGTAATGCTGTGTTCAAAATGGCTGTAAATAAACTTGGACAGTTAGTTGATGAGGCATTGACGGCTAACGGGATCAGCAAGAGTGATATAGACTGGCTGGTTCCTCACCAGGCAAACAGCCGTATCATTGAAGCAACTGCACGGAAACTGAGAATGTCGATGGAGCGTGTAATCGTTACTGTTGCCGAGCATGGAAACACATCCGCAGCATCCATTCCTTTAGCGCTAGATATTGCGGTACGTGATGGCAGAATAAAAAGAGGTGAAACATTAATGCTAGAAGCATTTGGCAGTGGATTCACGTGGGGTTCTGTTCTCCTCAAATTCTGACAACCTGGCTCAGAATTGTATAGGTGACTGTGACAAGTTCATCGACTTTCAGTGCAGACTGTACGAAATGTTCCCGTATCGTAAGTCATTTGGCATACCAGAAAAAAAGATTTTCTACCTATTACTGTAAACCTGTCCCTGCATTTGGCGACTCAGATGCACGGCTGCTGATTGTAGGATTAGCACCTGGACTGCACGGTGCGAATGCAACAGGAAGACCTTTTACCGGCGATTATGCAGGAGTACTGCTGTACCAAATGCTTTTTCAGTTCGGATTTGCCACGCAACCTGTTTCTACTAGTAATAATGACACCTTGCAGCTAAAAAACTGTCGTATTACCAATGCTGTCAAATGTTTGCCACCTGCAAACAAGCCAACGGCTGAAGAAGTCAAGAATTGTAATTCTTATTTGTATAATGAGCTCTGTCAGCTAAATTCTGAAAGCGTGGTTCTTGCATTAGGCAAGATTGCCCATGATGCAGTCTTGACTGCGTTTGGGCTCAGTCGTCGCAAATACCCATTTACTCACGGAGGTAGGTATAAATTGAACTCTTGTTTGTACCTATTGGATAGTTATCACTGTAGCCGCTATAACGTACAAACTAAACGGCTAACTCAAGAGCAATTTCAAGCCGTTTTCGAAGAAGTAGTTTCTATACTTAATAGGAATTAATTCAAAAAACTGTAGCGTACAATGAGCCCATCCAACCATAGGCGGTTAGTACAGACTCTAGCTGCCAGACCTGGTGTCTATCGTATGCTCGATTCAAATGGAGAACTACTGTATGTAGGCAAGGCTAAAAATTTAAAAAAAAGAGTAGCTGCGTATTTTTCAAAAAGCCAGCAAAGCTTAAGGATAAGCAAGATGCTTGCACAGACTGAGCAAATTGAGACAACGGTTACCAACACCGAATCTGAAGCATTACTGCTGGAGAACAACCTCATCAAGCGACACCGCCCACGCTACAACATCCTGTTAAAAGACGACAAAAGCTACCCCTATATTTTTATTTCTACTAGTCATGCATTCCCTCAAATAGCGTTTTACCGCGGCAGTCATGCGAAAACGGGAAAGTATTTTGGTCCTTATGCGAGTGCTGGAGCAGCCAGAGAGGCATTAAGTATCCTACAAAAAGTTTTCAAAGTTCGGCAATGCGATGATTATTTTTTTAATCACCGTGACAGGCCATGTCTTCAATACCAGATTGATCGTTGTAGTGCGCCTTGTGTAGGACTAATCGATTCAGACAGCTATTGTAAAGAAGTCTTGGCGGCAGTTGAGTTTCTTAATGGCAACAGTGATTTTTTAATAGCCAGCTATGTCAAGGAAATGGATCATGCTTCTACTGATCTTGATTACGAAAAAGCAGCACAATACCGTGACAAGATTGAGTTATTGCGTGCTGTCTCTGAGCAGCAATACGTAAGTTCACAAAAAGGTGATGTCGATATAGTCGCCGTAGCATTAGAAGGCCAAGTTGCTTGCGTGCAGATATTCAATATTCGTGCAGGCGTAAATCTAGGTAATAAATGTTTCTTTCCGAAGCTTCCTGGAGTAATGAGAGAAGAAGAAGTCATTGCTGCGTTTATTGGCCAGTATTATCTCACTCATAGTGTCCCGGAAGAAATCTTTGTGAGTCACCGCCCATCTGATACAAAAGTATTGCAAGAAGTACTTAGCAATAAATTGGAAAAATCTGTCTCAATAGTATGCTCACCACGCAGTAAAAGAGCCCGGTGGCTAGACATTGCCAAGAAAAATGCTGCTGCGGGCTTACATGGGAAGATGGCTTCAAAAGCGGGATTTATGCAACGCTTTGAGGCCATTCAAGAAGAGCTAGGCCTTGATTGTATACCCGTGCGAATAGAATGTTTCGATGTAAGCCATATAAGCGGCGAGGCTACCGTAGCTTCGTGCATAGTGTTTGAACAAGAAGGGCCAGTAAAATCTGATTACCGCTGTTTCCATATTCGAGGCACCAAATCTTGCGATGACTATGCAGCCATGCATCAAGCCCTAATTAGGCATTATACAAGGCTTAAACAAGTTGATGGAAAGTTGCCTGATATCCTCTTGATTGATGGGGGCAAGGGCCAAGTTGGTGAAGCATCAGCTGTATTAAATGAATTACAGGTAGAAAATGTCATCATAATCGGTGTGACTAAAGTTGCAGGCAGACGAACAGGTGGCGAGTCACTCATATTCGCCGATACGGGAAAAGTTGTACATCTTCCCGAAAATTCACTTGCACTTCACTTGATTCAGCAGATCAGGAATGAGGCACACCGATTTGCGATTACAGGGCACAGGAAACGCCGTGCAAGAAATAAAACCACTTCACCATTAGAGCATATTGCCGGCGTGGGACCTAAGCGAAGACAAAATTTGCTGAAGCACTTTGGTGGCATGCGAGGTATTTATCGGGCTGGAGTAGAAGAACTTGCAAAAGTACCAGGAATTAGCCTTAGCCTTGCAGAAGCGGTGTACCAGAAAGTACATGAGTCTTCGAACTAAATCTAAATGTTAAGCAGCATCCCAAACTCGCTAACATGCTTGAGGATATTAATAATTCCAGTATTGGTGTTTGTTTATTATTTTCCGCTGGGTCATTGGGGTATGCCGCTCGCAGCTGTGCTCTTTGGGCTCGCTTCATTGACCGATTGGCTCGATGGGTATCTCGCACGCCGGTTAAACCAAGTTTCTAAATTAGGAGCTTTTTTGGATCCAATAGCTGACAAACTTATAGTAATTACGGTACTAGTTGTGATTGTTAACACTCATGGACAATTGAATATACTGATTCCAGCATTGGTCATTATCGCCAGGGAAATTGTAGTATCAGGTTTGCGGGAATGGATGTCTGAACTTGGCCGCAGGGAGTCGGTTGCAGTTTCTGTAATGGGCAAGTTTAAAACTGCGGTACAAATGATTGCATTGTTTATGATGCTCTATTATTACCCGGCGTTCGGTATCCCTGTATTTGAGACCGGAGTGTGGCTGCTGTACTTGGCTGCAAGCCTTACACTTTGGTCGATGATGATCTACATTTTTCGTGCTATCAAATCGAATGTTGATTAAAACGTGAACAGTGACATCTATTGACTCTTGTTTGTTGATTGATAAACTGGCAAGTGATGTTGCGGGAATAGCTCAGTTGGTAGAGCGCAACCTTGCCAAGGTTGAGGTCGCGAGTTCGAGCCTCGTTTCCCGCTCCATAAGATTGCCGAATCTTTCAGCAGACCTATCCACAACTAATTCAATTCCGGTTTAAGGTACTGTTACCAAGTGAACTGGAATGAAGGCTTCATGCGAGACGTGTATATGGTACATGTAGCTTCTTTAGGCTAAAATTTTTTCAGGCTAGTGCTGCCAAACAGGCAAGTTATTAGCCTGGATTCAGCACATTCATTCTACTTGTAACGTCATTGAGAACAGGCTGGTATTTGCACTTATTCTGCATGAACACCGTGGAAAGTTTTGATCTTATTATATTTGATTGTGACGGTGTTCTTGTCGACAGTGAAAGAATCACTGCCGAAGTGTTTGGAAATGTACTTTTTGAGGAGTGTGGCTTGTCAATGACCATACCTGACTTATTGAGAACGTTTTTGGGCAAGTCTTCTAAAGAGTCTTTGGAAATCATTGAAGGCTTGACAGGGCGCAAGCCACCTTCAACTCTAGAAGCACGCTACCAAGGCGAAATTATCTCTGCCTTAAAGCAATCAGTGACCGCAGTGTGTGGTATCAAACAGGCCTTGGCGGAAATCACTATCCCATACTGCGTTGCATCTGATGGATCACACGAGAAAATGCGTACTACTTTGAACAAAGCAGGTTTGCTGAAGTTATTTGAAGGGAAGCTTTATAGTGCCTCTGATGTACAACGCAGAAAACCTTTTCCCGATATCTATCTCCATGCAGCTCATGAGATGGGTCGTGTAGCACCTCATAGATGTCTGGTAATTGAAGATAGCCCCGTGGGTGTAAAAGGAGGGGTTGCTGCAGGAATGATTGTATTCGGATATGCGGAATTCATAAAGGATGACTGGTTAGCAGAAGCTGGTGCCCATCACGTCTTCAAGGAAATGTCAGCCTTGCCTGGAGAGATTACGGCTTATCTACGGAATTAGCCAAGTTTTCAAGCGCTTTCATACCTATGCGGCCAAAGGAAAATACTTACTTTAGCCAAAGTATCTGCTTGAAATCGTCTGGTCCAACAGGTTCTTCTGCAACAATTTTTAGTTCAGGCCTTAGACTTCGGAGTAAACCCTGTATGGATCTTTGACCTTGATTGCCAGCATGAAGTCTAGTTATGGTGATTGGTATAACAGCCACCTGATTTTTTGCAAGTACCTCTTCAAAACTCGGGTCGGCAAAGCAATGTTGATATTTTTTAAAGTTTTCATTTTCTTGGAATATACCTATAGCGTTGCCATTAACAATTTCCGAAATGATTAGTTGATTCGATTCTTCCATCGACTCCAATTTTCCTTCTAAATGAATAAAAATTGCATTTGCTCCCTTTAGCAAAAAAAGTGATGCCTGGGAAGTGAAAGCTTTAGCCTGTACAACAACCCGAATTGGGCGCCTGATACAGTTACTGAGTATAAGCGGTCCGATTATGCTTGCATGCTTAAAAATGACAATTAATGAGCCTTGCTCAGGTATGTTTTCTAAACCGATTTTTTCCACACGGTAAACTAGACGGGTCAAGACCCATGCGATAAATCGTATAGGGAATTCGGGAGCCTTTAAGAATAGGAAAAATGCGAAAATGGCATTAAGCAAAGCTACTGTAAGAAATAGTTGGGGGATGTCCAGACCGATGTTTAGAAGTGATATCGCATAAACGGATGCAGCGACTATAGCTATTGCATTTAGAATATTATTCCCAGCAATTACGCGTGAGCGTCTATTTGGATTGGTGCGTGCTTGGATCAGTGCATATAAGGGGACGATGTAGATGCCTCCAAAAGTCCCTATTAGTAATAAATCGATACATAAACGCCAGTTAGACTTTATCTGAATAAACTCAAATAGACTTAGCAGTTCTTTGGATGTGTGTACCGTAGTTGCAAAATAGGCGTCAATACCAAACAGGGTCAGGCCTATTGCGCCCATAGGTACAAGTCCCAACTCTATGGTTCGGTTAGAGAGTCTCTCGCAAAGGAGAGAACCGGTGCCTATGCCAATACAGAACAATGTAAGAAACAATGTGACAACTTCCACATCTGCCCCCAAGGCAAGGTGTGTGAAGTTAGGCAACTGGGTGATGTAAGTTGCTCCTAAAAACCAAAACCATGAAACTCCTAGTATGGAACTGAAAACAACTTTGTTTTCTCTTAATGAAATCACATTTCTGTATGTTTCAGAGATCGGGTTCCAGCGGATTTTGAGCAAGGAATTTACAGTAGTAGTGCGGGGGATGCCTAATGAACTTAAATAACCCAAAACAGCTAAACTGATCACTGCACATGACACAATTGCACCTGTTTCAGATGAAATTCCAGCCAAAATACCGCCAAATATTGTGCCCAGCAATATTGCCATAAACGTTCCGGATTCGACTAACGCGTTACCACCTATCAATTCATCATTTCTCAGATGTTCCGGGATGATCGAATACTTGATCGGGCCGAAGAATGAAGACTGTGAGCCCATAAAGAACAGTGCCAGCAGTAATAAGGGAATGCTGTTGAGATAAAACCCTATTGCTGCAAACAGCATAATGCAGATTTCACCTATCTTGATTTTCTTGATAAGGCTGGCTTTTTCAAACCGGTCTGCAATCTGGCCAGCAGTAGCTGAGAAAAGGAAAAACGGCAATATGAAGAGAATGGCCGCAAAATTGATGATGTTGTTTGATTCGCCAGACCCTGAGTAAATGCTTTGGTAAGCAATAAGAATGATTAACGCATTCTTAAAAACATTGTCATTGAAAGCGCCGAAAAACTGCGTAAGAAAAAATGGGCCAAAGCGCTTTTCCCTTAGCAGGCTAAGCTGGTTTTTTGTTTTCAAGTTGTGATCAGCAGGCAAGGCAGCTTAATTGCAGTTTGAGCAGACTAGTGACTCTGAATTTCTATGGTCTCAATACTCACCGCAGAATACTCCATGATGAGTCTGTTAGGTATGGCCCGCTGGCCAAGCACTGCATCTTCGGTCTGACATATCTAAAAGTATTGAATATTCCACGTTCTATGCTGGTCTGGCATGTTTTGCTACTGAATTAGGGGAGAGTAATGGCTCTTTAATTGTTAGCAAGGCAATCTTTGGCTATCACTGAATATTGCACATGCGCTGTTTTCAAGCCTGCATGCAAAGGTTTGTTGCTGGTTAATCCAAGCAAGTAAAAGGAGGGTAGCTGTGCGTGTTCAGCTACTGGCTTTCCTATTTGTAATCTGGGTTAATTGCTGTTTGGTCGAAATCAACCTCTATTTCCACATCTGTTTTAAGCCTAGACTGGCAAGCGAGGATGTAATTATCCTTAAGCATGTCTGCATCAAGTGTATAAGCAAAGTCAGTCAACTCCTTTACTTTTCCACTTATCAGCTTTGCACGGCAGGTACCGCACGAACCTACTTTGCAGTCACATGGCCAATCTATTCCAGCATTTTTTGCAGCCTGCAAAAGGTTTATACCACCCTTAACATCAAATGTTTGCCCTGTATTGTTTATCGTTGCTTTGAAATCCTTACTTTTTTTCCCACCTAATCCAAACATAGCGTTATCTCCTTTGTGTGTTAGCTTCATGGAAGCTCGGCTTCTTTAGAAAAATTTCCATTACCATGCTTGCACTATACATCCACAATTACCGGAAGATGCAGATTTATTGCAGCAGGTTACTGAGCATCCATGCGTTTTTTTCATGTACCTGCAGCGCTTTGTCAGCAAATCGGCAGTTGGTTCATCGTTTGGCTGTTCGCATATTGGAAAAACTGCACGAGCTGTTCGAATGACAGCCCCTTGTCCAGGAACTAGCTGTCGAATCAGATCTTTCAGCATTTGATTCACCGGTTTCTTTCATCAATCAGAGCCAGTCCAGCAAACGCGTCATAGGGCCCTGGTGCAAATATACCAAGAGCTCGAGTTTTCTCAGTAATTTCGTCTGCCGCCAGTGCAAGCAGTCTGCTTAGTCCTGCTGCAAATTCATTTCGATTCTGGTTTGAGATTACGATATCTATTTGAAGCTGACCTGTCAGTACAGCTGACATGGCCTGCCCCTTACATTCTTGATTCGTTACTGTGGGATGTACTTTAGGCAGATTGAAAACAGGGTTCATCAGAAAAAAGTCATTGCAACAATCGATTCTGCGCATCACAGAGCGCCAGCACCAGGGATGGTTAACGGGTCACGAGATTGAGTTCTTTTGTGCAAGGCAAGCTACCAGGGATAAAGCTGTAGCCAATAGATTCCCCATACTATAAGCCCGGATCCAGTTATCCATCGTGTGACAGTAGCGGGTAACGGCAAGATCTTTTCAAGTAGCACAAAGATTGTGATCAAGATAACCCAGAGCATGTTCATGACACCTACTGAATACAAGATAACCATGAGAGCCCAACAACAGCCGCAACAGAATATTCCATGATGAAATCCCATCTGGAGCGCCCCCCAGTTTCCATCCTTCCAAGCGGCCATGATAAACCCGAGTGGTGAACGGCATTGGTGTAGACAGGCATCTTTCATTGGTGTCCATTGGTAAATACCAGCAAGAATCAGGATTGCACCACTCATCAAGTAGCTGGTGCTGTTCATCATCGGATTAAGCAGGCCACGTTCATGCAGTGGCCACTGGATGGTGCTGGCAAGCAGACTGAATAAACCCCAAGCTGTCAAGTAGCCGATCAGAAACGTGAAAGTTTTGGCGTACGGTTGACCTTTGAGCTTTTTCTGTCTGTTTACCGCTGCAAACATCATGACCATGGGTACGGCAGTTGGTGTCATCATGGCGATCATCATCGTAAACCACATGATGAAAAGCATAAAGAAATCCCAAGCCGTCCAGGCACGCATACCGCTCCTGGGAGGCATCCACATGTCGACCAAGTGCATGTTTTCCATTGCCCAAGCCATATAGATCAAATATAGCCAGCCTACTAAGGAGACTAGAGCCAGTCCCAGAAAAATAATTACTTTATCCTGTGAAGAAAGAAAACTTGAAATTGGATTTTGTGCATTCATCAAGGGATAAATTAAGCCGATAGATGGTCAGTTAATCTGAGTATAAAGGGTGAGTAGTTTTCTGAAAAGGATTGCCAAATCTTTACAATATATAAAAGGTTTTTGTATGCAGCTTGAATGTGATTCGGCTTGGTACACTGATGTTTAATCAATATTCTTTTTGAGCTATAGTTACCATATAGGTATACTGACAACAGTGATAAATTGAATATTTACCCATCTTGTGGAGGTGCTTAATGGCTATTACTGATTGGAGTGTTCAAGGCAGCTATTTCGAGTCTTGTACCTGCGAGAATTTGTGCCCTTGCATATTACTCAAAAACCCTACCGAAGGTTATTGCAAGGCTATTGTTGGATGGCACATTGAGAAAGGCCACTGCGGTGATGTAAATCTAGATGGCGTCAAGGTAGGAGTATGGCTGCATGCACCTGGTCACCTTACAGAAGGTAACTGGAGACTTGCGCTGTATGTAGATGAACAGGCCAGTGATGCACAGTTTGATGCGATTTGCGCGCTGTGGAGCGGAGAAGGTGGTGGACACCTAAGCGTAATCGCAAGCCTGGTAGGTGAGGTAATGAGTGCGAAAAAGGCAAAAATCACATATGAAAGCACAGATTCGAAGAAGCACCTCGTAATCGAGGGCGTTGGAGAAAATGAGATGTATCCCATGGAGGGTGAGGATGGAAAGCCCGTGATCGTGTCCAATCATCCTCTTGCCGTTGCACCTGGCAACCCTGTGGTAGTTCATGAATCAAAAAATGCTACCTACAGCGATAACAGTATTGAGTGGAGCGCATCTGGTAAAGCTGGGCTGGCGTCTCCATTCCAGTACGGTCCATAGTAAGAACATCCTTGTAATCATAAAGTGCTCCCCGACTTGCATCGGGGAGCACTTTATAAGGCAATTTTTTGTTGGCGTATTCCTTGAGGGCTTTAGGAATACTTGCAGTAAGTTCAGGTATAAGTTGAAAGCTTAAAGGGCATGTAGACTGGGCATGACCCAGCAACACCAGTAAGGACTGGAATTACTCCTAGCAGGCCATACCACCATCCTCCGCCTAACGCAAATGCAAGACCGATAAACAGCAGTCCGATTAGGATTCGGAGCATACGTTCAGTATCACCCATATTTGTAATCATCATTCATCACCTCATAATTTTTTCACATGACAACCACGCCAAGAAAAGTGGGCTTAGTTGTCTCACTGCAAGTATATCGTACAAATGATATTGCCAGAAAGTCATGTGCTCATTGAATACCGGGTATAATCAGTCACCGGGGCAATTATTCTCCTATCTTATGACAGTTGATCCCTGGAATAAAGATATCTGAAATTTGGAATCTGGTCGATCTATGTATCGTTTGGTTATTAGCTATACTTTACTTGCTTTGTCAGCATTTCCTTCAGTTTTTGCAGATGAACAAGAGTTACCCCAAACACTAGAAGCGCTGGAGGGATATGAGGCTGAGAACCTGGTTGACGAGCATGCTGCCAGCGGTCATGTGACGCCAAGAACTGTTATGGAACAGTTCAATCTGCACATAGAGCATAAACGAATAGATTGCATCAAGGCCATTGGGCATGAGAAGTTCTGTGGCTGCATCAGCGAGAATATGCCTGCAGAACAAGGATTTGCCAACTACGTAGTTGCTGTCTCGAAAACAAAAGAAGAGTTGAACTATAACGGTCTTAGTGATTACTACAAGCATTCAATAGATCTTGCCCGCTCTGCACGTGACCTGTGTGTCAGTGAAACCATGTGACATGTGGGTTATGCTTGTAAAGAGAAAATATTTCATTGGTCATGCAATTATAAAATATCCTTCTTAAGTGACTTTTCAGCGTTTTACACTTTCTGAATTCTTTTCATATGCAATTTTGGTCAAGGTCGGATTTTCGCTCTGCCTATTGCTTGCATCCTTGCCTGCAAGCTCTCATCAGGATGGCTTGTCAATCACGGGTAATCTGGTGCAGGGGGGGCTAGTATTCGGTCAGGCATCATCTGGATCAAAAGTCAAAATCAATGGCCGCAGCGTGCGGGTATCCAGTACTGGAGAATTTATCGTAGGGTTTGGCCGTGACTATCCTTCCAAAGCAGTTCTGATGGTCGTTGCTGGTGACGGTTCAGTAAAAACCCATGTCTTTAATGTCGAACCAAGAACTTATGATATTCAGCGCATAGATGGTTTACCCGACAGTCTTATCAATCCGGGGCCTGATGTTTTAGATAGAATACGCAAGGAGAGTGCAGAAATTGCACTTGCACGAAGTGCCGATGAAGATCGTATGGATTTCAAGTCTGGATTTGTATGGCCTGTAAGAGGTCAAATTTCAGGTGTTTACGGAAGTCAAAGAATTCTTAATGGCTTTCCAAAACAGCCACATTTTGGAATTGATATTGCTGCACCTTTAGGAACTACTGTAGTAGCTCCAGCCTCTGGTGTAGTTACCTATTCAGAGGATATGTATTATTCCGGTCATACGCTGGTGATAGACCATGGTTACAACCTGTCATCATCATTTTTGCATCTGCACAGGGTACTCGTGAATGTTGGGGACAGGGTCAAGCAGGGTGAGCCTATTGCACAGGTAGGTGCGACAGGCCGTTCAACTGGACCGCACCTGGATTGGCGCATGAATTGGCATCAACAGCGAATCGACCCGGGACTGCTTCTAGGCCTGAAGGCGCATTGAACGGAGTACATCAGTTGACTACTGCAGCACAGTGAAATTGAATTCAGAGGCTCTGGTAATAATCCATAAGAATCTTTGCGACTTCAGGTCTTGCAAATTCTTTGGGTAAAGCTTCACCTGCTGCCAGCATTGCGCGAACTTTCGTTCCAGATAATATTACAAAATCTTCCTTTTTGTGGTCCGGCGCATCGCGCATCATCACGATTTTGTTCAGAATCTTAGAGTATGCCGTATGATCAGCTTCGAATATATTTATATCTAGTGTGCCAGGTGGAATTTCTTCTTTAAATATTTTCTGTGAGTCAAAAGCTCCGTAATAATCACCCACACCGGCATGGTCACGCCCGACAATGAAATGCGTGCATCCGCAATTTTGGCGAAACACCGCATGCAATACCGCTTCACGAGGACCGGCATACAGCATGTCAAACCCATAGCCAGTGATCATCACGCTGTTAGGGGGAAAATAAAGCTCTACCATCTTGCGAATTGCATCGTCTCTTACAGGTGCTGGAATATCACCAGGCTTCAGCTTTCCAAGCAGCATATGTATGAGTATGCCGTCAGCACCCGTACTGTGCTGGGCCATTTTGCATAGCTCTTCATGTGCGCGGTGCATCGGATTTCTTGTCTGGAAACCGACAACCGTTTGCCATCCGCGCCTGGATATTTCATTTCGGATCTCTACGGCGGTACGGAACGTGCCTGGAAATTCGTCTTGAAAGTAGCTGTAGCCCAAAGCTTGTATCGGACCGGAAATGACGATGTTCCCTAGTGATGAAAAAGTTGATACTCCCGGGTGCTTTGGGTCAGTGGTACGATAAATATTTTGGATAATGGATGAAACCTGTTCCTTGCTGAGTTCTTCAACAGCTTCGACTTTCTGTATTGCGATGACTGGATGACCGCTTACATTCGGGTCTTTCAGTGCGATGCTTGTACCTGACTTGATCATCGATGCGTCGTGAACCAGATTTAAAATTGGCACTGGCCAGAAAAGTCCTGAACTGGTGTGCATGGATTCTGCTACAGAAATTGCATCTTTGACATTCATAAATCCTGATAAGGGAGTAAAATACCCCGCTCCCAACATCACGACATTGCATGCAGCGGCAGAATTCAAAAGCACATTAGGCAGATGATTTGCTTCCTCTTTAAGCTGAAGGCGATGCGATTCATCGAAAACATACAAAGGTGTTAATTCGTCTGATCCATGAGCGCTGATCATTGTTTCTCCCAAGATGAACTGTTAAAACATGTGAAGTATATTAGTTGAATTACGTGTCTGCTCAGCCAAGTATTTCATAACGGAACTGCCAAGCTTTCTACCTGAATGTGCTAATGAGGGTATTAGTTCACTTTTTATTGATAATCCGACAGCTGGGATGGCAACCCAGGAGAGCCATCCTCAGCTTTTCTCTATGGAAGCATGGAATCCAGCAGCCTTGATGCCGGCAATTGCGCAATGTTCATCTTGTTCTGAAAGATCTCCTGACACACCTACAGCACCGATAGTTGAGCCAGCTTGATTCTGCACTAGAACTCCTCCTGCTACAGGCATCAGTTTCTGATCTGCAATATTGATTAGGGCATTCATGAACATAGGTCTCGACTGACTCATTTCAAACAAGGCGCTAGAAGATACACCCATGCCAATTGCACCCCATGCCTTGGCCAAGGCTATTTGCGGGCGCATGAAGCTCGCACCATCGGCTCGTGAAATTGCCTTGATATGACCTCCGGAATCAAGCACAACAACTGTCAGCGGTGCTAATCCGCGTGATTGCCCCTCGTGGCAAGCTGCTTCAATGATTGTATTGGCATCTTTCAAAGTAAGCTCAGTCATGGAGGTTTCCTTCCTGTAATTTTTGGTAAGACTGTGAATCTTAGTAACGCTGGAGTGTACAGGACCCTTTACTCCGTCTTGTCAAGAATCTCCATGATTTCATCAATATAATCCAGCAGGGCACAGGCCAGCATGTCATCTTGCTTTTTTTCACCAATTTCCAGCAGTACCTGGAGAGAATTCATGATGTTCTGCACATCCAGTTTCGTACGGTTTAGATGCTTTTGAATGCTCGCTATATGAATTTCTGCAGCTGCCCGATCCCGCTCAGAATCTAGGATTGTCGGGAAATGGGCTTCAATTTGGTGGATTAATTTCTTGAGGGCAGCTTTCTTGTCTTCAGGTGAGTAGCTATTGCTGTAGGCTTGTTCCAGTGTGGGTAGCTTCATGTTGCTGAAATGCAGTCTTGTTCTGGTTGATGTGTTTCAGGTCCGCATGGCGACCTGAATTCCAAGGCTACGCCGTTATTACACCAGCGCTGACCGGTTGGCAATGGACCATCCATGATCAGGTGTCCCTGATGTCCCCCGCATTGAGCGCATGAGTAGGCCGTACTTGGCAGTATGGTTCGAAAATCTGTATAAACTTCTAGGTGGCCTTTGATGTGGTCTTTAAAGCTAGGCCAGCCTGTCTTGCTATCATACTTCATTTCCGAAGTGAATAACTCGAGTTTGCAGCCTGCACAAAGATAGTTTCCTGGTTCAAAAAGCTTGACGTATCGACTGGAATAACGAGGTTCAGTAGCAGCATCTCTCAAAACTGCATACTGGCTTGGTGTCAGATTGACACGCCAGAACTCATCGTCATAGTCCCATTTTTTGATATAGTCAGCAGCACTGATATCGAGCTTGTTGTGACCAGACTTGAGTTGCAAAGCAGTGAACAGAGTCAGTCCTGCGGTTACGCTGAAAATGAATGTTCTTCTGTTCAAATCATTAACCCACTTGGCTATAGGTTTATTGTTCACTGGCACAGGAAGCACAATATTTTCTGACGAAGTGAAGTCCCTGTATAGTAACAATTTTATAATACAATCCCGGGTATTGCTGTTTCGATTGATCTGAAACTTGATCTGCTTCGAGAGAAGCCCTGAATAAAGGAGTCAGGGTGCCGGATAAATGCTGAAATTGATGCGTATGATAGATATACAGTTCTAATAATTACTATATAATACAATATATTGAGTATATGGATTCAAGTAATCTATCAGAAGTTATGAAGCAGGAGTTTAATCTCCTGAGCCGCAGATTGACGCATATCACAGTGATAACAGTGTGTTTGCTTGCATTGATATTCTGGATGGCGGGAGTGGAGGTGCAGGGAAATGTGGCAAGCATTGTCGGTATCGTATTTATTGGTTTGGCCGCATTTACATTAAAAATTCCTCATATTACATACCGTTTCATGCAGAACAAGTACAGAAACGAACCTGACAAGCTGTCTGTACTTGGAACTAGCTGGGAGGAATTCAAGGCTTTTGCGATGCGCCGAAAATAGGGGTTTACTTTCTGTTTTTGTCTAGTGATGTATTGATATCAGGCCATGGATGCACTATTGCTTGTAGCGCATGGGAGCAAGATAATCTGTTCCAACGAGGAAATCAAAAAGCTCACGAGAAAGTTGGCACAAGATTCAAGGGGCTTGTTTGATATCGTTGAGTGTGCATTCCTTGAGTTTGCTAAACCTTCAATTTTAGAAGGAGCATCTATCTGTGCTTTGAAAGGAGCAAAAGAGATTACTCTACTGCCGTATCTGCTTTCATCTGGCCGGCATTTGGCCAAGGATATTCCTGCTGAACTGGAAAAGATTCGGAAAAATTACCCTCAGGTACGGCTGAAAATAACACCCTACTTGGGTGCCGCTGAGGAGATCAGTGAAGTATTGATAAAGCTATGCAAGCAAGCATCTGATGCAGGCTGTCATACTCGCGCTCATGTCAATTCGAAATAGGAATATCCTTACGGGCAAACAGCTTTCATGTCCTCTTTTGAAACTGCCGTATAGGGGGAATTTCTTATCTTGTCATGGATTTTCATGCGGTAGCGGACAAATTGGTCAACCTCTGTGAAATGCATGAACGGGTTGCCCTCAAGTTCTTCTGCCAGGGTTGAGGTGGTTTTTTCAGCGTAGTGGTGCCCGGGATGAATTACGATTGAGTCGGGAAGTTCGTCTCGAAAGCGTTGAAGTGTTGCATGCATCTGTTCCGGGTCGCCACCTCTTAAGTCGCAACGCCCACATCCAAATACAAACAATGTATCTCCCGTGATGAGATCACTGCCAACCTTGTAGCAGGCCGAACCGGGGGTATGGCCAGGTGTATGCAGTACTTCCACTTCTGTTTGCCCAATCCTGATGCGGTCTCCACCATGGTGTAGGCAAGGTCGGACTAAACTGGCACCCCAGAACGAGGCCTCATTCTTCAAAAGGTGAACTTTAGTATCATACTCGCCCAAAATCCCGTCTACGCCATTGATATGATCATGATGGCTGTGTGTCAGCAGGATGTCGGTGATGGTTATCTCCAGCTGCCTGGCTCGGTTGATGATAGCCTGCACATCCCAAGCCGGATCAATGACTGCTGCAGTTTTGGTTGAATGGTCTATGAGCAGATAAATGAAATTTTCCATAGGCCCCAGCTGCATTGCGTCTATGGAATATCCTGAAAGTTGATTCTGCATGACTATGGTATTTTCTGTTTTCAGTCTGTACGGAAATATTCATATAGGGTATAGAATGTGAAGAGGCATCACAATGGCTTAGCCAGAAAATGATATGGATACACTTCCAGATTATATTGACTATAAATTGCGCGTGTTGTCGATTGGACTAAATCCTTCGTCAGTTTCAGTAGCGAAGGGCTACTACTTTGCTAACCCTCGTAACAGGTTTTGGAAAGCTTTCAATGCCAGTGGGCTGATTCCTGAAGAGTCAGTTCCTTGTGAAAGTTCCCTAGAGAAAATCTTCGTGCAATATAAAATAGGGTTTACGGATCTGGTCAAAAGGCATACTTCAACAGGAAAATATTTGAGAGCAGCAGATTACAAAACCTGGGTGCCAGTACTGAAGATGAAGATTGAAAAATTTGCTCCTGGTATTTGTTGGTTCCATGGAAAAGTTGCAATGCAGAATTATTTAAAGTATTCCGGGCATACCAGTGAAGTGGCGGGGTGGGGCAGGCAACCTTTCCAGGTTTCATCTTCTGCAGTATTTGTAACGCCCAACCCAAGCCCTGCAAACGCAGTATTCACACTGGAGGAAATAACAGAATGGTACAAAAAGCTTGCTACCGATGCGAATAATCAATTTCCTTTGAAACCCTAATTCTGCACCATGCGCGCGGGATCATCTGACCAGTATGTACCCGCAACGGCACCGATGTATGCTTTGCAGAAAACCGGTGCCAGTACAGCCTGTCGTGATCTCGTGTCGGTAATGCTGTATGAGACGTGATTACAACACACAGGAATCTCAGCCTATATGCTCTGCGTGAGGTGAGCTTAAGAAGCAGGCTTGAGTTGCATCGAATGCTGTATTTGCTGTAATGAGAAGAGTTCAATGCTCAAGTGGACATGGGTAACTGAAATATTGCATGGCTGGCTATGCCGGTTTACTGGTGGCTATGCCAGGCTTCAGAAAAGAGTTGTTTAATGATCGGTCATCGCGCGCTGAATTGCCTGGGCTTGTTTGCCTGTATGGCTTCACTGTTATTTGCAATTTTCTATCTAGAGAAAACGTTACACCTAGACCCGTGCCCGCTGTGCATCTTGGACCGGATAGTGCTTGCGGGAATGGGTATCATTTTCTTTCTTTCCATGATGCATGACTCAAAATCAATTTTCTCGAAGATCTACTCATTACTTGTCGTTACACTGAGCTTGACAGGAATCGGACTGGCTTCTAGACATGTCTGGTTACAGAACCTACCAGCTGATAGAGTCCCGGAGTGTGGGCCAGATTTATACTTTATGCTTGAGACACTGCCTTTTTTCGATGTAGTCAAAAGGGTGTTTACGGGTTCGGGTTCATGTGCGCAAGTAGACTGGACGTTTGCTGGGCTTTCAATTCCATGGCAGACGCTGATACTGTTCACTTGTTTGTTGCTGTTATCATCCTTACTGGTCACCAAGGCATGGAGGCCACGCTCGGCAGGTTGTGAATAGTTCTTTTCTTTTGCAGATTAATCAGGTATAGAGCGTTGTACATTTTGAGCATGAGAGGCACCAGGCTAGCGCAGCCCTGCTAATAGGGAAAAGAAAAAGCATGGACACCGCAAAAGACGTACACACCAATTCCAGCTGGACCCCGCCTGCAACCCGTTTTGTAGAATTACATGGCGATTATGGCACTACTGACTTTATTATGCGCCGCGGCGGCAGCTTGCCGAAGGTGGTAATAGCCTATGAGTCTTGGGGCAGGCTTTCACAAATGCGCGATAATGCAGTTCTTGTATTTACAGGGCTGTCTCCTACAGCACATGCTTGTTCCTCTCTGGAGGATCCTGCACCTGGCTGGTGGGAATACATGATTGGCCCGGGCAAGCCAATCGACACGAATCAGTTTTATGTTGTTTGCGTAAATTCACTGGGAAGCTGCTTCGGTTCAACAGGTCCGTACTCAATAAATCCCGCCACTGGCCAACGGTATGCAATAGACTTTCCCGATCTTACTATTGAGGATATAGCCAAGGCTGGCCATCACGCCATGCAGGAGCTAGGGATTGACCACCTTTGCGCTGTTGTCGGCTCATCCATGGGTGGCATGTCATCTCTGGCTTATGCATTGCAGTACCCGGACGAAGTGGATTACCTCGTAACAATTTCCTCTGCCTGCCGGTCATTGCCGCTTGCGATAGCAATGCGCTCCATACAGCGGGAAATTGTGAGGTGTGACCCGGACTGGAGAGAGGGGCGCTATGATTCGGAAAAAGAACCCAAGAGGGGCATGACGCTGGCGCGCAAGATTGGGCTGATTACCTATCGGGCAGGAGAAGAATGGAATCAGCGTTTCAATCGTGCGCGTGCTGGAATGGAATACAAAGACAGGGACAAGTTTGGGATCGAGTTCGAGGTTGAATCTTACTTGGATTACAATGCCAACAAGTTTGTGGATTCATTCGATGCAAACAGCTATCTCTATCTATCTCGTGCAATGGACTGGTTTGATGTTGCAGAGCATGGTGGTTCTGTCAATGCCGGACTCGCCAAGATCCATTCAAAGAAAACCCTTATTATCGGAGTAGAAACAGATATTCTGTTTCCCATAAAACAGCAGGAAGATATCTTTTTTGGAATTCAGAAAGCAGGACGCAGTGTAGAGTTTGTCCGCCTGCCTTCAATCAAGGGGCATGACTCGTTTTTGGTGGATGAAGAAAACTTTGCCCCGGTTGTGCAGAAATTCTTTTCAGAAATCGGCTAGCTACCGCTGGTCTATATGCACGTAATCGCGTTGGTCAGCTCCGGTATATAACTGGCGCGGCCGTCCAATTCTAGCATAGGGGTCACTCATGTGTTCCTTCCAGTGTGAAATCCAGCCTACCGTGCGAGCCAATGCAAATATCACCGTAAACATGTTTAGTGGGATGCCCATTGCCCGCAAGATGATTCCGGAATAGAAATCGACATTTGGATACAGCTTGCGCGCCACAAAGTATTCATCTTCCAATGCAATGCGTTCAAGCTCCATTGCAGTATCGAGGAGCTGCTGATGAGGATTGTTTTCTCCCAGTTCAGCGAGTAACTGATGGCAAACCTCGCGAATAATCTTGGCACGCGGGTCGTAATTCTTGTACACGCGATGGCCAAACCCCATCAAGCGAAATTTTGAGTCCTTGTCTTTCGCACGTTCAATGTAGTAGCTGACACTCTGCCCTGAACGTACGATGTCTTCGAGCATGTTGATCACGGCTTCATTTGCTCCACCATGGGCCGGACCCCAAAGCGAGCTAATGCCTGCAGACAAGGCTGCATAGGGGTTTGCCCCCGAACTGCCGGCCAGTCTCACTGTAGACGTGGAGGCATTCTGTTCGTGGTCAGCATGCAAAATGAGTATCAGGTCCATTGCGCGCACAAAAGCTGGGCTGGGCTGGTAATCCATGGTTGGCAAGCCAAACATCATGTACAGGAAGTTTGATACATAATCGAGATTGTTGTCCGGGTATACAAATGGCTGCCCCACGGTGTACTTGTAGACCCATGCAGCCATGGTTGGAACTTTAGCGATAAGCCGGTTTGCTGCACTCTCTCTGGAATCTGCATCGTGAACATCTATCTGGTCGTGATAGAACGCGGACATCGCACCTACCGTAGCGACCATCATTGCCATGGGATGTGAATTGTTATGAAACCCCAGGTAAAACCGACGCATTTTTTCATCCAGCAAGGTATGCATCTTCAGCCGGCTCTCGAACGCATCGAAGGTTTGTCTATCGGGAAGCTCACCGTGTAAGAGCAGGTAGCATACTTCTAGAAAGGTACTGCTTTCTGCAAGCTGCTCAATGGGATAACCTCGGTAGCGAAGCAATCCCAAGTCCCCGTCGATAAAAGTAATTTTGCTTTCACAGCTCGCTGTGGACACATAGCCCGGATCATAGGTGAAGTAGCCGAGTTCCTTGTACAAGGTCCCAATGTCAATGGTGCTGGGTCCATTTGTTCCATCCAGTACAGGTAGGTTGACCTTTTTCCCTGTCGCATTATCTGTCACTGTGACGGTTCGATCTGCCATGTAAATCAACTCCTGAGTTTGTACAAGTCATTTCCCATCAGGCTGACTAGCAGGCATGGTGTGCCAACCCTGCTTTTGCAGGCAATTGTTCTCTGCCTGTTGATACTAATTCAGATTATCTCTGATCAGCCTAACGCATTGTTTTCTAAATGGATTGCTTAAAGGCGCTGCTCTCAGATCAGCGCCAGGCTGCTCTTATAAGTACTGATTATAACATTTATAATTTGTAGTGGAGTTTATTTCCGCTGTGGAGGCGCTGTTCGATAAACTTGGCAATCTGGCCTGTATCATCCAGGTCTAGTACAGGCAGGGTAATTTGAATTTGCATGGGTTCGTCGGTTGCAATGGCAATTACGCAAGGGTCATCGACAGCAAGAAGGGGTTTACCCAAGGCGGGCCTGTGTATCTCAATCTTTGGTATCGGTGCCGCTTTAAAGCCTTCAACCATCACAAAATCAATAGGCTCTGGATTTATTCGCATCAACGCCTCATGCAGTGACAGTTCTGTCTTTTCTGAAGTATTTTCATGGATAAGTGCCCAGCGTTTCCGAGACGAGATTAAGATTTGCTGGGCACCTGCTTTTCTGATCCTGTAGCTGTCCTTTTCCGGGTAATCAATATCAAATGAGTGATGTGCATGTTTGATGACTGCCACATTCAGGCCACGTGCGTTGAATAACGGTATAAGCTTCTCAAGCAAAGTGGTCTTGCCTGAGCCGCTGTATGCACACAACCCCATGACTGGAAATTCATATTGTTGATTATGGTCCATGCCAGTATTCAAATTTTTAAGTGTGCTGAAACCTCAGCCAGGTCACTTTGCCGGTTGACATTTAAAAAACAATTCTTTGTTTTACTGAAATCAGCCTGTACGAGTGCATGCTTCTCATACCAGTTTTCAATTTTACGGCCGCCATCTGCAAGATATGTTCGCAGGCTTTCTTGTAGTCGGCAGTTGATCAGTGCATACACAGATTGCATTCTGTCCCCATCGTGGGCCACACAGATTTCAGCATGCTGACGACTGAGTTCCGAATACAAACGTTCTACGATGTTTCCTGGAAGCATGGGGCCGTCACATGGGCAGGTGAAGACAAATTCGGTCGATGCATGTTTCATTGCAGTGGCCATCCCTGCAAGAGGGCCCTGAAATCCGTCCAAATCATCTGCGATTACCTGATGACCGAATTTTCCGTATGTTTTTTTGTTTCGGTTGGCATTGACAAAAATCTTTGAAACCTGTGGCTGTAGAGCATTCATCACAAGGACAATCATCGGGTAACCATTGATTTGGACCAGTCCCTTATCCAGCCCCCCCATGCGGGTTGCCTTGCCCCCGGCCAGTATTACGCCTGTAACTTTATCTTTATGCATAATAGTAGCCGGTTGTTGTGAAATACTAGGTATGCTTGCAGCAGTCAGGGTGTGAACATAAGCGTTTTACAGGCAGCTGGCGTGATTTACGCCCGGGTAATGCTGTAAGCGCCACTGGTCCAGATTCTAGTATAGCAAGCTTGGTTGTCTGTTATAGTCAAACAAGGAGGAAAGTAAACATGAGTGAGCCGATCAACGATCTGGACCGACTTGAAATTGAAGCCGCTGTATTCAGAAAGCTATTGGAGCATTTGCGTGCCAAATCCGATGTGCAAAATATTGACCTGATGAACCTTGCCGATTTTTGCCGAAACTGTCTTTCAAAGTGGTACGTTGCTGCTGCAGAGGACAGGGGGATTGAAATAGAGTATGAACGTGCCAGGGAAGTTGTTTACGGGATGCCTTATACGGAATGGAAAGCCAGGTTCCAGAAAGAAGCCACTCCTGAACAGCTCAAGGCATTTGCTGAAAGCAGCAAGCGCCGAGAGAATGAGTGAATGAACAAATATTCGATGAACTGAATGAGCAGAACAGTTGAAAAAACAGAGTTAAGCGATCAGGACTTATTGCGTTACAGCAGGCAGATTATGCTTCCTCAGATTGACCTGTCCGGCCAGCAGAAACTCCTTGCATCTCGTGTTGTGTTGTTTGGTGTTGGCGGATTAGGTTCCACAGTAGCCATGTATCTGGTGACCAGCGGCGTTGGGAGAATTACCTTGGTAGATCCGGACAGGGTCGATTTATCCAACCTGCAAAGACAGGTGGTATTCCTCAGTGACGATATAGGATGTGAGAAAGTGAGTGCTGCCAGGCAGAGACTGACAGCCATGAATCAGCAGGTAGAAGTACGCACCATCAATTCAGTGCTGTCTGGAGCCCGACTCAGACAAGTGGCTTCAGAAGCAGACCTTGTGGTTGATGCAACTGATAACTTCAGTGCCCGGTATGCGATCAATCGTGCATGCGTTGAAACCCACACTCCACTGATAGTAGGCGCGGCAATCCGGTTTGAAGGCCAAGTTACGGTATTCACGATGAAATCTCAAAGCGCTTGCTACGGATGCCTGTATCCTGATCAGGGAGACTTGGAAGAAAGTTGTGCTCAAACCGGTATTCTAGGCTCCGTGGCAGGACTGGTTGGATGTCTTCAGGCAACAGAAGCCATCAAGCTTTTGCTGAATCATGGCAAGATCCTTTCTAATAAAATTTTGCTCATCGACGCGTTAAACATGGAATGGCACAGTGTCAGGATAAACAGGGATCCCAAGTGTGCCGTGTGTGCTAACTCGAAAGGCCATGCTTGACTGCAGGGCTGCTCTGCATTCCCGTATACAGGTCCTCTGCACTTTCTGAATTATGTAGAGAACATCGTTAATGACCGATCAATGCCTTGAAGAACTCAAACTAAGGTTGAGGAAGTTTGCACAGGTAAGGGACTGGGAGCAATTCCACAGTCCAAAAAACCTTTCCATGGCATTGTCTGTAGAAGTTGCTGAACTGGTCGAACATTTTCAGTGGCTTACTGAAGAGCAGAGTGTCCGGCTTGATTCACAAGAATATGAGGAAGTGGCGTTTGAAATGGCGGATATATTTATCTTTCTGCTCCGTTTGTCAGACCAGATGGACATTAATTTGATGGAAGTTGCACGGAGAAAAATAGAGCTGAACGAGCAACGCTACCCGGTCGACAAGGTGAAAGGGAGTTCGAGAAAATATGACAAATACGAATAGTATCAAGCTGCTTTGATTTTCCGGTTCAGCTGGCCTTCCATCTGCATCCACGACAAATGAGGTAATTGTGAACGAACCTTTGCAATCTTTGATCATTCGAGAGAGTAAGGTTACTCTCTTGGGCACTTCGCATGTGTCTCGTTCCAGTGCGGATGCCGTCAGGGAAATGCTACGTTCCGGAATGTTTGATGTGGTCTGTGTTGAACTCTGTCAAAGCCGGTATAACGCAATTATGAACCCGGATTCGCTTGCTGAGATGGATTTGTTTGCTGTATTCCGCCAGAGAAAAGCAAGTATGGTTACTGCCCACCTGGCTTTGGGTGCATACCAGCAAAGGATGGCTGAACAACTGGGTGTAGAGCCTGGCGTAGATATGAAAACCGCGATTGAAGAGGCATCTGAATCAGGGCTGCAGTTGGTACTGATTGACCGTGAAATCGGGATAACGCTCAGACGGGCTTACCGGAATACGTCTTTTTGGAAGCGCATCTCGCTCGTGGCGGGGTTGTTCGCAAGTGTACTTTCACGTGAAAGCGTATCTGAGAAGGAGATAGAGAAGCTGAAGAATGGTGATGTTTTAGAAACTTTATTTGCACGATTCTCTGAGGAAAGCAATCATCTCTACCTGCCTCTCGTTGAGGAACGGGATCAGTACATGTCTGCCAAGATACTGCAGGTTGTAGCGGAGAACAAAAACAAAAACATTCTGGCTGTAGTGGGGGCAGGTCATATGAAAGGAATTGCCCATTATCTGAAAGATTCCAGTTTTCAGCCTGAAAGTGTTCTGGAGAGGCTGGAAACTGTTAAGCGTAAAAGGACTTTCTTGAAGATCCTGCCCTGGATCATCATTGTGTTGATTGGCACCGGGTTTTATTTTGGGTTCAAACAAAGCCCTGACTTAGGCTGGAGGCTTGTTTTGCAGTGGATCGTGATAAATGGCAGTTTGTCTGCCCTGGGTGCTGCCATAGCAGGTGCGCATCTGATTACTGTTGTCACTGCATTCATTGCCGCACCCATCACTTCCCTGAACCCTACAATTGGTGCAGGGATGGTAACGGCTGCTGTGGAAACTGTAATTCGCAAACCTACCGTAAACGATTTCCGTGCGTTGCGTGTGGATACGACTACCGTCAAGGGTTGGCGAAGAAATGCTGTTGCCAAAACACTGCTCATATTTGTGCTGAGTTCATTCGGCTCAGCAGTAGGTACATATGTAGCAGGATTCAGGATTTTTGGTCAATTGACCTGAGGATTATGGTGCGTGTGTTAAAGAACTGGCACGTTGCACATTCAGAAGGCTAGCCAGGTCAGCCGCTATATGCGCGGTTTCTTGAAGTAATACATCGACATCTTCATCTCCGCCTTTTTTGTTTGGAGTGTCTAGCTTCACATCCTTGCGGGCCGCATGTATCGCCTTGTTCTTTTCAAATTCTGTTTGTCTTGCTGATTCAAGCAAGGAAATTGAATTTTTGTCCCTTAGTTCAGAATCACGCTGTAGCGACAGTACCAAATCCCGGTAGTCTCTGTTGTCCTGGATACGTGACTTGTGCAAGTTTGCAGCGGCCTCCAGTATGTGACGATTCACCGGACCATGATGGTGGTTTATGGCAGATATGGATTTCCAGGGTAACGCGTTCTGCAAGGTGCGCTCTCCATACTTGTCAGTGAAAACTGTATCAAAACTGATATCCGGTACCACGCCTTTATGCTGTGTGCTGTTCCCGCTTACCCTGAAATACTGGGCAATCGTTGCTTTCAGCTGACCAAGCCTGGTATTGCGGTTGGAGTGAAAGTTGTTCAAGTCAATAAGCTGCTGTACTGTGCCTTTGCCGAATGTGGTTTCACCTACAACTAAACCGTATTGGTAGTCCTGGATTACACTCGCTACGATTTCTGATGCCGAGGCACTGAATCGGTCTACCAGAACGATTAACGGGCCTTTGTAAGCGACTTTGGAGTCACGATCTCGATGAATACGTATATGGCCTTTCGAGTTCTTGACTTGCACAATCGGACCTTCCTCAATGAACAGGCCTGCAAGTTGTGTCGCCTCAGTCAGGGATCCCCCTCCATTACCGCGCAGGTCGAGAATGAGGGCATCGATGCCCACGTCATTCAGTTCAGAAATCAGACGCTCCACGTCACGGGTCGTGCTTCGATAGCCTGTTTCGCCACGCTGGTATGCGGCAATGTCAATGTAGAAGGTTGGAACCTGGATTATTCCTACCTTGCTGGTTCGGCCATTATCCTGAATGATAATGGTTCTGTTTTTTGCTGCCTGTTCCTCCAGCTTGATCTCGTCCCGTATGATCTGTATTTCCTTGATCTTGGCAGCATAACCTTCGGTTCCAGGTAGTATCTGGAGCCTTACTGCAGTGCCCTTTGCACCACGAATCAGTTCAACCACTTCTTCGAGGCGCCATCCCACAACATCCTTGAATTCCGTTTCATCCTGTTGCGCTACACCGACGATCCTGTCTGACGCATGCAGTAATCCACTCAAATCAGCTGGCCCGCCAGGGATAATTTTTTCGACCAGAGTGTGCTCGCCTTCTATGCGCAGCAATGCTCCGATACCTTCGAGAGACAGGCTCATGCGTATTGCGAAGTTTTCTGATGTCCTGGGAGATAAATAGCTCGTATGAGGCTCAAGTGTATGTGTAAAAGAGTTGATGAACAGCTGGTATACTTCCTCGGCATCGAGCTGGCTGTGTCTGGCAATGCCCTGATAACGTTTCTCGAGTGTTTGTCTGATTTCATCAGGCTGCTGGCCGGAAAGCTTCAGGTTGAGCACATCATTCTTGACACGCTTTCTCCAGATCTCATTCATATCCATCTTGTCTTTTGCCCAGCCTGACTCAGAGCGGTCCAAAACAAATTCTTCCTGTACGCCGAAATCAAATTCCTTCTCAAGAAGGCTCAGGGCATAATCGATACGTTCATCTACTCGTTCCTGAAACAGGCGGAACATTTCGAACGGAACACCCAGTTTTTGCTCGTTCAATGCATCATCCAGCCTGAACCGGAACATATCAAAACTGTCTACATCCTCCTGATAGAAGTAACTTCTATTCGGATCTAACGAAGTCAAGTATGCTTCCAGAATCTTTTCTGACAACGCATCGTCAATGCTGAATTCCTTGTAGTGGTACTTCTTCAGGAGCTGGGTGATGATCCGTGTTGCCTTACTGTGCTTGTCATGAGGCTCAAGTACCGCGTTGATATCGGCAAATGAACTGATCAGCAATATGGCCGGAACTGCAAGAACGGCCGTCAGCCATTTGAACGATTTAGACAGTTTGCACTGCGACATAAATTCTCCAGACGTCAAGATTCCTAAATATGTAAAATTTCAGCGAGGTGATTGTATCATTCAAGTTCACGGTCATTTCGTACGGCTTGATAAGCAATCTTTTTTCAGTTACAAACCTGTAACAGTTTTTTAGCAGTATATAGGTGTTACGCGATACGGGTAAGTGCCTGTATGACTTGCCATGAAGTGCCGATAGTAACAAGCTGCCAATTATGCAAGTGGATCAGATACTTAAGAAGTGGGAGGAATGTCTTAACAGAGGCGATGTCTCCAGTATTGTCAAACTCTACTCGAGAGAAGCGATCCTGTTGGGAACGTTTTCTGAAATTATTTGTGACAATCCAGAACTTATCCGGAAATACTTTGAAGAATTGCTTTCCAAGGAGAAGCTGAAGGTTCACTTCAGCCTGATACGATCACGAGTATATAGCGGCACTTGGCTATGTTCCGGATTCTATGAGTTTACGTACATCGAAAATGAACAGGTCAGCCTGCCTGCCCGCTTTACCTTTGTGATTGGAAATGAAAGTGATGATGGTTACAGGATTCTAGAGCATCACTCTTCGGTGGTTCCACATGACACCTGAGCCTGTCATAACGGGATTGTGCCTAATCCCTTTTTCAGGCGCTTTATACCTGTTGCAACTTCTCTGTCCGGCAAAGCACCATACGATAGCCGTATGTGACAATCCTGATGAATACCGAATGCTGAACCAGGCAGTGTGGCAACGCCAAAATCTGCTATCAATTGCTTGACCAGTTGCAGGTCGTTCATAGAGCTGTCAATGCTCAGCATAACGTAAAATGCGCCTTCGGACTTTGGGGGCAATTTCAGGCAGGGAATTCCTGCAAGTAATTCCAGGGCAGTCTGGCGTTTTTTTGACATGGAATGGAGCCTCGATTCGATGTATCCAGGGCCGGCCTCCAGTGCTCCGAGTGCGGCATGCTGGGAAACCATTGGCGGTGAAATCAAGATAGTATCCTGGATTTTGTTTACGGCGTCAGACAAATGACCGGGTACCACCATGTACCCGATGCGCCAGCCGGCGAACCCATATCCCTTTGAAAACGAAAACAGCGAAATCGTATGCTCGCAGACAGTGCGGTCAGAAGCGACTGAAAAATGACGGTGGCTGTCGTAGCAAAAGTCTTCATATGCTTCATCACTGATATGATAGATGCGGTGCTGCCTGCACAGATCATTCACCGCTGTCAGTTCGTCTCTTGTGTATACGGCTCCACTCGGATTATTAGGACTGATGGTAACAATGGCCTTGGTTTTCTCTGTAATGGCTTTTTTGATTTCTCCCAGCCTTAAATGAAAATTTTCATTGGTAGGCACAGATACAGGCCTGCATCTTTCCATTGTCAGAGACATTTCATGATTAAAATAATAGGGCAGAGGCAGGATTACCTCATCTCCCGGATCGGTAACGGCCAGTACCGCCGTGTTGAATGCCATGTTTGAGCCTGCAGTGACCACAATGGAATTTCCATCATGTATCTCAATGCTGTTTTGAGCAAGAAGCTTGCGTTCAATTGCCAGCTGAAGCTCGGGTATGCCCTCGACCGGGCCATACCGGTTGATTGAGGGATCGGCCAAGCACTGCTGGACCCTGTGAAATGCTTGCGGTGGAGGCCCATAATCGGCAATGCCCTGTCCAAATGACACTGTACCCGGGTGTTTACGTGTCCAGGTGCCGATGAGCGGGATAATTGGATGTTGTACAGCCTCCATGCGGCAGCTGCTATGCATTTGATGATCTCCCATCTCCAGAGCGGTTACACCGTAATACGACGGTAAATATCAGACACTTTATAGGGGAGCTTGTCTACATGATCAATGACAGCAAAGCTTACAGGCCCATACATGTGCTGCAGGTAGTCCATCGCCTCTTCATCAATCGTAATGCAAAACGGATGGATGCCCAGAAACTTGGCCTCGATCAATGCGCGCCTAGTGTCCTCGATGCCATATGGACCCCGGTAACCATCCTGGTCATCGGGTCGTCCGTCTGACAATGCAATCAGAAGCTTGGTGCGGGCCTCAACCTGGTGCAGCAGTTTTGTCAGGTGACGTATGGCTGCACCCATCCGGGTATAATCCTGCGGCTGGATTCCGCTGATGCGGGCCTTTACAAGATCCCCGTACTGCTCTTCAAAATCCTTGATCTTGTACAGCTCACACCGTTCATGGGTCAGACCAGAAAAGCCAAATATCGCATAACGATCACCCAGAATCTCCAAGGACTCGCAAAGCAGGATCAATGCTTCTCTTTCCATCTCGTTGATCCATCCGGCCGTTGAGGCACTCATGTCAATCATGAACATGACAGCAATGTTCCTGTCCGTTTTCCGCGATCGAGTGAACAGGTTCTGGGAGGCTTCCAGCCCGATCCGGGTATCAGAATAGGCTTCGATCACCGCATCCAGGTCAACTTCATCGCCGTAGGGTTGCCGCTTGACTCGCCGGTCATCTTCCCGCAAGGCCTCGAATGTCCTGTGCAGGTGTTTCAACAGGCTTCTGTGCTTGTTGAGCGTCCTGTCTACGAAATCATCGTACACCGGTTGTACAGCAAGCTCCCTGAGGTGACACCATTCTTTCCTGTATTTCTGGCGGGAATGGTCCCATTCATCGTATAGCCATCCTGTATCTGCTTTTGCCGCAGGCTGTTCCTCTGGCGGGCGTTCATTCGAACTGTCGTCTTCATGGCTGCTGCCGGACATGTCTGTTTGTAAATACTTGTCCGGAACCTCGCCGAGGTCCTGCAAAATGGATTCCAGCAGTTTTTGTGTTTCTTCCGATGCACCGATTGGTTCATTGTCAAACTTCAACTCAACATTGAAGCCGTCCGGCATGCTGTCGTCCGGTATTTCCTGGATGGAGAACCCTGCGGCAAGACCTTGTTCCTCGTCATTTTCAGCACTGCCAGGATCGTCAGCTCCGAACTCGCGTCTGAGTTCTTGCAGGCGCATTTGCAGCTTGGTTTTTTCCCGCGCTATTCTGGCTTGACGCACACTCCAGGCCTCAGAAGGATTCAGGCTACCTTGATAGATTTTGTCGTCAGGGGTGTTTTCATCCTTGTACACGGCCTCGAGAAAAAATACCGTATCCAGCACGGTCATTTCAGCTCTGCGCAATGTCTCGAATGCTCGTTGCCATGTGCTGGAAAGTGTTGTGTGATCCTGTTTTGCATTGAATCTGCTCATCGCACGTGCAACGCCGGGCAATTCACGCTCGATACACGCATCCAGCCGGATGGTTTCCAGCTTGTGAAAGAGTGCAAGCGCTCGGACAGGGTCCTTGTAGAACTTGAGGTAATCGCCGATATTCAGCTTCCATGTCCCGAACCAAGACTGGGCCCATTGATGAACGACCATGGACTTGTACAAGGCAAAGTTGTCGTCGTAGTTGTCAAATTCAGCGAGCACTTCAGGAAGACGAATGGTCTGGGTATCTGTATAGAACGTTTCACCAGATTGAATTTCAAGCTTTCTTCCGCTAAGCCCTGTGACAAAGCTTTCCAGGATGCGCGAGACCTTTTCCAGGCGAACACTGCCCGGTGATTGATTAAATGAGCGCACAAAACTGTCGATATCCTGCATCGTACGGACAGCACCGCTCATCCCCTTATCCTGATGCGCGTGCAAAATGCGGCCAATCCAGTCGTTCCAGTGCGTTTCATCAATGACCTGCAGGCTCTCGGGAGCGAACTGGCAAAAACTGAAGGCGAGTTCAACGCTTGTCTTGGAAATTTGCTCTACAGATTCCAGGAACCGGTCCTGATCGACCTTCGAATATTCGGCAAGCCGTTCTGCCGGCTTGAAAACACTGCGCTGCGAAGAAATCACCTGGTCTACGATCAGTTCCATGCGCAGCTGCAGTTCTCTGACTCCCATGCCTCCGAAACTGGCGCTGGTAGTGAGGCCACCCTGTCTTTCCAGGGACTTGATGTGCCCACCTTCCTTTTTGTAGGAACGGATTGCTTTTTGCTTCCTGCTCTTGGGGGCAGGGCCTGTCTTGGACTTCTTTTTCCAGAACATTATCGGTACAGCCTCGAGTAATAAGAATTCACGCCAGAAGGGTTTGTTTAGCCTGGTTGATTTTTGCAGCCAGGTAGTCGTTTCCGCCTCGGTCAGGATGCAGTTTCTGAATCAGTCTGCGATGTGCTTCAAGGATTTCTTTCTTGGAAGCTCCCTCATTCAGGCCGAGAATCGCATAGGCCTCCTGTCTGGTCATGTTGCCTTGGCTTGATGCGCTACTCTTTCCTGTCCCGTGCTGGTCGTGCTGCCTGTGCGAGCCAGCATATCCTGACCGGGAAAGGTACGCACTCAAGAGCTGTGCAGACTGTGGATCTGTACGGGTGTACTCCTTCAGCAATTCGGACAGTTCCTGCGAGGACAGGTCTTGCAGCTTGCGCCCCTGATACAACCCCTGCTTGACTTCACCAAACAGACTGCCGGATACCGGATCGAGCGTGACTCTCAAAAATCGCGTTTCGATACTGGATGGACGGCTGGATGAAAATCCTTGTGTCGATGCATTGGATCGGCGTAGAAAGCCCCTGAGCAACGGGAGATAGGAGATCAGCCCAAACAACCGCCGAATGAGGGGAACGGCAGCCGCAACAGCAGCGAAAATCCAGTGCATTTTTCCTGTTACTGCCAGGCCAAGCAGGATTATGATTGCACATATGCCCACCCACCTCCATTGAACGTTCCGGGGCTGCTTCAGCAGCCATCGAATTCCGAACCAGGCGCCAACAATTAACGCTATCAGGCCTACTTCACGTATCATTCATGCTTTCCTTTCATGCCGATCTCTGTGGACTGGTGCCGTTCTCTCAGGAAATGTACTCGATAATTTGTTGAAGTTTAACCCAATCTTTACTATGGGACGTTTCGCATGCGCAACCAAGAGCCTGGGCCTATGCTCAGGCAGGATCTGCCCGGACACTGCGGCAGGCTGACAGGGCGCATATCCGGAAGATCACCATGCAACGTGCGGAACCTTTGGACTGGCTGAGCCTTGTCGCCCTGACGGTGATGTTCGGAAGCGCATTCATGCTTATCAAGCTGGCGGTTCAGGAGTTGCCGCCTTCGATAGTGGCCACTGCCAGAATCGAGGTGGCAGCCATCCTGTTGCTTGGGATTGCACTGCTTCGGAAAGTATCCTTCGGCTTCCTGCGCTCCTCCTGGCTGCTGGTCATTTCCCTTGCCATATTTGGAAATTGCCTTCCATTCTACCTGATCAGCTGGGGGCAGCAGAAAATTGACAGCAGTGTAGCGGGAATATTGATGGCGGTGATGCCGCTGGCTACGATCGTACTGGCACGTTACTTTGTGCCGGGGGAAAAGCTCAAGCCGATGCAGGTGCTTGGTTTTTTATCGGGCTTTGGCGGGGTCCTGGTGTTATTGGGGCCTGCAGCCATTGCTGAATTTGGTAACAGTGCCCAGGTGTTTTTCCCGATGCTGGCAGTTCTCGCCGGGGCGTTGTGCTATGCAGTCAACACGATTATTGCCAAGCATCTGCCTGACGAGAGCCTGCTGGCCGTTTCTGCCGCTGTTCTAGTCATTGCCGGCCTGATTATGCTGCCGGCCTGGTTTCTTACCGGGCAGGACGTGGAAATCAGGCTGTTCAGCACTGGGGTTTTTTCCGTGATTCTTCTGGGTGTGTTTCCCACAGCAATCGCTACATTGATTTACTTTGCCCTTATCGCGCGTGCAGGACCCTCCTTCCTGTCGCAAAGTAACTATCTGATACCCGTCTGGGCAGTATTCATGGGCACGGTTTTCCTTGGTGAGCCCCTCAATATCCGGGCTTATTTCGCGCTGGCTATCATACTGGCAAGTGTTGCATTGGCCGGGCGCAGAAGCCCGTCGGTGAACAAGCTTTGACGGAACTGTCGATTCCAGGGAAGGCTTCGTTTATGCAAAAGAACGTACCTGGTCCTCACCAGGCCTGGGTTTTCCGGGTCTAAAGCCAGGCGACCGATGATGTACGTGCGAGCTACGCTGAAGGTACTTGAACCGGAAGTCCCTGCCAAATGGAACCAAACCCCCTGATCAGGTAGATGGGTTACTCCAGACCGGCCGGTTTCGAGTTCAATTTCGGTTGATGAACTCTTCCAGGGCCTTCGTGTTCAACGGCCCCACATGATGAGTGGCCAGCTGCCCCTTGGGGTCATATACCAGGTATGTGGGAGTGCCCTGCAGCAATTTTGAAGTTGCAATGTTGTACTGAAATGCAACAACGATGGATTCCCCGACCAGGCTTTCAAAGGTCATGGGCATTTCCTCTATATGTTGCCTGATCTTTTCGATCTGTGAATAACCGTCCAGTGAAACGCCAAGGACTATAGCATCCGAATCGCTGTGACGAGTGTGAAAGTCAGATATGGCCGGGTATTCACGGATACAGATGCTGCAATCGGATTTCCACAGCATCACGAGTGTCCATTTCCCCGCTTCAAATTGCTCAGAAAATGTTGTGAACTTGCCTTCCAGCGTCCTGACTTCAGTCCAGCCTGATGCGTACGCGGCACCGACACCAAGGGAAAGCGAACATATCAGGAAACAAAAAAATCTTCTGGCGTTTACCATGCAGGATATAATTTTGATAGATGTTCAGGCCAAGTAAGGGTCTTGAATGGTCAATTGATACGTATAGTACATAAGCTATCCAACTTTTTCCCGAACTTAATAAATTACGGAGTACATACATGGCGAAACGCAGTGTCAGGGAGGTTCTGGACCAGGCGGGTTCGCTCGCCTTTCCAGGGATTTACGATCCGCTGTCTGCAATCATTGCAGAACAGGCGGGGTTTCCATTGGGCTTTATTTCAGGGTATTCGCTTGCAGCCTCATCCATTGGTGAACCGGACTTTGGCCTGCTCACCCAGACCGAGGTGGTCGAGCAGGCTCGCAAAATCTGTGCCAGCGTGTCAATTCCAGTCATTGTCGATGCAGATACCGGGTACGGGAATCCACTCAATGTGTACAGGACTGTTAAACTCCTGATCGATGCCGGTGCCGCGGGCTGCTTTCTGGAAGATCAGGTCTGGCCCAAAAAATGCGGTCACATGCGCAACAAGAAGGTCATATCCAGAGAGGATTATCTGCAGAAAATTAGGGCAGCAGTGGATGCCAGGAAGGGTACCGATTTTTTCATTGTTGCACGCACGGATGCGGAGGCCGTGCACGGACTCGGCGAGGCACTCGCACGCGTGAAGGAAGCATGTGAACTGGGTGCGGATGCGAGTTTTGTGGAGGCTCCCGGATCGGTTGACCAGCTCAGGGAAATAGGGCAGCAAGCTCCCAAACCGCTGGTAGCCAACATGATTGAAGGAGGCAAGACGCCTGTACTTCCAAAAGAGCAGCTGGCAGCGCTGGGTTTTGACCTGATTCTATACCCGCTGACAGGACTGTTTGCGGCAAGCCATGCACTTCGAAACTTCTACTCGTATTTGCATGAAAACGGAACCACGCTCGGAATTGAGAGTGACTTGTTTCGCTTTTCAGAGTTCAATGAACTGATTGGCGTGGAAGAGAAATACAGGCTTGCCGAGAAATATGGGGAATAGCAGGAAAAATTATCCGGCAACCAGCCTGATCATGATGCTGCTCAGATAATAGGCCAGCAGGGTAATTACTGCCAGGCAGATGAGGTTCAGCCAGAGACCAGTGCTTCGCATCTGCCGGGATGTGATGTGTCCCGAACCGAAGACGATCGCGTTCGGTGGTGTTGCAACCGGCAGCATGAATGCACAACTTGCTGCGATGGATGCCGGGATCACGAGGGTATAGGGATGGATATTCAGCGCCGGGGCAATGGCAGCAAGTACCGGGATCAGCGTGGCAGTGGTCGCAGTATTTGAAGTCAATTCTGTAAGGAACACGACGGCGCCCACGATGGCCAGCAGAATCAGGAACATGGGCAGGAACGACAAATCCGATGCCTGGGCGCCAATAAACTCCGTAACACCATTGGCCTGTACGGCTCGGGCGAGGCTTAATCCCCCGCCCAGCAGAAACAGGATACCCCAGGGCAGACTCTTCAGGTCTTCCCATTGCAACAGGCTGCGATGCGCACCGCTTCTGGACGGTATGACAAACAGCATTATAGCCCCCAGCATGGCAATACCGGCATCGGAAAGCCCCTTGAGCGGTGCAAATATCTGCCCGTCCAGCGTAATTTCAACACCCTGCAGGTAGGCACGAGACAGCCACAGAAAAACTGTAAAACCGAACACGCCCAGCACGGCCTTTTCCTGGTAGCTAAGTGGTCCCATGGCCTGCATTTTTCTTTCCAGGGATTTTGCAGGGTCGGGAAGGTTGATTCTGTCGACTTTATAGATGATTTTTGTAAGCAGCAGCCAGCAGATCGGAAGCAGTACCAGTACGATCGGAAGGCCAATCTGTGACCACTCAAGAAAGCTTATGTCCTGCTGGTACGGTGTATCGATCGCATCCCGGATGAAGGACACGACAAATGAATTCGGCATGGTTCCAATGATGGTAGCAACCCCGCCGATCGATGCGGAGTAGGCGATGGCCAGCATGATGCAGGTCGAGAATGTCAGGTCCTTGCCTCGGCTGTTTTCATGGAGTGCCACCAGACCAATGACACTCAGTCCGATAGGCAGCATCATGGCCGTGGTTGCGGTATTGGAAATGAATGCGCTCAAAAAGGCCGTCACGAGCATGAAACCACCCACTATGCGGGAAGGGGTGTTTCCAACCCGGCTCAAGATTCCCAGCGCAATTCGCCTGTCCAGCCCCCAGCGCTGGATGGCTGTTGCAATAAGGAACCCGCCAAGCAGAAGAAAAATTATGTGGGATGCATAGGGAGCCGCAGCAGCCTTGATCGTGCTCACATTCAATACAGGAAACAACGTAACCGGCAACAGCGCGGTAACACGAATGTCGGTCGCCTCGGTAAGCCACCAGATTGCCATCCACACCAGCATGGCAAGGGTGGCCCTTGCCGAATGCCCAAAAGCGATCATGTCCCCTGTGCCACCTAGGTATTGCTCGGGAAGCAGTATATAAGCGATAAGCGCAAAAACCGGCCCGGCACCCAGGCAAATCGTCTTGGCACGGGGAGTTTTCATATTTCAGCAAGGTGAAGTTTTGTTATGATTCAGTCGCATGTTTAGCAAAAAGCTGTTTGCCCAGGTACTTATCGGATAATGGAAAACTCTTCACAAACCATGGACACCTTCATGCGTCCGCTGAGAGATCTCAGGATTTCAGTTACAGACAGATGTAATTTTCGCTGTACATATTGCATGCCGAAAGAGGTGTTTAACGCCGATTATAAGTTCTTACGCAGGGAACAGTTGTTAAATTTCGAAGAGATTGTAAGGATTTCGAAAATATTTGTTGGGCTGGGAGTGAGGAAGATACGCTTGACAGGAGGTGAGCCCCTCTTGCGAAAAGACATTCCTGTGCTGATTCGCCAGCTTGCAGATATCAGTTCGATAGAGGATATCAGCCTGACCACCAATGGCGTGCTGCTTACGGAAAAGCTTGCCCAAGAGTTGAAGGAAGCTGGTTTGAAACGCATAACGATCAGCCTGGATACGCTGGACCAGGACGTATTCTGCCGCATCAGTGATGTCAGGGCCGATGTCAATCAGGTGCTACAGGCTATCGGACACGCTGAATCTGCCGGGCTTGCACCGATCAAGATCAATGCTGTCGTGAAAAAGGGTGTCAATGAATCCTCAATCTTGCCCATGGCGAGGTACTTTCATGGCAGCAGGAAGATCTTGCGATTTATCGAGTTCATGGATGTAGGGCACACCAATCACTGGAAACTCGATGACGTATTCCCGGCAGCCGATATCGTTCGCGAAATTCGCAAGGAATTTCAAATAAGACCTGCAGAGGCCAACTATCGGGGCGAAGTGGCCAAGAGATGGCTGTACGAAGACGGAGGAGGAGAGATAGGAATTATCTCTTCTGTCACGCAACCGTTTTGCAGAAGCTGCACACGGGCGAGGTTATCTGCTGAAGGAAAGCTGTTCACATGCCTGTTTGCGACCAAGGGGTATGATTTGAGACACTTGTTGCGTGAAGGCGCAGATGATAAATACATCGCTGCTGTGATAGGGTCCATGTGGGAAAAGCGTGACGACCGCTATTCAGAAATTCGCACATCGGAAACAGTCTTGCTGCCCAAAGTGGAAATGTCATATATCGGCGGGTAAGTGGCTGGTTTGGCTGGATAAGGAGTCAAAAACCTGCCCAGGAAAAGGTCAATGCTTGAATCCTGGGAATGTAACGATCATGCTTGCAATCGGTTCACAAAGGCTAGGTGGCAGAGTGGTGATGCAGCGGCCTGCAAAGCCGTCTATACCGGTTCGATTCCGGTCCTAGCCTCCAATTGAACTATCCGAGGATGTCCGAAGAAATCCGATAAAGTACATAAATACACTGTAAAAACATGAAGTTAATAAATATTAATAATCCTATTCTGTCCAATGAGGTTTATTGACATCCAGAAAAAATGACGGTACTTTTGACGGTATCTCTGGTTCAATTCAAAAAAGTACCGTCAAAAATGACCCTGAACAATACACGCATCAAGACCGCCAAATCCAAGGTCAAAAACTACAAGATGGCCGACGGTGATGGCATGTATCTACTCGTAAAACCGAACGGTCGAAAGTACTGGCGCCTGGACTACCGTTTTCGCGGTAAGCGCAAGACCCTGGCCTTGGGGGTGTATCCAAAAGTCAGCCTCAAGGATGCACGCGAGAAGCGCAGAAAAGCCCGGATTCAACTCGAAAACGATCAGGATCCTGCTGAGGTGCGAAGGGAAGAGAAACAGGCTTTACGGGTAAATAACTTTGAGGCTGTCGCTCGTCAGTGGTGGGAACACCACAAAGATACTTGGACGCCACTCCATACTGTCCGGGTACTCAAGCGTATGGAAAATAATATTTTCAGTGACTTGGGGCATTTGCATATTGATGAGATCACCCCCAAGCGAATCATTGCTGTGATCCGCAAGATCGAAGATCGAGGTGCACTGGATATGGCTAGCCGGACAAATCAGACAATCGGGGCCATTTGCCGTTTCGCCGTTCAGCAGGGAATTGCTACTCATAATCCTGCAGGAGATCTCACTGGCATTGTCAAACAAAGAAGGGTCCAGCATCATGCCTCGCTGCCTCGAGAAGAGCTTCCGGAGTTTTTGCGAGCCCTGGAATTTTACAGCGACCGAGGCCGCAAACTTACCCAACGTGCAATCAAGCTACTACTACTGACCTTTGTGCGTTCCGGCGAACTTCGCGGGGCTCGTTGGGAGGAGTTTGATCTTGAGGACAAGGTTTGGCGTATCCCAGCAGGTCGGATGAAGATGCGCAATGAGCACTTGGTCCCACTGTCCCGGCAAGCCTTGGAAGTGCTCGAACTGCTGCAAGGCATGACAGGCAAATACGAGCTAGTGTTCCCCTCCGAGCGTGATCGCCACCGCGAGATGTCAGACAACACGATGCGCCGGGCCATTTTCAAGTTGGGCTATGACGGCGCTCAAGAAGGCAAAAGCAAGGCGGTGCCGCACGGTTTCCGGGCGACTGCTTCATCGATCCTGAACGAGACCGGCTTCAACCCGGATGCCATTGAGCGCCAGCTGGGCCATGTGGAGCGCAACAGCGTAAGGGCCGCCTATACCTACCACGCCCGTTATTTAGATGAACGAAGGAAAATGATGCAATGGTGGGCCGATTACCTAGACGAGATGCGGGCCACCGGCAAGGTGATTCCGATCTTCTCCAAAGCGGCTAACGGTTAAGCGCAAAATGTCCCTCAGGTGTAGGCAAGCCAATGCTTTCTACATTACGTCTGCTGCCTAGACTCGATCCACTCGATCACCGCCTGCTCGTGCCAGCCGACCGAGCGAGCCCCTGTGAGGCGAATCTGTTTCGGGAAGTTGCCCTTGGCAATCTGGGTGTAGATGGTGGAGCGGGAGAGTCCGGTCATGCGCTGGACTTCCTTCAGTCGTACAATCCTGTAGTTCATGGGTGGGTGCCTCATGCTTTTTTCCGTTGCAATCTTCATGGTTATCTTCCTAAGTAGGCTGTCGTTATTTGTGATCTCTCATGGCCTAGCTCCTGGCTGATGGTCATGCGTGCTTCCTGGTCCAGTTCCCTTTGTTCCGGACTCAGGGTTGTATGATTGGGTCCTCCCTGTGCAGGACAGTGCCAGCCGGTCAGCTCCTCGTAGCGTTCTTGGGCATAGGCATGGCGTAGCCCATGCATGCTGGAGAGGCCTGCCCGTGTGGCATTCCCCTCGTAGACCCTCAGTTGCTGTACATAGCTTCGATGCGGCGGGATCAGTGAACCGAAGCCGACCAGGCTTCTTGCCTGATTGAGTACATCTCTTTGTGCTTCTGTTCGAATGGGGATGACTCTTGGCTTGCCGCCCTTCGTCCAACTCGCTTTCAGCTGGATGTGATCCCTTTTATCCGCATAACTGGGAGTAAACTTCATGGCTTCCTCCCTTCGCAGGCCAAAGGCCCGCTGCAGCTCCAGACTCATGCGCACGTGTTCGTCCTTGACCTTTCCGAGTTGCTCCTGGGTAATGTCCCTGGCCTTGCTCTGGTTCGTCACGAACCTTCGATCCGGAATGCCATAGAACTCATTGGATCGGGCGATGACGTTCAGCTTGTTGACCTTTTCAGCCCACCAGCGAAGCGCGGCCATCCTGTTTTTTATGGTTCCGATGGAAAGATCCTTCTCCTGCCAGAGTTTGACCAGGGCCTCGATGTGCTTGGGCTTCAGGGACTTGGCCTGCATTCTCCGATAACCCATGGCATGTAGCTCGTTGGCGGCCAGGGTCAATATCCGTTCTCTGTTTCTCTGTGTGGCATAGCTGCCTTCCCGGCAGTTCCTGCACAGCTGCTTCAAGTTGTAGTTCAAGTCTCTCATTGCGTGTTCTTTCCTTATCTGGTGAGTGTTTCTGGGCTACTGGCCGCCTGGGCGGTTCAGGATTCGCTTGTCGCGAATACGCTCATGGGACACGACTCCCAAAATGACTTGTCTGGGCCTCAGTTGAGGCCACACAGGTGCTCTTCAGTTGAAGAGTCGCCCCGTGTCAGGTCAATGTGCCCCTTGCAGGGACGATGCTTAAAAATGGTTACACACCTCCTTTGAAGTTATGTGGGTACGTTCCACGGGATTGAAATAAAGGCCCTGTGCACAGATACCGATTACCTGATCCCGGGGATCAGACCGGTGTGCCGTACACGTGGCTTTGATTGATGACACGCACAGGGAAGCCCCGCACATGCCTGTAGGCAAAATGCCTGAGATTGAAGATGGACAAGCCCAAGACCTGCCCGAACGTTGAAAGCGGAGACGGGCCCAGTGGACCTGAATCCGCATGCCTGCTCCCTATAACAGAGAGACAAACTGAAGTTGAAGATGGACCGCAGCCTGTAAAGCTGGTGCACCTGTTTCGCGGTCCGAAGGTGCCTCGTTGCCGCTGATATACCGTAGCGGCGCCGGTACAAAACTGTTACGGGTCAGTATACCATTCGGTATTCCCTTGTCACGGAAAATCTTCTTATCAAACCGCTAAGAGTCCGACGCCGTAATCTGCGGGGCATTCGCATCCAAAAATCGCACAGTACGGGGCTGCCTGCATTCGGGACCGATGTCCGGCCGCGTCACTCCAGCATTTCGCTTCGCTCCACTAGGAGTGACACGGCCGCGCACGGAGTTGGACGGTGCGGAGAATGACCAGTCTGGGCCTAGGGGTGCGGTGCATACAGTTGCGGTGCAGCTGCTCACGTAGCCTCCAGTCATCACAAGTATCCGCCCTTGACTTGCACTATCCGGGTGCCATCTGTCCGGATGAGCCGAACACGGGCAGTGCTATAATTCCAGGCATGCTCCGTGCCTTCCTCATTAGCCTAGTTCTGCTTGCATGCCCAGTACATGCAGAGAGTTTCGATGAGGAAGCTATGATAAAACATGTGGAGAGTGTTGATCTGGAAGCTTTAATGGAAGATGCGGAGCAGGGAGATATCGAAGCGCAGTTCGCGCTCGGCTTCATGTATGCCTTCGGTAAACGTGTTCAAGAAGACTATACCGAGGCTGTGCAATGGTTTCGCAAGGCCGCTGAACAAGGACATGCCTTGTCGCAACTAGCTCTTGGCGATGCCTATTACGAGGGCAAGGGGGTGCCAGAGGATGATGCAGAGGCCTCGCGCTGGTTACGCAAAGCTGCTGAGCAGGGACTTCCTGAAGCACAGTCCTACCTTAATTCCATGTATGCTAAGGGCTACGGGTTTGAAGATTATGCTGAGGCTGTGCGCTGGCATCTCAAGGCTGCCGAGCAGGGAGGGGCCAGAGCGCATTTCAAACTTGGGGACATGTATGCCTACGGCAGGGGCATCTTCCCCGACGACGATACCGAAGCCATACGCTGGTATCTCAAGGCTGCCGAGCAGGGAGGGGCTGAAGCGCATTTCAGACTTGGCGGCATCTATGAACTAGGTATGGGCATCCCCGAAGATGTTACTGAAGCCATACGCTGGTATCGCAAAGCCGCTGAGCAAGGACATGTCCGCGCACAGTTCAACCTTGGCTACATGTATGCTGAAGGTGAAAGGATAGCCGAAGACGATACCGAAGCCATACGCTGGTATCGCAAAGCCGCCGAGCAGGGATTTTCCCCTGCACAGTTCAGACTTGGGGAAATGTATGCATTTGGCGCAGGGACCCCCGAAGACGATACCGAAGCCGTGCGCTGGTATCGTAAAGCCGCCGAGCAGGGATTTTCCCCTGCACAATACAATCTTGGCACCATGTACGCCCAAGGTGAAGGGGTAGTCAAAGATAGTATTCAGGCCTATGTATGGTTCAACATTGCAGCTGCACAACGCTTCGGTCCTGCTGCTGCCGCCCAAAAAGGAAAAGAACGTGTGGCCAACGGCATGACATCTGCCCAGATTGCCGAGGCTCAGAAACTGTCACGTGAGTATTGGGAAGCTTACGGGCCTAGACACAGATCAAAATAGTTCTTCAGGTACAAAAGGCTGCTGAAATCGAAGACCTGAAAAAATCTTCACTACCGCCTAAGCCTCTAAGCAGACATTTGGGTCCTTGATAAGATGGTTATTCGATTTCGGAACTCTGATCCCCTGGCACGGGGTATGATTACAATTTAGCAGGGGATTAGTTCACAAGCTTTGTGTGGCAGATTAGAAGCCTGACATACCCATGTAAAACAATGAATATTGTCTCAAACTAATGAGGAAATCAGTCTATTTGCAGGGATCGGTTTATATAGCCTTATCAGTACTATTACTTTTGATTTTCAGCTTCCCAAAGGTGTTGGATGCTTCTGTGATTTGTACAGATGAGGACAGGGAATATGCTGCTTTCTGGGACAATTATTATGAACCGGAAGATGCATACAAATTCGGTCAGACTATCAAGCAACTAGTCGCAGATCGAGACTTGATTGGTCTATTCGAGTTGGTACCAGATGAGCTTATGGTCGGTCCGCGAAAGAAGTTTATAGAAAACAAAATTTTTGATCAGGTGTTCACAGAGAATTGGCGAAGCACAATATTGGAAAGCGAGATTCCATGCTCACCTGTGGGATGGCGTGGCTTCATGCTGGCAAATGGTTGGATCTGGTATAGATTTGACCCTGATCCCTCTGGCACTTGGTATATTCTCACAATACATGGCGCAACTGAAGAAGAGTATGAGCCTGCAATTACCGACCCGGCATGGCGTGTTGGAGATAAGGTCATTCCACCAGAATGCTTCGTCAGAGAGTGGATGTCAGGTGATAATTTCGAAGAGTATGCAGATACGTATGGGATAGAGGACTATGGGGACTTTAGAAAGTATACGGGCAAGTATTTCGGACGCGAAATCAACCGCATAGGACCAATTAATGACGTTCATTTAGCAACGGTTCTAGGCGATTGTTCCATTGTCGGGTTCTTTAGTGGCGTACCAGAACCTCTAAGTATTAATGCAGATTATGTTTCCAGAGAAGGATGCGACGAAAATTACTGTTTAAGCGATTCCTATCGACTCCTTGCACCGTTGTCACAAGCCGAATGTCAAAGTCTGGCACCCTACCTGCCGGGTCAGTGTGAGAGTGCTTACCTTATAAAAACTGTAGAAGAGACGGGTGGCAGTATAGGTGCCGATATCGATTATAACTTCTATGGACTGTTCAATCTTGAGGATGGCAGGAAGGCTATCGTGCCGCTGGTAAATTTCAGCAGGGAAAATGATGCGCGCAATTTCCTCGACGAACTGCGCACTAGCCATTAACCAACATTATCTTCCCAGGTGCGCCGATTTTTCCGCCGCTTCGCGATCCCGGAATGAGGGCGTGACCCAATGGAAGGATCGTGTCAACTGATGCACTTCAGAGTGGAAGTGGGGCTGAAATAGTATTTATGCCTGTTCAGTTATTTGCTTCGCTCCACGTGAAGATTGTATTCAGCTTGAAGCATTTCTACGACTTTCACTAGTGCACGGAATATGTTCAATTCGTTGCTACCGAATTTGTAACGACCCGTCATGAGAGTCTCTGCATCAACGGCTGATGAGACATTCCAGCGCTTGTCGTCCTTGTCCTCGACAATGAAAGTAATTGGGTATCGAAAAGATCGGCCTTCTCCTTCCCAGATTCCCCCAGGACCATAATTCTGAATGTTCTGGTTGTAGCACTCGTTAGCAATTATATCCTCTATTCTGATCAACAATTCCTTGATTGGGCCTACTTTCTCATTGAGTTGTTGAATATATAGGTAGCGATCTGCACCATTTTGCACGAACTCTCTTTGTTCGGAATAATCTGACGGATGCTCGCGCTCAGCATCCGCCATGAGATCTCGCAGCACTTTGTCAGGGACACTCTCAATCTCCAAAGACTGGAGGTCTTGGTATGCCTCGATCTCCTGTTCAATCATGTCCTCATGCATTTCTGGTTCATCATCCCAAATTTGTTCGATTCTTTTTTTGATGCTGGTCATGATGGCAGACGGTATGTCTGGAAGTTCAGAGTGCACAATTGGCTACCTCACAGTTCTTTGGGGTCGTGCTCAGGTAACGGGTTGCGAGAGATGAGTCCCCAAAGGCTAGGATCAGTCTCGGAGCCTCTCGCACCTATTTCGACGAGGAGTCGCTTTGCCTCGTTTTCATCGAGTCCAGAAACGTTAGACAGGGTTGATAGGCTGCGCCACTTTAAACCCTTCTCAAGCATCTCCTTGAGAAGTTTCTTGCGAGGTCGATCTATTCGGGCTTGCCGGAAACTTTTGAGTTGATCGGTCAGAATGATGCCCCCGAGTGCCGCAACCGCACCAGTGAGAGCACCAAGAAATCCTGCCCATTCGGAACTCATCGTCGTAGTCTATCATGTCCTGTTCTTTGAATGACTGGCCAGCTTGTGAAAGAATAATTAAGATTTGCCTGTCGGTACGCTATGAAGGTACAAAGAGAAATAAGACTTTAAGCCATTGAAAATAATGAACTAGGACTATAATTCCGATCCTACCAATCTTGTAAACATGCAGTATCTGGGGGCAACATTGGGGGCAACTGGATTATCTATCAATCGATAACTTCCGATAGATCAGATGACTATGGTTGTTTTTCGGTAGGTATACGACTTTTGGAGCGGAGTAATGGTGTGGAATAATGTTGCCCGTGCTTGTTTTGATCCTTAAACTTAACTAGACCTATGGAAGGACTGGGTTGGACTCGGCACTGCTCAGGAAGCAGACTTAATTTTGGCGGTACTTTTGTCGGTATCGAAAAAAAATCGAATTCTATAATCCATTTAAAAATAATTGGTTATCCTATATTTTCGATTCCGGTCCTACCTCCATTTACCGGCCCGGGTGGCGGAATGGGTAGACGCAAGGGACTTAAAATCCCTCGCCTGTAAAAGGCGTGCCGGTTCGACTCCGGCCCCGGGCACAATTTTGCTAGGTGACTGCATGCCAGGTAACCTAGGACAACGTGCTGGAGGTCCACGCATGGACCCGCGTTACTCCCCAGGACGCTCAGCAAACGCGGAAGTGACGCGGTCGCCTATGGGGCCCCGAGGCCGGTAGCGCCGTACTGTGCATTTTTGAGAGCCGAGTGCCCTGCAAGTTACGGTGTCGAAATTTTTAGCGTAGGAGTAAGAAGATTTTTCGTGACGGATTCGCCTTATCCACCCCGATGATGGTTCTGCTAGTCTTCATCTTGGACCCTCCGGTTCGCTTGCGAAGAGCTTGCTCTTCCCACTTTGTACTTTGATGCCGTCGGTCCGCTAGGGTCCAACTTAACCCTCCCGGCCCTCGAGCATCAGGGGGGTGGGAGGCATCCATCCCATTCCTCCTTACGCTCTTCATGCATCACGGTCATGCGACAATCCCATTGTCTGTGAGGAAACTATCGAACGTAGCGAAGCACCGTTCTGGCTCCTCGAGCTGCAGGAGATGGCTGGTATTAGGGACGAAGGCATAGTCGATGCCGAAAGTTTTGCAAAACAACTTGCAACAGGGCGCGCTCTTCGACGCGTCCTGGGACTTCGGGTCGGAGCTGACGATCAGGAGTGGACGGGCCGGCGGGCCTGCCTTCTTCCAGATCGGCAGCTCAGCGACCTCGGTATAGAGACTAGCTTCAACCGGCCCCGGGCAGCAGAGCAGCCATTCTCCACACACGGGATCGAAGCGTAGCGTCGAGCGTGCGTTAAGTTCCGCCACCCCCTTCCGCAGGCGCCGGAACGGGTGTAGGTAACGGAAGACATCGGCCAGCTCACTGGGGTTCGGGAATCGATTCTTGCGGGTCAGGGCGGCGTCGCGAAAAGCCTCGCCCTCGGTCACCAGAGGGCCGCGTTGCGGATTGCCTTCCGGCGGGACCACCGGCGGGTCGAACAGCACCAACGCATCCCAGTGCCAGACGTCTTCTATGATCGAGAGCAGCGCCGCGATCGCCGACATGGAATGGAAGACACCGATAGTAGCCTTCTCTCCCCATTCCCCGGCAATTGCGTCATGCACCGCCGCGTTGTCGCGCGCAAAGCGAGGATAGTGGTGTGCCCCGGCCGCGTGGAACGGGTTGCGCCCGCAGTTGCGAATATCGAACAGGGCGAGGTCGAACCGTTCCAGCATCAGCCGCCAGAACGGGAAGTAGGAATCGCTCGCAAAGCCGTTTCCGTGGCTCAGCACGACACGCGGGCCGGACAGGTTGCCGTGGCGCACTACGCGTATCGGCGCGCCGTCGTCCATCGCGAGGTCAAGGATTGCAGCGGGCTTGGGCAGGACGAACCCGGTCTCGTCTTGTTGGCGTTTCACCACGTCGTATGCAGCAATGTCACGTTGCCGCGGTGCTGGCTGACCACATGCACTCGGACGGAAGGCAGGAAAGGAACTCCGAAGAAAGCAGAAGCCAGTCGCTCGCACCTGTGTTGAAGCGTTCGAGACTCCATAGCAAATGGCTTCGATAGAGATGTGTCGTCGGCTCAATAGAGGATAGCCGGTCCGACATAGCGATACGGCCACCCTCGGCCTCGCTCAAAAGCGAGGCCGAGTTGTAGATGAGCAGGCACCACTTGGAGACATCGTCGGGAAAGCCGCCCATCCTGGCGTTTATCGACATGATCGTTCTGAAGGTCTCGTCATTGGTGTACTCCGGAGCATGTTCACGGAATCGGTGCCAGCCGACGCCGTCGAAGAAGGCAGGCATCGATGGGACGCCTCGATCACAGAAGCCAGAACCCCAACCGGACCTGGAACTGTCGCAGTTCCTGAATGCCAGGAAAAGTCTAATCCATTGTAACCATCCGGTAAAGACTGTGGGACGTGAGCTCCGAGTGCGCGGACCCGGCTGATCAGCTATGATTTCCTGCCCAGCGCGATACCACGCAGGCAGCACTTGGCATTGTTCGTCAGGCGCGCTGCTTTGGATTCGGCGGCCGGTCCGGGCGCTGCACCCAAACCGGCATCATCCTATCGAATGGGATTTGGAAAACGCTGACGTACAAACTCCCAACCATTCAGGAAACTGTATTCTCTTCCAGGACAAATCATCATCATCGCGGTTATGTGCACAAGCTTGTGAAATCCAACTGCTTCATGCAGACAAACGATATGAGCATGTCCCCTTGCATGCCAGGCAAGTTCGCTTGAGACCAGGGAAAGCACGCGGAATTATCCCGGATGCCGCGTTAAAAATAATTTTCTCAAGACGACTTGGAGTCGCATTCAGGTTTGCAAACACCAAGACCAGGTCTTTGTCAGTATCAGGCTTGCTGCGAAGGCTCCCGTTACATGCCTGTTTCCTGGAATATCCAGCTATGGCATGTTTATCGAAGGAATTTGCTGAACGAATTAACGTCATTTACTGACTGGTATAATCTGAAGAATTTATGCGGTATTCAATGTATAAGAGTATAAGTCTTTGTTATTAAATGGAAATGCTATTCGTTTTCACAAACTGCGATACCCTGGAACCTACACTATAATTTCAGTGTATCTCTTTTTGGGAATGTGCTATCTTATGTACGGTGGCTAAAAGCACCTCTGAAGTATTACACCAAACGAGAGAGGCCAGAAGGAGCAATAACAAGAATATCCTAAATCACTTCTGCACCGGCCACCAGCCTGCGTAAGAAACATTAGCTAACCCTTTCTCCTCTAGTTGGGTTATAAATTAAAACAACAAGCTAAAGTGACTGCGCGAAAAAAGGCAACTATCAACCCGTCCATCGTGGCGGGTTTTGTTTTTTATAGGTACACTACATCTGTAACGCTAACTAGTACAAGGTGGCTCGTTATTCTTCGTACAGCCACTATTTCGAGAAGCTGAGGACGTTAATGGAAAACCAAGATCTAAAACGTGCAGGGCTAAAGGTTACATTTTCCCGCATGAAAATCCTGGAACTGCTTGAAAACTCCGAAAAAAGGCACATGAGTGCCGAGGATATTTACCGGACCTTGCTTAATGGCGGGGAAGAGATCGGGCTTGCCACCATCTACAGGGTGCTTACACAGTTTGAAGGAGCAGGTCTAGTCATCCGTCATCACTTTGAAACTGGTCAGGCCGTGTTTGAACTGGAGCGTGGCAGTCATCATGATCATCTCATATGCGTAAAGTGCGGAAAGATTATCGAGTTTGTCGATGCCTCTATTGAGGCCAAGCAAAAGGAAATTGCAGAGGAAAAGGGTTTCCGGATTTCTGACCATTCCTTGGTGATCTACGGAGTGTGTAACAACAAGAATTGCCCGCAGCAAGATGCGCTGAACAGTTGATGTCCCGGTTTCGGGTATTTTCTTGGGCAACCAAATAAAACCCAGTCTGCGAATGCCTGCCTCGACTTTCCCCCCTGGACCTGACGGTACAGGCAAGCTGGGTTGTTTGCCGGAGATGCGTCAAAACCCCATGAAATTCCTGGAAAAAGTGGCGCATGACTATGGAGGGATTGCGCGTATCAACATGGGTGCATACTACTCTTACCTGGTGTCCGAGCCGAAGCTCATCAAGGAAGTGCTCGTAGACCACTATGATCAATACAAGAAAAACACGCGTTACAAGCAGGTGCGCATGGTGATCGGAGAGGGCATGCTGCTGAGCGAGGGAGAAGTCTGGAAACAGCAACGAACTTTCGCTCAGCCCAAGTTTACTGCCAAGGCACTGGATTCACAGTTATGCTGGCTTTCAGCGCTTGCCTCCGAATTTCTGGATAACTGGAAGAACCATGCCGAATCGGGCAAGGCGATTGAACTGGAGTTTCAGTTCAATCTGTTGACCCAGTTATTGGCAGGAGTCTGGGTCATGGGTGCTGGCTTTCAGCAGCGTGCGCACACAGTCGCTGCGATCTACAACAAGATTCGGATGAACTGGCCTGAAATGACTGATCTGAAAAGCAATCTCCTGAATCTGAAAAATCTCAGGAAAGCCTTGTATTTCAGGCACGCATTGTCCAGTCTGAACCGGTGTGTCTATGAACTGCTTGATGAGTACCCTGAAATCATGCGTGAAGACATTGGCTTTCTCAGATACCTGCTTGCAGAAGGAGACCCGAAGAAACTCATCAGGCAAAACCGGCGCAGTATTCGGGACCAGCTTCTAACGCTGTTCGTCACGGCGTTTGAAACCACAGCGACATCGCTGTGCTGGACGCTGTATGTCATTGACAAATACCCCGAGGTCAAGCAGAAAATTTATGAGGAAATCGGAACAGTACTTGGACAGCATGACCCCACACCCGAGTTGCTTGGCAAGCTGGAATACACGGAAAAAGTCATCAAGGAGTCCTTGCGCCTGTACTCATCCGTGCATTCTTTTTCCAGGGTGGCACTGGAAGACCATTCAATCGGGGGGTACAAGGTTCCCAAGGACATGACGGTTATCATATCTTCTTATGTCACGCACCGTCTTGCCGAGTACTGGGAGGATCCTGAAAGGTTTGATCCCCACCGATTTGACAAGGATCGTGCAGTAGGCAGGTCACGCTTCGCCTATATTCCCTTCGCAGCCGGACACAGGAACTGTATTGGCTCTTACATGGCCGTCATGCAGAGCAAGCTCGTCGTGGCATTGATTGCACAACGATATGATCTCTCCTTGGTTCCAGGACATGTTGTTGAGCCCCAGGCCGCCACCACCATGCGCCCTAAATACGGGATGAAAATGCATGTGAGCAGCCTGCCTGCACTTGCCGCTTGAACAGGGAGCCAGCGGCTGCGCCCGCTGGTTGCAGTACAGATTCCAGGCAGAGGGATCTCAAAAACTGCTATGACTCGCGCGTTAGCTTCTTGTCCCGGTGCCCTTGTTCAGCAGATGCAGGGATGTCATGAACAGGATGATTAGCAGCCCAACCATCACGGACATGGCAATCGCAAGGTTCACGTCTGACACGCCCAGTATTCCCATCCTGAAGCTGTTGACCATATAGAGGATTGGGTTTGCATAGGAAGCCTTCTGCCAGAACTCCGGCAGCATGCTTATGCTGAAAAAGATGCCGCCCAAATAGGTCAGCGGAGTCAGAACAAACGTCGGAACAATCGAGGTGTCATCGAAACTCTTGGCAAAAATACCATTGATCACCCCGGCCGTTGAGAACAGGGCTGCGGTCAAGATGGAAGTCAGAATGACAAGTGTGACATTCTGCATCTGCAGGCGTGTAAAGACCAGTGCTGTCAAGGTAACAGCTACACCCACGATTAACCCTCGTGCCATGCCGCCCAGTACGAACCCGAGGATGATGATGTAGTTCGGCATGGGTGATACCAGCATCTCTTCAATGTGGCGTTGAAACTTTGAACTGAAAAATGAAGAAACGGTATTTGCATAGGAATTGGTAATGATTCCCATCATGATGAGTCCAGGGGCTATGAATTCGATGTAAGGATATCCATCCACGCTGCCTATCCTTGAGCCGATAAATTTCCCAAGAATCAGGAAGTACAAAGCAACCGTGATAGCCGACGGCAAAATTGTCTGCATCCAGATTCTTGTAAAACGTCGGATTTCTTTTACCAGGATCGTGTAGAGAGCCACCAGCTGGAGTGAGAGCTTCATGCCTGACTATTCCGAGTTGCGATGGGTCATGGTAAGGAACAATTCCTCGAGGCGATTCGCCTTGTTTCTGATGCTTGAGACGGTCACGCCGTGGCGGTCGAGCAGGTTGAATAGCCCGTGTAATGTCTTGTCGTAAGACAACGCAACTTCAAGTGTCTTGTCGTCCAAAAACTTGTAACTGTAATCTTCAAGGTCAAGAAGCCGGGTAACCGGGTTTTGCAGGTAGAGGATAAAGCTTTCCTCTTTCAGCTTCTCAAGAAGCTTGCGCATGGAGGTGTTCACGATTATCTTGCCACGGTCGATGATGCCTATGTTACGGCACAGGCTTTCTGCTTCTTCCAGGTAATGGGTCGTGAGTATGATGGTTCTGCCGTGGCTGTTGATTTCGCGCATCAGGTTCCATACCGATCTGCGAATCTCGATATCCACGCCTGCCGTGGGCTCATCCAGTATCAGCAACTCCGGGTCATGCACGAGTGCACGTGCGATCAGCAGCCTGCGGTTCATGCCTCCGGAAAGCTGCCGGGGAGTCAGCTTGCGTTTTTCCCACAGGCTCAGGTTATTCAAGCTCTCCTCTGCGGCATGAAGCGCTGCATGACGGCCCATGCCAAAATAGCCTGCCTGATTTTTGAGAATCTCGATAATGGGTTCGAATTTGTTGAAATTGAAGTCCTGCGGTACGACGCCAATCTTGCTCTTTGCCTGAGAGAAGTGCGTGTCTATGTCGTATCCCATTACACGCACCATGCCGGCTGACTTGCGCACGAGAGAGGTCACGATACCGATAAGTGTGGATTTGCCGGCGCCGTTGGGACCCAGCAAGGCAAAGAAGTCGCCTTTCTCAATATCAAGGCTCACATCATCCAGCGCGGTAACACCGTTTCGGTATGTTTTGCCGAGGTGTTTGATCGATAATGCGTATTCCATCATGGGTTACAATGCACGGGTTGTTCAATTTTGAATTGACTCCGATACGGTGAGGGATTTAACAGTGAGTACGAATGCGATGCAATGCTTTTATACAGGAAAAGATCCGAACAGCATTCCCATCTACGTCTTGCTGCGCGCTGATTGTGAAAGCTGGAAGCTCGGCCAGGATGAATTTGTTCAAAACTGGTTACAGGCGATTGACTTCAAGACCGTACCGAACCATCCGTTGTCCATACCTGGCCCAGATGGCCACCTGCACAGTGTACTCGTAATCGCTGAACGGGAAAACCCGATCTGGGCATTAGGAAACTGCCCCCGTCTGTTGCCTGCAGGCAAGTATCATATTGCTGACACAGCAAACGCTGCGGATCCTGACTCGTACCTGCTTGGCTGGGGGATGGGTGCATACCAGTACGCAAGGTACAGGAAAGAAAACCGGGGTGTCTGCAGATTATCCATAGATTGCGCCCGGGACCACCTGCAAATTGAAGCATTGCTGGATGCGGTAACTACCGTTCGGGACCTGGTCAATACGCCGACATCAGACATGTCTCCGCAAAACCTGTATGAATACGTTCAGTCATCCATGCTGGATTTTGATATCGAGCTGACGGAATGTGCTGGAGCTAAGCTGCTGGAAGAAAATTGCCCCCTGATACATGCGGTAGGCAGGGCAAGCGTCCATCAGCCCCGGCTGATAGAGTGGAAGTGGGGCAAAGAAGGTCATGCAAGGGTCGTGTTGGTTGGGAAGGGAGTGACTTTTGACAGTGGGGGCCTGAACATCAAAACTGCGCAAGGCATGCGCCTGATGAAGAAAGACATGGGTGGAGCGGCACATGTGATCGGGATTGCCAGGGCAGTGATGAAGCTGAACCTGCCAGTCCGGCTGCATGTAATGGTGCCCGCCGTTGAGAACGCAATTTCCGGTGATGCATACCATCCGGGTGATGTACTGATATCAAGGAGCGGAAAAACTGTTGAAGTGGAAGACACCGATGCAGAAGGGCGTCTGATATTGTGCGATGCAATCTCGAAGGCTGTGGAAAGCAGCCCGGACCTGGTTCTGGACTTTGCGACATTGACAGGTGCAGCAAGAGTGGCACTGGGGACTGAAGTACCGGTGTTTTTTACAAATGATTCGACTATTGCAGAAAAACTGGCTGCTGCAGCACGCTTTGTCAACGATCCGGTATGGCAACTGCCATTACACACGCCATACCGCTACTTGCTGAACAGTGATATCGCTGACATTTCGAACTGCTCAAGCAGCGGTTTTGGCGGTGCGATCACGGCTGCACTGTTTCTGAACGAGTTTGTCCCGGATACGACCCGCTGGTTGCATTTTGACATGATGGCATGGAACACACGTGACCGATCCGGACGACCCAAAGGGGGCGAGGCTATGGGGCTGCGTGCGACGATAAGGTTTTTGCAGGAACGATACTCCTGATACGTGCTGGACAATACAGTGGACCGCCAAAATAAGCCTTCTCACCGGTTGTGCATTGCACCCATGCTCAACCGTACAGACCGTCACTACCGTTACCTCGCACGCCTGTTGACAAAGCACAGTCTGTTGTACACGGAGATGATAACGACGGGTGCACTGCTGCATCATGATCATCGTCGGAGGTTGAAATTTGATCCATGCGAGCATCCTGTTGCCCTCCAGTTGGGTGGAAGTTGCCCGGATGAGATGGCCCAGTGTGCCGAGTATGCTACGGAGTATGGTTACGATGAAATAAATCTCAATGTGGGATGTCCTAGCAATCGAGTACAGGCAGGTAAATTCGGGGCTTGCCTGATGCTTGAGCCTCGGACTGTAGCCCATTGTGTCAAGGCGATCCGGGCTGCAACCCATATCGAGGTCAGTGTAAAAACCAGGCTGGGCGTGGACAATCACGACAGTTACCAGAATTTACATCATTTCGTGGAAACGGTCGCTTCCGAAGGGTGCATGACCTTCATCATACATGCCCGCAAGGCATTCCTGAAAGGTCTCAGTCCAAAGGAAAACAGAACCGTTCCACCCTTGTGTTATGAATTTGTTTACCGGTTGAAGCAGGATTTTCAGGACCTTGAAATTATTCTGAACGGTGGAATTCATACCAGGGTCGCAGTGCTAGAGCATCTGGGTAAAGTTAATGGCGTGATGATAGGAAGAAAAGCTTATGAAGATCCTTACTTTATAGCTGAAGTGGACACCATGTTGTTTGATTCCGGCACAAATTCCCGGCACGAAGTTCTGAAAAAATACATTCGCTACATGCGTCAGCAGCAGCATGAAGGCGTGCCGCTGAGCACATTGACGCGCCATCTGCCCGGCTTGTTTCACGGTGTGCCCGGCGCCAGGGCATGGCGAAAATGCCTGTTGAGCAATGCAGGCAAAAACGGTGCAGGCATTGAGGCCGTATACAGGGCTGAAAGTCTGTTAGCTTATCACCGGTAAACCCAACTCCCGGCAACGTTCAATTGGCCTGCTGATCAACAGGCTGTATTCCCGACCTGCAGTTTGCAGTGACAAGGCGTAGTTGCTTTGCTTTCATCATTCAGGACGACAGGCATCGGGAAGTCATGGGCCAGTCGTGTTGCAAACAGCAGAAAACAAATGACTGTAGGATTCGTTTTGCAGAAAATAGCGATAGTCTGAAAGTGTATCCATGTCGCGCACTTCAGGCAGACAGGCATGGCTCCAGCCCAGTTCCAGGATTCTCCCCAGGGTTTGCCGCAGAACCTGTCCTGAACTCCAGGAAATTCCTTCAAATATGGATCGTGTGATTTTTCCTGCACCGATCAGGGCATACCCGCCATCAAGCGTGGGCGCCAGGACAATATCATTTCCTGCTTCCAGCAATCGGAATGCGTGGCGGATATAAGACGGTCCAAGCTCAGGGCAATCCGAGCCAACCAGCACAACATAGCTTGACCCGTTCAGATGGGAGGAAATGGCATGAAACATGCGGGCTCCCAAGTCGTCTCCCTGTTGGTTGTGCAGGGAAACATGGTATCTGCTGGAGCAATACCTGAAAAATTCATGTTCAGTGTCGGGATAGCAGTACAAGACCCCTGCATGGTTACCTTTGCTGATCATTCGCACGGTGTGCTCAAGCAATGCTTTGTATACCGCGGTTGCACGCTCTTCACCTATGCGTGAAGCCAGGCGCAGTTTGGCCAAACCAGGGTCTGGGTACTTGCAGAAGCACAGTACTGTTTTCTGCTGCAGCGGTGGTTTATTGGTAAAGCTTGACAATTTTTTCAGGTGCAACGCCGAGAAAGTACATCAGTCTCAGCTTCCACATGGTTAACATCATGCGGAAGATACCATGCTGTTCCCATTTGCGGCTGGAGGTGATGACTGCGTCAGACAGGCATGCTGGCGGGGCATGTTTTTTCAATCGTCGGGAAAATTCAACATCTTCCATGATCGGGATATCCAGGTAGCCGCCACATTTAAAATAGAAAGCCCTTTGAACGAACATGGCATGATCACCGGTTACGATGCCGGTTAAGCTGCTGCGTCTGTTCATCAGCCACGCAATGATGCGAAAAATCAGCCTGGGATCAGAAAACCTTACACTGAATCGGCCCCAGGGGTGGGCAGGATTTGTGAGTATGCGGGTAATCATCTGTGTTGCATGAGGGGGCAGCAATGTATCCGCATGCAGAAAAAGGAGCATGTCATGCCGACTGCGTTTTGCACCGAAATGCATCTGATAACCACGCGAAGCCTTCGTTGAAAAGATTTCACATCCCAGTTCACTGGCTACACGAATCGAAGCGTCCTGGCTCCCCCCGTCTACTACCAGGATTTGATGACCGCTCCTTATCAGGGACAGGTAGGCTTCACTGTGCCTTGCAAGAAAATGTTCTTCGTTCAAAACCGGAATGATAATCGACAATTTGGACATGTTAAGCCGATACAAGTATATGTTTAAATTTTCTGCCAGGTTTGATCAATGCGGGATACTCATTTTAAGGTATATCCTAATGGCGATTGCTCTCCTGTGGCTACGTATACAGTATTTGTTAAAAACCGAGAATTGCGTGGCCGGTATCGGTCTAAGGATTCCTGAAATATCTCTGGACTTCGTATGAGCATTCCAAAGCACATCAGATACCTCGTCGTGGGCGCAGGAGTCCATGGGCTCAGTACGGCGTACCACCTCGCAACAGTACTCAAGTCTCGTGGCACTGGCAGCGGGCTAGACATCGTCGTACTGGATAAAAGCAGTGTCGGAGCAGGGGCATCAGGCATTGCATGCGGAGTAATCAGGAATAATTATTTCCAGACTGCAATGCGAAAGCTCATGGTACACAGTGTCGAGGTATGGGAAAGCGACCCGGATACCTATAACTATCACTCTGTGGGCTATATCCAAGCCGCCCCTGATGTCATGCAAGCAGATGTTGCCAGTATCTTCCGACAGCAAAATGAAATCGGATACAGTTCAGTACTCATCGAAGGTGAAAAGGAATGCAGCCGGTACATGCAAAATATATTCAGTGACTGGCAAGCCAGGAACATTTCCGTGGTCCTGCATGAAAAGCGTGGTGGCTATGCCAACAATCTGCCAAGCATGCATGCTTTGGCTGCCAAGGCGGAAGGCGAGGGTGTGAAAATATTGACCGGAGTATATGTAACAGGTTTCAGGAAACACGCTGCGAGTAACGCCATTGAAACCGTAGTGACCGACCAGGGGGACATCAACTGCGAGTATGTAGTTATCAGCGTAGGTCCATGGATTAGGAATATTTGGCAAATGCTTGAATTACCTAAACATATCAAAGTCAGAAATTCTGATGGTACAGTTCATGACGGTGTGCCGATGTGGGCATTCTGGTCATTGCAGGAAGGCACCCTGGGCGTCAACCCTGCCATGCAGAAAACGAATGACGGCAGTTTCCCGCCAGTCATCCATGTCGATACGGATGCGCCGCTATATTCCGTTCTCAGCGGCAAGCTGCTTGCTGACGGTTTGTGGGGCATTTATTACAAGCCCGATTTCAATTTCGGCGGTATACAGGGAGGGGCCGTGCCCCAAAAAATCAGTACGGATGCCGACGAAGTAAAGATAGACCCTTATGGCCCCCATTCGCCTGACTATATCGTTGATGAATCTTTCTCGGAAATGTGGGTGTCGGCTCTGGCACACTGCCAAAAACGGTTTGAGGGCACGTACCCTAAATACAAAAAAGAGCCTTCCGGTGGAATAGGTGCATTCACGCCCGACAGCTTTCCTGTCTTCGATGTTTTTTGCGATAACTGTTACATTATCGCTGACTCCAATCACGGGTATAAAATGATTGGTGTTGGAAAACTCGTTGCTGATGAAATTGCAGGTAAAAAACAAGGATTACTTGAGCCATTCAGGTTCTCGCGCTACGCGCAAGGAAGCCTGCATCCGGTATCAAACAGTCCTTACCCTTGGAGCTAGGAGGCATGTTCAACGGGGTTCACAGAACTAGAAATGACAAGCCCGAAAGAAGGGGGAAGTAATGGCTACAGATTTGGAAAGACATGTCGAAGCAGAAGGGCGAAGTGAACTGGTAAAACAGGTTCGCGGCATGATTAATGCCCTGGGAGTGAAATATATATACTTTCAGTTCGTGTCCGTTACCGGCCGGATCGTAGGAAAAGGTATACCCGCAGATCATTGGGAGCGTATCGCACAGAAAGGGTTTCAACTCGTTTACGGTTCGACGGCCAATCTGTATCTTGACCGCCATGGCCACTATATCGGGTATGGGCCGGAAGCATCGGAGCTGGTAGGGATTCCCGACCCGGAGACATTTTGCCAGTTACCGTGGGACAAACGCCTTGCGCGTGTGTTTTGCACCTGTTTCCGCAATCGTGAAGAAAGAGAGGACCCGGGTGCGCACCTGACTTCGGATTGCCGCGGCAATCTGCGCATCATGCATAACGAGTTCCAGGACAAGTATGGTGGCCTGCACATGCGCATGGGCACAGAACCGGAAATGATGTGGCTGAAAAAAGACGAAAACGGAAATCTGGACGGTGGGGTTACCAAGCCAAATTGCTACCACATTGACCAGTTCGAGGAGCTGCGTCCGGCTTCCCTCAGGGTGATCGAATATGCCGAACAGATGGGCTTTGACATGATTCAGGGCGACCATGAGGATGCACCCGGTCAACTTGAGTTGAACTGGATGTTCGACGACGTGATGCGCAATGCGGACCGTCTGACAACCTACCGCCAGATCTGTGCGCAGGTCGCGCGCGAGCAGAACCTGATCGCCTGCTTCATGACAAAGCCATTCATGAGTGTTTCTGCCTCCGGGTGTCACCATAACGTTTCACTGTGGAAAGGAGGAGAATCCGTGATCAATACACTGCATCAGGACCCCTTGGGCGGAATGGAGGATGTTTTCAGCTACCTGGAGGGTGGCGAGAATACCTTCATGCCTGACCCTGGAACCGATGAACGAAAGCCCGGACCGATCGGGCTGATGTGTATTGGTGGGGTGGTAGCACACCTGCGGGCATTAACCGCCATCGGTTCATCCACTGTAAATTCCTACAGGCGGCTCTGGGATACCGGTTTTTGGGCTCCGGTCTTTTCTGACTGGGGATACCAGAACCGTACTTGCGGCCTGCGCGTATCCGCTCCAGGCAGGTTTGAGTACCGGTCCGTCGATTCCATGGTCAATCCATACCTGATGGGTGCTGCATTGCTGAAGGCGTTTGATGACGGCATAACCAACAAGCTTGATCCGGGAGAACCTGAAGAACGCAATATTTATGAAGCCATAAAAGAAGGCAAGGATGTTCAAAGGCTGCCCATGTCCCTAGGTGAAGCGTTGGAAGCGCTGGATCAGGACGAAGTGATCAAGTCAGCCATGCCTGGCGAAATGTACAGGGTGTTTACTCATTACAAAAATGACGAATGGGAGCGGTTCAATCACACGGTTACGAGCTGGGACGTGGAGACTTATCTGGATTATCTGCCTTAAGGCATACAGGAGACTTGCTGATGTGCGGAATAGCAGGAGTAATACACAAGGGGTCATCCTCCGACATCGGACAGGAAATGACCTCAATGCTGCATGCATTGAATCACCGCGGTCCTGACTCGGCAGGTTTTGCGCTTTATGGGAATGCGGACCAGAATGAGAACATCATGCGGTTCAAGGTCGCAGAACGTGATGATCTGGAGACCGGATTTGACATTCACCGCAAGATAGAGGAACGCAAAACCGCTGTGGAAACCCGTTTGCGTGACCTTGGTGCTGACATCGGGCCGATAGAAAACGCAACCGAGTACGCATGTCGATGTGCATTCCGCCATAACGGAGAACAGCGCAAGCTTGCCGATTATATTGAAGATGTCGAAGGAGTTGAAATCCTCTCACTCGGCAGTTCACTTGAACTGATTAAAGACTTGGGAGGTGCGCGTGAGGTCGCATCAGAGTACAGCCTGGATTCTTTTCAGGGCACACATGCGATCGGGCATACAAGGATGGCTACAGAATCGGATGTCGACATCCGGTCGGCTCATCCTTACTGGGCCTATCCTTATAATGACGTCGCAGTCGTTCACAATGGCCAGCTGACCAATTACTGGAACTCGAGGCGCATCCTGGAACATATGGGTCACCGCTTCAAGTCAAACTGCGACTCCGAGCTGATCGCCGTGTACATCGCGGACAAGCTTGAAAAGGGAATCTGTCTTGAAGATGCCATGTACAGCTCTGTCAAAGAGCTTGACGGCGTATTTACCTACCTTGTCGCGACACATGATTCCCTGGGGATGGCCAAAGACACCATGGCCGCGAAACCCATGGTACTGTATGAAAGTAACGACTTCATTGCCATGGCATCTGAGGAGGTTGCCATTCGCAGTATTTTCCCGCACGAGATCGATACGACGGATCCTTATGAAGGCGAGGTGCGCGTATGGCACAACTAAAACAAACTTCCCATGAAATGGGCATGCATGCCGAGCAGCTTGCTGGGCGCACACAGCAGATCTTTTTTTCTTCCGCAGAAGAAGAAAACTTTACCTACCCGACTTCGTATGAAGTGGACTTTGATCAGCATGCAGAGTTTGATGCCGCCGACATGGATATCATGTCCATCAACACAAAAATCAGGGGGCTTATGCAAAAGGGCTGTGGAACGATCACAGTCAAAAATCCTGGCGCGAAACATTCGCTGGGAGTAGGAATCCTCAACCGCCTGAATCTGATTTTTGAAGGCAGCCTGGGGTATTACGGATGTGGCCTGATTGATGGTCCCAATGTTCGCATCAAGGGACGGGTCGGATGGTCTTGTGCAGAAAACATGATGTCTGGAACAGTCGTTGTAGAAAAGAATGCAGGTTCGACGTTCGGGGCTGCACTCAGGGGTGGAGATCTGGTATGCCGGGGTGATGCAGGGAGCCGCACTGGGATCAACCAGAAAGGCGGCACCATAATTGTAGGAGGACGCATTGGGATGAACACTGGGTTCATGATGCAGCGTGGACGCATGATACTGCTTGGTGATTCAGGCCCGAATCTGGGCGATTCCATGTATGACGGTGTAATTTTTATTGCCGGGAAAATTCACAGCCTTGGTGTGGATGCGGTAGAAGGTGAAGTCACAGACACCGAGAGGCAATGGCTGGCTCACAAGCTTTCGATTTATAGCATGGAAGCGCCACGAGGCGTGGACAATTTTACAAAAATCGTCTCAGGAAAACAGCTTTGGAATTACGATAATCTTGAGCCTGCGGAAAAGAAACTGGTTCTCTAAATTGAATACAGACAGAGGTCAACATGGGTAACTCAACCAAGCAGGCAGTGATTCAGGAAGTGCCTGTCGTAGCGAAAACCGAGCTTGACAGAGATCCCAACAACCTGGGATCAAGCTTTATGTTTCCCCCTGATGTCATTGATGACATACATATCAAGTCGGAGCTGGGACGTTACCGCATGCGGGGATTTTCCTTGTTCAAAAAAATCCCGACGTGGGATGACCTGACGTTCTTACCTGGCACCCTGACCCGCTTCGTGATTGAGGGATATAGGGAAAAGTGCCTGACCAAGACAGTCATCGGGCCCCGCGCAAAACGGCCGCTGGAACTGGAAATACCTGTTTATATTACGGGCATGAGCTTTGGCGCACTCAGCTACGAGGCAAAAACTGCATTGGCGCGTGGGGCAACCATGGCGGGGTCTGCCACGTGTTCGGGTGAGGGTGGCATGATTCCGGATGAACGCCGGTATTCGGAAAAATGGTATTACCAGTGTATCCAGTCACGCTACGGGTTCAATCCCCATCATCTGCGGCTTGCTGATGCGGTGGAATTTTTTATTGGTCAGGGATGCAAGGTCGGCATGGGCGGTCACCTGATGGGTCAGAAAGTGACGGATCAGGTAGCTGAAATGCGTTCACTGCCGTCAGGCATCGACCAGCGTTCACCGGCCCGGCATCCAGACTGGCTGGGCCCGGACGATCTGGCATTGAAGATCCAGGAGGTTCGTGAGGCCACGAACTGGGAAATACCGATTCAGCTGAAACTGGGTGCAGCCCGTGTCTATGATGATGTCCGCATGGCCGTAAAGACAGATCCGGATTCCATCTACATAGACGGTATGGAGGGTGGCACCGGTGCTGGCCCGCATCTGGCAACAGAGGACACGGGAGTTCCCGGAATTGCGGCAATCCGGCAGGCACGCAAGGCAATTGACGATTTGGGCAAGACAGGTGAGATCTCTCTGGTCTATGCAGGAGGTATCCGTAACGGCTCGGATATTGCAAAAGCACTGGCCCTGGGTGCTGATGCGATCGCAATCGGGCATGCATCCCTCATTGCACTGAACTGCAACAAGGATATTCCTGAAGCGGACTTTCAAGGCGAAATGGGTGTTCGACCCGGCTATTGCTATCACTGTCACACTGGACGCTGTCCGGTGGGCATTGCCACGCAAGATCCTAAGCTGCGTGAACGGCTGAATCCGGACGAGGCTGCCGAACGTGTATACAATTTTTTGCATACCCTGGCTATCGAAACGCAACTGTTTGCCAGAGCCTGTGCAAAAACAAACGTACATTCACTGGAACCGGAAGACCTGGCAGCATTGACCATGGAGGCTTCAGCCATGGCACAAGTGCCCTTGGCCGGTACGCAGTACACTGTCGGTCGTCCAGACATGACAAGATATTGAAACAAGGGGTAAAGGATGAGCGAGCAACACGATTTGGACCGGTTCCTGATTGAGGACGGTGTAAGCAGCGACCGGGAGAGAATGATCGGACAGCACATCGGCTACCGCTATGACGCCAATCTCGTTCCAGACTTGAACCGTGTCACACCATTTCTTGAAAAATACATGGAAATTATGGGCTGGAAAGACCTGAACTGGCTTGAAGATGTCCATATGGGCTACGAAGAACAGCGCCCTGCAGTTTTTGACCGTAACATCAATGGCTGGGTTACGATTCCGGAAAATATGAAACTGCCTGACAACCAGCAGGACCGTGACATGCTTGCACGGGAGCTGCTTGTAAAATTCCAGATGTCACCCAACCATCCGATGGTTGACTTGATGAAGGCATACGCCAAATTCTGAAAGGGCATGTCGATATGTTGAACGTGCAAGGATAGCTAGAAAACAAGAGGAAACAGCTATGACTGATGCATTGGGCTCACTGACTGTCGTCTTTACCGAGTTTTATTACTGGGTAACGATAGTCTTCATGTTCTTAATTCATGTGGGCTTCTGCATGTATGAAGTAGGGGCTTCGAGGCACAAGAACCACTTGCACACCCTGATGAAGAACATCATGATCATACCCCTAGTCACGATTACCTTCTTTTTCTTTGGCTGGTGGATTTATTTTGCATTTCCATACGGACCGGGGATCATGGGCGGTCTCCAGAGTGCAGCGCATGCAACTCCCTGGAGCGAACTGATGGGCCCGCACATGGGCGGACCTCCCTTACAGGAATCACTCAGTGCGGACGACACCGCATTTTGGGCACGTATAAACGGTGTCTTCTGGGCCGCATTTTTGCTGTTCTCCTGGACCGCCGCATCCATCGTGTCGGGTGCCGTGATTGAACGGATCAAATCCGGCGGGTTTTGGATCCTGGCCATCCTCATCGGCTCCGTATTCTGGATCATCGATGCTGCCTGGGGCTGGCACTGGGATGGCTGGATGGTGCACAAGCTAGGCTACCATGATGCTTACGCGTCAGGCGTAATACATGCCATTGCAGGTGGCTTTGCTTTGGGCGTGCTGCTGGTCTTGGGCCCGAGGATAGGGAAATTCCGCAAAGACGGGTCACCTCGCAGTATCAATCCGCATAACCCTTGGCTGGTATGCGTAGGAATCTTTCTGATTTATACGGGCTTTTGGGGATTCTATGCAGCGTGCAATGTGCCGATCATAGATTTTTTTGGAAGCGACATGCTGGACGTGGATGGCAAGACAATGTTTACCGCTACCAACATCTACCTGGGTCCGACCACATTGTCCGCAATCACCTTCAATTTCCTGATTGCCTTGTCAGGCGGCCTGCTGGGCGGATACATTTTTTCCAAGGGTGACCCGTTCTGGACGTTTTCCGGGGGCCTTGCAGGGCTCATTGCAGCTTCCGCGGGGAATGACCTGTACCACCCGATGCAGGCATTTGTCATCTCCATTGCCGGTGTGTTTGTCGCGTACAAAATGCATCACTGGGTAGAGCGCAAGTTCAAGATCGATGATGCCGTAGGCGCAGTTGCAGTACATGGGTATGCAGGATTCTTTGGAGTGGTTGTGTGCGGCTTTGTATTGTGGGGCTATCCCGCTTCGCCTTTTGAAGGATACGCAGCCATCACGCCATGGGGGCAATTTATTGGCGCTCTCATCATGTTTTTCGTTCTGGGATTTCTGCCCGGATTCATTGCGGCAAAGATACTTAAGGCAACGGGGTTACTGCGTATCTCCAGGGAAGTCGAGCTGGCCGGCCTTGACCTCGCTTTGGGCGTGGAAAACGAAGAGGCAGCCGTGGAACTGGAGAAGGCACTGGACGCAGAAGTGCGCAATTAGGCAACAACAAGTATCAACAGACAATAATGACTACAGAGGGACTGGCTTATGTCAACAGGTATGAAAAGCTTCGAAAATCTAGATCAGGCTGGGGCCATCTATCCCATGGTGGGCATGGAAGGGGTACTCGCACTGGTTGGCATTGCAATTTGGATCATATGGCATTTCTGGCAAATCTGCATTGAAAACCGCGAGCATCGGAAAGACATTGAAAATGCCAAGACATGGCATGCGGAGCGGACGAAAAAGCTCTCAAAAAATGACTGAGCAAAACCGTCTGCAGGTCAGCCGGCATAAGCAGGGCATCAATAAAAATCCTCGTATAGGGAAATCAGGAAACTGACAAGCGGCTGTACGTCTCGAGATGAGATTCGCACGTTTCTGAGTTCACTGTCAGCATTCCTGATCAGTCCATTTCTGCTGCTGTTGGAGGAAGCAATATAAAACCCGACCGTTGCATGCAGGTCGCTTATCTGGCCATTATGCATGTATGGCGCTGAGTGACCCAGGTTCCGCAATGTTGGCGTCTTGAATGCAGCGATGGCCTTTTGCAAAGCCATGTCATCTGTTAGACAGGTGGCTTCATCACCGCAGAACAGGTTGCGCAGGTGCCCCTGAACATTTGGATAATCAGCATTAAGGAAAATGTTCCAGGCACCCAAGTCTGTTGCCAGGGTGTCTGACTCAGACGCTGCTTTTCGAAAGATTCCCAGCCTGTCAGGGTGTGCAGGGGTTGCAGGCAGATAAAGCCTGGCCCTCTCAATGCGCTGTTTCAGGTCAGGGATTTGCAGGTTCTGGAAAGAGCCTTGGCCGTGTATCGCCTCATACTCGACTTGGGTGACCCCGATATTGTGCAGACTGAAGTCGGTAAAATGCGGGGCAGGGTGGCATATGGCACAATTGCCAGCTCCACGCCCGGGAACTGGTTTACGATTGAAAAATACCCTGAGTCCTTGCAGTTCCATCTCACCGAACGCATAGGACTGATCATGGAACCTGAATTGACCGTTTTCCGTGTTAGGGTTGCTTTTTACGAACTTCAGGTTTCCGTTCTCATCAAGCGACTCAATCAGTGCCAGCAATCGGTTGCCATAGTCTTCATCCGATTCATCCTCGCTTGGATGGGCAGGTAAGCTGTTGGTTGCCAGGAACAGGTCGTAGGGCGAGTAACTGTGCCTGTTTTCAGCAAACTTCAGGCTATCCATGTACCGTTCCAGTAAGTAGGCAACGCTCTCCAGAATATCGTTGCAGGTTCTTTCTGACACCTTGATACGGTGACCGGCATCAATCATGTACTTTTCAGGCAGCTGCCCTGACTCTGAAAGTCCTGAAAACACTTCAGGATACGACCAACCGCCGAATTTTTTTGCCAGGCTACCTGTTCCATCGTCCTGCCGGATGACATTGCAAACATGACGGATGGCAACTTCCTGCTCATCAGGCAGCCATCCCAGATTACGTCCTGTGAGCGTGGAAACAATCAAGTCCCTTGCAGATGAAAACTCACCGTCATGATGAAGTACAAGATTATCTCTTTTCGAAAGCGAGCCTACCAGTACAGGTGAATTCCGAACGGTTACCAACTGACCGTCATCACGCTCCGCCAGAGGGCTCCTTGATGCAAAATCGGCAAAGGCTCGCATGCCGAGTTCTTTCTGGTCGGCATGTTCATCCACCATATGGCATGTTCGGCAACTGTAGGATGTTCCTTTAAACGGGCTTGTGGCAAAAGGAATCTGGTAGGGTGGAAGGCCAAAGAACCTGAAAGTCTTTTCCAGCCTGGGGTCACCTTGAGCGAGCGTCTCGTTGATTCCACCGCCACGGACCACGAAGTCGTGAAAGTACTGGGCAAACCTGGTTTCCTGGAATAACCTTGCTCCATGGAAGATTTCTCCGGGTAATGGGTGCTGCTCTGCACTGGCCTGGAGTGAGGAGAAAATAACCGATGCGAAAACTGCAAAATGGGAAATTCTTCTGAGCATGTTCAAGTGATATCCGTGCCTGCAAATATCATAAGCATGCCTGCCCAATTAAAAAAGCCCCGGTCTTTCAACCGGGGCTTTTTTATAGGCTGCTTGAGTTCTACTGTGCAGGCATTACAGGTTCTTCCACAGTTGGGTATTTCAAGGTGATCTCGCCTCCCAGATCGCCCGCATGAGGATTCTTTTCTCCTCTTTCAGTGTTATAGGGGTCGGTGTATACCCCGTACTCTCCCGGCTGAATCGTATACTGGAGTTCCTGCACTCCGTGCCCGGCGTTAGCCAGGTACTTGTTTGGGTTATTCCAGCTTTCCCCGTCAAGGTTTGCGAAGAACTTGATGTCAACCAGTACCCCATCACAAAGTGGTGTAATCTCTTCATAGTTGGTGGGCCAGCCCGCTGCACCGGTAGTCTTTGGATAGTTACTCCAGTCACCACCTTTCAGTGGACATGCACCACCTCCGCCAAATGCTGCGCGGTCAGGGTGGTGTACACCATACAGGGGTAAACCCTTGGCAACGGCTATTTCCCCGTTCTCCAGGTGGAACCTGGGCTCATAGGTCACTTCAGTCTTGACGTCCTGCCCGACTGCCTTGATGTGCTCGTAATAATCACCGGACGGGCGGACATACTGGAAGTCTTGATTGTCAGAATTGTCAAAGACTGCTGTAATGAACAGGTAAGGTTCATTGAAGAAGGGACGCTCGATGAGGTAGAACTCGGCGTTGGTCTTGCTAATATCAACAGGTTGCCAGTCGACTGAGCTTTCATCCTCGCCACCTACATTGACCCACGCCCTGGCATCCGGAAACAGGTCAACCCGCAGCACTTTGGTATAAAGTTCATTGACATCAAGGCCCGCGCGTTTTCCAAGCGGCCCCACTTGGCCTGCACCAGGCTGGCTGAATGCATAATCTATTGCCTTTCTGGCATAGGGATACTGATTCGCAGACATGGTGCAGTAAAAATGCGGCAAGTCAATGGCGACATGGTCACTGTATTTGCCCTTGTACTTGGGATGATGCAGGGGAACATCGATAAAGTTCAGGTGGCCATCTTCAGCGACTCTCTGATGGGGATGCTTGTAACCACCCCAGCTTTCTTCCGGCAAATAGCTTGCATAGTCACTCTCTATGGTGGCCATGTTGCCTTCATCGAACAAATCCGCACCATCTTTCAGCCCCTGTGCGTCCTGCTTCCTGTACTCGCGGATGGTCCCGTTGTCCTGCACTCGCCATAAGCCGTGCTTTCCTTCTCCTATCATTGTCATGGTTTGTTCGATGACATTTACGAAGCGGTAGGTATAGTTCGTGTTCATATACCCTGAAAAGACCGGCAGGTGCGGGATTTTCGAATGCGTGGTTGCAGGACGGCCCGCACCTACCAATTTTGCTTGCCCGTCATCTTTCGCGACTGCCTGATCACTCGTGTAGTAATAGGGGTCGCCCTGTGTCAGGTCTTTTATATGGTCGGCATCTTCTGCACCTAAGTGAGTGGCTAAGGCTAGCAATAGCACACAGGCAGAACATGGCAATACTTTACTTATGTAGTTCATGTTGATTACCTCTCGCTCGGACATATCTAGATTGTGGTAGTTTAAAGTTCCTCTTGGGTTCTTTGCCCGCAGTAAAACCCAAGCCCTGAAGAATTTGATGAAAATGTAATTGCTGCACCTTTGTCAAAGTAAACCACATCGCCCGCAACCGCATGAAATGTTTCGCCACCCTCTTCAGCAATAGTCATTTCGCCTTCAACAATAATTTTTGCCTCATCGTAGGTATACGTGTATTTCAGCGGATCGCCTTTTTCCATCCTGAATAACCCGCAGGTTATCGGTGCATCAGGATTGTTTGATGAAACCACGTCAGCTATAAATGCATTCACGCCCTCCATATCCATAGAGGCAAGTTCCATACTTCCCGCACCTTTGAAAGTCTTCATTTTTGGATCACTCTCTGCAGTAGCAGTCGTCGAGTAGGCAAGAACAAGCAAAGCGGAAAAGGCAAAAGCAGTTAAATTTCGTAAAAGCATGCTTTTCTCCTTGAATATGCATAGCGAACACCCTGTAAAGGTCTGCAATCAAGCTATGAGCCTGTCTTCAGGTTACCAGCTTGTGACCCATGTAATAGGCTGCTCCGATTTTCTGATAGTCACCTGTCGGCATATGCCCGTCAATGACTCATACGAAGTAACCCTTTAGTGGTATATATTATTGACGGCGAGCCATGCCGGTCAACCGGTTTCAATCTATTACGCAGGATGCAACGGTAATTTAGGCTGGCAACCCCAGTTTGTCTCATCGCCGCACGGTAGTCAGTAATGCAAGTCAAGCAACGAGGCATACCCGACAGGCGCCCCCTTGAACTCCATGCCGGCGTCAACCAGGCAAGACCACATGTACTCAGTTGATGAGCAGTCAAACAGTAGATGGAAGGCAGGTATTTCACCCATGTTATTGCGGATGACGATACAGTTCGTGCGTGCTACAGAAGTCTGCGCGATGGCTCCTCCAGAAAAGTTTTTGACTCGCAGGTCCATGCCGCAAAGTTTTGCCAGTGCATCAGTCGAGTACTGGCCGGTAAGCATCAACCAGGCGGATGCACTGGATCGGGGTACGGTATAGCATCCGGCCGGCCGGCTGTGCTTGTGTTTCTCCTCCAAACGGGCACATTGATCAAGACGGCTGCCCAGGCCATTCAAGACCAGGATTTCGGAATCGGACAGCCTGGCAACCAGCAAGCCGTCTTCCTGTAGGTAGGCACGGTTGTTGTGCTGACCGATTTTCAGGCCTGCCGAGCCTGCCCATTGAACCATTTCCGGGCCTTTGAAACCTGTTCTGGGCAGTGGGGTCAGATCAGCCAGGCCAAGCTGCATAGCCTGGGCAGCCTCCTGGTTCTTGCCGTTACCGTAGTCCATCACGCAGGAAGCATTCATACAGCTTTCAAATCGCGCGCCTGCCGATATGAGCGTTCTATAGTGAGGACTTCTCATGTTGAAATCCGTGGGATGTACTGTTTGTGACACAACCTGCTCCCGGCTACATTTCCTGACGCTTGTTTTGCGGATCATAGAACGGCATTTCTACAACCTGGACAGATTGCCTGCACCCGCTCTTCAGTTTGATTTGTATCAACATGCCTGGCTCAGTATCAGCTCTGGCGTACCCCATACCGATAATTTTGTTCAGGGTAGGGGAGTAACCTACCGACGTGATGTGCCCGGCAATGGAATCGCCATCGAGTATCAAATTTGATTCCCCAGGTACCTCGTCCTGTTCCGGCTCAACTGAAAATCCGACAAGTTTGCGATTGGAAGGGTAACGCCTGGCAGCCTGCAAGGAACGTCCACCTACAAAAAACGGTTTTCGTTCGGCAACAGCCCATGTCATGCGGGCTTCATGGGGAGTCGTCATGGCATCGGTATCCTGACCGACGATAAGGTGACCCTTCTCCAGACGTAACAGTCGCTGTGCCTCAATGCCTACCGGCTGCATGCCGAACTCCCGACCTGCTTTCAGCAGTGCATCCCACAATGCCTCGCCCTGCAGCGATGGGGCGTGGATCTCGTAGCCCAGTTCACCTACGAAACCGACACGCAACAGACGTGCTGGAATACCAGCCACCTGGGCAGTGCGCACGGATAAATAGGGGAAGCTTGCCGGGGCAAGGTCAGTGCTGGTGCACAGTTGTTGCAGAACAGCTCTGGACTTGGGCCCCGCCAGGCTTATTCCTGCATAGGCCGAAGTGACATTCGTTACATCAACATCAAGACGCCATTGCGCGTTCCACCACAACATGGTTCGGTAAACAGTTTCAACTCCACCTGTCGTTGCAGTGATATAAAAATGTTCATCATCAAGCCGGCATGCAACCCCGTCATCTATAATCCTTCCGGCAGGATTTGTCATGAGAAGGTATCGTAGCGTGCCTGTCTTTTGTCTGGAATAGGAAAAGGTGTACATGCGGTTCAGGAATTCTGCAGCGTCCGGTCCCCGGACTTCCAGTCCACCCAGGGTGGATACATCGATCATGCCGACGTTGTTTCGAACCGCGAGATTTTCCTTGAGGATCCAGCGGTCAGCGTGTTGCGGTTCTCCGTAGTATGCAGGTCGCCACCATTGCCCGGCCGTAACCATGTGCGCGCCTGCTTCCAGATGACGATGATGCATTGCAGTTAGCCGCTCAGGTTCAAAGCTGCGCCCGGCAATCACCGCGAGGTTCTCTGCATGAAGCGGAGGACGAGCAGTCGTGACTCCGACTTCCGACATGGTACGCTGAGTTTCCTCTGCCACAACTCGCGCTGTAGCCAATGCTGAGTGGCGACCTTGTGAAGGCCCCATGCCAACCGTCGAATAGCGTTTCACCAGCTCCAGTTCGTCATATCCATCTCGGCATGCATGAATAATATCCAGATATTGCAAATCTTCATCCAGATCCACAAACTCCTTGCCTCGTGGATGCGGAAAAATTGGCCAGGGGTGGTTGATGCTGGAATAGGAGATTGGGTTCAGAGGTCTCGAGGCAGCGGCACCTGGCACAGCAAGTCCCAGTTTTCTGGATGCGGCTTGCCCGGCTTGCCTGCCGGACTCAATGACAGAACCAAGCTCGTTTTTCCCGTTGACTGCCCCGGCCAGGTGTATGCAGGCGGGCAGGCCCGTAATCGAAAACCCGGATACCGCTTCATCATGCTTCAGCTTGCCGCCGGCATGCAGTGCAAGCTGATAGGAAGGCATGAAGCCTACAGATACGCAAAGCAGGTCGCAGTCATAACGCCAGGCTTCATTGCCGCACTGACCGATGCCAGCAAGTTGACGCAGTGCTGCAGCCCGTATGCCGCGTGTATGCTTGTCCGGGAGAGCTTCGTACACGGTACACGCCTTGTGTATGGATATGCCACAGGCGAGTACTTTTTTGTACAGGGGTGTTGCGTCAAACGATTGACGCAAGTCTGCAACTGCAGTGACATTTACACCGTTTTCCAGCAATTCCAGTGCCGTTGCGTACCCATCGTCGCCGGCAGTGAGTACTACTGCCTGTTTGCCAGGCCGTACCCCGTACAGGCGGATCAGCCGCTGTGCAGCCGTGCCCAGCAACACGCCCGGGAGATCGTTGTTACGGAAAATTGCAGGCTGTTCCATTTTGCCCGGTGCCAGTATCAGTTCCTTCGTACGAAGTTTGTACATGCGGTGACCGCGGATAACAGGCAACCAGTTGTCAGCAAAATACCCGTTACAGACGGAGTCAGTCATGACCTCGATGTTGGAATGGTCTGTAACAGCTGTGACCAGTTCATCGTGAAGGGTGTGCGCAAGCGTTCCTTCAGTATCGAATCGACCATAGTTGAGTGATCCGCCGATGACAGTTTCCTGCTCAATGAGAAGAACTTCCGCACCTGCGTCGGCTGCGGCCAACGCAGCACTCATGCCTGCCGGCCCGCCACCTACCACGGTAATCTCGCTGAACAGGTATTGCTTGTCGTAGTAGCCATGCGGTGTGTCTGGATGCACTTGACCCAGTCCTGCAAACTTTCGGATGATCGGTTCCCAAATATTTTGCCATGCACCTTTAGGCTGAAAGAATGCCTTGTAATAAAACCCCACGGGAAGAAACCGGTTTACCAGGCTGATTTTTTCAGCCTGGTCATTAGCGAGGCTTCCTATGCAATTTTGACCGCTTACCTGAAGCCCTTGGGTAACTTTTCGTCTGTCAGCCGCTACATTGGGTTCGTTATCAACCTGGACCAGCGTGTTGGCCTCAAGCCCGGCCATGGACAATACACCGCGTGGACGATGGTATTTGAAAGAACGGGATAACAGCCAGACGTCATTTGCCGCCAATGCGCTGGCAATGGTGTCTCCGGCAAGGCCGGTGTACTGTGTGCCTTCAAAGCTAAAGTTGATCGTGTTCTCATGATCTACTAGCCTGCCGGCGGGAGCGGGTAAACGGTTAGGTGAGGTATACACTTTAACTGACTAATATTACAGATTATTTTTATGTTTAAATTCGACTCGATCGGTAAAGACATCGCTTGCAGGGTAGGTCGCCAGAATTTCATCCGTGACCGTATTCCTTTCAGCAATGAACCAGTACGAGGTTGCCGCATGACACCACCATTCACGAACTACTCCCGCAGTATTATTCGACAGCCAGATGAAGTCTGCCCATTCATCATCGCTGCTGTCTTGCGGGCAGGGCATTATCGATACTTCACCAAAACAAATGAATTCTGAGATATTCCGTGGGCCGTTCAATGGGCAGTTCATGATCTTCATTGTTACCCCCTAATGGCTTGCCGCAGTGGCTCCTGCCTCGTTGAACAGCTTGAAGCGCCTGAATCGCTCAAGCCCGAACGGCTGAATCAGTCTGGCTGTTTTCTCATTTGCAAGTGATTCTGCCATGCACTTGCCGGATATGGGTGTAGCCTTGAATCCCCAGGTGCCCCAGCCTGCATCCAGCCAATAGTTTTTTACCGGGCTGGTCCCAAGGATGGGGCTGTAATCGGGCGTCATGTCAGTAATGCCTGCCCATTGGCGCAGCAGCTTCAGTTCGCCCATGAAAGGGAACATTTCCAGAACGTGCGCGATGAGATTTTCCTTGAGATCCAGGGTAGAGCGCGTCGAGTACAGTTCGTACGGATCAGAACCACCCCCTATGACAACTTCACCGCGTGCGGTCTGTGAAACATAAGCATGCAGTTCTGCTGAACTCACCAGCGGGTCCAGAAAGGGCTTGACGGGCTGTGTGACCATGGCCTGCAGGGGATAGCTTCGAATTGGCAGTCGAATTCCCGCCATTCTTGCAACTTCTGAGCTCATACCCGCTACAGCCTGGACGGCATGATTGCAGCGGACAGTCCCGCGGGCTGTTTGCACTGCCACGACTTTACCTTTATCGACATGTATGCCGGTAACCTCGGTGCGCTGGTGAATTTCAACGCCCATCTGTGCTGCGCGCATTGCGTAGCCCCATGCAGCGGCATCATGTCTTGCCGTGCCGCCATCGCGGTGCCATAGGCCTGCCTGGATCGGAAAACGCATCTTTTTATCCATATTCAGACAAGGCACGATTTCACGGATTTGTTTCCGGTCCACCATTTCAGACCGGACCCCCAGGTGCTTGTTGATCTCTGCCCGCAACCTGAATGCGCGTACGCTGGCATCGGAGTGAGCAAGGGTAAGTTGTCCTCGCTGGGAATACATCTGGTTATATCCCAGCTCGTTGGACAGGTTTTCAAACATCTCGACAGAGGCCTTGTAGAATTCTATTGCCTCGGGCGAGATATAGTTTGACCGAATCACTGCAGTGTTGCGTGCAGTATTGCCGCCGCCCACGTACCCCTTGTCCAGTACGGCAACATCTGTAATGCCATGGTAACGGGCCAGGTGATACGCGGTGGACAAACCGTGTCCTCCGGCTCCTATGATGACAATCTCATAAGATTTTTTCAGTTCACGAGGACCGGGTATATCTCGACGAGCCGGATATTTGGAAGCAAGACCGTATTTTAGTAAGCCCCACGGCATGAAAGATTCCTATGTTCCTCTACTGCTTTCAGAGTACCGCACTTCTGCCATACCGGTGTTCAAACCCATGCACTTACATGGTCCCAGATGCCTCTTTGAGCAGGGCTAAGGGATAATTGGTTTTATTGCATTGCCGGTCAATTGCTCGAAATGCCTACCACCTATTGAGTAACAGGATTTGGTTCCACTACAGGTGTTGCAGGATGATGAGCAAATTGACTGGGTGCCAGCTTTACTGGGCAATCCAGTTGACTGCCTGGGTAATGTGCTCAGCGATGCGCACACCAGGATTGCGGATATACTGGTCATCACTGCTTCGATATTTTCCTGTCTGAACAAGAATAGCCTGAAGGCCCGCTTCACAGGCACCATTTATATCTGCTTCGACGTCATCTCCAACCATGACCACTTCACCAGGCGGGCAGTCAAATTCCTGGATCGCCTCTAGGAAAAACTCCTTCGCGGGTTTTCCCAGCACAGTTGCCTTGACTCCGCTTGCCATTTCCAGTGCATGCAAAAAAGGTCCTGCATCCAGGCTGAAGCCATCCTCTTCTTTAAAATAGCGATTATCGCCCATTGCAAACAAAGGTGCTCCATTGAACAGCAGACGAAATGCCTTGTTCAGCTTTTCATAGGTAAACCCTCTTCCAGCGTCTCCCAGCAAGACCGAATCAAAATTCTTGCAGTCAAATTCTGAAAATTCCGGGAGCAGGTCAGCATGCAGCAGCAAGTAGGGGGACAGGCCATTCCTCTTGATGTAATTGTGTGCAGCAACAGGCGCTGTAAACAGCTCGTTTTGGGCAACCTTCAGCTTCATTGCAGCCAGCTTTTTCAGAATGGCACTTCGCGGACTGCGTGTTGTGTTCGTGATATAGCGTATCGGTAAACCGCTCCTTGCAAGATACTGCACTGCATCGATGGCACCTGGAAGAGGCTGGTTTCCAATGTACAGGACTCCGCTTAGGTCCAGCAGCACGCCTTTGATCATCATGCGACCCGGTAGTGTTACGAGGCTATATCAGGCCAATTTTAACTGTTTCGCGGAGGATTTGCTGTTTGTGAGGTACTGAAAAAATCTCCCTGCTCGAAACAAACCAGGAAACAGGGGTCCAGCACCGGATTCCTCAATGCCTGGAAATGGCAACCTGAGAAAGCATTTGGATGGCATCCTCTTCAGAGACGGGTTTCGAGATATGATCACCCTGGGCTGAATCGATATTTGCATTCTTCAGTGTTTCCAACTGCTGTCTTGACTGCACGGCATTGGCCATTATTTCAATGTCAAGGTTATGGGTGAGCGAGGCAATGGCGCGTACAAACTTCCCATGATCCGACACGCAGTTTTCCACGATTGAACGGCTTAAACGGACATACTCAATCGGTATGTCCTGAAGTAAAGACAAGGAAGTTTTAGTTCCTCCGTATCCGTCCAGCATCAGCTGGATATCTTTTCTCTCCATGGGTCTCAGCAGACTGCTCGTGGTTCGGGGAACATGGCTCAGCACATTTTCGGAAACCCCTACTACCACATTGCACAAGTCAGGCTTGACCAGCAGGAGCTTTTTACAAAGCCTGAAAATCACGTCTGCATCCAGTAACGTTGCTCCCGTCACCTGTATGTTTAATGTAATCTCCTGGATCTCGGAAACCAGGTTATTCCACTTTTCGATTTGCCTGCATACATCATTGATCATCCATTCCCACAATGGAATGATGAGTTGCGTTTCTTCCGCGTTCGGTACGAATTGCTCGGCATATAAAAGTCCCTTTATAGGGTGCGGCCACACCAGTCTTGCCTCAAGGCCTGACAAGCGGCTGTTCTCGAGAGTAATAATAGGCTGCCAGTGCACCAGAAAGTCATTTTGTTCCAGCGCACGTTCAAGTTCTTTTTCAATGTGTGCCTGCAGGGCAGCTTTCCCATGTGTAATCAAGTCAGACATTTCGTAGCGGGCGCCCCCCAGGCTGATCGCACGGCTCAGTGCATTCTGGACTTCCGCCAGCACTTTTTCCTTGTCATCGTAATCCGGATTGCCAATGACCACACCAATGCTTGCTGTGACATACACTTCGTTTTCTTCTATGGTTAAGGGAGTTTGAACCTGCTCTTGAATCTGGTTCATGATTGCATTGATGTTTTTGATGCTGTATTCGGATGAATCAAGCAGGATTCCAAAACGATCCTCCTGCAATCTGCATAAAGATACGGGGTAGTTAAGGGTTTCGATGATCCTTTGCCCGATTTCAGTAATAACAAACTCAATGCTCTGGGCGCCCAGGCTTTCAAACAGTTGAGAATACTGGTCAATACTCAGTAGCAGCAATGCGAAGGAGTAGCCATTTTGGCATTTGATTTTCTCTATCGAGTGTTCCAGGCGATCGATAAATAAAATCCTGTTCAGCAGCTTGGTTTCCGAGTCATAGAGTGACTGCTGTAAACTGCGCTCCTGAATCTTCTTCTGCTGATCAAAATCAATCAGCAGGCCTTGGAATGACAGCAGTTCTCCACTGGAAGAGAAATTTCCCTTACCTCTGTTGAATACCCATCGCTCTGTGCCTGCCGCAGTGATGATCCGATGTGTAAGTTCGTACTGCTTGCCGGAGTGCAATTTATATTGGATGGTTTCAAAAATTCTTTGGCGGTCATCAGGGTGAATGATGCTTGCATATGAGATCTCATTCTTTTCAACAAGTTGTCGACGACTGTATCCTGTCAACTCCAGGCAACCAGTGCTGACATACTCAAAGGTCAGGTCCCCATCATTGCGACACCGGTATAACATGCCGGAAAAACTGTCGACAAAGTTACACAAACTCCGATACTTTGCTTCAAGAATTTCCAGCTGGCGGATTTCTTCTGTAATTTCGGTGAGCGTTCCGACGATCCTGGCTGAGCCTTGATTCTCCTCTATTCCGAATACAGGATTGGCTCTCAGTACCATGAACACAGGCCTGTCTTGCTTGGAAAGAAACCGGACTGTAATCGGCTTGATTTCCCGTTTCCTTTGCCGGTACAGGCCGAGCAGGAACTGTTCTGCGCCGGGCCGGTCCTTGGGGTGCACGAGGTCAAGGAAGTGGGTGCCAAGCATTTGATCGGCAGGGTAACCAGTCAGGTCAGTCCATGACGGGTTCAGGTAAACCCACTTGCCCGATCGGTCTACCTCAAAAACAATCTGCTGCAGGCCGTCTAATATGTCGGATTCATCGTTCACAGGCGCAGTCTCAAATGCTGCAGGCAGAGTAAAGTGAAATGCTTGACAAGAGTCGTGATAAGCCTGTCTGCGCGCTCACATTTATAATATAAATGCCTATTTCCCGAAACCATGATTCAGGGCCCAAACCGCCGCTTCAAGCCGTGAATGGACATTGAGTTTTCTCAATAGATTCTTGACATGGGCCTTTACGGTTCCATCACTTATATCCAGCTTGCGTGCAATCAGCTTGTTGCTGTACCCACTGGCAATCAACTCCAGAATTTCCTTTTCCCTCTGTGTGAGCGAGGCGCTTTTTTGCTTTTCAGGCAAAACGTCCCGTTCGTTACGAATGGAACTTGCCAGTTTTTCAGATAAATTCTGATCGAGCACTATATGACCGTTTATTACGCTTTGCAGTTTTGACTGCAACACTTCTGGCTCCAGGTCCTTAAGAAGATACCCGTCGGCTCCGTTGCGCAGGGCAGATACTAGGTCTTCTTCCGCATCAGAGACTGTTAGCACGACTACGTATGACCTGACATCTTGTTTCCGCAACTCGATCAGCGTTTCGATCCCGCTGATACCCTCCATATTCAAGTCCAGCAATATCAGGTTCGGTTTGTACTCCAATGCCAGTGCGATTCCCTCTGTGCCGGATTGCGCTTCACCAACAAGCTTGAATTCATCGCCCATGCCTTCGATGAGCTGCGCTACACCTTTACGGAAAAGTGGATGATCATCGATGATCAAAACAGTATTTTCTGATTGCATTGGAATCTAGCCTGAAGATTGGCGAATGTTTTTTTTGCTTTTTGTATAAAACGTGACGGTGATACGCGTTCCACCAAGGTGGTTGGTCTCAACACGAAATTTTCCTCCGAGTTCATGAGCGCGCTGCTGCATGATGATCAATCCATGACGATGTGTCCTGGCCTGCGAGTTTTTCATGCCTACCCCGTCATCATCAATATTGATGCGTATCAGTCCAGCGCTGGAAATACTTAACGACACCTCCGCGCGACTGGCCTGTGAGTGCCTTACGACATTTGCGACAGCCTCGCGAACGATCTGCAGAACATGGATTTCCTCGTCAACGGCCAGGTCCATGCGCGACAGTCGGTTATCCAGGCTAACGGCAACACTGCTTCTGTTTTCAAATTCTTCCACTGAATCTTCCAGTGCATGAGCTAGATCGCGACTTTTCAACGCCAGCCTGAAAGTGGTAATCAGCTCACGCAGCTGTTTATAGGAAACATTGAGATTGGTCCGGAATTCTTCAACAATCCCATTGATTGCAGTCATGTTTTCATCACTGTACTGTGGATTGATCTTCAGCAGTGACTGCAGCCTGCTTACCTGTATTTTCAGGTATGAGAGGGATTGTGCAAGGGAGTCATGCAACTCTCGGGCGATCAGCGCTCTTTCCTCATGCAGGGCAAGTCGCTTGCTGACATCCAGATGCTGCGAGCTTGACAAAATTCCACTCAGTGCATGTCTTATGGATTCCATTTCAACTTCTGACATGCTTCCACTCGCAGATTTAGGTGTTTTCAAGATAAGCATGCCATGGGGGGTGTGACCGCTCTCTCCCAAGCAAATCACTATGACGTCGTATGCACTACCAGCAGTTTTTCCGAATGGCTGCAGCATGCTGTGATTCGAATCAATAGAGGTATTGTTCAAGCTGTCACTGAATACTTCCAGGTCTGGCTCGTCGGTGATCGCCACGAGTTCTTTCTCTCCGGATTCCTTGATAATAAACAGTGCACTTGAAACCGAACCCGTCAGGAATTCAATCTCGTTCAGCAATACCAGGAATGGGGAGACGGAACCTGGATTCTCAACCACATCCCGTAGCACAGTATTGAGGAAATGCAGATGCTTATGCTCAGCAGGGTACTCTAAGAATCTAGGAGAGGGCGCTTCGCAGCTGACGGCGCTTCGCTTTTTATTGTGTTTGACCGGGAACAAGTTCATTTCACATTTGAGACCAATCACAACTCTAAAGAATACAATTCAAGTATCTGTCAGATCACCTTGAATTGAAAGCAGTATCTTGCATGATTGTAGCAGGACTGCGGCATGAGCTGAATCAGCTAAAGCCAAGGCCCTGTTGCTTTATACTGCAAAAGTTGTACGCCCAAGGACAGATTGATTCAAAGCTCGGATCCGATTAATTTTTTCAACATAAACTGTTTCGATTTACAATTGTTACCCGAGGTTACCACCCAATGCATAATTGGTAGCCTTCAGGTCCCTTTATCGATGCATACTCCAGGAGGAAGGTATGGCAGTAACACGGCATTCAGCCCTGGAATCTCGTCACCGGAAGCTAGGTTCACCACTTGGTGAGTGGAATGGAATGGATGTGCCCTGGGAATACAGCCAGGATGTGAAGGATGAGCATCTTGCTGTACGTAATTCTGCAGGCCTGTTTGATGTTTCAGGTCTCAAAAAGGTGCATGTAGTGGGCCCTGACTCACTTGAAGTCGTTGAACACGTCTGCACACGCGACATGTCGACTGTATACCCTGGCCGGTCAACCTACGCCCTTATTTTGAATGAGGAGGGCTGTATTACCGATGACTGCATCATGTTTCATTTGTGTCCCAACCACGTCATGATGGTTCACGGTGCCGGAACAGGCATGGAACAGCTGCAGAAGTCTGCGCAGGGCAGGGATGTCACGGTTGTTTTCGACGATGATCTGCATGACATTTCATTGCAAGGACCCAAGGCAATGGACTTTCTTGATCAGCATACAAATGCCGATATAAAAAACCTGAAGTACTTCCACCAAACTTCAGCCGTATTGTTTGGCCACCAGTGTCTAATCTCGCGTACGGGCTACTCTGGTGAACGTGGCTACGAAATATTTGCCAAGGCCAGCAGCATTGGTCCAATCTGGGACGCCATCCTTGAAAATGGCAGCGCGATAGGGATTTTACCCTGCTCATTTAATTGCATTGATGCAATCCGGGTAGAAGCTGCATTATTGTTTTACCCGTATGACATGATGGAAGACAATACACCCTGGGAAGTCGGCCTGGGATTTGCGGTAAGCAAGAAAAAAGTGGCTGACTATCGCGGCAAAGAGGCGGTGATGCAATCCCTGGGCAAGGAAAAAATCAGGACATTCGGCATCATTGCGGATTGTGATACGGCCGTGGACCCAGATGCTGAGGTTTTTCTGGATGGTCAGAAAGTTGGCGTGATTACTGCCCCTGTATTTTCTCCAGTTCTCAAAAAATCTATAGCCATGGCCCAGCTTCGCCCAGACCTTGCTCAAAGCGGAATTCACCTTGAGATCAGTGGCAAAACTGTTTCATGCGCTGCGATCACTTCAGAAATTCCTTTTATCGACCCATCCAAGAAAAAAAGAACTGCTGTCAATTGATTTTGCGGGATCATTGTCATACACGGTTAAAAGGATTTTGCACACATACTGCTTCTCATACCAGACATAGAGAGTAATGTAGTGAATCCCATACGAATTTTCAGGCACGATAGCAGGGTTGGAGCAGGGCACTTTATTAGAACTCTAGAACGGAACAAGTTCAGCTATGAACTGGTCGCCATCGATCAGGGCGAGCCTGTTCTTACTGACATTAACAATGTCAGTGGACTTGCATTTCTCGGAGGAACCATGAGCGTGAATGACACACACCCATGGATATCTGAAGAATTAAACCTTATATGCCGTGCAGCCGAAAAAAACCTTCCAATAATAGGCCATTGCTTTGGTGCTCAATTGATAAGCAAAGCTCTGGGTGGAAATATCAGTACTATGCCCAAGAAAGAAATAGGGTGGTACGCCATTGAGTTTCTGGATAATGATATCTGCAAGCAGTGGTTTTCACGACTGCCTAAAACTCTGGATGTGCTGCTTTGGCATGAAGATGCCATGACAATCCCAAGTGGTGCCACGCCTCTCTACACCACTGTTCATAATCCGAACCAGGCTTTTACCATAGACAATATCATTGCCACCATCCCTCATCTGGAAGTGACCGCAAACATGCTCAACGACTGGCTTGAGGTCTATGGGTATGACCTGGTGCCGCTTTCGGACAGCGTGCAAAGCGAGACAGAAATCAGCAGGGACCTTGCACAGCGTATAAGTTCGATGCATCAACTAGCAGATGTGATCTACGACCAGTGGCTAAGCATGCTTGATGCTGAACAGAATATACTCTAATTCAACAAGATAAAATATATTCTTAAGTATACTTATCACTTGGTTAGCCTAATCGTATTGCATACAAGCCTGTATTCCCTTTAACCTTCTTGCTGGCCTGTTCTGTTGTTTTATTTAATTTAACATAATATATATTATGCGCAATCATTAATTTGTCATGAATCGAGCCTAGGCAACCTTGAGAACCCATTTGGCCAACAGACTCTCTCCCGTCTACATGAAAAAATTTGATTTAAAGGTTCAACAGCGCTGTTAAGATGTTTCGGCTTCCAAAGATCATAGAGCCTGGCTGATAACCCCTCAGTTTCCGCACGGTGCCGCTATTTGTACCCACACATATTCTGATCTGTTTGCGGGATGGACTGTTTTGACCAGATGACTGATGCAGAAATTGCACAGAGCCCGCCTTTTAATATTCCAGTGCTATAGCACTAAGCAATATGCACATTCAAATATTTTATTTCAAAAACTAATAAAATATATTAGAATATAATTATATTGTTAATTACATTCAATGGGGATCCTACAATGAACTTTTCAAAACTTGCCTATCCGGTTATCGCTGGGCTTTCCATACTCCTGATAACACCTGCTTTCGGTGACCTGGCCAAAACTGGCGACACGGCTCAAAACCAGTCAGCTGATTGCACGGTACATCCTGCATTCACTGACCCTGAAGCGATGGCTGCTGCAATGACTAATCCGGTCAAATTCAACGAATTGATGGTTGCGATCAATCACCCAGCCAATACTCAAGCACTTATGAACTGCTCTATTGATCCAAAGCAATGGGAAGCCTGGATGACGAGTTTCAGCGACCCTGCCAAGTTGACGAATGCAATGGCACAGTTCATGAACCCCCAGACATATGTTAATTGGATGGCTGCTCCCATGAACCCGCAGTCATACCAGTTTATGTATGCGTATATGAACCCGGCATTTTATATGCAATGGATGACTGCTCTGATGAATCCGCAGTATTACCAGCCTCTGTATAAAACCATGGACTTCAGCCAAGAAGGCACAGCATGGATGTTCAACCCAAGCACTTATCAAAATATGTTTAGCTCTTTCTATACCCCTTCTGTAGCAGAAGCCACAGTAGACAAAAACTAATCAGGCGAAATTATTCAGTTTCGCAGGATGCCCCAAGGTATAACTGACTCTCAGGAACTGGAGTAGAAGGTATACCCCAAAAAAAAGCCCCGGTTGAAAGACCGGGGCTTTTCTTAATTCAACTGCTCTTGGACTGGACTGTTCAGCCCACACCGGTTAACAGCTGATCCTTGAATGAAGCTTACAATGCCAACGGGAATGCGTTCTTCGTAAATGCAACGGCCATGATGTAGGCATAGGTTATCAGTGCAAGACACCAGGCCGAGGCTCTCACTCTCCTAGATTTTCCGCGTTTTAAAGCAATGACACCCAGCACGATATATACTAACAGCCCGATAATCTTGGCGTTCAGCCATGTAGCTGGACCAGGATACTGAACCGTGATGAAAGCCAACGCGATCGCAGTGAGCAACAGTATCGTATCATTTATATGTGGAACTATTTTTACCCAGCGCTGCTGTAATCTTTCTGACGATTGCAGCATCCAGATTCCGCGAACAAAAAATCCGGCAATCGACAGGCATGCAGTGCCTACATGGACAGCGTACAGAACAACATAGGCAGCCATATCAGAATTCGCTTGAATATACAGCCAGGTAATCAGTCATTTATCAGCCTCTATCCATTTTAGTTCCGTACCCGTTTAGCGAAACCTGTAACACAGGCACAGTGCCGCCGGATCAAAGAAATTCTCATACAAGTCATCTAAAATAGCCACCATTATCTACTGGTCTGGATAGTTTGAACGAAGCAATCAATCAGTTAGTGCGTTAGAATATTCGTGAACTTACATAGTAAACTATCGTCAAAAATTACAGTACGGCCTGTATTGGCTAGATGACAGATGTGTACATTTCACATCACCAATCTCAAGGGGACGCCATGGACATTTCGAAAAGAAGATTCATCCAATACCAGCTTTGCATAGGCATATTTGCCTTAAGTTCAGGCGTAATACCACGAGCCTGGGCAAAATGGCCGTCAGCAGCGTTTGATGAAACTGAATACTTGCCCGCGTTAAAAGGGCTAATCGGCGATCAGGAACTGCTTGATGGACACGTAGAGCTGAATGTACCTGATATCGCTGAAAATGGCGCGACGGTGCCTGTAAAGATTTCAACGGACCTGGATAACGTCGAATGGATAAGTATCATGGGTGACAAGAATCCAAGACCCTGGATTTCAAGGTTTTATTTTCACGGAAAATCCAAGCCCTATGTCTCTACACGCATCAAATTGCGTGAGACCTCGCATGTAGTTGCCATCATCAAGGCAGAAGGCAAACTGTACAGCGCGAAAAGTGCAGTAAGAGTTACCGCGGGCGGTTGTGTCTAAATTTCAAATTTAAGGATTGAGAGAATGTCTCAAAAAATGAAAATCAGAGCCAAAGTGAAAAACGGAATAACCACAGTTAAGGCCATACTTTATCACCCCATGGAATCTGGAAGCAGGAAAGATCCTGACACTGGAGAGCTAGTTCCGGCTCACTTTATCAAAAATGTCCAGGCAGCATTAAATGGAGAAGTGATCATCTCTGCAGAATGGGGAACAGGGATTTCGAAAAATCCCTATTGGTCATTTGAATTTGAAGGGGGCAATCCCGGGGATATTGTGACGATCAGCTGGACTGACAATCTTGGAGAATCAGGTACAGGAGAAGCGGAGATCAAGTAAGGCCAACAAGCTGGCAATGGATTAGGTTGCCTGTTTCTTCCACGGCCTGAGCAGTTCCAGCAATGACGTGGCCAATGCAGTAAAGAATCCTTTCTCATCCAAGATGTGGTACTGAACTTTCATTGTAAGCGCACTGCCAAAGATAATTGAACCCAGGGCAAGAATTGACCCCATCGCCAATGTAGACATTCCAGTCACCCCCTGCCCTATCGTGCACCCGAATGAAAGCACGCCACCGAATCCCATCAGAACTGCGCCAATCAAATGGCTGGTCATCTCAGACTTGTTGCTGAATGTCTCAATCCTGAATGACCTTGATACAAGGGCATAGAGAAAGGAACCAGTAATCATCCCAAACGCAATCGCAATGCCAAAATTGATCTGAGCGCCTGTAAAAGTCATCAGATAGCTGATTGCATTTCCTGTTGGACCGATAAAGGCCATGCCCTGGGGCATGACCGGTTCAAAGTCATCCTGGCCTACATAGCCGGTTACATACCATGCCGCAACCACGCATACGCCGATTATGACCCCTGCAAGAATATTGTCGAAACTTCTGCGGAATTCCTTGTGTATAAAAGCATAGGTTATGAAACCTCCAGCCAGTACTACACCGATGATTACCCTCAGCCAAGCTGTATTCTCGAGGTTCAGAAGCGACCCCAGGTAGCTGATCAGGCTTTGGTCGTTTATGCCTTGGCTCGTAAGATCAGCATTGACAGCATAAACCCAGTTCAAACGCACGACCGCCAACAGGCCTCGCATGGTCATATAGGCGGTTATGCCCAGCACTATAATCACGACGAGTGCCTTTAAGTTTCCACCACCGAGTCGAATTAAATTCCGTTGCCCGCAGCCGGCCGCCAATGTCATGCCAATTCCAAATAGAATCCCTCCAAGGATATAGCTGAGGATGTAAAAATTAGGTGAGAGATAGATTGACGCATTCAGGTCCACGAGTCCCTGGAAAAACAAGAACTGTGCCCCAAGTATTGCTACACCAATTGCCAGGAACCAGGCTCCTAAACGGCCTTTTGACCCCATGTTGATCACGTCACTGATCGCACCCATTGAACAAAAGTGAGTTTTGTTTCCAATAAAGCCAAATACAGCGGCTATGATAAAACCAAGTATTGCTACCAGATGAAGGTTAGAAAATTCTTCCATGTCACCTCGTTCCTACGGGATCAGGGGGCTAAATTATACAATGTAGATAACTTAAATTCACCAGAATGCCAATCCATATAGCGAGCAATTATATCCCTGAATATTTTTGAATTTTCAGAATTGAAAGTACTTGAGAAATATATCCTAAGGCCCAAATATCTCTTAAGTAATTTGAAAGCAGAAGAGCATTTCGAGTGTCTGCCTGTGTAGATTAAGGTTCTTCAAAAAGATTTTACAACAGTGTTCGTGACACCGCATGCCCATCCCAAATGCAAGTTCGCATATCTGTTGGGATGAGCACACCAGGTAATGTTATTACTCAGTCTTGGACCCAGAATTAGGAAGGAAGTTTTTCATCATGTCTGTCCATTGATCGTACCACTGCTTATGCTGTTCAGTATCCATTTGCGGGCTTCCGGGAGACTGTGGTGATTGTCCTCCATAGCCAGGCATTGGGGGCATCATACCCATAGGGTTCATCATCGGATTTCCCATCATGGGGTTCATCATGTTCATGTACATCGCAGGATTCATCATGTTCATATACATCCCGGGATTCATCATGTTCATGTACATCGCAGGATTCATCATGGATCCCATCATGGGGCCCATCATTGGCCCCATCATTCCCATCATCGGATACATCATGTTCATGTACATTGCAGGATTCATCATCCCGCCAAAGGAACCCATATAGGTATTTGGATTCATCATAGAAGTCATCGCGTGAGGATTCATCATTGCCTTGTAGGGTTGCCACATCATATCCAGCATAGGCCCGAAGCTGGCATGGTACTCAGCTATTTCCTGGGGTTCATGACATAGCGCGCAAGCATCTAGAGACGATGAATTTTGAGGGTTCATCATGATCGCCATCATCTGCATCCATACGTTGGGGTCCATGGAGTGTTGCATTGCCTTCGACATGCCTAATGGAGCAGAATCTGCTTGCGGGGTTGGTGTTTCCTCAGCATGTAAGCCGGTGACGCAAGCAGTAAGTAGGCAACTAGCAATCAATACCCGTCGAAGCAGTCTATTATTAAATAACATTTAAATTCCCTTCTGGTTAATAGGTTTACAAACGTATTCTCAAAACTCGCCTGTTGCAGCGCCTTCCATAATGTAAGTCATTGCCTCGCGAATTCTGATTGCATCCTGACGCAAATCTTTAGCCAAATGCGAGTTCGGATTTTGAGCAAAATCAAGCCATTCAATACTCCAGTCCATGGTCATGACCCACAGCTTGCCCTCACCATCCTCAATCAATGAAATCTGGCACGGCAGGAATATAACAAATTCTGGAATTTCGTCTAAGATTTTTCGAGCAACTGCCGCATCACAGAAACGAAACATCTCGACCTTGGCTGAAGGTTTTTCCGTGACTGCTTCAATTTCTTTCCACAGTGGGCTCGAACCAACAAACTTGAAGTTCAGCTCATTCGCACGGAGCTTCATGGCCTCCACAGCATCATCCCAGGAGACGTCTTCCTGAACAGGCATCTTGTCAGTCATGATACTGATCATGTCACGCATGGAAAGCGGACTGAAGGCCATCGCAGTTTGAAAGGCATTCTTCTTGGCTTCACGGGACACTCCGGGAGATACCTTGTTTTTCGGCCAGTTTTGATAATTCTGGGTCGGGAAAAACGGGATTCTTACAGCCGGCAAATGCTCTGGAACTTTGCCTCCCCTGTAAGCAGAACCCGCATGGCCGAACATGCCAAACAAAAGATGTGGATTCATCGAGCGCATCATCATGTCCATGGCCCATGGTTGCGTCATCATGTCTACAGGAAAGTTATACATGGTCCCCATCATTCCCATCATCGGATACATCATGCCCATGTAGGCTGCAGGGTTTAGCATAGTGAAGGGGTTAAAAAAGTTCGCAAATGAACCATGTGCCCCCGTCCATGGGTTATGCGCCGATTGAGAAGGTGCCTGCTTTGCTATGTCTTCATTGATACTGGCCTGTGAGTCTTCGGTGGACTCTGGGTTAGTATCTGTATTTGCTTTCCCGCTTGGTTCTTGACTGTCATTCATCTTTGCAACAGTCTCGGTCTGGACAGAATTCTCTGCGTCGTTTTGACTGGAAAGTTCTGAACTTATTGAGGCCGTGGGCAAGACTAGTATCCCAGCCATCAAGACAACGAGCGTCCGAGTCACTTCAGCATACTTCATAAGCATTAAGTCCCTGTAACACCAGATTTTTGATATAGTCTGGCAGTATACTGCTATAAGGTTTGCTCTGTCATTAGCTCATTTTGCAATCAGACAACTCACAGAGGTATCTTTTGAAACTTTTACTTGCCGCCGCCCTGCTGCTCATCGGTGCAGTCTCCATGGCCGTATCCTCTGTCACGTTAGAGGCTACCAACAGCACGGACTTCTGCACATCGTGCCATTCCATGCAGTGGGTACAGGAAGAATGGATGGAAAGCATCCACTATACAAATATCTCGGGTGTACGTGCCGGCTGTTCTGACTGCCATGTTCCGCACAGCCTGGGGCCAAAGCTGTATGCCAAGATTCGCGCCGCAAAGGATGTATGGCACGAGATCCTGGGCACCATAGATGATGAAGAAAAATTTGAAAAGCACCGGTGGCAGATGGCAAATGCCGTATGGACACGAATGAAAGCAAATGACTCACGCGAGTGTCAGTCATGCCACACCATTGCTGCCATGGATCTCAAGGAACAGGACCGCTCAGCGCGCAAAAAGCATAAAAATGCAGAGACGCGAGGAAAAACCTGCATTGATTGCCATACTGGCGTGGCACATACACTGCCCAGAAAACCTGCAGAGGAAATTGCACTGAACTAGGCAAGGCGCGGGTCTAAAAGCGGGCATTCAACTGTGCTAGTATTCGTGTGCGGGGATAAAAATCACTGCGGTTGTGCTTAGATTCTAGCCGTTTGCAGAATAACGAAGCCATGAATATCCAGTACAGGAGGATAAGAATGCTGTTAACAATTGTCCGCCATACATTTTTGTTATGTGTGCTCAGTCTGCTGACTTTCCATACCGTATCAGCATCCGACCTTGCAAGCCCGGCTATGCTATCTGACACATGTCTTGGCTGCCATGGTCCAGCAGGTATCAGCGAGGGGCCAGCGACCCCGACCATTTCGGGAATGTCAGAAATTTACATAATTGGCGCAATGTTGGCCTACAAGTACGATAACGACGAGGATAAGGTTGAGGAAGTGATTGAATCGGACCCTGACTTCGAGGACGTCGAATTCTTTGCCCGAACGTCCACTGTCATGGACCGAATTGCCAAAGGTTATTCCGAGGCAGAAATCAAGGCTATCGCAAAGTACTTTGCAGCATTGCCTTTCAAGGCCAGTGTGCAGGAGGTCAACCCTGAACTGGCCAAGGCCGGTGCAGATATTCACGAACATCACTGCGAAAAATGTCACGAGGATGGCGGAAGGTCTGCGGATGATGACGCAGGGGTGCTGGCGGGACAGTGGATTCCTTACCTTGAATATACAATGGCTGATTTTCAAAGCGGTGATCGGGCCATGCCTAAGAAAATGAGGAAACAGATGGAAGAAGCCCATGACGTGCATGGAGAGGAATCAATTGCCAAACTCATCCAGTTTTATGCAGATCAGCAATAAAGTGCCGGTCAGGATTGCAGGAGGAACTAACATGCCAAACCTAAACAGAAGGAAATTTTTGCAGAGTACAGGTAGCGCATTTGCGCTGGGCTCCACCGTACTCGGTTTTCCGCATATAGCGGGAGCTGCAAAAAAACGTGTTGTCGTGATTGGAGGCGGTGTAGGTGGATCGATCGCTGCCAAATATATTGCCAAAGGGGATTCTTCCATAGAGGTAACCATTGTTGAAGCAAAACCCAGTCACCATACATGCTTCATGAGTAATGAGGTAATTGGGGGTGATCGAGATATTTCAACCATCGAGTTCGGCTACGACAAGTTTGCTAGCCACGGAATAAAAGTAGTTCAGGACAAGGCTACTGCGGTTGACCCCGTTGCTCACAAGGTTACCACTGCAGGTGGTGTAACGCTTGAGTATGACCGTCTGGTAATGTCACCAGGCATCGCACTCAAGTGGGAAACGATTGAAGGCTACGATGAGGCTGCTGCAGAAATCATGCCTCATGCCTGGCTAGCAGGACAGCAGACTGCACTGCTGAGAAAACAGCTGGAATCGATGGATGACGGTGGACTGGTGGTACTTGCTCCTCCAGGCAACCCGTTCCGTTGCCCGCCGGGCCCTTATGAGCGCGCGGCACAAATTGCCCACTATTTTAAGCATCACAAACCGAAATCCAAGATTTTGATACTTGATGCCAAAGACAAGTTCTCCAAACAGGGATTGTTCATGCAGGGGTACAAGAAAGTCTACGGGGACATGATCGAGTGGGTTGCAGGGGCGGACACAGGTGGAGGTGTCACCTCGGTAGATCCCAAGGCGATGAAAGTCAGCACTGATTTTGATGAACACAAAGTTGCTGTAGCCAATATCATCCCGCCGCAAAAAGCGGCACAAATTGCCCATGATGCAGATCTGACGGATGATTCTGGCTGGTGCCCTGTAGATTTGGGGACATTCGAGTCCAAGCGGCACAAGGACATACACGTCATCGGCGATGCCGGGATCATCACGGGCATGCCCAAGTCCGGTTTTGCTGCGGGCACCGAGGCGAAAGTGGTTGCTTCAGCAGTCGTCAGCATGCTTCAGGAAAAGGAGTCCGGCGTTAATTCCTATGCCAATGCATGCTACAGCATCATCGCACCAGACTACGGAATTTCTGTGGTCGCTGTGTACAAGCTTGCTGCAGACCGTTCGAAAATCGAAAAGATGAGTGGCGGGCTTACTCCTGCTGATGCAACTCCGGAAGCGCTTAAACGTGAAGTGCAATATGCCTACAGCTGGTTCAAAAATATGACGGCTGAAATGTTTGGTTAGCCCGTCCGCAGCACATGCTGAAACTAAAAAGGGGGCAGAAGCCCCCTTTTTTCTTGCACGATATCTGTCCGGCTACTTTATTCGATGAGTGGCACCTTGTAGACAAGGGTCCCGATCGCCCCATCGTTGCCCTTGAAGTTTGCATGGCACATCACACACCTCTCAAGAACGACCGGGACAGCCGTGGCCTTACGCAGATAGCGCTTGCCTTCAATGGTGACTACCTCTTCATGCGTAGACTCGCCACCTAGTAGCTTCTCTTTAGCCTGCTCTTCGAATTCATCTTTTGGTCGATTCATCTCAGGATGGATGAGAACATCCGTCAGGCCTACAAGACGCACCTCGTGATAGCCGTTGTTACTCATGGTGTCAAACAAAGCTTTCGCAGCACTTGCCCCCGAAAACTTCGACGGATCAGTGACGTATTTGTCCGTGATCAGCACTATCGCTGTCTTGTACAGGGTGTCAAGCATCTCTACGTGCTGGCGCGTTCTTGTGACTTCAGGATCTTCATCTGCCATGGAAGCTTCACTGAACAAAGCCAGCGGTATGCAGACAGGAATAAGCCAGGCAAGAAGGTGTTTTCGCTTTCTCATCGAACCCCCTTTAGTGTACTTAGATAATATGTATAGAAAGTATAGGTTATAACATCTATTTTTTATAGATATTTGAAACTTAAGAACCCGGGAACAGCGAAACCGAGAAACGATCTCCACACACAGAGACAAGGGAATTGAATTATGAGAGTAACAAAATTTACGGACTATGCGCTCCGGGTTTTGATCTATATGGCCTGCAGACAACGAGGGGAGCTTACGACTGTTTCACAATTGGCCGAGGCATACTCCATTTCTGCACACCATGTTCGATCGATCGTGCATAAACTGGGCAAGTCAGGATACATAAAAAGTGTCCAGGGCAAAGGCGGTGGAATCAGGCTGGCGTCAAGCCCCGATGAAATCATGCTGGGAGAGGTAATCAGAAAAACCGAGAAAGACCTGTTTATTGTCGAGTGTTTTGGACCGGATGGGCAGTGTCCAATTGTGCGGGCATGCAAACTCAAACATGTCCTCGGTGAAGCCTTGAATGCCTTCCTGGATACGCTGGACCAGTACAGCCTTGCAGATATTACCGACAACAAGCACTCAATCATGCAGTTGATTGAGGCTGCTTGATGTCCAGGTCTCCGGTCACTGTACCTGGCTTAACGGTTCCCGGATTGGGATTTTGACTGAAACGGACAACTCGTCAGCTTCAATGCTGAAGGACGACTTGCCCCGTCTAGACAAACAGGCAGATATTCGCGTCCTTGGCAGCTGAAAGAAAGGAGGCTGCACCGACCCACTCTGATACTTCATCGATAAACTCGGCCTTGTCATACCCGAACAAGTCCGCTGTCATCTCACAGCCGATAATTTTTACTTCAGCTTCGATGGATAAGGCACGCAACTCCTGGATACTTGCGACACCTTTCTCCTTGATAGTCCGCTCCATCATCAAGGTGGCAAATTTTTCAAATCCCGGGAGGTTACTGCTCAGTGCATTGGGTATATTCCATTCCACACTTTTGAACCAGTCAGGGCCAAACGGCATTTTCATTGGCATCGCAGGATTGCCCAGCGGCGAAACAGCAAGGTTCAAATCTTTCTTCAAAAGGTTCAGTCCGTAAAAAGTAAAGAAGCAGGATACATCCCAGCCCAGAGCTGCTGCAGTCGACGCAAGAATAAAGGGAGGGTACGCCATGTCCAATGTGCCCTTGGTGGCAATCAGTGACAACTGGGGGGTCCTGGCTTCTGCACGCTCGCGCAGCTTTTGCTCCAGCCTTTCGTCGAACCAATTGTTCAGCGCTTCCTGGTCAAGTTGTGACGGAACCTGGGATTCGGATTCGGGTGTACTTTCTTGCTGCATTTAAACCTCCAACGGCACTAGAAATTGTCCCCATAGAGATGATTCAGTATAAGGCAGTTTTTCGACATATTACAGGACACACCATGTTGAGCAGAATTACCGGCTACAGGTCCAGGTCTTTTCCGGATACAAAGAAAGCTGACTCCAATGCTTGAGTCACGCAACAAAGACTTTTGCTCGACGACATCGAATAGTGGCGTCCCCAGGGGGATTCGAACCCCCGTTGCCGCCGTGAAAGGGCGATGTCCTAGGCCTCTAGACGATGGGGACAGACGAATGTTCCTGCATTAACCAGCCATACCTGCATCAGAAGCGGCGCAAGGTACGCTAACCCAGCTTTTGCGTCAAGTACTACGGCATCAGGCAGCACTTGGTATGGTGGAGCTAGGCGGGATCGAACCGCCGACCTCTACAATGCCATTGTAGCGCTCTCCCATCTGAGCTATAGCCCCACTTCCCAAACCAGTAATCTATATCGTGTCTGCAATGTATTCAATCGCCTGATCTATTCGATGCATGGTCTTTTCGACTCCAAGCAGTTCCAGTGTGATATCAATGGATGGCGAGATTGCCTTTCCCGTGACTGCCAATCTGAGGGTCGGCGCGACCTGGCCGAACTTCAAGCCCATTTCACTGCTGACCGAATTTATCGCTGACTTGATCTGCTGTGCAGACCAGTCATCTACCTGCTCAAACTTGAATTTGAGATTCTGCAGAATTTTCATGCCGTCATGATTGAAATTCTTTTTGGCTGAATTCTCTTCGTAGTGGCTTATGTCCGCATAGAAATAGGTGCTTGTATCACATATTTCAACTAGAGTCTTGCACCGGTCTTTCTGAATATCAAATAATTCGTCCAGTTCCGGCTTTCCGTCAGGACGTATCCCTTTAGAACGAAAATGCAGTGCAAGCTCATCCAGAATTTCACTGCCTGAAATTTGCTTCAAATGCTGGTGATTGACCCAGAGCAGCTTGTCCGGATCGAAAACTGCCGGAGACTGCTGGACTGAAGTCAAGCTGAACAGCTCAATCATTTCCTCTATAGAAAATAACTCCTGATCTCCACTAGACCAGCCCAGCCTGACAAGATAGTTCATCAGTGCCTTGGCAAGGAATCCATCTTTTCTGTATTGGCGGGCTGACATGGCGCCATGCCTTTTCGATAGCCTTTTACCGTCTTTCCCGTGTATGAGCGGAATGTGCGCATACTTGGGCAAAGGCATCCCCAGGGACATGAACAAATTTATCTGCCTGGGGGTATTGCTCAGGTGGTCATCCCCCCTGATAACGTGAGTGATGGAATGGTCAGAATCATCAACCACCACACATAGATTATACGTAGGAGAACCGTCTGAACGGGCCAGTACCAGGTCATCAAGCTCACTGTTCATGATCTCTATGGGGCCATGAACCAGGTCCTCAAACCTGACACTGCCGTCGAGCGGATTCTTGAATCTTACTACGGGATTTGAACCTGCTGCGACTTTACCTTTCCTGGACCTGCAAAATCCGTCATAGCGAGGTTTTTGCTTGTTTTGAATCTGCTCTTTGCGTATGGCATCGAGACGCTCCCTGGAACAATAACAATAGTATGCCAGGTCCAGATCAAGCAGCTGCTGCACAATTTCACTGTATCTTTTCAGGCGTGAGGACTGAAAAACCGGTCCCGTGTCTGCCTCCATGCCCAGCCATGACAAATTGGAAAGGATGTCTTCTGTAAACTCGCTGGAAGAGCGCTGCTGATCGGTATCTTCTATGCGCAGAACATACTCGCCGTTATGCCGCCTGGCATACAGCCAGTTAAACAGCGCAGTCCTGACGCCGCCTAAATGCAGGTAACCGGTCGGACTCGGGGCAAAACGGGTGCGGATAGTCATAAGAAACGGCGTGCTAGATGGCCAGGCAGCATAGTGGATGATTGTACATGGATACAGAAACAGAACCGAACCATACCAGAATTTGAAAGCAGTTCAGACTGATATGACCCAGATCAGCCCATGCAGACACAGTGCACTGTAGACGGCTGCAAGCAGGTCATCCACCATGATCCCAAACCCTCCTGTAATTTGCCGGTCTGCCAATGAAACTGGCCAAGGCTTCAAGATGTCAAACACCCTGAAAAGCAAGAACCCTGCCAGTACCCAATACCATGCAACGGGCACAAACAGCATGGTCAGCAAATAGCCGACAATCTCGTCAATTACGATCACGGGGTGATCATGTTTCCCTAACGCCTGGGCAGTCTGTTTGCAGGTGTAGCACCCTGCCAAAAACAAAAGCACTGCAAATGAGGCATATACGCCAGTGCCGAATGACGCCAGAATCAGGTAAACCGGTATCGCAAACAAGGTCCCGACCGTTCCAGGTGCCACAGGTGACAGCCCGGCCCCGAACCCTGCAGAAAATATGTGCACAGGGTTGCTGAAAATAATTTTGTTTATCTCCCGTGACACCGTATGCAATCAAGAAAAGTGGTCAAAGCCTAATTTATCGGGCAGGGAAAAGGATTGGCCGGATCTTGAAAGCTCTATCCCCTTGCCTTGGGTGATCCGTCCAATGCAACGGGTAGGGCATGCAGTTTTTTCACTTATCATTTCGATTGCGTCCTGATGTTCTGGGCAGACTGTAAACATCAGCTCATAATCATCTCCGCCGGTCAGTACAACATGCCAGTCCTTATCGGTCTTTAGCTGTCTTCTCATGGCTTTTGAAAGCGGGATCTGGTCCAGTTCAATTTGTGCGCCGACTTCACTCATCAATAAAATCTGATGTAAATCGCTTAAAAGCCCATCGGATATATCAATGGCTGCGCTGGCACAGGAAACAATTTCCTGGCCAAGATTCACTTTTGGCTCAGGCCGGTTTAAACGTAACGTAAAGTATTCATGGTCTGCCTTGGCCATCTTACGGTGTTGAATACCGTCGCGTAACTTTACGCCCATGGCCGCATCGCCAATGGTTCCAGATACATAGATGAAATCTCCTGGCCTGGCTCCTGACCTTGTCAGCATCAGGTCAGGTTCCAAAAACCCGACCATATAGAGCGAAACAGACAAAGGCCCACGGACCACGTCGCCCCCAATCAACCTGACACCATACCTGTCAGCCAGTTGAAACAGCCCCTGAGAAAACCCTTCAAGCCAGACATGCTCGGCATCTGCCAGGGACAAGTTCAGGCTCGCCCACAACGGCGCTGCACCCATAGCAGCCAGGTCGCTCAAATTTACCGCCAGCACTTTATAACCAAGGTCCCCAGGTTTGCAGCCCGGGGCAAAATGAACCCCCTCGTTCAGCGTGTCAGAAGTGATCACCAGCCTGGAACTCTTTGGAGGCCTGACCACAGCCCCATCATCACCTATGCCGATTTCCACACCGGCATCAGCAGAGTGCCTTGAGAAATACCTGGTGATGATCTCCTGCTCTGTCAAAACTTTTTGATTATGCAATGCGTTCGATGCTTAGTCTGCCAAATTCCGTTCCACCTTATCCAGTATGCCGTTGATCAGCTTGTACCCTCCTGGCGAACCAAATTTCTTGCATAGAATGATGGCTTCAGAAATCACTACATCCCGCGGTATGTCGTGCTTGTTTAGAATTTCATAGGTAGAAAACAACAGAATGGCTCTTTCAACGTGACCTATCCGTTCAGCAGACCCGTCAACGCATGCAGTAAAAACTCCAGTCAGCTTTTCTGCATTGCCGATAGATTCCCGCAATAATTCAGTAAAGTATTCCTTGTCAACCTTGTGCCAGTTCTCGTCCTCGGAAAACTGAGCCAGGAGTTCTTCTACGCTGTGTCCGGATAGCTGCCACTGGTATAAGGACTGTAATGCAAAACGCCTTGACCAATGGCGTTTATGAGTTTCGGCTATGCTCATCGGATGACCGGATGGCTCTCAATGCATTAACCATCTCCAAAACGCACAGGGCTGCATCGCGGCCCTTGTTGGTACTTCCGGAACTGCGCACAACCGCCTGTTCCAACGTATCCGTGGTCAATAATCCAAAGGCGATGGGAACTCCTGATTGCAGGCTAGCTGCCTGTATGCCCAGCGTACATCCCTGGGACACGTACTCGAAATGCGGAGTGTCGCCCCGTATCACGCAACCTAAAGCGATCAGCCCGTCATAGCTGCCGGTGTCGGCCATGGCTTTGCATACCAGCGGCAACTCGAATGCGCCGGGCACGTGCCTGGAGCTGATATCTGTTTCCGCCACCTGGTTTTCAAGCAGCGTGCTCAGCGCAGCTTCCTGCATGGCTCTGACGATTCTCCCGTTAAAGCGTGCAGACACGATCCCGATACGGGCGCCCTGCCCTGAATAGTCTGCGCCTTTCGTGTAACTATCCTGCACTATGTTTTTCCCCTGTTCTGCATCAGGTTCTCAAGGTAGCGTGCGATCAGGTCTACTTCCAGGTTCACTTTATCCCCGGGCATTGCCATGCCCAGTATGGTGTTATCTAAGGTATGCGGGATCACTGTTACGCAGTACTGGTCGCGCTTCACTTCATTGACTGTCAAGCTGACGCCATCTACGCTGATCGACCCTTTGGGCGCGATATAACGAAGCAGTTCCGGGGGCGAAGAAAACCATAACACTGATTCGTGCTCACCGTCCTCACGTGCTGCAAGCGCGCCGACGCCGTCTACGTGGCCGCTTACAAAGTGACCACCAAGACGTGTGGTAGGAGTGACCGCGCGTTCCAGGTTGACATGGTCGTGCCGGAGTGCGCAGCCGAATGTAGTGCAGTCACGTGATGCAACGGAAATATCCACGCTAAACGAGTTTTCACCTATGTCATAGGCAGTCAGGCAAACACCATTCACCGAGATACTGTCGCCCTTGGCAATTTCAGCTGTAAACCCGGAACTCGAGTGAATCAGATATCGGAAAATATCCTTTTCTTCCTTGAGCAAACGGGCTCGGCCAACTTCTTCTATGATCCCTGTAAACATCCTGAGCCTTTTTCCGAGAAGAATATGATATCGCTGTCAAATTTTTGAATACGACTAGACAGGCACAGGCATTTCAAAACATTTGACAGTTTTTTCCGAACCATCTACCGCAACCCCATCCTGTGCATCTTCCCCTGAGAAACATTACTCTCCGGGTTTCTTCCTGAAATTATACATGTTCAACGGGTGTACAGGCTCACGACAGGCCAGGCGGACAATGCAGAGTTCAATGCACAGGTCCATGCGGCATGGCCAGAATGGTCACTTGCGCCCGTGTATGGCCCGGTTTGGAATTCCCATACAGCCCAATACACCAACATGTCATGAACTCGCCCTAAGTACTGGATGGCCTGAACCTCAGCTTTATATCTTCTCCTATGACAGAGATGTCTTCTATTTGCATCGCCAGCCGATTCCGCATGTCCGTGATTAACGGCAGTCTGGCGAGCCCATGGCCGCTTTCTCCAATGATGTGCGGTGCCATGTATACCACCATCTCGTCGACCAGGCCCTGACCAAGCAGACTGCCAGTCAACCTGGAGCCCGCCTCGACCAGAACCTCATTAATTTCTCTGGCTGCCAGGTCATGCAGCACTTCAGCGAGATCGAGCGAGTCCTGTTCCATGACCGTGATCTCTACATTTTTGCTTCGCAGGCGTTCAATTTTCTGTGGATTTGTCGAGCAGGTATAAATGACAGTCTTGCCGGGACCGTGCAGCACCTTGGCAGCTTCAGGCATCATCAGGTTTGTGTCGAGAATGACCCGAAGCGGTTGCTGAGGCTCGGATTCCAGGTCCAGCTGCTCCTTCGCAATACGCACAGTGAACATGGGATCATCGGCAAGTACCGTACCGATACCGGACATGATGGCGCAGCTTCGCGCCCGCAGCTTCTGCACGTCAAGACGAGCCGGTTCACCGGATATCCACTTGCTGATACCGTTTGCCAGGGCAGTTTTACCATCCAGGCTCACGGCAGCCTTGACTGTTACGTGCGGCCTGCCCTTTTGCATTCGAAGGAAGAAGCCCTTGTTGAGCTCCATCGCTTCCTCTTTCAGGACATCGCACCGAACCTGAACACCGTGTTGACTCAGATAGGCCAACCCTCTCCCATTTACCTGGGGATTCGGATCCTGTACCGCAGCAACGACCCTCATGACCCCGGCATCGACCAGCGACTTGACACAGGGCGGTGTTCTCCCTTCATGCGAGCAAGGCTCAAGGGTTACGTAAACCGTACTGTTTTCAGCATTTTCCGTAGTATTTTCCAGGGCATCTATTTCAGCATGATTCTGGCCAAGGCTGGCATGGTGCCCTCTTGAAATGATGCGGCCATCTTTAACGATTACGCAGCCGACGCGTGGATTCACACGTACAACGTACAGCCCTTTTTTTGCGAGCCGCACCGCTTCCGCCATGAATGCATGGTCATTCATAAAAAGGACATGGAATTCCGGCTACCTGCGGGCAGGCACGGTCAGTCAGCATCATCAATAATCAGGGAGAGCTGACCTTTGCGCATTTCCGGATCAAGATCTTTTTCCACCCGCTCGATCAGATCCTTGAACGCGCGAACATCTTCAAAGCTCCGGTATACCGATGCAAAGCGTACATAAGCCACCTGGTCAATCGCACGCAGTTCCTGCATGGCCCAGTCACCGATACTGCTCGCACGCACCTCGCGTTTTCCAAGGGCAAGGGCCTTGCGTATTATCCTGCTGATAAGCGAGTCCAGTGTTTCGGTGGCAACCGGTCTTTTCTCGCAGGCCAGTGTCAAGCCCTTGCGCAGCTTTTCCTCGTCAAAAGGTTCTCGCCTTCCATCGCGTTTCACGATCCTGGGGAGGCTGCGCTCTGCCGCCTCATAAGTTGTGAAACGTTCCTTGCACCGCAGGCACTCCCGCCTGCGCCGAACCTGGTCACCCTCCCTTGCAAGCCTGGAATCTATGACTTTCGTGTCTTCGAAATGGCAAAAGGGACAATGCATGTTGCGATAAGGGCACCATCACCGTAGGCAGGTCAAGCCACGGCCTGTTGTGCTGCACTGGACTGGTACACCGGGAAACGCTTGCACAGGTCAAGCACTTGGTTCTTCACACGCTCTATGGTCTGCGTATTCTCAATGTCATCCAGGATGTCACACATCCAGTTGACAAGCTCCTGGCATTCAGGCTCCTTGAATCCGCGTGTCGTCGCGGCAGGGCTGCCGATCCTCAGTCCACTGGTCACGAATGGAGACTGCGGATCATTTGGCACGGTGTTCTTGTTGACGGTAATGTTTGCCTGGCCAAGCGCGGCATCTGCAGCCTTTCCAGTCATGCCCTTGTCGATCAGGTCAACCAGGAACAGGTGATCGTCGGTACCGCCTGAGACAATCTTGTACCCTCTTTCCATGAACTGGCTGGCCATGACTCTCGCGTTGTTCAGCACCTGCTGCTGATACGCCTTGAATTCAGGCTGCAGGGCCTCAAGAAAAGCAACGGCCTTGGCGGCAATTACGTGCATGAGCGGGCCGCCCTGGGTACCCGGAAACACCATGGAATTCAGTTTCTTTGTGATCTCTGCATTCTCGCGAGCCAGAATAATTCCGCCGCGAGGTCCGCGCAGGGTCTTGTGCGTGGTCGAGGTGACGACATCCGCCAGCGGAACCGGGTTTGGATAGAGGTCCGCTGCAATCAGCCCGGCTACGTGAGCCATGTCTACCACCATGTAGGCCCCTACGCTGTCACAGATATCCCTGAAACGCTGCCAGTCCCATACCCTGGAATACGCTGAAAACCCGGCAATGATCATTTTCGGCTTGTGCTCTTCAGCCAGCTGTTCCACCTGGTCATAGTCGACTTCACCCGTATCCGGGTTCAGGCCGTACTGCACCGCATTGAAGATTTTTCCCGAAAAGTTCACTGGGCAGCCGTGGGTCAGGTGTCCGCCATGCGGCAGGGCAAGCCCCATGATGGTGTCGTGCGGCGACAGTAAAGCCAGGTAAACGGCAGCATTTGCCTGGGACCCGGAGTGCGCCTGCACGTTCGCATAGTCTGCACTGAACAGCTTCTTGACACGATCAATTGCCAGTTGCTCGGCGATGTCTACGAATTCGCAGCCCCCGTAATAGCGCTTTGCAGGATAGCCTTCTGCGTATTTGTTCGTAAGTACACTTCCTTGAGCCTCCATCACCCGCGGGCTGGCGTAGTTCTCGGATGCTATCAGCTCCACATGCTCTTCTTGGCGGCGAATTTCCGACTGAATTGCCTCCTTGAGTTCCTTGTCAAAGCTCGCGACTGTCATGTCTGCTGTAAACATTATTCTTAACTCCTGCTCAGATTTTTAATTTGATTTGGCATAAATATGGGATTATAGCCTAATTTATAAGCAAAATACGCAAGATGCAGGGGTGCCCTCATGCGTCCACCATCGCCCGGGTCACGGATATCCAGCCCTTGGCGATATTTCCAAGGTTGTAACCACCGCCCCCCAGTGCCAGCAGCCTCCCCTTGCAATGCAATTCTGCGTAGCTTATCAGCTGTTCCGTGACGAATCTGTGCACCCTGTCGGTGTAGTGAAGATCCGTAATCGGGTCCCCGTGCAGACTGTCTACGCCGCATTGAAGCAGGACAAACTCCGGTGCGAACCGGTCGATGAACCGCCTGCCCTTTTCCCATTCCTCGAAGAACGCTTCATCGCCGCTTCCGGGCAGCATCTCGATATTCAGCTTGGTTCCCTGTGCAGCGCCGATCCCCGTTTCGGACGCCTTTCCTGTACCGGGATAAAGCGTCTTGCTGTGCTGGTGAAAATCAAGAAAAATCAGACGCTCATCACTTTCGTAGGAATAAAACACCCCGTCGCCATGGTGGGCATCAATATCCACGTACAGGATCCGGTCAAGCTTGTAGACTGAAAACAGGTGTTCAATCGCAGCACCGCAGTCATTGAATACACAAAACCCGCTTGCGATATTGCGCCGGGCGTGATGCAGCCCGCCAATTGGGCTGAACGCATGACGGCAGTCCCCTTTCATGATGGAATCTGCAGCCGCCAGGGTAGTTCCGACCACTGCAGCCGCTGCCTCATATACACCGGGGAATGCGGGGGTATCGCCTGCATCCAGGTAACCCCTGCCGATTTTGGAGCAATGCTTGACGTTTGCAACGTGCTCGGCAGTGTGGAACCGTTTCAACTGCTCTACGGTAGCCGAGCAGGGACTTTGGACGCAGCACCTGTCGGCAAGCCCCGTATCCTGCATGGTATCCCGGTACACCGAATACCGGTCCGAACTGAACGGGTGCCCGTCTGGAAATCCGTACTTGGCCAGTTTGTCACCGAGATACACACAGGTCTTAGCCATGTCGAAACCTATTAAGCGGGTACAGCAGTCCTGAGCGTACAGCTTACCCCAAGGCCATGCGGGCGTTCCTGAAAATTTTCATCCACGGCCCGTCTTCCAGCCAGCCCTTGGGGTGCCAGGAATACTGGACAGAGCGGAAAAGCCTTTCAGGATGCGGCATCATGATAGTAAAACGCCCGTCCTGGTTGCAGAAGGCCGTGACTCCCCGGGTTGATCCATTCGGATTATATGGGTATTTTTCAGTTACTTGTAAATTATTATTGATAAACCTCATTGATACCATGCGGTGCTGAGAGAGGGAATCCAGTGCTTCTTTCGAAAGTTCTGCCTTGCCTTCTCCATGTGCGACGACCACCGGCAGGCAGGACCCGTGCATGCCGTGGAAAAAGATCGACGCAGACTGCAAGATTTCTACCATCACCAGTCTGGCTTCGAACTGGCCTGAAGTGTTATGGGCGAAACTCGGCCAGCAAGACGTTCCGGGGATCAGCTCCTGCAGCTGGGCAAGCATCTGGCAGCCATTGCAAACGCCCAGTGCAAACACGTCCGTACGCTCGAAAAATGCTGCCAGGGCATCCCGGACCCTGGTGTTGAACAGAATGGACTTGGCCCAGCCACCCCCAGCACCGAGCACATCGCCATACGAGAAGCCGCCGCTGGCCACGAGCCCCTGAAACCCTTCCAGGCCCTGTTTCCCGGAATTCAGCTCCGTCATGTGCAGGTCCACGCAATCGAAGCCCGCACGATCAAAGGCAGCAGCCATTTCCATGTGCCCGTTAACACCCTGTTCACGCAATATGGCCACTCTTGGTTTTGCTCCGGCAAGGACAGATGGCGGGTTCGACCGGTTATCCAGGTCGAATGTCAACTTTGCTGACAGTCCCGGGTCCGTCGTGTCGAGTATCGCGTCAAGCTCTTCCTCAGCGCATTCCGGGTTGTCGCGCAACTTCTGGATCGAGTGGCTGGTCTGCATCCAGAGCTTTTGCAGCTCGGTACGTCCAGCCTCATAAATCACCTGGTTTTCGTGATGGATCACGATCCGGTCAGCAGCATTCAGCTCGGCAACGGCATGCGTGTGACCTGAAAGCCGGTGGTCCTCCAGAATTGCCTGAACCCTGCCCCAGTCGGACCTGCTAATCTGAATCACCGCACCCAGTTCTTCTGAAAACAGGCTGGCCAGCGGGTCGGGCCCGAGGAGGTCCAGACGGATATCCAGCCCCACATGACTGGCAAAGCTTATCTCGCATAACGTCACGAACAGGCCTCCGTCAGAACGGTCATGGTAGGCATGGACAAGCCCTGACTGTTTCAGCTCGGTCACCGCATGAAACAGGTTGACCAGGTCGGATGCATCATCCAGGTCTGCAGGCGTACTGCCGGTCAGGGAATATACCTGGCACAGCGCCGAGCCACCCAGGCGATTCCTGGATTTTCCCAGGTCGATGAGAACGAGCAGGCTGTCCTCCACTTCTGTATCGAGCACGGGGGTGAGAGTTTTACGCACATCTTTTACGGGAGAAAATGCGCTAACAATCAATGATAACGGTGCAGTTACTGATTTTTCACATGAATTTTCCTTCCAGAGGCTCCTCATTGACAGCGAGTCCTTGCCTACCGGGATGGGAATGCCCAGTGCAGGACACAGTTCCTCCGCAACCGCCTGCACCGTAGCATACAGTTCGGCATCCACGCCCTCATGGCCCGCAGCGGCCATCCAGTTTGCCGACAGGCTGATCTCTGCAGGATTTTCCACGTCGCAGGCTAGGATATTGGTGACTGCCTCGGCGACAGCAAGGCGTCCTGATGCCGGGGCTGACAGTAACGCAACAACCGGGCGCTCTCCCACTGACATGGCCTCCCCCGTATAGCCCTGGAAGTCACTGCAGGTCACTGCCGCATCCGATACGGCGACCTGCCATGGGCCGACAAACGGATCGCGGGCAATCAGGCCGGTCACTGTACGGTCTCCAATTGTGATCAGGAAATTCTTGGCAGCAACGGCCGGCAGATGCAGTACTCTCTGGACTGCCTCGTCGATTGAAACCGGAGGCATTGAACTGGCCGGCTTCCCGGGACTACTTGAGACGACCTCCCGCAGCATCCTGGGTGTGTTGCCCAGCAGCATGCCCATGGGCATGTCAATCGAAGTGTTTTCCAGAAGCCGGTCTTTCAGCACCAGCTTACGTTTTGCAGTGCTGTGCCCGACGACTGCATAGGGACAGCGTTCGCGCTCGCAGATTTCAATGAATTCTCCAAGCCTGGCATGGTCGACGGCGAGTACATAACGCTCCTGGGCTTCGTTGCACCAGATCTCTTTGGGAGACATCCCTGTCTCGCCGCACGGGATATCCCGCAGCTCCAGTTCACCCCCCTGTTCTGCGCTGTCCAGTAACTCCGGTATCGCGTTGGACAGCCCGCCGGCCCCGACATCGTGGAGGGATAGAATGGGATTGGCTGCCCCAAACGCCGTGCAACTTTCGATGACTTCCTGGCAACGCCTCTGCATCTCGGCATTGCTGCGCTGTACCGAGGCGAAATCCAGCGCTTCCAGGCTTTTGCCGCTGGACATGGAAGAAGCCGCTCCGCCTCCCAGTCCAATCAGCATGGCCGGGCCACCCAGGATCGCGATTGGTGTGCCTTCTGAAAACTTCCTTTTCCTGATATGCGCCGCCCGGACATTGCCCAGCCCGCCGGCAAGCATGATCGGTTTGTGGTAGCCAAAGACGTGTGGGTCCTCCCCTTCAGCCGACACGTCCATTTCCAGGGTCCGGAAATATCCAAGGATGTTGGGCCGCCCGAACTCATTATTGAATGACGCAGCCCCTACCGGGCCCTCGATCATGATTTCCAGGGGCGATGCGATCCTGGCCGGTTTTCCATACTCCACCTCCCAGGGCTGTTCGCTGCCGGGAATCTTGAGGTTCGATACGGAAAACCCGCACAGCCCGGCTTTGGGTCGACCTCCACGCCCTACGGCACCCTCGTCCCTGATTTCGCCTCCCGAACCCGTCGCTGCACCGGGAAAAGGTGAAATGGCGGTAGGATGGTTGTGCGTCTCAACCTTCATCAGGATATGCATATCTTCCGGAACATACTTATACCTGTTGTCGCCAGGGTTCGACTGGAACCGTGATGCCCGGTGCCCCCGGACTACCGCAGCATTGTCACTGTAGGCCGAGAGAAGGTTTTCAGGGGAGTGTTCCGATGTCTCTCGGATCATCCCGAACAGGCTTTGTTTTTTTCTCTCGGTATCTATGATCCAGGAGGCATTGAAAATCTTGTGCCTGCAATGCTCTGAATTTGCCTGGGCAAACATCATCAGCTCAGCATCTGTGGGCATTCTCTCCAGGCTCTCGTAGTGCATGATCAGGTAATCGATTTCATCATCAGCAAGTGCCAGCCCCATCTCGCGGTTGGCCTGCTGCAGCACTTCCCTTGGGTTGCTTCGGATGTCCAGGCGCACAAGATCTCTTGCAGGTTCCTCCGCAAAAAATGAAGCGGCATCATCCACTGAGCGCACAACCGATTCTGTCATGCGGTCATACAAATGCAGCTCTATGCTGCTTTGCTCTTCATCGTTCAGTTCCCGGAGCAGCGCAAGTTGATACTGGATACCCCGTTCTATGCGCCGGATTTTGTTTAATGCGCAGTTGTGCGCAATATCGGTCGCCTTAGATGACCATGGCGAGATGGTACCTGCCCGGGGGATAACCAGGACCTGATGGTCGCTTTCACTATTGGGACATTCCGGGGCATATGAGAGCAGGTCCGTGAGACAGGCCATTTCTGCCGGGGTGAGTTCTCCAGCCGTATCGATGAAATGGTAGTACCTTGCGGTGAAGCCATCAATTTTGGATGAGATGCTTTTCAGGGTTTGGACGAGATTTTGAGCCCTGAACTCAGACAGGGCGCTGCCCCCTTCAAGAATTAGCATTTAGGCGTTATATCCTTGTACAAGGTGTAAGTGAGCAGGAATCATAACTCAAACCAGGGCAAATAATTCCGTCGCATCAAGCAGACCAGACCGTCTGCCCCTACTATGTCCAGGGGATTCATTATATACTCACCAGTGTCTCTGGGGGCGACCTGGCTTCGACGTGGGTCACGAAACCCGAGGTGCATGCCGAGGATGTAGCTCACCTCGTAAAATACGCTGCAAAATATAGTTGCAAACGACGACAACTACGCTTTAGCTGCCTAAACACCAGTCTGAAGCCGTCCGGCCTGTTCAGCTTGCGGGACAGTCCCGGGCGTAACCTTAGCAAGCTCGTGGGAAAGATTGCCTGAAGCGGACCCATCAAACCTTGATCAGGATCGCATTTGCTTCCCCGTTCGTCGGGCAGCAGGTGTTAAATCAAAGGCGATACTAAGCATGTAGTACCGACGGCGTAGGATTTGCGGACGCGGGTTCGATTCCCGCCGCCTCCACCACTGAGATGTCCCGTAAAGTCCGATAGCGTCCTATAATGTCTTTTAATTCAGTGTATTATCGAACTATAGCGTCCTATGCTGTGTGAGGCCATATTGTAAAATCCACCAGTTTTAGTAATACTCTTAGTAATACGGAGCATATTCACTTAGGAGCGTATTACTAAAATGCCAAGAATTACCAAGCCTCTCAGTGAAACTGAGATCAAACATGCCAAGCCTAAAGACAAGCTCTACAGCTTAGCAGACGGGAAAGGCTTATACCTCAAAATAAAACCCAGCGGCTACAAAGTCTGGTTCTTCAACTACTACAGGCCTTTCACCAAAAAACGTGTCGCTGATACCCTCGGCGAATATCCTGTCATAACCCTTGCCAGAGCACGATCCAAACGCAATGAATACTTGAAGCTGCTTGCGGATGATATCGATCCGATCGAGCATAAGCTTGAAAAGAAAAGGATTCACGCCGAGAAAAGCAGAAATACACTGGAAGCCGTGACGGGTCGGTGGATCAAAGTCAAAAACAGCCAAGTCTCCGAGGAACATGCGAAGGATATCTACAGGTCGCTGGAACTGCATGTTTTTCCCACGCTCGGCAGAATGCCGCTTCACAAAATCAGGGCAAAGCAGGTAATTGAAGTATTAGAGCCCTTGGCTGCAAAAGGCTCCCTGGAAACCGTAAAACGCCTAATCCAGAGATTGAACGAAATCATGGTCTATGCAGTAAACACTGACCTAGTGGCCGCAAACTGTCTTTCGGGAGTCAGCAAAGCATTTGCTTCACCGAAAAAAAACCACATGCCTACCCTCAGCCCGGAGCAGCTCCCTGAATTAATGAAAGCCATTGCCAATGCTAGTATTAAAAAAACCACTCGATGTCTGATTGAGTGGCAACTGCATACGATGACAAGACCTGGAGAGGCAGCTGGTACCAGATGGGAAGAAATCGACCTGAAAAAAAATTTATGGGCTATTCCTGCCATACGCATGAAAAAGAAACGTCCTCACAAAGTGCCACTTTCACCACAAATGCTGGCATTGCTGGAAGTAATGAAGCCGATTAGCGCGAACAGGGAATATATGTTTCCTGCAGACAGAAACCCTAAAGCCCATGCCAATCCAGCAACTGCCAACATGGCACTAAAGCGAATGGGCTATGGCCGCCAACTGGTAGCACATGGCCTCAGGGCGTTGGCAAGTACTACACTGAACGAGCAAGGCTTTGATCCAGACATCATTGAGTCTGCGTTGGCCCATACAGACAAAAACGATGTTAGAGGCGCTTACAACCGGGCTGAATATCTAGAACGTAGGAGAATCATGATGCGCTGGTGGTCAGATCATATAGAAGCTGCTGCAGAAGGTAATCTTAGTCTTTCAGGTACAAGGCAATTAAGGGCTGTCTACTGACCCAGCATCTTATTTGAAACTTGGTGTCCGGATTCGATACTAAGAGTTATTGAAGTATTGCAATTTTCAAATCTAGATGAAAAACATTGCTAGCGAATTCTTAACTAAGCTCGATATTGAGGATCGTATTTTTTCTAGGAAGCTGAAAGCCGATATAACCGGTGTTGGTTATTTAACTGCAATCAAAGAGTTTCAGTTTTACCACTATAATCTGCTGAGGAATGAGTGCACAGAAGATATTGATTTACAATTTTATCTGCTGCGCCTGGGGTTACCAAAATTTGTCTCCCGTATTCTTAGTGGCGTGTCATGCTTTCAATATCCGGTAATAACATTTAAAAGTAATAAGGCTCTTATTGAAGCAGCATACCAAACAGTAACAGCCTTTGGGTTCATTGAGCATGGGAGACGATTAGCTCACGGAGCTATGGCCGGCGAATGTAGCATACACAAAATCTCCGATCGGAATTACGATGTTGTCATGCCAGATGTTGTCTCGTATTTTGAGCAGCATGAAGCCTCTATTGTTCATCACTACGCGAAGATTCGACAAGAACATGTAGATTCTGTAATTAAAGAATCATTTGTTAAAACAGGAATCACCAAACAAATTGAGACACTGCTCACGGAGCAAGTCTATGTGTTTCGAGATAGCTTTATTGGTTACGACGCACATCCTAGCTTAGATGATTTCTTTTTCGGAATCGCTAATGTAGAAATTCAAAACCAAAACGGGTTTGACAGCTTTAAAGGTAACTTGAAATTCGGTGGTGTCACATTCCAAAAATATATGCTTGCAACAATTTATTTTCTGTCGATTGCTCTTAAACATGAAAAATTTGCTGCGGCCCTTCTAAAGAAATCAGAACACATAAGGCTACGGGACATTCTTACAGTTACATGTGATAAACAGGAATTTCAAGCCTGTATGATTGAAGCATTAAATATGTACGGGCCAAACTTTGAAGAATTTACACCCGTTACAGACGAGGAAGCCAAAATAATAATAAAAGCATTGTCGGTGCGTCGCGACAACCTAAGTGTCCTACACTCAACAATGGCGCCTCTTCCATACCTTATCGAGTTTTCCGATACTACATGGATACAGTTTGGGGCTGGAGTGCAACTTGGTGGGGTAGACTTCCTTCTCAATTCCCTAAATCACAATTTTCCTGATGACTACAGCCGCAATCAGCAAACCCGTGAAACTTCTATGCAACGTGCGCTGCAAAGAATAATAAACGATTATATTCCCGGGTTGATTTACGTAGATAGCTTCAAGATTCGACGATCAAACTGGCCCAAATCCACCTGAGCATACCTATGAGCTCTTCCTGGAAATCAGTCCAGCCACGGAACCCATTACAAATAATCGCTTCTACTTCGGCGGCAATATCTACGAAGACTGGTCCACCGTACCCGACCACTACAAGGTCCTGGACTTCACCAGAACCAGTCCGAGTCAACCCAAGGCTAGAATCTTCACTTTCAAGTTTTAGCGTAAACAAGCCTACTATGGCTCGTGCCAAGCTTCCGTGTATGTATCAGGTTCTGTGAGAGAGCCAGAGCGATAGTTTCTGGCAAAGCGGTCCCTGTTGTCCCCTGCCCTCCCATGCCGTCTTCACAGCGAATTGTCTGCAATGAAATCATCCACCTGGTCGAACATCCCGTCGAAACGTGGATTGAAGGTCAGGCGTGCCATCGACTCGGGATCGGGAACCGTTGCAGGGATGTCGCGGTATACCTCGCCATACCAGGGGCGTAAGGCCTGCAGGCAACGTGAAACCGCATCGGGACTGCGTTCTCCCGAGCCCTGACCACAGCTTCGATAATCCCCAGCCACGCCGTAGTGTGGATGGGTCGGTGCGATATGCAGCGACAGGTGAGAGAAACTGGCAATCCGTTGCGCGGGCAAGAAACTGCTGAAATAACGAACCCGCGAATCAGGTTCTTCAATCTCCTGCAGATTGCGCCGGTATACGAGCAGGCGGCTGCCAGGATGAGCGAAGCGCTTGCGAAAGTACTTTTGATTGGCGGCTACGTCAATCACGGGATCATCGGCACTTTGTGCCATAAATACGGGTACGGCCACCTCCTGGGTTTCCAGCAACTGCTTGAGTTCGCGGGTCAGCAGGTAGGTCTCGGCCATGGCGTTCATCGGCATCGCTTCATAGCGTGCGTAGTCGTCCTGAGAATCACGGTCCACCCAGGCGAGGACATGGCGCAGCCACACTGCCTGGCGAATCAGCCACGCATCCGCAAGCACCAAGGCAGGAGAGAAGATAAAGGCACCTGCAAGTTCAGCACCTTCCAGTACAGCGTGCACGGAAAGCAGACCTCCGAGCGAGAAGCCTCCGACAAAGACTGTATCGGCGTCACGCTTGAGGGTCTCCAGCCCAAACCGGGTCGCATTCAGCCAATCGTTGCGATGTACATCAAGCAGGTCGCCCGCGCGCGTACCGTGCCCGGGCAGCAGCAGCACACGAACCAGAAAGCATCGCTCTGCAAACGCATCGGCCAGATCGGCCATCGCCAGCGGCGTATCGGAGAGGCCGTGCAACAGCAGTATCCCCCGCCCGGGACGCCCATCGGCCGCAGGCTCGCAATGCCCGGCAGGGCTGCGTTCGAACGGTGTCGACGCATCAAGATCAGGCATTATGCGGGATGGGTCCAGGTACACCTTGTGGCGTTTGAGCCGCTCGCGTGTCTGCATAATGTAGTCTTCGAAATTTCGATACTGAATCGCCTCAAACGGCAGGCCTTCGCCCGAAGCCTGAAAGCGCGCATTCATGAAAGTTTGACTCTGCGAGGCAACATCTGCAAAGCACAAGGAGGCGCCCGCACTGTACCCAGCCACGAGCAGCGCACCCAAACTCATTGCTATCACGCGCACCCTACTCCCCTCGCTTTCTGTGCATATAGATATACCTGAAGCGGGAGCGGCCAGAGTTACCTGGTCTTGATCTCGATCGCTCGTAGTAAATTAATGATCTCCGACTCACTGAATCGCTGCACATGATGACCTCTGCTCCAAACCAGTTGAGAGTTTTACGCTCAAACCTGGATCAAGCTGGAAAGCAGGATACGGCAGTCACATCGAGGCTCGCACCGATGCACAGCGTAACCGCGCATTACCTGGAAATTCGCTCTCGCTGAACCTCGGTCTTTTGTTTCATCTCATCCGGATTATTCACTGTCCAACTCGATGAATCAGGGACCAATTATAATCAACTATTTTATTTTCTATAAGTAATTCACGGAAAAGTCATAAGATTTAGCTGACTGATCACAGTATGTTCATGCAGCATATGCTAGGGTGTGGTCTTAATTATTGCCTGTAAGTCATGGAATGCAAAAAGAAAGTGGTATATCCACTATTGGCAATGCCGTCTGATGGTTCAAAATAATAATTCATTATCATTTAGCATCATTCTGGCCCTGTGTGTGTTGTTCACAGGCTGTATGAGTGGAGGGTCCAGCCGAATCCCGGTTCCGCCTCCTGAATATTACGCAATACAGAATTACGAACGCATCGCAAGCAATGCCAACGCGCTGCATTCCACCGATCGCATCAATTGGGTGCCTGGCCGAACAGAGCCTGAACGCGTTTCCGTCGAATGCAAGACCAGGTATTGCAAGGTTGGCTACTCGTTGTTCATTTACGCGGACAGGGTGGTCGAGGTCTTTGCCGATGACCTCACGCTGACCGGTGAGGTAAATGGAGTCAGTACCGTTCTTGAGGACTGGAGTTCCGAGAGCGGCTTCGCCGACACGCATACCTATGGTGGGTGGATGCAGTACAGTTTCTATGCCTCGACCGTCGTGCGCTTGCTGGCAGACTTCGATCCCGCCCAGGGTGTGCAACAGGTGTTTGCAACCGTGACCGGGGAATCCACGTTTACCAATCCCACGACGGAAGCGATCTGGACCGGCGGCGTTTCGGCCCGCGACGATACGGCTGGAGAACAGCGCGACTCGTACGTCAGGGGAGAGTCGAGCATCACCGTGAGCATCGGCAACGAGGTCCTGGCAGACGTATACCTGAGCGCACTCGAGAACGCTACCACCGGGCGGGCCTATACCGATATTGCTTTTGAGGACTTAGCCGTGAGCGATGGACAGTTCAGCCGCTACCATGCGGACAATCACCGTGTATCGGGCACGTTCTACGGTCCGGAGCACGAGGAAGTGGGAGGTGTATTCGAGCACCCGCAAGGGCTGCTGGGCTCGTTTGGCGCGAATCGGAACTAGATGTACCCACGGACTTATCCGGAGTTCAGCATATCTTCACACCGGGATGGACTGCGCTTGACCCTGAATGTCATCAAACAGGAGCTGTCCTATCGAAGCAGTGACATCATTGCACCGTTCTGGAGAAGACGAGCTAACAAACAGAATGACAGGCATGGTGCACAAAGCGGATATATCAGCTGGTCGACGGATTGTGCATATACTGCTTGCGTCAATGCTCATGCATTTAAGGGGAAGTTCATGGCCCAAGGCGAACGGAACACCAAGGTGAACATTCCCTGGGGTTTCGCCAGTCAACTGAAACGTCTCACCTTCCTGTTTGCGGGGATAGTCTGTCTGTCCGCCTGTGTGCCGACCCCTCATACCGACGCCGTCTTGGATGATGACCGTGAGATGTTGCTGCGTCTCGGCGATGTGGCACGGGATTCGGGCGAATTTGCGGCAGCTGTCCCTTTCTATCGCCAGGCCCACTTACTCGACACGCTGGATCCCGCACCCTTGCTTCGCCTGGCTGAAGCACTCGATGACCTGGGGAAGTACCGCGAGGCTGGAAATGCCTGGAAACGCGTGTTGACAATCGACCCGAACAACTTCGAGGCACTCGTCGGGTACGGTGAAACGCTAATCGTCCTTGGCCAGCCCTTACTGGCTCTGGAACAGTTTCGCCTGGCCCGTGAACACGGCCGTGATGCAGATTTATTCAACGGAATCGGTGTGGCACACGACATCCTGGGCGATGCGGGAGCTGCACAGACTGCGTATCGCGAGGGCCTCAGCCTCGACCGCAACCTCAAGCTGCTCAACAATCTGGGGTTGTCTCTCGCCCTGTCGGGTGCACATGAAGAGGCGGTCACTATTCTTGTGCAAGCCAATGCTCTCCCGGGTACGGACCTGCACCATCGCGCAAACCTGGCCTTGGCTCACGTTCTGGACGGGAGCTCAAAGCGTGCGACGGCCGTGCTGGTCATGGAAGCCGACGAGCAGATGGTCGAACGCATGCTGGAGTACTTTGCGGTGGTGGCAGGACTGTCGGATCACAAGTCCAGGGTAGCCGCCATGGGAGTCATTGGAATGGTTCTCAATGCCGGTACCATCGGGGACTCACAGGTTGCTCCCTAGCCTGCCTCAAACACAAGGTGGAATGTAATTCTGAAAACAACAATGATTTGGAAGTCTGGTGATGTGGCCTCTTGGCCTTCGGCGGCTCCGAGACCTGAATCTTCAGCAAATCTCTGCATGGTCTGCGGTTAACATCGAAAGGAGACAGTATGAAATTGAAAAGAAACCCCGGCGAGTGGCTTCAAGAAAAGCGTCTAGATCTGATACCTGATGTCGTACTGCCTGCGATGATAGGGGTCGGGTGGCTTTGCGGGGCGGGTTTGACGCTTTTGGTGGTATTCGGAACCCGCCTTTTTTCAGGGTCAATCCCCTTGCACACACTGTTGCCTAGTGTATTGCCTGGTCTATTGGCATTGATATTCGCATGGTACAAGTATAAGAGTGGCTGGCGGTTGCAGGACATGAAGAAGGGAGAACTTGCCGAGCAAATCATTGGGCAAAAGATCGAGTATGCACTGACCCGGGACGCGTGCGCGGTGGCACATAATGTGAAGGAGGTCGCACGGTACGGCGATATTGACCACCTGGTAGCCACACCGCACGGGCTATGGGTAATCGAAACGAAGTATCAGCGCACCCAAAAAAAAGTATTCAGTAAGGCCTTGGGGATTATCGCAGACAACGTAAAAGCCGTGCGGGAGCAGGCACCGCCCGGCACGCAGGTCACGGGGTGCCTTGTCTTTGCAGTCGAACTGAATAAGCCACCGACACCGACCCGTGAGGTTAAGGGGGAGATGATCAGAATCTTTGGCAAATGGGGAGACCTTCAACGCGAACTGCGCAACGAAGCGCGTGAAACGAAAGATTCGTGGAATCTTGCGAGTTGGGTGTGGAAGCTTGGCAAATTAGATTGAAGGCTGCCGATCAACCCGAAAGGCCAGCATAGGTTTGGCTACTGACGCGAGCGTCGCCACCCTGCTGCCCTTGCCTCGGACTCAGAGCAGAACCACTGCTCACCCTGCGAGGTGTTGATACGGGTCTGGTCATAGAACCGTCCACCCGGCACATGATAGATGCGCTTCCTACCCTTGCTGATATTGCCTTTGATCTTGCATCGCCCGCTACCTCGTTTCATGGTCGTTTCCGTGCCGTTGAGCCGCTTGCCTCTACGCCAGTCCCAAGGGGGAACCACATCGCCTCTCCATACCCCGCGTTTGGCCGCCTTAGCCGCCATTTCTTCCGCAAGGTAACGCCTGGAATACTGACGGTAGGCGAATGCCCAACCCTCAGCAACCATCCATGCGTTAACGTCTTGGTCCCCGACGCGGCACACGGCAACCACGCGTCCGTAGCGGTCCCGGTCGTGCTCCTTGCAGGCTACAGGATGCGAGCCGATGCGGCGGGCAAGTGCACGGGTGGCCTCACGACCGCACGACCAAACCCGGCCTCCCGAGCGGCAACGCTGCGCACTCTCCGGGGCGTCGATACCATGTAGACGTATACGTGACCCGCGAACTTCCAGCGTATCACCGTCGATAATCCGTGCGAGCCCCATAAGCGTTGCATCCGCGACTCGAATTGTATGATCCACCGGAAAGTCTGCTTTCGCTTGTCCATCGAGTACATCCCGGACCGTTCCTGTACCTTCGACAAGCAAGTCCATCATGCGCTCCATGTTCAGTCTAATGGCGTCATTGATAACACCGTGGGATCCCCGAACCATATGCTTTGCCTCGTCCCAGGCCGAAGGTGCAATTGTGACAGCTCCGAGTGCCACGACAGCGACCGCAACCAGTGTCCTGGTCATGCGCCTCACCGTGAGCCTTCTCAGCCAGCGCGTACGTCGTATTCTTGAGAACTTCACGGCGTAGATAACCTTTTGGTAACTCCTAGACTTCACTAGTCAGTTCGCAATTTCCATTTAATTGCTGGCACTATCCGCCTGATCGACCCCTCATCTACTCGTTTGATTACGGTGAATGAGCGTGACAGAATGTCGGACCTGGAAGGTAAAGGTGCAAGAACGTTATCATAAGGGTAAGTGAGCTTGGGAGCGACCCCGATGTCCTCTGTAACCTCTGAACATGCGGTCCTTGCATCTTAGGCTGTACGGAGTCACTTCATTTCCCTGAAGACATCGATAATACCCAGCGCGGCCGGTCCGACGATCACTACAAAAAGTGCAGGCAGGATGAATACAAGCATGGGTATGGTGAGCACAGCGGGAAGCCGTGCGGCCTTTTCCTCGGCCTTCGTCATCCGTTTAGCGCGCATATCCTCAGACATCACGCGCAGGGCTTCCGACAGTGGTGTGCCATGACGCTCGGTCTGGATGAGCATGTTTACAAAACTTCGCATATCGGAAATCTGTACACGGCGTGCCAGATTTTGCAACGCCAATCGTCTGTCAGGAACAAATCTTAACTCGATCAATGTCTGGCTGATTTCGTCTGAGAACTCTGGCAAGGTTTGATCTGTCTCGTTCGCGACATAATCGAGTGCAGCCTCGAAACTGAGCCCTGCTTCCGCACAGACCAACAGGAGGTCAAGTCCATCGGGCATGGCTTCTGTGATCTTATCCTGGCGTCGCTCAATGGCCTTTGAAGTAATCAGGTTGGGCACGTACATGCCGGTCAACACAGCCCCCAGTGTGGCCGCAAGCTTCGCGATGTTGGAAATGTCAAATACGGGGAAGATGTACAGAAACAGGATCGCACCGATAATGGAGGCCAGCAGCATCACGAACCTCAGGAATACATAGATAACCAGAGCGTTCTTCCCGCGCCATCCTGCCTGAACCAGCTTCTCACGGAACTGGTTGGCGCGCTTGTCTTTCATCAGATCCAGGCGCTCGACCGCACGTTCCACAAATCTGAATACCCGGGCGCGCGCCACATGAAATTCTTTCTGGTTTTGTGCACGATACAACTCGTCGCGCATTTCAGTTAGTGCACGAATTCGAGACTTTGGCAAGCGCGGTGCAAGCAACCAGCCCCACACTGCCAGAACTGCGGCCACGGCAACTAGAGCTGTAAGCCAGGCAAGCACTTGGTCGGATGAAGCCGAAAGCAGTGCGTCAGTCATTAAATCTTGAACTTGATCATCCTGACCATGATCAACACACCGATGAACTGACTGAGTAACGCCAAGCCGACCAGCAGGTGACCTCGTGGGTCATCAAACAGGGTCATCACATAACTGGCCTCTATAACGAAGAGGATTGCAAACATGATGAAGGGGAGACTGCCGAGAATCCACGCGCTAGCCTTGGGTTCCGACACAACAGCTTTGATTCGTTGTCTCATCTGCTGTCGCTTGCGCAGCATATCGGCAAGGTTTCCCAGTGTTTCAGCCAGATTGCCGCCCGTGGTCTGCTGAATAGTGACCGCCGTGGCGAAGAACCTGAACTCCGGGGTGTCGATGCGCAAGAGTGCAGCCCTGAGGGCATCATCAAGTGTATTGCCGAGCCGCACCGAGTCAACGATGCCCTGGAACTCGGGGCCGATGGGCTTCGGCATTTCGCGAGCCATATATGCGGCTGACTCAATCAGTGGCTGGCCTGTTCGCAGGCCGCGGATGATCAGTTCGATACCTTCGGGAAACTGGTCCGTGAATGCATGCTGTCTACGCCTGCATAGATGGCCAACAAAGAGATGGGGCAACGCAAATCCAGCCACGCATGCCCCAAGGACGGACACAGGAACCGAGTAACTGAGCACGACGGCCATCAGTGCTGCAGCCAAAAGTCCAATCACGAGAGATCCAAGCACGTATTGGCCTACCGTGATCGACCGGCCACTCTGCGACAATCGCATGCGCAGCCTGTCCTGATTCGGCAATATCTTCCTGAGCAAAGGGCCAACTGTCAATGTGTCGCGCCTGATGGACGGTATTTCGGTGCCATCGGCACGCGATTGCCAACGTTGACTCAACGCTGTTATGCGCTTGCGAATCCTGAGGCGGCGCATTGCCACCAGCAAGACGAGAACATATACAAGCGCCAGAACACCAGCCACGAGTATCGCAGCGATGTTCGGGTCAATCGTATCGAGTACCATCCCGTTCATTCGCGCAGCGCCTCTGTCAATACTCGGTCGAGTCCGAAAAACTCCGCCTTCGGCATCATGTGCGGGCGCACATCGGAATACTCGTATTTGCCACGGATACTGCCCGATGAATCGTCACCTTCATACTTGAAGGTGAACAGGTTCTGCGTAATGACAATGTCACCTTCCATGCCCACAACCTCGACAATGTCAGTGACCCGCCGTACACCATCGCGCATCCTGCGAACCTGAATGATCATATCGATGGCCTCAGAGATCTGGGTCCGCACGGCCTTTGCAGGCAGGTTGAAGCGAGCCATGCTCACCATGTTTTCAAGTCGGGTAAGCGCCTCACGCGGCCGATTGGCATGGATCGTACTCATCGAGCCCTCATGACCGGTATTCATCGCCTGGAGCATGTCCACCGCTTCTGCCTCGCGAACCTCACCAATAATGATCCGATCCGGGCGCATTCGCAGGGCATTCTTCACCAGATCACGCATGGTGACCATGCCTTCACCTTCAAGGCTGGGTGGACGGGTCTCAAGGCGCACGACATGTGGCTGGAGCAAGTCCAGTTCGGCTGCATCCTCGATGGTCACCACCCGCTCATCGTGACCGATCATCTGGGAGAGTGCATTAAGCAGGGTCGTCTTTCCCGATCCTGTCCCGCCCGAGATCAGGATGTTGAGGCGTGCCCGTGCAGCGACTTGTAGAAGCGTCACCATCGCAGCACTTATACCGTTCGACCGTTCAATCTCCTTGAGCGTGATTTTCTGCTTCGAAAACTTTCGGATGGAAATCGATGGACCATCGATCGCCAAAGGCGGAATGATAATGTTGACACGGCTACCATCGGCGAGTCGTGCATCCACCAGCGGATTGGCCTCATCCACACGCCGGCCGACCTGCGAAACAATCCGCGTTGCTACGTTCATGACGTGCCCATCATCTCGGAACGCAGTGTCGGTCAGCTCGAGTTTGCCGAACCGTTCAATGTAGACCTGGGCATGGCCGTTGACCAGGATATCGGAGATGTCATCGTCTGCGAGAAGCGGCTCAAGAGGCCCCAGCCCCAGCATCTCGTCGAGCAGGAGCTTGAGGAGATCCTGCTGTTCACGCTGGTTAAGCCGAATATCTTCCTCGTCAAGAATGTCGGTCACTACGCCGGAAATCTGGCCAGCAAGCTCTTCTCGCGAAAGTCCAACCGCCACGCCAAAGTCGATCTGTTCCAGAAGCTTGGGCAATACCCTGGGATGTGCATCCTCGATGGCCTTTGGGGCCCGGCGTTTGCCGATTACTTGCACTTTAACGGGGGGGCCGGGTTTTTGCCCGTGACTTGCGACGGGCTGCTCCTGATCGGGAACCGCTTCGAGTCCCAGCCTTGCCGGCATGGCAACACGGTTGACGACGGAGGCAATCAGGTTGCGCCGTTCAATAGGATTGAGGCTGTTGAATGTCAATCCAAGTGCATTTTCGGCTGCGCGGGACGCCATGGCTGCAACATCTACGCGTGACGCCTTCTCCAAAGTGTCGGCATCTTCGCCGTTGACAAGTGCTGTAAATACCGTATCGACCATTCCCTGCAGGCTCGGGTCGACCATGCCCCCGGTCGTTCCTTTCGTATCACCAGCGTGCGAGCCTGAGAGTGATTCGCTGCCGGACGAGGGCAATGGTTTGGTGGATCGCCGTGTGAACATCAGCGGTCGGACTCCTTGCGAGACCCGAGAAAGAGCGTGAAGCCGCGTTTCTTCTTCAAATCGGGGGCCAACTCCATCACAACCTTCCGGATTTCTGCCGCAAGCTTGCTGCGGCCAGCGACCTGGGTGATGGGCTTGCCGACCATCTCAGCGGTGCCTGCCTTTCGGTCTTCAGGCAGGCAGGCGATGACTGGCTTGGGTACTCCCTTTTTGAATTCAGCCAGTGATACCCCCTTTGAAGCCCCGATGCGGTTGACGATGACACCAATCTCTGCCTTGTCGTTAAGGGTGTTACAGTACGAGGAGATGCGGATCGTATCGCGCATACCTGCAAGTGACAGTTCCGACACCAAGAATACATGCGATGCTTTGGCGATCACGCCGGCCGTCATCTGATACAGCACTCGTGGCACATCGATCCAGACCCAGGGGAACATTCGGCTCAACTCGGCAATCAGCCGTTCAACACCGTCTTCGCCGAAATCAAGGCCTTGATCCAGATTTTCTTCCGCTGCCAGCACCGATAAGCGCTTCGTCTTGGGAGACAGTGCCTTTTGCAGAAACAACTGGTCGATACGGTCCGGGTCGCGAAGCGTCTCGATCATGCCGCCTGCAGGCACGAGGTTGAGGGACAGTGCCGTTGAACCGAATTGCAGGTCGAGGTCTACCAAGACCGTATTCTGTTCACGTTCCTCGGCAAGTATCCAGGCCGCAGTGGTCGCAACGGTCGTTGCACCGACTCCACCACGGGCGCCCATGGTGATGACGATCTTGCCCATAGCAGTTTCAGCAACCGCTGGTCGTTCGTGGCGCACCGCCGCAAGGAGTGAAGCCTCAAGTTCGTCGACATCGACCGGCTTCACCAGATAGTCTGCCGCACCCGCGGCAACCAGGTGCTTATAGAGAATGAGATCATTGGCGGTCCCCAGCACGATGATCCGTATCATGGTGTTGCCTGCATCCGCCACGGCCTGAAGATCTTCAAGCATTCGCTCGCTCGTGCCCAAGTCAATCACCACGACATCCAGTTCCTGTATATCTTTCATATAGGCCACCGCAACATCGGGTCCGCCTTCAATCATGATTGCACCTGGCCAGTGACGGTTGGCTGCCTTCTCGATCGTTGCCATCGTGGTGGAATCGGTTGCGAAGGCCACCAAGGTTGCATTACTTTCGGACCTTGCCTGGAGGTTCACAGCCATCACAGTTACTCGTTCGCACTTGATTTACTGGATGGAGCAACCAGGTCCTTGACCTTGTCCTCCCAGTATCGGCGTACCGCCGCCGAAAGAACCTGTGCGTCTCCCGGGGCAAGGCTACGTCCCTGCTGTAAGTCCGTTGGATCCACTACCATCCGGCTGAGGTTAACGGCTGTCGCACAGCCAAAGTTGCTGTCAGGCACGTTGTCTGGATCTGACTCTAGCAGTCGAGTTCGGTCAGGACAGTCTGGAATCTTGACTAGATAATGGCCGACCAAGACGCGCACACCATGAGGAAGCGGCTCGTCCCCCGAGTGCGCATGCACCACCGCTCCAGGCAAACGTTGTTTCAGTTGCAGGGTGATGGCATCGATGCGTTCCTGAGTCAACCGGTTCAGTTCACCTTTACCGCCAAAATCGACCAAAATGTGATGATCAGGCTTCGGCGCGACTTCGTACAGGAAATCATCCAGGCGACGGCGCTCGTCCTCGGATAGTATGGCTGAGGCAGGTTTGAACTGCACGAGATGAACCTGCCAGTTCCAGTGCAGTTGAATGACCTTGGGTGAGTGTTCAGGGTTGTGCAAATGGTACGGTTGCGTGCAACCCCCCGCCAGCAGGAACGTGCAGGTTAACAGCACCCCTCTCCACCAGATTTGGCGGGCGCATCCACAATCCTTTGCTGTCAGTCCTCGTTGCAACATCATGAACTCCTGTTACTTGATTTCAAATCCGCCAAGGATGATCGCCGGTCCATTTCCAAGGGCATGGGTGGAACGTCCATCACCGGCGGCTTCTCGATGATGCGCCTGACCGCTCGCGACTTTGTTGACACCATCGTTCGGCGTTGCCAAGGCACCGAACGATACAGGCCGCACGAGGTAAGGTGTTACGATGACGACGAGTTCGGTTTCTCGGCGCTCGAATCGGGTCGAGCGAAACAGTGCTCCAAGGACTGGCAAATCGCCCAGCCCCGGAAACTTGTCGACGTTTTGATCCGTATCGGCCAGCAGAAGTCCTGCAATAGCGAAACTCTGACCGCTGCCCAACTCCACGGAGGTGCTAGCTCGCCGCGTGGTGAGTGCGGGGATATTAATGCTGTTCACCGTGACCGCACCTGCTGATGAAATGGAACTCACCTCGGGCATCACTTTCAGATTGATTCGATTACCCGACAAGACGGTCGGCGTGAATGCCAGCGAAACACCGTAGTCCTTGAACTCGACCGATGTGCCACCCAATTGATCCACCACGGGAACCGGAAACTCACCGCCAGCCAGAAAACTGGCCGTCTCGCCACTGAGCGCCGTCAGATTGGGCTCGGCAAGCAGTGAGATCAGTCCTTCGGATTCCAGGGCATCGATGATGGCGTTGATATCGGCGTGCGATGTTTCGTAGATGATGTGCGCAAACCCTGTATCAGACAGCCTTTCAATCGATTCGCGGGACTTGTCCACAAACGTGCGTCCCGTGGCTAGCCCAAGCTGAAAGTTCCCGGACAGCAGCAGGCCATCAAAACTGAACCCAATGCGCTTGAGCACGTTCCGAGAGACCTCAGCAACCTTTACGCGAAGATTGACCTGATTCGGTCCGACTACCTGCAGTCGGTTCACGACAGCCTCATCGTCTCCAACAAAGCGCGACGTGATCCGTCTTGCCTCCTCTGCATCCAAGGCTGAATTCACGTGCCCCGTAAGCATCAGTCCACCCGGTATCAGATGCACGTCGACCGCAGTATCAGATAGCACCGATTGCAAGGCTGCACGCACAGCCATGAGGTCATGGGTTACAACGATGTCAATGCTGGCAATCTCAGTGTCGTTGTCGTCAACAGCAAAAAACGTGGTTTCACCCGCGCGCTTTGCCATCACATAGACGAGTTCTGGCGACTTCACTGCAATATCGGCGATCTCAGGATTGGCTACAAACACTGATGAGGCTGCCTTCGGCAGACGGGCTATTACGCCCTCGTTGACATTGATCTCGATCCTGTCGACGCCCGGCTTGATGATACGGACCGCACCTGGGAAGGCAGGATCGCCGGCCCAGGCAGATGCAGGGTTGAGGGCCACCGTCAAGACGAGGGCCGCCGATACGGCAAGTCGAACCCCGGTCACTCGTCAGTCTCAGGGTGCCGGTTGCCGGGTGGGTCATGATAGGTCCCTGCATGATCTCGTTCAAAATACCTAATGACCGAATTCTCTCCGCGCACTACCTGTATATGATGCGGGATGGGTGCAGGCTCTTCTGGCGCGGGTTCTTCTAACACAGGCTCCTCTAACAAAGCGTGCAACATCGGATTGACATCACTGTCCAGAGTGGGGTACCCACCAGAGATTGCGCCTGCAGGGGGTTCATTTGCGAAATTTACATGCTTCACCCGGTTCATGCCGGGCGGGAGGCCCCGCAAAGTGAGCGACAGGGTTCCCATCCTGGTAGCGTGCACTACAATCTCGGCTTGTTTCGGTGTCACTTCGAGGGTTACGGTCTTGGATACGGTCTTGGGTGGTCCTTCTGGAGACTCAGATTCTTCCATCTGGTCTGCTGTCGATTGATCAACCGCCAGTACCCGAATGTCGGTGAGCACCGTCATGGTGGCCCATCTCTTGGCGGCATTCATCTTACCGTTAATTTCATAGGACAGGACCAGGTCGATGTGGTCACCTGGAAACGTGAGACCCCCGAGCGTCAGGTTTTTGTCGACGGCGATGGTCACCGCCCTGTACCCCGGCCTCAGGACCGAAGCCAGTAAACCACGCGCACCGGGGTATACTAGTTGTGCCTCGGCGACAGGGTCACCTTCGGCCAGCCACTGGCGCACGACGGCACCCTCCAGGCTTTCGAGCGTCACCTGGCCTTCAACAAGATAGTCCTCCGCAAGCCTCTCTTCAGTCGGCCATTCCTGCCAGCGCAAGTCAGATTGCTTGATCAACGTTCCTGATGCCAGACGGCGTTTGGGAACGACTACACGCACACCTTTTTCCTCAATCACTGCAGGCTCCACCCTCATACGGTCTTCAACCTCTTGTGCAGGAGGTGCCAGCCACAAGCGCACTCCCAAGAAAGCGCCACCACCCACGACCACCAAGATCAGGAGCAATCCGACTACACGGATCACAGGGCTGACTCCAGGGTATTGAAGAGATTGGCGGCTTTGGAGCCTGCAATGAAAATTGCGCCCATCAGAATTGCGATGGCATAGGGCGTATAGAGTTGTCTCGCATGGGTGCCTGCCTTCGGCTGTAGCAGTTGGAAGGAAAAGAAGCTAATGCCACGGGCATGAATCAATATGGCAACCGATACGATCGCACCTGTAATAGCGACGGTCGCAATCATGGGCAGTGCCAATTCCGTACCCGCCCACAGGCTTACGGCGGTCAGTAACTTTATATCGCCGCCCCCGGCGAGACCAAATCCATAAAGCACGAATCCAAGAGAAAGTACGATAACAGCGACAATCAGTCCGCCCTGCCACCCCGTATTATCAGTGAGTGCATACATGATCCAGACAAGGGCAACAGCGAGACTGATCTGGTTCGGGATGCGCCGACTACGCACGTCGGTCACGGCACCCGCGCCGACCAGCCCCACAAAGACAGCAAGAAAAACTATCTGTAACTGAACCACTGACAAGCCTGTTATGGTACTGCCTCGTGAGGTGCCCGGGCACACCTACCCTGACACACCACCAAAGGCGGTGATGTTTCAGGGCATAAAGCAGCAGACTTATTCTAAGTGATCAGTCCGGTGCCGGAGTAGCGAGATCGTCCATCTCGTCTTCAATGTCTACGAAGATCTCTGCAATCTCACCGCCAAGAGCGGTAAGCGACGCAATGATCGCGACGGCAATCAGTCCTGCAATCAGGGCATACTCCGTTGCAGCAGCACCCGATTCGTCGTGAATTAAAGATTTCATAAGTACTGTGTTCATAACCAAACCTCTGTTGATTAAAAGAACCAATGACAGCAGCCAGTGATGGCTGATTGTCAAATGTACTAATTCCCACACTCCAAACGATCAATTAGCAATAGTGTCGAACCATTACTAACATCACTTATTGAGCGGTATTTCCTGCTTATTTCAAACAGCAGAAATCAGGTCTGTTTCTGCTTTAGTTTTGTATTCAGCAGGTACCCTATCTTGGACTATCAGTGAGTTAGCACTGTTAGTATAAGATTGGATTTATGAAGTTGCAATAATTCTGTTTGGATTTCAGCTTGAGCGAGGTAGAGTTGGAAAACCAACCTATTGATATATTTGATAATTCAGTTAAAATTTTTCTGAAAACTGCACCCATTTGCCCGGGCATCTGCGACCTGCATAAACCTCCAGAGGCTGCATCCCAGAATGCGGGTGTGGTCCGCAGCGCCCCTTCCAGGCATCACGATTCCCGCCACAACAGCTGCCGTGCCTGGCAGCCCAGGGAAAAGAGACTGGATTCATGCGTGTGAGCAGCAACTCGGAACGGAAACAAGCGTACATCCATGATGCCGCCCCGTGCAATGCCGGGATCTGTGGCCGCAGGGTGTGGCCATGGGAGCCTACATCGTGATGATCGCAGATCTTCTCGGACTGTGGAACGCCTGCATGTACAACCGGCGGGCGGGAAACATCTGTGCTGCCAGCCGTGGAGTGTAATCGAAATACACCTCGGTCACGATCAGCCCCTGTCCTTCATCAATGCCAAGGCCCCCGGGCAGGGTGGCTGCCTTGCCGGGGCTTCCGATGCGGCTCTCGACCGTTACACCGTCCTCGGAAACCTGTTGCCACAGTACTGTGGGATTCTCATCTTCCTCTTGACCCACGATGGAGGTGACGATGACGTTGCCATTTTCAAACAGGTCATGGGGCCAGGCGAACTGGCTTGCCGCATCAAAACAGGCCTGAAAATTCTCTTCGGTGTGCGACTCGGCACGGGCCACAAGGTTGCCGACCATGCCCGCCACGCGTTCCATCTTCTGCTGAGTCCTCACCAGGTGGGTCACCTCGAAGGTGCCGACCAGCAATGCGACAAGGACGGGTATGATGAGTGCGAACTCGACCATCGCATCCCCGCGCTGCGTGACGATGAATGAGCGAAACGCCGCTGCAAGCCACCCCCCTGGCAGCATCCTTCGTTTGTGGTCTGTCGGTCTCAATCGCTGCCCTCCCGAATATCGAAGGGCTCGTTGCGCACGACGAGCCTCGCCGTCAGCCGTATGGCACCATCGCCGCCGAACAGGCTGTCATCCAGAACCCCGGTCATCGATGGCGCATCGTAGGTCACGTGGTACAGGACAATCTCCCCGGAACGCCCGGCGCCGGGTCTTCCCTGATCCGCATCCCACTGGTTGTTCCCATTGACGTCCGTGTAATCCTCACCGGCATCAAACACGCCGTTGAACGGCTCTGCATCGACAAAGGGTTCGGGTGTCCCGACCCGGTCAAAGCTTGTGTAGGTCAGCACATCAATATTTACCTGGTCTGTGTCGACTAACCCCATCGTTCGGTTGCCGATAATGCGGCGAACCTCGGCCAAATACTGCGCTTCACCCATACCTGTCGTGCCGGACCGTGAGGCAGCATGCACCGCATTATCCATCAGGACCTGCCTCAACATAATCATCCCAAGCTCCAGTATGGCGATGACTATCACAAGAAACAGCATCAGCGTAAGGGCAAACCCGACCGCTATCGCACCATCGTTATTCCGCCGCAATGTGTCAAGTGCACGAACCATCACCTGCCTCCAGAATGCCCAGGTGTGCCCAAACATCTCCATTTGTTGAAGAGCCTATCCCTGTTAGAAGCCAAGCCTGTAAAACTGGCATCCATGTCAGGATGAAGGGTTTCCATGAATGTGTGAGTGTGAACTGCTCCCATCCGTCATCGGTGGCTAGACTGGCGATCCGGTAAACCCGACCAGCCCGCTGCAGACAGCAGTTCGCAATCCGTGGATATTCATCGAGCATTGCCTTTACGCGTTGGAAGGCTGTGCTAGTGAGTGATGCGCAGGTTGGCGAGTTCACGCTCGATTCCTTGAAATGCTGTGCGCAGGCCTGCTGCCGACGCCACGTTGAAATAGTGTTCTGACGAGGATGCGCATGTGCGATACAGGTTCTGCAGTAAAGGGTCGCTCGTTCCGGTCGTGATCGTGAACAGGGTGATTCCCCGGGATTTGATCGCACCGCAAAGTTCAGTTGTGCGATTATCAAGTTCTCCCGAGGCCTCGGCGGGCGTGGTAACATCCAGCCTTCCTTCACTGAAGTCGCCATAGGCCGTATAGTCGGGTTGCAAAAACCGGCGCTGCCTGCCCTGCACTTCATCGAAATACCAGGGGGACTGCCACTCGTTCCAGGAGTTTTCGCCATCGGTGAGCAGGACGATCACCTTGTCGATATGCGGCAGGCTGTAGTCGAGCGGCATGTCACTGGGCGTGGAACCGCCCCACAGACCCCGCCAGCGTGGCGAGAGCGTGCGCCACCCCCACAGAAGGCCGAGATTGGCCATGGTTCCACCTCGTGCCCACGTCTGCATTCCACGGATTGCAGTCTGAACGGTGGTCTTCTCGGCTGTCAGCGGCATGATGGCCTCTCCGCATGTCAGGTTGGGACCGAGTCCCTGTTTCTTGGCCCCGTTCGTTTCGTCGATGTTGCTCCACGTCCAGTCGTTGTTTCCCTGCCCGCCGGGCAGGCCATCCCCTGCTGTGGATGGCCAGAACTGGTTGGCGAAAGCCTGAATCGAAGGAGGGTCGTCCGTCTGGTCGTAGCCGCCTTCCCGCACCAGGACACAGCCCTTCCAGCGGACTCTGGGCAGCAATTGCCACTCTGCTTTGGAAATATCGGGCGGGGCACCGGTGCTTGTGCGTATCGCTTCGTACGGTTCGCCTTCGAACCTCACCGCATCGAGCGGGGCGTATTCCTTTCCCCGATCCCATGCCTCCGGCGGCAAATAATCGCCAGGGTCGTAGCTGGTGAGCCAGTCCGTGCGCTGGGAGCCGATATTTACGGTCGTGGTGAAAGGAACCAGCGAGATCCACAGGTTATTTACGGTTTCTTCGGAACCGTACAAGTGATCCACCAGTTCCACCGCCGTGTCCTGCACGGCCTGCATTCGGGTTCTTTCATCGTCCCCTCCAGCCAGATTACCCATCGAGCCCGTGGTATCAATGACCAGGGCAAGTTCCATGCCGCGCGGTTCGCGCAGCACACCCGTACGGGCACTGACCGTCACCTCGTCGAAACCAAATACCCGTGAGAACGTCGTAGGAACGGTCGCTTCTGCCAATAAAACAAGCCTGCCGTCGTTTACGTCCCCTTCATCTATGCTTATGACCAGTTCGGTCGTTCTGAGATAACCTTCGGGGTAGTTGGCATTAAAATAGTCGGAAATACGGGCATCCCGTCCGGGGTCTCTCAATACCCGTGCCCCGGCAAGTGCCGCAGCATCCAGGGCATCCTGAAGTTTGCTCTGGACCGAATAGAGCAGAACTCCGTCGACCGCCAGCCCGACGAAGCCGAGCAGGGGCACGAGAAGGAGTGCGAACAGCACTGCAATTGCTCCACGGCGGTCCCCCCACAGTGCCTGGAGCCTTGCCCAGGGATATGCATGAATTCGCTTGAGTGCGTTCTTCATACGATTATCCTCAAATCATGCCCAGCCGTTTCCCGTTCATTCCGGGTCGACAGAAAGCATGCGGCTGCTTCATCCTGAAGGGATGCTATGAGCATTACACTGGTCTACACATAGTGTAACCCCCTAACCTCTCGTTTGACGCGGAGGCAAGGTGCCGGGCCATTTGCTAACGTCAACTGAAAAGTGGAAGTCTCTGCCTGTTTCCCAGCAGGGATAACAGGATAATCACTGCCTGTTTGCCTTGCTTGACAGGTGTTGTATTCGGCAGATAACCCGGCATTAGAACATCAGTTGAGTTAGCAAAGAGAAGTATATAACAAGCAGGCAGGTGCTTACAAGAAGCAAAGTAATTTTTATATAGGCATAAGTCTACTGCGGGGATCGAGGTTCAAGTCAATGGAGGTACAGGCATAGAGGAGACCTGCCACCCTGACAAGGCGGGCTTTCCCAGAGAATGATTGTCGGCAGGAAACACACGCATTAGACTAACCGGTATCAGCAAGTTCCCTGCGCAGCCGGTGTGATCCAGCTGTGCATCGAGCAAACAACATCAAAACAGCAGGATAAGCGGGTTTAGGAAAAGCCATGGGATTTGTGACGGATGTCGTTCTGCCTCTGGCACTTGCTTTCATCATGCTGGCACTTGGGCTCGGACTCACCTTTGGTGATTTTGTACAGGTAGTGCGGCGACCGCGCGATTTCGCAGTCGGTGCTGTATCACAGATCCTCGTGCTGCCAGTGATCGCTTTCCTCCTTGCGAGCATCTGGCCGATGGCACCTGAACTTGCCCTCGGGCTGATGATCATTGCTGCTGCTCCGGGTGGTGTAACCTCCAACCTCCTGACAGCCTTCGCGCGTGGCGATGTCGCACTGTCAATCTCACTGACAGCGGTGATCAGCCTGCTGAGCGTGCTCACGATCCCCTTGGTTGTTGTCTTCGCCTACGGCCATTTCATAGGTGACCAGGCGGTGCGGGACATCACAGTCGCCGACACTGCGATCAGTGTCTTCCTGATCGTCACCATCCCGGTACTGATCGGCCTGCTTGTCCGCCGTTTTGCCGAAAACTTCGCACTGCGGGTCGAACCATCGGCCCGTGCCTTGTCCGCCGTGTTGTTCGTGCTTGTGCTTGCGGGTGCAATTTATCAGGAACGCAGTAATCTTGTCTCCTATTATGCCCAAGCCGGGCTGGCCACTTTTACCCTGAACCTGATGATGATGGTGATTGCTTACCTGCTTGCGCGGTGGTTCGCGACCGGAGCGAAACAGCGCACCGCTATCGCGATGGAGTGTGGACTGCAGAACGGGACGCTTGCGATCGCTATTGCAGTACTTTTGTTTGGCGGCGGACTCGCGACAGTGCCGGCTACAACCTACAGCCTGACCATGTTCGTGACCGCGCTGATCTATGTCGCGCTGTTGCGGCGCAGTAGGGATGCAGCCGCTTGATGTGCGCGGTTTCCGTATTCTGCTTGCACGGCAGATAATAACCTGCAGTGCTGTTTTCCTGCCTTCATTCCGCCTGCCCTGACCGGATAAGGCTGCACGAGGTCTGCACTAATCCTTTGGATGCCAGGGGCGCCTGACTCAGGTTGTCAGCATGGCTGCACAAGGATGATTGAATATGGGAGCTGAAGATTGCTGATTTCTACATCATTTGAATGAAAAGGCGGACGGGCTATCCATGAACCGGGATGAACTATATCATGCAACTTTGATTTTGAAGAAAAAGACAGGTGGTGTAGCGCTCAGGAGACAAAGAAACACTGCCTGCAGATAACAATAAATTCCTGGATGAGTCAGGAAAGAAAACTACGTAAATTACCTGGCCTTTCAGCCTGTAAAATCAATTTTGTTCGGAAATTAATGCTATGGATTACTCAGATGACAAGTTCATTTCAGAATTCGACGCGTTCGCTGCCTACACTGTATTTGCAACGGTAGCGTCCGCCCTGCGGGTTCTGGTTCCCAGTGACCAGCTGGAGATCCTGCACGCCAAGCTTTCAAAAATCGATCATACCGTGTGGAAAAAACGCGAGGCCTACTTAAAGGATGAGCGCCATGTAGAGCTTAGAGAAAATTTTCAGGACTCCTGTGCTGAGTACTGGAAAGCATTTCTAAATGACCTGGCCAGAGAAAGGCATCACTAAATCAAGCACCCGCTGAAAAGTCTGCTGCAACCGTAACAGCCTCCCTGAGCCTTACGCGAATCGCCTGCCTTCTCCCTTCAAGCAGGTTGCGCACCAGTTTTTGATAAATGGCACAGTCCACTGCCTCGTTGCTGGTGCTGACTGAAACAACATCATAGCTCGTCTCACGTTATGATTATAACTTGCTGAGATTACTGTAATTCATCTCAGTCTTTCCACATGGCACCCATATTTATTCTTGTAGCTGTACAGGGGGTTTCAGTGACCGGTGATAGGCCCCAGTCAGACTCTTGGATGTATGACCTGTAGCTTTAAAGGTGAGGGTTCGTAAATCTATGCCTGAAATGCAGCAGTACTTTTTCATACCGCGTGCCACCCATGTTTTGGTTATCCAGCTTAAGGATGCCGTCAATTTGATCCACTAATTTGTCGTTCATGTCGAGATTACTCGCTATAGTGATTATCATGTCAGCCACAGCGTTCATTTCCCCTTCATGACCCTCGTATTCAGATTCACTCATGTTGCCCTCCAAGCCAGTTTGTAACCATTAGAATTTCTTGGTCAGTTATATTTCAGGTCAATAATAGCATTATGCTAGAGCCTGTAAAAATCCTGTAAGGAAATCTGTCGACGCTGCAGATTGAAAAGGCTGCCTTTTCCCGATACCCCCTCGAATGCGAATCTGGCAGCTTATACGGCCTTCAATGCCGCCCATTCACTGGGTGACCGGTGGTTGAGCGCCCTGTCTCATAAGGATTCAGTTTCCTGCAGACTGGACACATCCTCTTCGGGGCCAGGGAATCAAGACAGGTGTCGTGGCCTGATAGTCGCGATAGCCGGGGTATTTTCCAGCAGAAATTGATTCTGTGAGCCGAATCGAGAAGACAAAAAGAATCGTAAGCAGAACAAACCCCAGACCCGTCCAGTGCAGCCACTGGCCTGAGGCCGCAACCGCGAACAAATAAAATATCCACCACATGCCAATCTCACAGAAGTAATTGGGGTGCCTGCAATAGCGGAAAAGCCCGGTTGTAATGAAAGGCCTGGTAATTTTTTTGCCTGCGGCAGCGCGTTGCTTTTTATCCTGCTGAAATCGCCACATCTGTTCATCGGCAATCGCCTCAAAAACAAGCAATACCACGATGACTGCAGCCGCTGCCATATCCATCCAGTTCAAGGGGGTCTGGCGCCACAGCCAGGCCTGGTGAACAGGAGAAGTAAACAGCCAGACCAGCAGCATCTGACCGGCAGCGATCACCGTGAGATTCAGCACCTGGAACCCGACCGGCCCGGTGCGTTCTCTTACGACAATCCACCGGTAATCCTCTCCACCCCGCCTGAATCCGCCTTTACGGGCGTAGTTGAAAGTCAGCCTCGCCCCCCAAATGATGACAAGCAGCGCCATGAGATTGATACGCGCCGAATTGAATTCCGTGTCAACCGCCACCATCAGGCAGTACACCGCCGGACAAATTGGCCATATCCGGTCTACCCAGGAGTATTCCCGGACGATTATTGAAAGCAACCAGGCGAATGCAGCAAGCAGTATGCACAAGTCCAGTGCTGAACCGAATGGCGAACCGGTCAGCGGATGATTGAAAATATTCAGTATCTCCATTTGCAGCCCCTGCCCCTGTCAGTGGACTCCATCTGCTCAGCCCTTAAAGAGGTGAAGAATTTGCCTGTCCGACTCTGGCAGCCAAATCTACTGTACATCCGCTTTTCACAACAATCTACAGCGAACACCCTGTTCCGAATGACCTGGCTGAACTGAACAGCCGGCGGTCATACCGCTTTATTTTCGATGCCTGAATAGGCAATCGGGAGGTAATAGTCCACTTCCGATACGCTGTACCCTATCAAGTCACATAACCTGCGGTGGCATTCCTGCTCAGTGGCCCCTCTCTTTTTCCATACCGGTACGCGTTTCATCATGGTTTCAACCCGTTCCCTCGGGGTGATAAGCCAGGTCTCCTGGGATACTTCCCCAAAGTAGAAGTCAGCCGTGTACTTTCTCATCGCTTCGGGCTTCATATACAGGGTAAGTACCATTACCTTGCTCGCACCCTTTTCCAAAACATGGTCGGCAAGAAATTGCATGGTGTCTCCACTATCACCCAGATCGTCGACAATCAATACGGTCTTGCCCTGCATCGGCATCGAAATTTCATCCTGTATCCGAGGCTGCCCATGCCGCTTCCCTGGCCCCGTATAGGCCGACACGGCAACGGTACCAAACCGGATCTTTGCAGGGTGCTGGGAACAACCTCCAACCAGGTGGTCATAAAGCAAAACACCGGGTAACAGGCCACCCATTGCAACCATGAGTACAGATGTAATCCTGTCCGGCTTCCCTGACATTCTCTGCTGATAGCCATGAACCTGCCTGGCCAGTTCCAGGCAGACTGCAGATTCAACAAAATCCGGCACCAAAAGGAACCTCAGCTCGTCATCAGGAATCTCGATTCCCTGCGGATTGCGCCAGTAGTCAAGGTCAACGGTGTCTATACAGTGTTTCATGGGTGACGTGCAGGAGGATGTACTTTCCATAAAATCGTCGTATGAATGCTCGAACAGGTATGATTTCATATCGCCAAGGCAGTCATGCACCAAAACCTGTCGCCTCTCCCGGGAATTCATGACGAATATTTCAAAAGCCCGAGATCAAAACAATCGATAATCTGGTTTAATAATATTCAGTATTACTTTGAATAAAAAAGTTATTTCCTATTTCAGAATTACGATTTTCCAAACAGTCCCGTGTCGCGATGCAAGCCCCAGGTACCAGAATCGACGAATAGGCAGTATCCGCAGGTACACACAGCCTGTCAAAGGTCACACGAATCATCCGCAGGCCCGCCGGAAGGAAAGCTCCATTCACGCCATCCCTTCAACAGCGGGAAGTAGAGGCCCAGCCTTATGGGATGATTCTCCATCCTGCTCATCACCTCCGCGTAGTGTTCCAGTTGTCCGCGGTAGCGCATTTGTTCCTGGTCCAGGAAATCTTCAAGCTTTCCGCCATGGGTACTTGCCTTGAAATCGATGATCCAGCGGGTTCCCTCTTCATCCACAAATGTTCGATCGATAATGATGTGCACGACCGTACTGTTTTCCACGCAACTCAATTCCAGTTCGGAAGCTGCCTTGTCGTGCACCCTGCTCAACACCCACCTTCCCCTCTCGTCTTCCAGGGTGGACCTGAGTGCCGCACATACTTTCTGGTGGGCAGGTTTTATCCGGTTCTTCGGCACTGCAAGACGTTCAAGCAGCGTGTAGCCCGTCTTTTGGAGGTTTTCGATCTCGGCCGGATTCACGTTTTCGATCCCTTTCGACCCAATGAACTGAAGCAACCTGTGCAACACGGTTCCGATGTGCCGTGCTGTCTCTCCTGCCCAGTCAAAACTGATCGCTTCACGGCCATGTAAATTCTCGTCATCCCTGCTGCAATGTACCTCAATTGGCTGCCCGGGAGCGGGTAAAGACCATTCCAAGTCCAGGCGGGTGCGCATGGGCTGGGAAATCACGGCCATGCCGGTAGCATTTCCTGTCGCCCCGGCCTCCTTTGAACTTCGAAACCCGGCAAGACAGGACAGGTAACGCTCTTCAACTGCCGGCCAGAGGCACGCAAGGAGCGAGTTCCTCTGCGGCTTGAGCCCTGCTGTAACACCGCTTTGCTCCTGTACGTGCCCGAGCAGATACAGGCGATGCCTGGCCCGGGTAGCCGCCACGTACAGCAACCGACCCTCTTCAAAATTTCCTTTTACCCTGTCCAGGTACTGCAGATACGAGGCAAGCGGCCCTTTCTCCTCACCTGACCGGCTGACCGGGGCAAGAAGTAGGTCGCTTGCACCCGATTCCCGGCCGCGCTCCAGCCAGTCCAGCAGTTTCTCCTCGCTGCCTTTTGGAACCCGTCCAAGCCCCGGGAGTATCACTGTATCGAATTCCAGCCCTTTCGCCTTGTGGATTGTCATGAGCTGCAAAGTACCGCTCGCCCCGGCATCGGGCAGGGCAAACAACTGGTCAACCTGCTTGTCCAGCTCCTGGAAATTTGGCACGTCCCGTTCTTCCCCGATTTCCTCAAGCAGCCGGAAAAATACCTCTCCATCCTCTAGCCCGGCCCTTGTGTCCACACAAGCGGGTCCGCCCAGCGTAATCCACGTACCTTCAACGCTGTCCCTCAGTGAGCTGCGACCCTGACCAGATATGGCTGCATCCAGTACCGGCAATACCCTGGCAACACGCCTCTGACCGTCCGGACTCAGCCGTGTGACGCGCTGTTCATCGTGCAGCAGGTCGAGTACCGTTTGATTCCAGTCATCGCCTGCCAGGGAATGAAGGTCGGCAAGTGTCAATCCGCAATACGGTGCACGAAGCACAGCCAGCCACGCTATCCGGTCATTCAGGCGGCTCAATGCCCTGGTCAGTGCCAGCAAGTCCTGGACCAAGGGGCGATGGGACAGCTTCTCGATTTCAACGGCCTGGTAGTGCAGCCCTGCGGCCTGAAGCTGCCTTGCAATCTCCGTGAGATGCGTGCGTGCCCGCACGAGCACTGCGATCGTGCCTTCGGGGGACATCGATCTTGCCTCCCTGACAATTGACACTACCTTGCCAGCCTCCGCAGCATCATTACGCTTGTTCGATGGACAAATGGTTACCGCCTCGGATACCGAGCGCGGATGAAAAGACTCCGATCTCGCAAAGGACACGGCTCCCTCGTTGAAGCTGTCCTGCTTCGGCAGGACAAGCCTGAAAAACCGGTTGATCCAGTCCACGATCCCCTGTTGCGAACGGAAATTTACTGCAAGACACAGGTACTCGAGCTGGACCTGGCTGATCCCGTGTTCCTTCGCGATGAAAAACAGCCCTACTTCCGCTTCACGAAAACGATAAATGGACTGCATGGGGTCCCCCACGACGAACAGGGTCCTGCCGTCTCCAGGCTGCCAGCCTGTCGTCAGCAGTTCGAGCAAGTTGAACTGGCTGAAAGAAGTATCCTGGAATTCATCTACCAGCAGGTGCTGTATTCGGTAATCCATGGACAAGGCAAGATCAGTGGGGTCATCCGCACTGCCAAGCGCCGTGATGGCGGCTTGCACCAGGGCCGTAAAGTCAACCTGCCCATGTTTTCTGAAAACAAGTTCAAGATGGGCCGAAGCCACGCGCAACAGCTGTACCAGTGCTCTCAAGGTAGACCATTCCTGGTCCGTATATTCCCGTGGAGGCAATTTCGGCAGCCATTCAAGCTTCTGAAGCAGGGCATCCTGGTCTTCCATTGACCGGAGCAAGGCCACCATGCGCTCTTTCATTTCATGAAAATAATCCTTTTCATGCTTGTCAGCGGCTTCCCCCTGTGAGGGAAAGCCCTGGTTCTTGTTCACGTTCCTGCGCCAGCGGCCACCCTGTGTCAGCAGCAGTTCTGCAATACCTTCCCATTGATCACGGTGCTCAAGGCCAGCTCCAGGCAGCCTTTCAAGGCCCGCGCAGCAAGCAATCCTGGAATGACTTCCATGCGGCAGATGGTCGGCTGCAAAATGCAACAGCGTGATGAGTTCCGGGATCACTTGGCGGGGGAAATGGGCAACAAGACCCTGCAACGCATCGGTAACCAGCCGTGCCGTGGCATCCTCCAGCCTTCCTCGCTCCAGTTTTGAATCATCCGCGCAGGCAATGTGACGAAGCCACAGGTCCCGGTGCCCCAGCATGGTCGAAATCAATTCCTCCAGTCTGTCCAGGCGGTTGTCCAGGCACCTGGCCAAATGCGCAACGGCGTCTGACCAGTCAGATTTCAATTCGAGTTCCATAACAGTACTGCGCGCTGCCTCAAGATACAGTCTCTCGGGATCTTGCGTTATGGCGGGGACCGAACCGAACCGGGAAAGCACTGGCATTTGTCGTACAAGCGCCATGCATAAAGAATCGATAGTCTGGATCCGCAGGCGTGTCGGGTTCTTGATCAGTTCCCAGCCTTTCTCCACATCGCGAGCCAGTGCTTTTCGTGCCAGTTCCCATGTACGCAGTTCATGCTCCTCCTCAGGCATCTCATTGCGACTGGCCGACTGCAGCGCAAGCACTATCCGCTGTCGCATCTCTCCCGCCGCCTTGCGCGTGAACGTGATCGCCACAATTTCCTCGGGCGCCTCGACACCAGCCAGGAGCACGAGAAAGCGTTGCATCAGCAATCCGGTTTTTCCGGACCCTGCGGGCGCCTGTACGATAAACGACCCGGAAGGGTCCAGCGCACGCATGCGCGCCGGCTGGTCGCCCTTCCCTTGCATCTTTTGACTAGCCATTGGAGATTTCCTGGTCGCCTGGAACGTTTTCCCGGGCCTTGAGCTCATGAATTCGGCACAAGGGCCCAAGCGAGCAGTATGTACACGTGGCTGAAGGATGCTTCGGGTTCACGCGCGCACTCCCTGCGCGGAAGTCCGCACCAAGCTTTTCCATTGTCGTGCGCCATCGCTCAAGCAACTCCTGCCAGGAATTGAACTCCGATGCACCAGGCATTTTTTGCCAGTGCTTTACCCCGGCCACCAGTGCCTCCTCCTCGGCCACGCCCCTGAATCCAATGGCCCCGGCTTTTACCTGTGCAATGAGAACACCGGCAAGATCCTTCTGAAACACCATGCTGTAGAGCGGCAGCTGAGGCTCATCGGGCCTTTCGCCAAACCACTGGCTGGCCCTGACATCACCCGTCTTGTAATCAATCACTACACGCCTGCCGTCTTCAAGCTCATCAACACGATCGATCTTCAGTCGAACCCTGATCCCGCCTGCCGTTGCTTCACACTCTACTTCTCTTTCAATGACCCGAAACGGCTCCCTGTCCTTTTCCCGCTCCAGCCACTCATGGATCTGCTGGCAAAGCCGCTCGGCCTCAATCTCCCTGAAACGGGCCATGAAACCCTGTGGGTATTTTCCGGCAGTCTTGTCCATTACCTCGTGTACCGTAGCCCGGATAAAATCTGCCAGAGGCGCACTTTTCATGGCAGCAAGCTTCCTGCTGCTACCCAAATTTTCCCAGATCTTTTCAAGGATACGGTGGACCAGCAATCCGCGGGCCATGGCGTCCAGGCCGATGTTCGATTGCCGCAGGTCGCGGGCCCCAAGCCTGAGTTCCGCGAAAGCTCGAAACGGGCATGCAGCCTGGAGCTTGAAAACAGCGCTCCCGCCTTTTACACGACTGGCATCCGCCACAGCCACCTGGCTCTCCTCGAATTCGTCCAAAATTGCACTCGCCTGCACCGTGTCTCTCCAGAGCGGGGATGACGACAGGCCCAAGGACATGGAATCCCTTGAAGGCAGATGGACAAGCAACGGGCTGGGCCTCAGTTCCTCATCACCGCTTCGCTGGGGAAAACTCACGACAATTTCGCCTGCACTTTCCAGAATCCTGTTTGAAAGCGACTGTGCGGCTTGCAGTGCAAGGGTTTCACTTGAGCGGGGCAACCCGGCATCTCGCTGAACGGGTAAAGGGATAAACGGGTTTGGCCGGGAGGGCGGCGGCCAGGCCCCGTCATGCATGCCCATTACCCATAAACAATCAAACTGCAGCCAGCTGGACTGGACAACACCGAGAACCTGAACAGGCGCGAAGCCGGTCTGAGGCTGGAAAATCCTTTCCTTGGCCATGCGTGTCAGCCGGCCAAGCGCAGCCGATGCACTCATCGACCCTGTAACCGGATCCAGCGAGGCAAACGCTGACAGGAGTTCCCGCCATGCCTCGACACTCTGGTATTCCTCGCTCGACAATGGACGCCCTTTGGCCCAGCCGGCAGCATCCAGTAAACCCGCGAAGCTTTCCGACCACCCTCCAGGCGTATCCGTGCGTGGACAGTCCCAGGCCACCCTGGCCCAGGCGTCGAGGTTTTCCACGAGCAAGGGACATGAATAGGGTTTTCCGGGCCGTGATGCGTGATAGCGTACAGTCTTCAGTTCCAGATCCGGCGCACCCGTCTCCCTCAGCCTGCTGTCAAGCATTGCCCTGGAACTGGCTTCCTCTTTCCACCCGGAGATAAAGGGTGAACGCAGCAGTCTCGAGAGTTCATCCAGGGCAATCACCCGGTCAAGCAGCCGTAGCAGCCTCAATGCAGCGCCTACAGCAGGGAAGCTGCTCAAGGGCAAGCCCAGAGAAAGATTGTAAGGCCGGGAGTTCGAATGAAGGCCCGGCTGCACGGCATGAGGAACCAGGATCCTGTCCAGGGCCTTGCTGACGAGTTGCCGGTTCTCAGCGAAGTCTGGAACTACCACACCAACCTGCACGGCAGCATTTTCTTCAAGCCTTGCACGGACCCACCTCGCCATGCATTCCGCCTCCTGCCCTTCATCAGCGCATGCGGTCATGGAAGCAGTACCCCGCATGCCGGCAGGTTTTATCCAGCTGACCTTGCAGCCCGACTCGACCAGCGCCTGGATGAGCGACTCTTCCTGGGGAGTCAGCACATCGAAACCGAACAGTATCAGCTCATCAGGCAATACCCGTGCTAAAGCCTTGTTTTCGCGAAGCAGCCGGGCCGCAAGAAGGTCAGACGGCAGCCAGCGCCCATGCTCACACCGGGCATTAAATTTCATGGCCCAATTCAAGAAGGCTTCGCTGTCGCTGTTATACCGGAACCGCTGCCTGGTCAGCGGCAAATGCCATGAATGGATCAGCTGCCAGGCCTCCTGTACCAGTTCCACGGTCCCTGGAATTTGCTGAAGAGGCTGCTCCGGCATGCTGTCGACGATGATGTCTTGCCACAAATGCCTTTCCTGCACGGGTGTAAGCAGATGCTCACGGGTCGAAACACCACCTGATACCAGTATTTCTTCCCAGATGCCCTGTAGCCAGTCCGTCCATGGCATCACTTGCGGAGTGGGCCAGACTTCGAGCCCTTTACTGGCTTCCGCATACTCGAAGCTCTGTCGCAGGGCCCTGGCCAGTCTCTTGTGCCCGGTAAGAATTGTCACCCCGCGCCTGAGGGCATCAAGCATGTCCTGAAGCGAAGAAGTCATCAGCCTGGCCAAGCTACACCTCCTGATCCGCAGTTCTTTCCAGTCGAGCGTTCACCATGCAGTACAGGTCCATCCGGGTTGCAGGCATGCCGTTTCACTGCTGATTGAAAGAAACCATATGCAGCGATTCGCTATAAGGACACCTGGAGCATACACGAACTGAAGCTGAGCCTATGAATTACCTGGTCAGGGGATTTCTAATGGGTGTGATGATTGGAATAATCATACTGCTGATATAAAAATCTCGGATATGACCGATACCGCTGTCCAGTCGGGGGACACGATAACCATCATCGGGCAGGGACGAAATATCGGCAGGGATTTCGGAGCATGCATGCGTGTCCCCAGAATCCCGAAATAAGGGCAGCCAGCGCTCGACTCATGCACCGCACTTATTCGTGCATCTGCTCCTGGAGATAATTCTCGATACCCACCTTGTCGATCAGGGCAAGCTGGGTTTCCAGCCAGTCTATATGCTCTTCCTCTGATTCCAGGATTTGCTCGAACAACTCTCGACTGACAAAGTCACTGATGGATTCCGAATAGGTGATGGCTTCACGCAATACAGGGACGGCTTCCATTTCCAGTCTCAGGTCACATTCCAGCATCTCTTTCGTGTTCTCACCCACATAGACCTTGCCAATATCCTGCATGTTGGGTATCCCTTCGAGAAACAGAATGCGTTCCATCAACTTGTCTGCATGCTTCATCTCATCAATGGATTCGGCGTGTTCATGCTCTGCAATACGATGCAGGCCCCAGTCCCTGAACATCTTGGCATGCAGGAAATACTGGTTGATTGCCGTCAACTCGTTTTTTAACGCTCGGTTCAGACGTGCAATTATTTCTGTGTTTTCCGGTTTCATTGGACGCTAGATCTGGATATGTCCCAAGTATGCATCAAGCGTGTCATGTTGTACAGGTTAGTGGTAAAGTCTTGAATTTACATGAAAACCTGTTCAGAAATAAGAATTATTATCGTTCTCTGTTGCAACTAAATCTCATTCGTGTTTATAATAATTCATTATGTACGTCTGCCTGTGCCATGCCGTGAAAGAAGCAGAAATTGCTGCTGCAGTGGCTGGTGGCTGCAAGGACCTGGATACCATCGGCGAGGCGCTGGGCGTCGGTACCAGCTGTGAAATCTGTCGTTCAGAAGCGCAGTCCATCATAGACACCGTGCTGCGCAACGCATCTCAACCTGAAAACGTCTGCAAACAGGAACTGATTTCAAAAAACCAAGCCTCTCCCCTGCAGCAAGTCATCAATTTTTAGACCCCAGTTTTTGACTCAATAAACACCTCCACGGCATACTGCACAAGATCCAGGGTGGTGCGCAGGCCGTTGACCTGATCTTTGTCGCCTCAGTGCGATTCGCTGGGCATGCCAGCTTGATCGTGAACCCGGGTTACAGCGTATATCCTACAGGCGTAAAGCAATGCAGTTACTCGACTCTGGCCATATCCGCTATTCCCCGTCGGACCTCGCCACATTCCTCGAATGCCCCCATGCCAGCTGGCTGGATACCAGGAACCTGACAGAGAAGCTGGACAGGAAAAGCCCCAGCCCTGTCGAGAGGCTCTTATGGAAAAAAGGCCTTGAGCACGAAGGAAAGTATCTGGACCACCTGAGATCGACAGGGGCGGACGTCAGGGAAATCCCGCGTGGCACCACTCTGGAGAAACAGGCCGAATCCACCGCAGAAGCAATCTCCGAAGGCGTGGACGTGATCTACCAGGCAGCTTTCCTGGAAGAGCCATGGTGTGGCTACGCGGACTTCCTGATCAGACGTGATGCGTCATCAAGCCTTGGCCGTTTCAGCTACGAAGTGCTGGATACCAAGCTGGCCCGGACGGCCCGGCCCAAGCACATTATTCAGCTGTGCGCCTACTCGGAGATGCTTGCCGGCATTCAAGGCGTGCTCCCTTCGAACATGCAGCTATTCACGGGAAACAATGAAAGGCAAGTCTTCAAAGTCTCTGATTTCTTTGCCTATTACCTGCGCACCAGGCAGCGTTTCGAGGCCCATGTAAGAGAACAGCCCGTCGACCCTTATCCCGAGCCCTGTGCGCACTGCAGGTTCTGCTCGTGGGAGCCACATTGTACCTCACGCTGGGAATCCGATGACCATCTGAGCCTGGTAGCAGGCATCCGGCGCACACAGTTGAACAAGCTTCAGAAAGCCGGCATTCGCACCGTGGCGCAACTCGCGACTGCCCGTGCAGACCTGGAGATTGCGGACCTGAACCAGGAGGTATTCCTTCGGCTTCGCCAGCAAGCTGCATTGCAGGACGTCAAGAATAGAACGGGCAGGGATGCATACGAGGTGATCCCTTTTGCCCTACGCAAGGGTTTCGCACGCATGCCCGAACCGAGTGACGGTGACCTGTTTTTCGACATGGAAGGCAATCCCCTGCATCCAGATGGCCTGGAATACCTGTTCGGCCTGCACCGCATGTCCGGTGGAGAGGCCGTGTTCGAGCAGTTCTGGGCACACGACCACGAAGAAGAAAAGGAAGCGTTCAAACAGCTGATGGGTTTTCTGGAAGATCACCTTGCCAGATACCCGCATGCCTATGTCTACCACTATGGTCACTACGAGGTGTCCGCCCTGAAGCGCCTGTCAGGCCGGTATGCAGCCTGTGAAAAGCAGCTGGACAGCCTGCTTCGTGTACAAAAATTCGTAGACTTGTACCTGGTTGTTCGAGAAAGCCTGCGTTCATCGGAGCCAGGCTACTCCATCAAGAACCTCGAGACCTTTTATTGGGGCAAGCGAGCGGATCCTGTGGCCACCGCGGTTGACAGCATACTCGTTTACAACGAATGGCGTGAATCCGGTGAAGCGTCCTTGCTGCAGGACATTGCCGATTACAATCAGGTGGACTGTACTTCCACCCGGATGCTGCGTGACTGGCTGCTGACGCTAAGGCCCGATGGTACTCCCTGGTTTACGCTTCAGGCTGAACACATGTTGAACACGGCACGGCAGCAAAATGCTTCGGGTGCCAGCCATGAAAATGTCCGGGAAATCCTTGAAGAACGGCCGCTTGAATCCCCTGCAATAAACGAAAGGCTGACCCATCTTCTGGAATTCCATCAACGCGAGGCCAAATCACAGTGGTGGGACAGGTTTGAACGCCAGGCCAAGCTCGAGGACGAACTGATTGAAGATACCGAGTGCCTGGGTGGCCTGCAGCAGATCGGAGCCCCGGTGGCGAATGGGCTTACCGTCATCCACACGTTCAAATTCCCTCCACAGGAATACAAGCTGAGAGCAGGCAACCCCGTCGTAAACGTGGCCAATATGCAACCTGTCGGCAGGATCCTTGAGCTGGATGAGAACCACCGCGTCGTACGAATCGGACGAAGGTCGAACATGGAGCCACCGCCAGCCCGGTTCACTGCCGGACCACCCGGCCCGGTCAACAGCCAGGGCATTCAATCGGCAATCTGCAGGTACGTGGAAAATGTCACCAGAAACCCCGGCAAAACCTTTGCAGCGACCGAACTTCTGGGCCGCAAGCTGCCCAGGATTCATGGCAAGGCGGCCGGAGCGCCCATCGTTGCATCACGGGACATCAAGGCTGAAACATTCCGGGCCATAGCCGGGCTGCAGGACAGCTACCTGTTCATCCAAGGTCCGCCCGGTTCAGGCAAGACCTACATCGCCAGTCACGTGATTGTCGAACTGGTCAGGCAAGGGAAAAAAGTCGGCATTTCATCGAATTCCCACAAGGCCATTCACAACCTGCTGTGCCGCGTGGAGAAGACAGTGGCAGAAAAGAACGTCAGCTTCCACGGAGTGAAAAAGGCAACAAGGGGTAACGAAGAGACATTCTTTGAAAGCAAGCTGATCTCAAACGAGACCAGGGTTGAAGACATTTGCCTGGACGCGGATATCTTTGCCGGTACGGCGTGGCTTTTTTCGCACGCGAGAATGCGGGATACGCTGGATTACCTGTTCATAGACGAGGCCGGCCAGGTCTCGACGGCCAATGTTGTCGCAATGGCGTCCTCTGCAAAAAACATCGTCCTCGTGGGAGACCAGATGCAGCTTGGCCAACCGGTCAAGGGAGTGCATCCCGGCGAGGCCGGGCTTTCAGTTCTTGAGTTCCTTCTCGGAGAAAATTCCACCATCGCCCCTGAACAGGGTATTTTCCTGGACAGAACCTACCGGCTGGGACCCGGTATCTGCCGTTTTGTTTCCGCTGCGTTTTACGATGGCAAGCTGGCACCTCACGAAAATACATCACGGCGAATCCTGGACCTTCGTGGCTCGAACCTGCCCAGTGAAGGTTTGGTACTGGCCAGTGCAAACCACGAAGGCTGTTCCCAGAAAAGCGTCGAGGAAGGCGAGCTGGTGCGGACCCTGTACAGCGAGTTGCTGGACCAGCCTTTCAAAGACCTGAATGGCAGCGTACGGCCCGTCAACCGGGAAGATATTCTCGTGGTGACACCCTATAACGTACAGGTAAATTGCCTTCGTTCACTGCTGCCGGAAGGTGCGAGGGTGGGCACGGTAGACAAGTTCCAGGGACAGGAGGCACCCATCGTGTTGATTTCCATGGTGACTTCAAGTGCTGAAGACCTGCCTCGAAACGTCGAGTTCCTGTACAGCAAAAAACGCCTCAACGTGGCGATCTCCCGGGCCCAGTGCCTGGCTGTCATCATTGTAAACTCAGGGCTGCTGGAAATTTCATGCAGGACGGTTGAGCAAATGAAGCTGGCCAACACTTTCTGTCTGCTGGAAGAGTATGCGATGCCTCTTGAATGACTCTATACTATGCACGCATGGACTCGGACTTGACCAGCCTTTGTTCAATGAAGAGAGGACTTACCCGTTATAAGAAGCTCTGTATACTCATCAGCGGCAACAAAACAAGGATAAACCAGTAGATATGAACGCACTACGAAGTTCCCTGGAACTGTTATTTAACCTAGGCGGGCCGGTCGTACTGGTCCTTTTGATTTTCTCCGTAATTGGAACCGCGGTAATCCTGCTGAAAATCTGGCAGTTCATTGTGCTGCGCCTGGGATCGTCCAGGACTGCAGAGAAAGCCCTGCAGTTATGGCACAGTAATGAACGGGAAAAAGCAATCGATACGGTTCGGAACAGAAACCACCCTGTGGCGAAAGTTCTGCACACTGCCTTTGTGCAGCTGCAGGCAAGACTGGGGACCTCTGTTGAAAATGCACGGGAAGAAACCCTGCGTGTGGCCCGCGCGCAACTCGAAAAACTCAGGAGCTATCTGCGAATCCTGGAAGTCATCGCTGCCCTGAGTCCCTTGCTTGGACTGTTGGGAACCGTACTTGGGATGATAAAAGTCTTCCGTGAACTGGAGCTGGCAGGCAGCAAGGTGGATCCTTCCATTCTGTCAGGCGGCATCTGGGAAGCCTTGCTGACAACGGCAATGGGCCTGTCCATAGCCATCCCTGCAGTGTTGATGGTGAACTATTTTGACCGCGTGATAGACCGGGTCAGGCACCGGATGGAAGATACGGCAACACGGGTGTTTACCAGCGACGAGCACGTACAGCAATCCGGCAAAGCGCAAGCCAGTCCAGCCTCTGCCGCTTGACAATGCAGATCGCAGAAGCCCGCAAGCAGCGCAGCCTGATCAGCCTGACTCCGCTGATCGACGTGGTGTTCATACTGCTGGTGTTCTTCATGCTCGTGACAGACTTTGCCAGGTTTTCCACCGTCTCTCTCAGTGTTGCGCAGGATGAAAGCTCAGTGGATACAAGACAGACGAGTTCAATCGTGCAGATCTCAAGCACGGGAGAACTGCGGTTCGATCACGAGGAAATCCGCTTTTCACAATTGACCGGGCACGCAAAAGAAAAGCTTTCCGCAAACAAGAATCACATTTTCTTCATACAGCCTGATGACGAGACCCATTTGCAGGAGACGGTATTTGTGCTGGACGAGCTCGTCCAGCTTGCGCCCGAAAACATTTCGTTCCTCAGGGACCTTGCCAAGGATACGCCATGACGCTGACCGAATATCGAAAGACACAGGAATTCGAGAGCGTATTGCCCCTGATCAACGTGATCTTCCTGTTACTCATTTTCCTCATCATAGGCGGAATCTTCACCAAGCCTGAGTTGCTTGATGTGCACCCGCCTGAATCCATCAGTGAAAAGCAGTCACCGGATGAGACGATACAAATCCTCTTGGACAAGGAAGGCGAGCTGTCCCATGACGGAAAGATCATTTCGATGTACAGGTTTCAGCAAATCATGGAGCAGGCTGCACAGAACGATCCGAACATGCCCATCCAGGTAAAAGCCGATCATAAAGTTGCCATGCAGAAAGTCTTTGAGGTCATGGAAATTATCAAGAATGCAGGGCACGATAATTTTCAGCTGCTTACGTTGAAAATATAGTACCCGTTTATCAGAAATGGAAATTAGTTTCAGGCACTGGTTTAGTGTTCTCAGCATAGCTGTCCTGATTCACCTGTACGCCGCCCTGAATGTAAACCTTACGGGCTTTACGGCAGAATCCAGGCACTCGTTTGACCAGTACACGGTCGATTTGACAACCCTCTCCCTGCCGCCCAAGCAGTTGAAGCTCGAGCCCTTCAAGCCACCACCCAAGAAAGCCCCTGTCCCTGAGGCAAAGCCAGTACCCAAGCCGAAACCGCAGCCGAAGCCCGTTCCGCCCAAAATTGTCACTCCAAAAGTTGAAAAGCCCAAGGTAGTGCGACCAGAGCTCGAAAAGCCCGTCCAGGCTACGCAGGTCACGCCCGTGGAAACTCGGTCCAGCGAGGCGCAACAGCCCGCACCCCAGCCATCTGTGCAGCAGCCAGCCCGCACGTCCACTGCCAAACCTTCGGCAAGCCACAGGCCTGCACCCAGGCCAGGATCCCAGACCGCGAAACCGGGTTACTATAAACTGATACTCGAGAGGCTCGAACGCTTGAAAAAATACCCGTCGCGTGCACGACGCCGCGGTCAGCAGGGCACGGTAGTCCTGTCCTTCACCCTGAACAGGGACGGCAGCCTGAAACATTACAGGATCACCCAGAGCTCCGGGGCGAAATCCCTGGATCTTGAAGTAAAAAAACTGATCCTTCGCGCCACACCTTTCCCGGCAATACCCAAGAATATAAGCTCTGACACGCTGGAAGTGTCCGTACCGATCTCGTTTTCACTTCAGTGAATCACGGAATGTACCCTTCCCGCCTGTCACCGGCAGGCTCGCCCCGGCGAGACTCAACAGGTATCAGAACTGGTATTCCAGGGTTGCGTAGTAAAACCCGCCGTTGAAACCGAAGGGTGCTGCGCGCCTGGAGTAAGTAAATACTCCATCCGATGAGACAACCGTATTTCCCTCTGCATCCACGATTGTGCCGGCTCGCGAACGACTGATCTTGTCCTTGTCCGGCTCATTATCGAAAAGGTTATCGGCACCCACCTTGATAGTCATGCCCGGACCCACCTCATAGCTCATTTGCACATCTGTGATAAGTTCAGAATCATAAGACTGTTTCTTGAATTCTCCCCCGACTTCTTCCGCGATCCTGTAGTTCCCGTACCGCTGTACGGAAGCTGAAGCGGAGAACTTCCCCAGCCTGTAAAGCGCCGTCAGGGCCGCCCGGTTCTTGGGTTGCCAGTCTTCAATAATCGACCGGTCCAGGTCAGTGAACAGTGATGTCGGCAGGCCTGCCGGCAGGTTGACAGAATCGATTTCAGTGTCCGTCCAGGATCCGAGTAGCTGCAGGGTCAGGTCACCTCGAATTTCGTAAGGTACATCCCAGGTGATTACGATATCGGCTCCCTCGGTCACCGTGTCCACACCGTTCATGAAGAACTGCGCCCGGCTGACCCCTTCCCGCTTCAGCGATTCAATGATCGAGTCAGAAAGCTCGCTGGACTGACCTGCACCAGGCACTGTCAACTGCCCGCTGACAATGATTCGGTCATCGACTTCAATCCTGTACAGGTCCGCGGTAAGCGCCAGGGAAGGAGACGGCTGGAAAACAAAGCCTCCGCTGAAGTTGATGGATTCCTCTTTATCCAGTTCCGGGATACCGATTGCCTTGGCAAGCGGTCCGTCGTTACGGAATGTTCCTACCTGGAATCCCTGGCCGCCGCGGAACTGTGTGCTGATATTGTTGAAGTAGATCTGCTGCATGGAAGGTGCGCGGAATCCTGAACTGACCGATGCACGGAAGGAAAGCGTTTCATTCAGGTCCAGCTTGGATGCAATCTTGCCGTTCAGGGTATCGCCAAAGTCACTGTAATCCTCGTAGCGCAATCCCAGCCCCAGCTGAAGCCTGTCATTCACCTGGATATCGGTGTCTACATAAAAGGATTCTGCATGCCTGGTTTCGCTGACTTCGTTGCCCGGCTGGAATCCCGGGAAGACCTGTATGCCGCCATCTCCTCCGCCTTCACCGTCATAATCTGCATAGGAGTACAGCTCTCCCGCATCGATTTCATAACGGTCACGCCTGTACTCGGCTCCCCATGCGATGTCGGCACGCTTGTACGGGATTGTGAAGTCAAGGTTCACAGTAGTCAGGTCCAGGCCCAACTCGCCCGAGTCTGCACTCGTCTGGGTCGCTCCAGTAAATTCGGTACCAGGAAATGCCGGGTAGGCACTCCCCGGATTCAGCATCCTGTTTACCCAGGAAGCGTTTTGCGAGTTTCGTATATCGAACTCGAAGGTGTTGCCTCCATGCACAACGCTGAAATCGACCGTCAGTCCGTTTTCAAACTCGCGGCGGATCCCTGCGCCCATGGAATAATCCTGTACGGTCGTATCGATCCGCGGCAAAAATCCGTCAGGATAAATTGAACCAACCGGATTCCGGTTTCCCTGATTTGCGCGCCTGTAGAATCCACCACTCAGGTTGGTCGAACGCGAATAATTCGCGAATCCATACAGCTCTCCCCAGTCATCCATGATGGGCTGAACAAGGTTCAGGGAACTGACAAAATGCTCCTGTTCGGCATCCCCGATTCTGAAGTTGCGACGTTCAAAATCACGCTCCTTGTTGCCCGGATCCTCTCTGATCGTCTGGACTCCCTCAACAAATGTGCAGTCTGTGTCGCCAGCGGCACATAGCACCGTGTCCGGATACTGGATCTGGGCAGACTTTCCGGCGCGGTTGGTCCGGTCACGCTCGTTGTATTCGAGGGCCAGGTGCAGCACCCCATCATTGCCCAGGGCAAACCCTTTGTTGGCACCAACCGAACGGCGTTCACCATCACCATGGAAAGTGGACCCGTACAATCCCCGCAGCGTGCCCTCGTAATCCTCCTTGAGAACGATATTGATGACCCCTGCCACGGCGTCCGAACCGTACTGCGCCGAAGCTCCATCTCTCAAAACCTCGACTCTTTCAATGGCATGTACCGGAATGGCATTCATGTCCGTGCCCGCCGTGCCCCGACCCACCGAAGTATTGACATGAATCAACGCACTTCCATGCCGCCTCTTGCCGTTGACCAGCACCAGGACCTGGTCGGGACCCATGCCGCGCAATGTGGCGGGACGCACCGAATCCGTGCCGTCGCTGATTGTCGAGCTGGAAAAATTGAACGAAGGGATAAGGGCCTGGATGGCACGTCCCAGTTCACTCTGCCCGGTCCGAACCAGTTCTTCTCCACTCACCACGTCGACAGGAACCGGCGAGTCAGCAACACTGCGCTCCCCGAACCGGCTGCCTACCACGACGATTTCACCCAGCTCGACAGCCTCCTGGCCAGAGACAGTCAAGGAAGCCAGCATGAGCAGTAATGCCACGGTGCCCTGCACCCAGTGACCGGTTGTAAAACAGTTCTTTTCGATTTTCATGGTATCTTTCATTATAGTGTTCACCAATATATTCAATAACGCGTGTCCGAGCCATGCTCGACTCGAAGACCTATCAACGCCGGGTTGGATCTGTCACACAGGTGAGTCTTAGCAGTGTGTTTTTGATTCTGCATAAATATGCTGGATTTTTTCCTTGAATTCAAATTTGTTTTCACTGCACTGGCCTGGGGTTCCCTGGCCTTGTTCATTACCAGCATTGCCATCATGCCCTGGCTGATCGCAAAAATTCCTGCAGACTACTTCTGCATGCATCGGCATACGCCCGTCAGGCTCAACAGCCGGCCCTTGCCTTCGCGGGTACTGGCCTACGCAAGGAATGTTTTCGGCTGTACCCTTGTAGTACTGGGGATTGTCATGCTGCTTTTGCCGGGACAGGGCATCCTTACGATTCTGGCAGGCCTGTTCCTGATGAATTTTCCGGGCAAATACGAGCTCGAGTGCAAGCTGGTCGCCATGCCCAAGGTACTGAACTCGCTGAACTGGATTCGGCAAAAAGCCAGAAAGCCACCCCTGATCACGAACCCGTGATGAATCAGGGCTGCATCTTTCCGGCGCAATGCATTATCTGCTAAAGTCACAATACGGTATGGGTGCGAACTTTCTGCGCACGAGGCGGTTGAGCACGTTTCGCACCGCCGGCAGCTGACGATGAGCGACACGATCTTCACTAAAATTATCAACAAGGAAATTCCTGCCGACATTGTCTTTGAAGACGATTCCTGCATCGCGTTTCACGATGTCAACCCCCAGGCGCCTACCCACATTCTCGTCATTCCAAAAATACAGATCGCCAGGCTTGCAGAAGCTGGTGAAGAAGACCAGGCACTGCTGGGTCACCTGATGCTGAAAACCAGGGAAATCGCAAAAAACCTGGGCTTCGAAGATGCCTACAGGGTGGTCATCAACAACGGTGAAGGGGCCGGACAAACTGTCTTCCACCTGCATATCCATTTGCTGGCGGGCAGGCCTTTCAGCTGGCCACCGGGCTAGGCCTCACCTGGCCAGCAATTGCTTGCGTGCCTTCACCAGGTGTTTACCCATGCTCTCGTCAACTGCAGGGTACTCCAGATTCAGGCTTTGCAGGGTGTCCCGGATAACCCCGGCCACACAGTAACGCATAAACGGCTTGTTATCTGCAGGAACCACGTACCAGGGCGCCCAGGGCCTGGAGGTCTTGTTTACCATTTCCTCGTAGGCAGCCATGTAATCCTGCCAGAATTCCCGTTCCTGCAGGTCTGAAAAAGACCATTTCCAGTGTTTGTCCTTTCTGTTGAGCCTGCGCAAAAGCCGTTTTTTCTGCTCTGTTTTCGACACGTTCAGCCAGAACTTCAGGATTACAGTGCCATTTAGTGCCAGGTGCTTCTCCATATTGCAGATGGATTCAAACCGTTCCTGCCACAGTGCGTCCAGATTGTCATGGGGCGGCAGATTCTGGTGAGCCAGCAATTCAGGATGGACGCGAACGACCAGCACTTCTTCGTAGTAGCTTCGATTGAAGATTCCGATATACCCTCTTTCCGGCAGGCACCTGTAGGTGCGCCACAGGTAGTCATGGGCCAGCTCACGACCCGATGGTTTCTTGAATGAGTAAACATCACAACCTGCCGGGTTGATCCCTGTCATGACAGCACGTACTGTCGAATCCTTGCCTGCCGCATCCATTGCCTGAAAGATTACAAGCACTGCATAACGGCCCTGTGCATACAGGATGGGCTGCAGGACCTGCAGGTCTTTGGTAATTTTTTTCAACCCTTTTCCATAGGTGGCTGAGTTTTGCGTGTCTGAAGGAGGTTCAGTCGGAGCCGAGGCGACCGCAAACTTCCTCTCATCCTTTACAAGATAGGGAGAATAAGGCGCTTGAAATAATTTTTTTTCAGGGACCAAGGTGGAAACCTCCTTACTTTTGCAACTCTACATCATTGCCCAGCAAAACTGCGAGCCACCTGGTTTTCGGACTGCTCTCCAGAGCAAGCTTGGCCGTCATGGTCAGGGGCACCGACAAAAACATACCGACCGGCCCGAACACCCACCCCCAGAAGACCAGTGACAAAAACACTACCAGTGTTGAAAGCCCGACGTGACGGCCCATTACCTTGGGCTCGATCATGCTGCCGATCAGCACGTTGATGGCAACATACACTGCAGAAGTGACAATCGCCGCACCAGCCCCTAATTGGACGATTACGAACAGGATAGCCGGAACCGCCGCAATAAATGAACCGATACTGGGAATGTAGTTAAACAGGAATGCAATAATCCCCCAGAGCATCGGGTAATCCACTCCGATGAAAGCCAGCGACACAGCAACCGTGATGCCGGTTACAAGACTGGTAGCCGTCTTTATGGCAAGGTAACGGTTGACGTTATTGGCGATCGCTACAAAAATTCCCAGTGACTTGTCCGCATTCGGCATGCCTGCGCGCAACTTTCTAGGCACAGAAGATGCCTCGAACAGTATGAAGACCACCGTCAGCAGGATCAGGAATACATTTCCAAACATTGAACCGAGCCCATTCAGCATGTCGGCGACCAGCTGCATGGCTGCACCAGGATTCAGGTAGCTGATCAAGACATCCGTCGTGACGTCGTCACTGTACCGGCTTATCCATGCACCCGACTGTGCAAGAAGATCGGACAGCCGCTGCTGGTAATACGGAAGATCTTCAGAAAATCCCCTGACCGAGGATCCGATAAGGATCGACAGCATTGTGAAGGCTGCAATGATAAAACTGAGCACGATAAGCATGGCCAGCCATCTGGGCACCTTTCTGTTTTCCAGCCAATGCAGTGCGGGAGCGCTGATTATTGCAATGAACACCGACAAAAGAAACGGGACCACAATGGCCTCTGCTGCTCGTACGCCTGCCACCACGACCACGAACGCCGCCAGGGTGATCAGGATAGGTAACCCTACCGGCTTTGCTGAAATTTCCATGACAGCCTGTAACCAGGAACCTCTGAGAGACTGAACGTCATGATCCCCGTCTTTTGATTCATAACAGGTCCTGGGCCGTACCCGGGCCTATCAGGTAACAGGAGTGTAACCTCCCGGAATTCCATTTTTGCTGAAGACTATTTGCCATAGCTGAATATCCCTTGCACGAAATGCGCCTGCACAACTCAAAAGGTAGTACTTCCACATCCTGTAAAAGCGTGTTCCATATTTCTCACTGATCTTTTCCCAGTTGGAATTGAAGTTACGAAACCATGCCATGAGAGTCTTGTCATAGTACGCACCAAAATTGTGGAAATCCTCCAGTATGAAACGCCTCTCCACAGCACGGCTGATGTCTTTCATCGAGGGAAGCAGCCCGTTAGGGAAAATGTACCTGTTGATCCAGGGGTCCGGTGAATGGCGTGTCTTGGGTGCTCCGATCGTTTGCAACAGGAACATCCCCTCCTCCTTCAGGCAGCGCGATGCGACCTGCATGTATTTCACGTAATTCTTCGGGCCCACATGCTCAAACATGCCCAATGAGATGATATGGTCAAACTTTTCATCAAGCTGGCGATAGTCTTGAAGCCTGATCTGGACCGGTAACCCCGCACAATTCTGCTGGGCAAGCTCGGCCTGCTCCCGGGAGATTGTGACGCCAACGGATTCTGCACCATAGTTCTGGGCGGCAAATTTCAGGAAACTGCCCCATCCGCAGCCGATATCCAGGACTCGCTGTCCAGGCCTGATCCCGATCTTGCGACATACGAGGTCAAGCTTGTCTTCCTGGGCCTGGTCCAGGTCCGTTGCATTTTTCCAGTAACCGCATGTATACGTCATACGCCCATCCAGCATGAGTTCGAAAAGGTCGTTTCCGATATCGTAATGTGCCTGGCCAACCTGGAATGCACGACTCAGGCTCTGAAGATTAAACAGCTTTGACTGCAGAACCAGCAAGATTATCCGGGGGTCCCTGACCTTGGAATCGAGTCTGGCCGAGAGAATTCTATGGAAAAACTGGTCAAGCTCCTGCACATCCCACCACTCGTCCATGTACGACTCGCCCAGGCCCAGGGAACCTCTGGCGAACACACGCTGAAACAGGCGGCCATCATGGACCTGGATATCCCACGCCCTGTCGCCATTGATTTCAATATTTGCTTCTGCAAGCAAATGTCGTGCTTTTGCCTGGTACGACATCACACCTGCCTGTTACTTATGCATTGGTTCACGATTAGGCATTTCAAGATACAGACTGCTGAAGTTTACGATCTGTATGCCAAAGAAAGTGTACAGCCCAGTTTCGTTCACGGGTTATTGTTGCAGAGTATGTATACCATTTGCCCTGTCAGATCAACATGCTGAGATCTGGATAAGCCAGCCGTGGGTATGTTACTTCTTTTTTGTCACGTCCGCATACGGATCATACAGACAAAACATGGCTGTCACAGCAATATATTCGGCAAAACCGGGACACTCGCCCTACCCTGCTGAAAAAAAAGTTCACAAACCAAGCATGTCGTATTGCATGGGATTCGTGTATGCAAACTTCTGCGGGAACCTTGTTACGGCATTAAATTGAATTACCAGCAATCAAGGAATCCAAAACATCTTCGGACCCCGGCCAGCGTTTGTGGCTCGTAACGATTCCCTCATACATAGACAGCGAAGGCTCTGCTGAACAGGGGGCTGTTCCTCACAAGTGCCCGCCTGGACCTGTCCAGAAAGATCTGGAGCGAAAGTTCAAGCTGAGGGTTGATCGGAAGGATAAACCTTCAATGGAAGAGGTGGAGTGAACTTGCCTCTGTCAACTAACCGGGATAATCCCCAGAATTTATTGCTTGGTAATTGGAGTATTTTTCCTTACAATGCCCGGATAAGTCTTGCTGCGACAGGGGCATCGAGTGCGAGTTCATCCCCCAAAAAGGAACTACTGATTGTTGCGGCATACTACAAGTAACTGCAGATCGTGTTGATCAAATTTAAAACTTTTGGAGTCAAAAAATGCTTGCAAAGAAACTTCTTTATCCTGCAGCCTTCGCTTTGGCAGTAGGTTTTGCCACAGGATGCCAAGTAACACCACCAGTAGACCCCCCACCTGATCCCATTGCGGAATTACGTGCCGTCGCTGAGGAGGCACTGCGCACGGCCAACACAGCTGGCTACGATGCTGCAACGGCCAAGGATATGGCGTTTGCTGCGCAGTCGGCTGCAGATTCGGCCCAAGAAACTGCCGATTATGCCCAGGAAGCAGCACATTCTGCCCTGGCCTGTTGCGATGAAAACAGCCGACGCATGAACCGTATGTTCCATGACTCAATGAAATCAAAATAACGACTCAACCTCACGGAAAAGGGTTCGCAATGCGAACCCTTTTCCGTATGCGTGCTGCTCAAGCCAACATCAAACAATCAATTCCCTACTGCCTTTCACCCACGACTGAAGGCAGGCCAGACCTGTGCTCGGCAAGACGGGACACCAGGTCCCAGTCTACCGTGTAATCCTGGCTGCTCTGTGTCACATCGATGACCGCGCGTACAAACTGGGTCAGGTCGTTCAGGCCCACCAGGCCCCCGTCATCAGGATGCATTTCCGCATACAGCTTGCCTTGGTGCCAGGCAACTTTGTGAGGCTGGTTGACAATCGTCACCGGAGTGTTTAGCGGCACCCGGTTAAACAGGTCCTCTATATCATCAGGATGGAGCCGTATGCATCCATGCGTAACCTTCATCCCGATACCTCTTGGTTCATTTGTACCATGAATGACATAACCTGGAAGCGCCATGTACAGCGCGTGCTTGCCTAACGGATTGTCAGGTCCCGGCGGCACCGACTCCTCCAGAACCCTTCCCAGCTGCTCCTGCTCTTTGCGAATGGACTCAGGCGGATACCATGTTGGATCTTTCATTTTCCTGACAACCCGCGTCCGGGTCTGGGGGGTATCCCATCCCTGTCTGCCGACGCTGATCGGGTAGGTGTAAACATGATCGCGAGTACCGTCGGAGCTTTCAGGAAAGTAGTACAAGCGCATCTCGGCCAGATTCAGTACGATACCTTCCCGGTTCCGAACCGGCAAAATGTATTGTGTCGGCAGGATGATCTGGGTGCCCTGGCCGGGTAACCAGGGGTCCACGGCAGGATTCGCAAGTACCAGTTCCTGGAATCCAAGATCGAATTTCCGTGCCAGGTCCAGAAAGGTATCCTCATCCCTTGTGCTGACAATTGTGGGCTGTCCCACGATGGCCTCATTTCCGGTAATGAGTCGATAACGCTCGGCATGGCCAGGCGCTGCCAGAAAAAGGCAGAAGATCAGGAATAAAATAAAAGTTCTTGTCGAATTCACCAGGGGCTGCTCCTTGCACCAGAACCAAACCGCTGTCGGCCTGGACAATCGAATTATACCCGAACAGAAGCTACTACAAATCCTTGTCATCGTACAGCATGCTCGATGCCGCGTTCTGCCACCTCCACAAGCATCCGGATTTCTTCAGGGGTGATCACATAAGGCGGCATGAAATATACCACATCGCCCAGAGGCCTCAGCAGCACACCATGCTCCAGGCCATATCGCTGCACTCGAAGGCCTCTTCGCTCCTGCCAGGGAAATGGCTCATTTGTGGCCCTGTCCCGGACTAGCTCAATGGCTGTAATCATGCCACGCTGCCGGACATCGGCAACATTCGGATGATCGGCGAATCTTTCCGTCTGTCTTGCAAATTCAACGGTCAGGTTCTTGTTCGACTCGATAACGTTTTCTTCCCTGAAAATGTCCAGTGTGGCAAGCGCTGCGGCACAGCCAAGTGCATTGCCTGTATAGCTGTGAGAGTGCAAGAAGGCTTTCATGCCCGTGTATTCAGCATAAAAGGCGTCGTACACCTGATCTGTAGTCAAGACCACTGACAGTGGCAGGTAGCCTCCTGTCAGCGCCTTGGACAGGCACATGAAATCCGGCGCTATGCCGGCCTGTTCACACGCAAACATGCTACCTGTCCGGCCAAATCCTACGGCGATTTCATCGGCAATCAGATGCACACCGTAAAGATCACAGGCTTTGCGCAGCATGCCTAAATACTCCGGATCATACATGCGCATGCCTCCCGCGCACTGCACCAAGGGCTCAACGATAACAGCGCTTACCTCTTCATGATGCTTTTGCAATATTTCGTCCATGTACACAAACATGCGCCTGGCAAATTCCAGGGCGCTTTCTCCGGGTTCCCGGTTATAGCTGTCCGGACTGGGTGCCGTAATGGTATCGAGCAGAAGCGGCTCATAGACCTGCTTGAACAAAGGCACGTCTCCTGCAGACAGTGCCCCGATAGTTTCCCCATGATAGGAATTGCTGAGATTGACAAATCTGGTCTTCTTGCGCTTTCCCGAATTTTGCCAGTAATGGAAGCTCATCTTCATCGCAACTTCGATGGCCGAGGACCCATTGTCTGCAAAAAAGCATTTCTGCAGCGGTTCAGGCGCGATCTCGACAAGCCGTTCAGACAGGCGGATGACCGGCTCATGCGAACACCCCGCCAACAGTACATGCCCAACCAGGTCGAGCTGCTGTCTGATGGCCTGATTGATTCTCTCGTTGCCGTGGCCAAACACGTTGACCCACCACGAACTGATAGCATCGAGGTAATGCTTGCCTTCGAAGTCTTCCAGCCATACGCCTTTTGCACTTTTTACCAGCAATACCGGGAAGCGCTCGAGGTCCTTCATTTGCGTACACGGATGCCAGACTGAAGCCAGGTCTCTTTGTCTTAAATCTGAAGAATGAAGATTCATCGCAACTTATTCGGCTGATTTATTTCGTGCTACTCTAACGCATGCAGCATGATTGGACACATGAATTTCCTCACAGAACAGGGCTTGTCCATCTCAATCATGCCGGAGTGGCTCCCTGGCCGCTAAGCGCAGCAAGGGCAGTAGCAGAATTTGCCAGCGACAATGCCCGGCACGGCACCGAACATACAGCAAAGTGGAAGCAGACAGAGGCCGAATTGCGCCAGGCCTGCCGACAGCTGATCCAGGCAGAAAGTCCCGGCGATATCGCGCTGGTCAAGAATACATCCGAGGGTCTTTCCATCGTAGCCTACGGCATAGCCTGGCAGTCACACGACAATGTCGTATTCGCCAGGCAGGAGTTCCCATCCAACCGTGTACTGTGGCAATCACTCCAAAGCAGATTCGGGATAGAAGCAAGATGCGTCGACCTGTACCAGTCTCGCCAACCGGAGGAAGCCCTGTTCAGTCAAGCTGATCGTCACACACGGCTGATCTCGGTCAGTGCAGTCCAGTATGACACAGGCCTGTGCATGGACCTCGAAACAATCAGTGATTTTTGCAAATCCCGAAACATCCTGCTTTGCGTAGACGCCATCCAGGCGCTTGGAGCCACACCCTTTGACCTGGTTTCCACGCCGGCTGACTTCGTCATGGCAGACAGCCACAAGTGGCTGCTGGGGCCGGAAGGAATCGGCCTGTTCTACTGCAACCCTGAAGTTCGCGATCAGCTGCATCTGAACCAGTTCGGGTGGCATATGCTGGAAGATTCGAGCAACTTCGAATTGCAGAAATGGAAACCCGCTTCCGACGCCAGGCGTTTTGAATGCGGGAGCCTGAATTACACGGGCATCCATGCAATGCATGCAAGCCTGAAGCTGCTGCTGGACACCGGAATCAGCAATATTCATGACATGGTTTCATCAAATATATCCTATCTATATGATAAGTCGAAGGAAAAAGGGTTAAGAATTATCAGTGATATGGACCGGGCACGGCGTTCAGGCATCCTGACCCTGCAGCGTCCGGGAATCGATAACTATGAACTGTTCAGATATCTGCTGAACTCAGGGGTACTGTGCGCCTACCGATGCGAAGGCATCCGCTTCTCGCCTCATTTCTATACAAGCCGGGAGGATATCGACTGCGCGCTCGAGTTAACCTGCGACTATGTATAATCAACTTTCCGAATAAACCGCCATCAGGCATGTAACGCATGATCAGGCCAGACGTCTACATTATCGATGGCTGCCGTACACCGTTTCTCAAGGCACAGGGAAGACCGGGGCCATTTCGCGCATCAGACCTTGCAGTGGGCTCTGCAATGCCCCTGCTATTGCGCCAGCCCTTCCATCCCCGTGACTTGGACGAAGTCATAGTGGGTGCGGTCGCTCCTGGAGTGGATGAAGCGAATATCGCACGTATCATTGCCCTGCGCCTGGGTTGTGGCGACCAGGTGCCCGCATGGAGCGTACAGCGCAACTGCGCGTCCGGTCTGCAGGCCATTGATTCCGCTTTGACTAACCTGGTGCTTGGCAGGTCAGAGCTCGTCCTCGCTGGCGGTACCGAGGCGATGAGCCATGCCCCGGTACTTCACAACCGCCATATGGTGAACTGGCTGGCAAATTTGAATCGTGCGAAATCGACATGGGGAAAAATACGCACCCTGTCAGAGTTCAGACCCGGCCATCTTGTTCCGGTCTTTTCCCTGTTGAAAGGCCTTTCAGACCCCATTGTCGGACTGTCCATGGGTCAAACAGCTGAAAACCTTGTACATCGATTCGGTATCTCCCGCCTGGAAATGGACCGGTTTGCTGTGGCAAGTCACCAGCGGGCATTGAATGCGCAAAATTGTGGATACCTTGAGGAAATAGAACCTGTTTATGACCACGAAGGGAATTTCTACAGCCAGGACGATGGAGTCAGAAGCGACTCTGACATCGAAAAGCTGGCCCGCCTGAAGCCCGTTTTTGACAAAAAATTCGGCAATGTCACGGCAGGAAACAGCGCCCAGATTACAGATGGTGCAGCCTGGGTGATTCTTGCAAGCGAATCCGCAGTCAACAAGCACCAGCTGTCACCAGCGGGACGAATTGTTGCCATCAACTGGGCTGCGCTGGACCCGGCAAAAATGGGACTTGGTCCGGTTCATGCAACCGTCCCGATGCTGATGGAAGAGGGCCTGCGTGCCACGGATATTGATTACTGGGAAATCAATGAAGCTTTTGCCGCGCAGGTGCTGTCCTGCATCGCAGCATTCAGAGATGACAAGTATTGCAAGAGCGAACTGGGTCTTGACGGGCCGTTTGGAGAAATCCCCCTCGAGTGTCTCAACGTTGACGGCGGTGCGATCAGCATGGGGCACCCGGTAGGTGCCAGTGGCACGCGAATCGCATATCACCTCCTCAAGATACTATCGCGCAATCAAGCCAGGCTGGGAGTCGCGACGCTCTGCATCGGAGGGGGTCAGGGTGGCGCGATACTCGTAGAAAACCTGCAGCAAGGTTTGCATGATGCCTGACCAATACAACCACTGGACCATGAATCGCGATCCAAGCAACCTGGTCTGGATCAAGCTCGATGTTGCCCAAAGCAGCACGAATATCCTGTCCAGGAGTGTACTGAGTGAATTCAGGCTGATTCTGGACCAGCTTGCAATCGAGACGCTGGCGGGGGTGGCTGTGATCTCCGGGAAATCCAAAGGGTTCATTGCCGGGGCGGACATCAGGGAATTCACCGGAATTTCTGATGCGAAGCAGGCATTGGAAACAATCAGGGAAGGCCAAATGATCATGGACAAGCTTGATCAGCTGCCCTGCCCCACTGTAGCGGCCATTGACGGGTTCTGTGTAGGAGGCGGTCTGGAGCTTGCACTTGCCTGTGACTATCGAATCGCCACGGATAGCCCTGACACCCGGCTTGGCCTTCCTGAAGTAAAGCTCGGCATTCATCCTGGCTACGGCGGAACCGTGCGGATACTGCGACATGTCAATGCGCTTGCTGCAATGGACCTGATGCTGACCGGCCGTAACATAAATGCCAAGCGTGCAAAAAAAATCGGCCTGATCGATCATGTAGTGCCACGACGGCAACTGGAAAATGCGGCACGAATGCTGCTGCTGGACCGACCCTCCAAGCACCGTGTATCCAAAATCGAGACACTGCTGAACTCAAGTCTGGCACGCCCGGTCATCGCGGCACGGATACGGAAACGTATTTCCAGCAAAACCTTGCCTGACCACTATCCTGCCCCATACGCAATCACCGATCTCTGGGTCAAGCACTATGGCAAGGAAGCAGGCATGCAGCAGCATGAAGCACGATCCGTTGCAAATCTCAGTGTTACGGGCACGTCTAAAAACCTGGTACGGACATTCATGCTGTCAAAAAAACTGAAAAGCCTGGCCAGCCGTGAATTTACGCACATGAGGCATGTTCACGTTATCGGTGCCGGTCTCATGGGAAGTGACATCGCGGCCTGGTGTGTACAGAAGGGTCTGATGGTTACCCTGCAGGATATTCGCGAGGAAAGTCTTGCAAAGGCCAGAATGCGTGCATGGCGGTATCTCAAAAAAAGACTCGTAAACCGACTGTCCGTCAAAAACGCGATGGACCGTTTTATTCCCGACCTGCATGGCAATGGATTGTCCAAGGCCGATCTCGTCATAGAGGCCGTATTCGAAAACCTGGAAACCAAGCAAAACCTGTTTTCCTTAATCGAATCCAGTGTAAAAAGTGGAGCCTTGCTGGCTACGAACACGTCCAGCATTGAAATCGAAAGACTCTGCGATTCACTTTCACAACCGGAACGACTTGTCGGCATGCACTTTTTCAACCCGGTCACCAAAATGCCCCTGGTCGAAGTTATAAACGGAGCCAACACAGACCCGGACATCCTGCACCGAATGATCAGTTTTACCAGGCAAATCGACAAACTGCCCTTGCCGGTAAAGAGTTCACCGGGGTTCCTGGTAAACCGAATCCTGATGCCTTACATCATTGAAGCAGGCCTGATCAGGGAAACGGGTACTTCAGTGGCTGATATTGATCAGGCCGCTACAAGCTTCGGGATGCCGATGGGTCCATTAGAGCTCGCCGACACGGTTGGACTGGACATTGGTCTGCACGTAGCCGAAAGCCTGGATATTGCATACGGGTTCGGCGTACCGGAATTACTCCGAACAATGGTTCAGGCTGGAAAACTGGGCAGGAAGTCGGGACAAGGATTTTATACATGGAAGCAGGGGAAAAAAATCAAGCACGGTCGGCGTTCACCCTCCAGCAATATCGAAACCATACAGAATCGACTGATGTTCAGGCTCATCAACGAAGCTGTTGCCTGCCTTCGAGAGAATATTGTAGAGGACCGTGACCTGCTGGATGCCGGGGTCGTATTCGGGACAGGATTTGCCCCGTTCAGAGGCGGTCCGATGCAATACATTAACTCAGAGAATCCCGCAACTTTGCTCGAAACACTGTCTGCACTTCAAAACCAGTTTGGAGACCGGTTTAAGCCAGATGCAGGCTGGCTTGAACTATGCTCTGAGTCAGTATCCGAGGGCTGATACGCCCGAACTGACTGCGTGACTACCGACGACCCCTGTCTGGACGAGGACGTGCCTCGTTGACCCTCAAATTACGCCCTTGTACATTTGTCTCATTCAATGCATTGATCGCGCTCTCACCCTGTGCCTTGTCTGGCATTTCAACAAAACCGAACCCCTTGGAACGGCCTGACTCCCTGTCTGTGATGATGTTGGCGCTCGACACTTCACCGTGTGCGGCAAACAATTCTCGTAACTCATCTTCTGAGATGTTGTAAGGCAAATTACCAATATAAATATTCATTCTGTCTCCTGAGCATGCATACCCTTCATTAAGATTTCTGTAATTCGGCACACGAGTTTATTGATGATGATCATATATTACTTGGCAAACAGCTCTGCTTTCACAGTTCGCAAAACTATCTAAATTGCAAAATCCTGGAGAACGAAATCTAGAAAGTCGTTAAAAAACGAATACGAATTGACTGACGATTTGATCTTACATCAAACCTGCTGAATAACATTCAAATCCATGCATCATGTACGTTGTGTACCTTCGACGGCCACTGGCAATGGTCGAAAGCAGCCCAATGATGCACGAAATGCCGGGTAGTGTCCATATCTTTGCAAAATATTCACATTTGCCTGTATCAGCGGCTGCCATTATTCGCTTGATGGATGCTGCTCCCCGTAATACGGATCGTCATAACACGGGGCCAGGAAAGCGGTCTGCTGGACGATGTATCCATTCGAAAGCCGTGCTGCCCCGTCTGTATGTATGGATTCTGAAAGTTCAGAAACCGCCGCACGCAACCACGCCCGCGCCACAAACAAGAAGGCAAATTTCGCGGAAGATGCATTGGGCTTGCAGAGCCGAAGCACGCCTGCCATGCACCCGAAGAGCGCACCGGGCAACACTGTGTGCCAGCTAGATATGAATAGCACGTCCGTCCAGTGCCAACGCAGCCTCGTGCATGCCTTCGGCCAGGCTTGGATGGGCGTGTACCGTGCGTGCAAGATCTTCCGTATACAGCTCAGACTCCATGGCCACGACGGCTTCGCTGATAAGCTCCGAAGCGTTGGGCCCAATGATATGGACACCCAGGATGCGGTCCGTCCCGGCATCCCCGATAATCTTGAACAGCCCCTTGGCATCGCCCATCGCACGAGCACGGCCAAGCGCCATGAATGGAAACACGCCTGTCCTGTATTCGATACCGGACTCCTTGCACTGACTTTCTGTCTTGCCTACCCAGGCAATTTCAGGCCAGGTGTAAATCACCCATGGAATTGTCTCATAATTGACATGCCCAGCCTGTCCGGCCAGCAGTTCAGCCAAAGCGACCCCCTCCTCGGAACCCTTGTGCGCCAGCATGGCGCCACCTGTAACATCCCCTATTGCATGGATACCCTTCACGGAAGTCTCCCAGCGGGAATCAACTTCTATAAAGCCTCTCTGGTCTGTCTTGATCTCCAGGTCATCCAGATGCAGGCCCTCGGTATCGGGCCCGCGACCCACGGCAACCACAAGCTTGTCTACTTCCACAAGATGCTTGTCGCCGTCCATTGCGTATTCAACGTGCACTGCCCCATCCTTGACCTGTGCACCTTGCACCCTGCAGTTCATGCGCAGGTCAAGGCCTTGCTGAGTCAGAATCTTGAACGCTTCACTGCTGACAGCCTGATCGGCCGTTGGCAAAAAATCCGGAAGCGCTTCAAGAACAACCACCCTGGAACCGAGCCGGCTCCAGACGCTGCCCATCTCCAGCCCAATGGCGCCCGCACCTATTATCCCCAGCCTCTCCGGTACATCACGCAGCTCCAATGCACCGGTAGAATCAATAATATGATCACCATCCACCTGTGCAACCGGGATCGCTACAGGAACGGATCCGCTGGCAATCACGATGAACTTGCCTTGCAGTTCGCGGGATGTACCGTCTGCATGCTCTACACGAATCCTGTTTGAATCCATGAATCCTGCAGTGCCAGCAAATACATCGACCCCGCTTTTCTTCAGGAGACTTGCTATCCCGCCTACCAGGGTCTGTACAACCCGGTTTTTGCGTTTTTGCATGGCCGGCACATCTGCTTCGAGGCCAGATATTTTCAAGCCATGCGTCTTGGCCTCATGATTGAGAAACTGGAAATGATGAGTGGAATCGAGCAATGCCTTGGAAGGAATACAGCCCACATTCAGGCACGTGCCGCCCAGCATGGCCTTGCCCTTGGCATTTACCCGCTTGTCAATGCAAGCTACCTTGAATCCCAGTTGCGCACAGCGAATGGCGCACACGTAGCCGGCAGGCCCTGCACCCACAACAATCACTTCATACTGCTGCATGTACTGTTCTCACGTCATGCCTGAAGCAGGAGTCGTGCAGGATCTTCAATCGTCTCTTTAATTCGTACCAAAAATTGCACGGCATCCTTACCGTCAATGATCCTGTGATCATAGCTCAACGCGAGGTACATCATGGGCGCAATACGAATTTCGCCATCCTGCACGATTGGCCTGTCCATTATGGTATGCATGCCCAGGATTGCACTTTGCGGTGGGTTGATGATGGGTGTGGACATCATGGATCCGAATATTCCTCCATTCGTGATGGTAAACGTCCCCCCGGAAAGCTCTTCAATTCTGATCTTGCCATTGCGTGCCCTGGAAGCAAAGTCAGCGATGCTGCGCTCAATTTCCGCAAACCGCAGCTGATCGGCTTCGCGAATCACAGGCACAACCAGCCCCCGTTCCGTGCTGACGGCCACACCGATGTCAAAGTTGTCGTGGTATACGATGTCTTCATCTTCGATGGAGGCATTGATAATGGAAAACTCTTTCAAGGCTTCAATGCTTGCCTTGATGAAAAAAGACATGAATCCCAGCTTTACGCTATGCTTTTTTTCAAATTCTTCCTTATATTTATTCCGCAAACCCTTGATATTAGTCATATTGACTTCATTGAAGGTTGTCAGCATCGCACTTTGCTGCTGTGCCTGGACCAGGCGCCTTGCAATGGTCTTTCTGAGGTTGGTCATCGGGACTCTTCGATCCTTGCGGGTTTCGGTGACTTCCGTTTCTTCCTGCAATGAAACACGCATGTCCGCTGCAGGGGCTGTTTCATCCCTGTCCTTCTCGATGCGTGCCTGAACATCCTGCTTGGTGATTCGCCCGTCCTTCCCGGTACCTTTGATGGACTGGACATCGACGCCGTGGTCTTCGGCAAGCTTTCTTACTGCCGGACTCGTTTTCGATGGTACGGGCTCTTCAGCGGAAGCCGATGAATCGGGAGCGGCTTTGTTTTCAGCATCCGCAGGCTCAGGCTCGGAATTTTTCTGTGTAGCAGGCTTTTCTTTCTGCTCTTTTCCAGGGGCAGCAGTCTTCCTGCCTTTCTTGCTCGTATCAATTACGGCGATGACTTCATTGCTCTGCACCTGCTCACCTGTCTGCTTGCTGATTGAAGCGAGTTCGCCACGCTGAGGGGCAGTCACTTCCAGAATGACCTTGTCTGTCTCAATATCGACAAGCTGCTCTCCGTCCTCAATCCATTCACCCGGTTTTTTAAGCCACTCGCCGATCACAGCCTCCGTGATCGATTCAGCCAGTTCAGGCACCGTGATATCCACTTTCATGCTATTGCCTCCAATGCCTATTCAATCGGCTCTTTCAAACAGCCCGCAGTGTGGGCTTGTGCAGTACATCCTCGGTTTCACCCAGTGCATCCTGAACCAAAGCCAGTTGCTGCCTGCGATGAACATGCAAAGACCCGGCAGCGGGTGAAGCAGAATAAGGCCTTCCAGCATAGCGTAGCTGCTGGTTTTCTCTCAAGCATGCAGTCAGATGACGTCTCGACTGCATGTAATACCATGCTCCCTGATTCCGGGGTTCCTCCTGAGTCCAGACAATGGTGCGGGCATTGGCGTATTTCTGAAATATCTTCTTCATTTCATCGAGTGGAAACGGGTACAGCTGCTCGATACGGACAATAGCAGTCTTGACAGCCTTCTGGGTGCGACGCGCACGCAGCAGTTCATAGTACAGCTTCCCTGCACAAAAGATTATTTTCGTGACATCCTTTACGCCCAGATCATCGACATCATCAATAACGGGCTGAAATCCAGCAGCAGTAAACTCCCGCAGCTGAGAGGCTGCGTCGACATCACGCAGGATGTTCTTCGGAGTCATCACAATCAGCGGCTTGCGGTAAGGCCGGATCATTTGCCTGCGCAGCAGATGAAAAACCTGTGCAGGTGTGCTTGGCATACAAACCTGAAGGTTCTCTTCTGCGCATAACTGCAGATAACGTTCAAGCCGTGCAGAAGAATGCTCCGGGCCCTGCCCGTCATACCCGTGCGGAAGCAGCATGACCAGACCGCAGTACCGCTGCCACTTTGCCTCGGAGGAACTCAAAAATTGATCAACGTACACCTGCGCATTATTGGCAAAATCACCGAACTGGGCTTCCCAGATCACCAGAGTCTGGGGTTCGGCAGTGCTGTAGCCAACCTCATAACCCAGCACTGCCTCTTCCGAAAGCAGGGAATTGATGGGCAGGAACTTTGGCTGATGTTCTGCAATATGCTGCAGGGGGATGTGGACCTGGCCCGTCACCTGGTCGACAAAGCCCGCATGCCGGTGAAAGAAAGTGCCACGCACCGAGTCTTGTCCTGAAAGGCGTATTCCGTAACCGTCCTCCAGGAGCGATGCATAGGCCAGGGTTTCTCCAAACCCCCAGTCCGCAGGTAACTTTCCCTCTGCCATCTGCAGTCTTGACCGGATAATTTTTTGCACGATGCTGTGCAGGGAAAAACCTTCTGGTACAGCTGTAAATCTTTTTGCAAGGTCCCTGATCCGCTCTTCACTGATGCCCATCTCGGAATCTTCCTGCCAGCCCGTACCAATATAAGGTTTGTAACTGATAGAGTGTTTCCTGTCTATGTCATCAGAAATCGGCCCGCACACCCGCTCGCCTTTCTGGAGCCTGTTCAGGTACTTCGTTTCCAAAGCCTTTACCCTGGAAGGGGAGATTGTGCCGTTTTGCACCAGCTGGTCCGCATAGGATTTGGTGACCCCCTTCTGATTCCGAATGCTGCGGTACATGAGTGGCTGGGTCACAGAGGGCTCGTCTGCCTCGTTGTGTCCGTGCTGCCGGTAACAGACCATATCGATCACCACGTCACTGTTGAATTCCATGCGGAAGTCTATCGCGAGCTTGGCCGCAAACACCGCAGCTTCCGGATCATCCCCGTTCACATGGAATATGGGCGCCTGGATTACTTTTGCAACGTCTGTGCAATACAGCGTGGACCTCGAATCAAGCGGGTCGCTGGTTGTGAACCCGATCTGGTTATTTACGACCACATGTACCGTACCTCCGGTGGTGTAGCCGCGTGTCTTGGACAAGTTCAGGGTTTCCATCACGACACCCTGCCCGGCTATTGAGGCATCGCCGTGGACCAGCACGGGTATCACTTCGCAGCGCTTATGATCGTTTCGTCGTTCCTGCCGGGCACGCACTGACCCGGCCACTACGGGGTTAATGGCTTCCAGATGCGATGGATTGAATGCCAGAACCGTGTGCACGGGCCCATCAGGAGTGGCCAGGTTTGAAGAAAACCCCTTGTGATACTTCACGTCTCCGGAACCGACGGCCTGGTCAAGCTTGTCCTCAAATTCCTGAAACAGTTCCTCGGGACTTTTCCCGAGTATGTTTACGAGCACATTGATCCGGCCCCGATGCGCCATGCCCAGTATCACTTCCTTGACATGATGACGGCCAGACCGCTTGATGACTTCATCCAGGATTGGAATCAGGCTCAGTCCGCCTTCCAGTGAGAAACGCTTCTGGCCGACATACTTCTTGTGTAAATATACTTCCAGCGACTTTGCTGAAATCAAAATCTCAAGGATTCTTCTTTTCCGCTTGTCGGAAAGATCAGGAGAAAAATAAAACTGTTCAAGCCGCTGTTGTATCCACTCTTTCTGCTCCAGGGAAGTGATGTGTTTAAACTCGGAGCCTATCGTGCCGCAATATGTTACCGACAGCATGCTGATGATTTCCCTTAGCGTGGCATGCTTGACCCCGGCGATCCCGCCTGTTTCAAATGCCGTGTCCAGATCTGCACGCTTCAGGCCGTGGAACTCAGGGTTAAGCTCTGGAATTTCAGGACGAATCGTGGCAGTCAAGGGGTCGATGTCCGCCTGTCTGTGACCGAGATACCGATAGGCACTCACAAGCCTGATCACGCTCACCTGCTTCTTGTTCAGCTTGTCCCTTTGTTCAGTCATGCGCTCCACGGCATCGACCAGGCGCAATGCATCCATCTGTTCCTGGTCGACCAGTGTGGGGGATTCGCTAAAGGGTGGAAACCCGGTGCCGTGTGCAGTCTCAGGCTCGCCGGGCGCATCGGATTGTGGACGGGCGGGCTTGTGAACCTGTTGCTTCAAGGAGGAATCTGCCCCGGGTCCGGACTGGTTCTCGCCTTGAAGGGACTCGACGTACGATACGCTTTCGCTGTTGATCAGTGCTCCATCCGCCAACGATAACTTGCCTTTTTTCATTTGCCCGGGTTCAGTCTGTATGCCTTTCGTACATTATATAAAAGAACCGTATTGAACATCATAAAATTCTGGCTATCCTGGGTGCCTGTTTCCCGTTCAGTTCTGCATGTCCCTGGAAAGCGTATACGTGCTCTCATGCCTGCCATACAGGTTTTAACCTCAGCGAATCTCGTATTTAAGTGATTGCCTGAAGTAAAGCAGCAGATCTTCAATTTGCAAGCGCCGGTTGAGCGTGGTTTCAGCAATGCGCCGATGCGCTGCAAGCCTGTCCATGCAATTCAGCAACGCGTGCAAATCTGTCCTTTCCGATAGCCGGATCAGCTCTTCAAGAAAATCTTCATTTTCGATGGTGTCGGAATTTTTGTCGAAATGGCAACGGATCAGATCAGCACACCAGGCCTGCAGCCAGGAGTTTACTCTTTCGATACTTTCATTTTGAATTTTCGCTGAAGTTTCAGTTACAGATTTCTTGTCCTGCAACAGCTCGACCCAGTGCCGGAAAACTTCTGCACGCACCTTGTCCAGACCGCTGTCATGCATTTCCCAGGCCAGCAGCGGTTTCCCGCCAGCGGCGTCCAGCAGGCTCTTCCACGCGGGGCTGTCCGCCATACTCCGTAGCCACGCAAGTGCCTGCCCGGCATCAGGGATAGGACACTTCCAGGTCTGGCAGCGGCTCCTGACTGTCGCCGGCAGCCTGTCAGCACGGTCGCTGACAAGGAACAGCACGGAGCCCGGGGGGGGTTCTTCCAGTGTCTTGAGCAAGGCATTGGCTGCATTGATATTCATCCTGTCAGCCTTGTTGATGCAGACAGACTTGTACGCTCCCTGGCGGCAACTCAGTGAAATAAACTGGCTGATTTTTCGAATTTCATCTACCTTGATTGGCTCAGCCTTCCCGGAAACTTCTGCGGTTTCAACCAGGCGCACGTCAGGATGCGTGCCCGCCTTGATCAAACGGCAGTTCTCACAAACCCCGCATGGCTGCTGATTTTCCCTGGGTGCCGGACAGTACATGCGCTGGATATAGTTCAGGCAGAATTCCATCTTGCCGATCGCCGATGGACCCGATACGAGTATGGCATGTGCCAGTCGCCCGTTCTCAAGATACTGAACAAGCCGTCGCCAGGTTTCTTCCTGCCAGGGGTAGATCATGATGCCCCTTGTGATCCGCTTAGCTGAAACCTGGACTGGATACACTGCTGGATTTCCGCTGCAACCTCTTCCACGCGCCGTTCTGCATTGATCACACAAAAGCGCTGCGGAAAATTTTCTACCAGCCCTAGATAGACCCGCTGTACCCGCTCGAAGAATTCCACAGGCTCGCTTTCAAAGCGGTCCTTGTCACCACGCTTGCTTACGCGCTGCATGGCAGTCTTCAGGTCAGCCGTGAACAACATTGTCAGGTCCGGCTCGAATCCGCCATGAACCAGGGATTCCAGCTGGTGAATGAAAGCCTCAGGGATCCCGCGCCCGCCTCCCTGGTAGGCATAGCTTGCATCGGTAAACCGGTCGCTCAATACCCAGGTACCCAGCCTGAGTGCCGGGTAGATGACTTCCTCAAGGTGCTGGGCACGGGCAGAAAACATCAACAGGAGTTCTGTACGGTCACTGACAGGCACCACAGCGGATTCAAGCAGCAAGTCCCGAAGCCGTTCTCCCAGCCTGGTACCGCCCGGTTCGCGGGTCACCACTGACTGGATACCCAGCGAGTGCAGGTACTTCTGCAACAACTCTATCTGGGTAGTCTTGCCTGTACCTTCTATGCCCTCGAAGGTGATAAATTTCCCCCGCAATTCCTTTCTGGAATCAGGAGTCACGGTTCGGTCCGCTTTTGTCGCCCCCGCTGCCGCCTCCATAGCACTGCTTGCAGCCCCGGAGCTGATACTTGATCACCGCAGCACGGTGCTCCTTATAGGTGGAAGAAAAATGATGGGTGCCGTCCCGCTTGGACACAAAATAGATCATAGCACTGCTTGCCGGGTTCAACGCAGCAGCAATTGAAGCACGACCGGGCAAGGCAATCGGGGTGGGAGGGAGTCCTTTACGGATGTATGTGTTATAGGGCGTATCGGTTTTCAGATCCCTGCGGCTTATGTTTCCATCAAATGACTCGCCCAAGCCGTAAATTACCGTAGGGTCTGCCTGCAAACGCATGCCGCGTTTCAAGCGGTTGGAAAATACCGCAGCAACCAGGTGGCGTTCCTGGTCTACACTGGTTTCCTTTTCGATTATGGAGGCCAGTATGAGAGCTTCCTTGGGCGTTACAACCGGAAGCCCCTCTTTCCTGTTCATCCATTCTTCATCAAGCACCCTGCGCATGTACTTGTGCATACGCTGGAAAAACTGCAGGTCAGTGATCCCGCTTGAAAAGTGATAGGTATCCGGATAAAACCATCCTTCAGGGTTGGGATCACTCAATCCAAGCTTTTCTTGCAGCTCGAGGGGTGAGCCAAGCGTCTGGGTGATCCTGTCATGGCTCTTGACCGCATCCCATAGTTGCCTGAAGGTGGAACCTTCGATGATCGTGATGGAATACCGTATGGTATCTCCCTGAACCAGTTTTGTGAGAAGCTGCCGGGGAGTCAGGGTGGCAGGAAGCAAATATTCACCTGCCTTGATGTCGTGGGTGACTCCTTTCAGGCTGGCAAATATCCTCCAGGTCCACGCTTCATCGATCATGCCTTGTTCAATCAGCTCGCCTGTCACACCCTTAAAGCTCATCCCGGGAACAATCTCCAGGTGTACATCCTTCAACTCCCCGGAGAGTGGCCGGTCTGCATAATCTTTCAGGTACACCGTTGAGACTATGAGGACCATCAACACGATGGCCACGGACAAACTGACACCACGCATGGAACTTGTCACGGGTAGTTGAAGACAGACATCAGTCTTTCGGTAATGACGGACCGGGTAACTTCCATTGCATTGAACCGTTTCACAGGCCAGATGCCCGCGATGCTGTTACAGACAAACATCGCCTCGACCCGGACCATGTCATTCAGGCCGAAATTCCCGATTGCAAGCGGAATGCCGTGGTGACGGCAGTAGTCTATCACCTGCTGGCGCAATATGCCCGCGACGCCACAATTTGCAAGGTCAGGAGTGATCAATTGTCCATCTACTTCAAAGAATACATTGCTGGAAGTGGCTTCGATGATATTTCCCTGGGTGTCACAGACCAGTCCCTCCTGGTACTCATGCTTCCATTCGTCGCGAGCAAGCACCTGCTCGAGACGATTCAGGTGTTTGATCTGGGCAAGTCTGGATTGCTGCGACAGGCGAAAGCGACACAGCGTAAGGTTGATGCCCACATCAGTGTATTCACGCGGATGGTCTGGCCACGGAAACTTCTGGATAATCCGGGTCGGGGACTGCTCGTCAAAGCTGTACCCTCTTCCACCCGCACCGCGCGTAACGATGATTTTGATCACACACTGTTCTTCAGCATCCACAAGCCCGTTGACTTCTGTGCGCAGGAGGCTGTAGTCAGGGCATGCCAAACGAAGCACTTTGCACCCGTGTTGCAGGCGACGGATATGATCATCCCAGAATGCGGGGGTGCCGTGCCTGACTGCGATCGTTTCAAATAACCCGTCACCAAACAGCAGGCCCCGGTCCAGACTTGAAACAAGTTCATTGGCCTGCCCATTGACCAGGATAGCAGGTGTCTGCATGTCAGGACACATTGTATCGGGTCATTCAATAGGCAGTGTACGGCTTGCTGCTGAGAATACTGCCACCATCAGACTTTTTGAAATACAACGGTCGCATTCGTTCCACCGAAGCCAAATGAATTCGAAATGGCTACGTTGATCGGCTGCACGCGTGCCTCGTTGGGTACATAGTCCAGGTCGCATCCGGGGTCAGGGGTGTCATAATTGATGGTAGGTGGCAGGATTCCATGATACACGGCGAGAACGGTAAAGAGGGCCTCAACACCGCCTGCTGCACCCAGCAGGTGACCGGTCATTGATTTGGTCGAGCTGACTGCCAATTGCTCCGAGTGACCGCCAAAGGCACACTTGATTGCATCGGTTTCTGCCAGGTCACCCGCAGGTGTCGAAGTGCCATGGGCATTGACGTAGTCTACAGATGTAACATCCAGTTTGGCATCGTTCAAGGCATTCTGCATGCACCTTGATGCACCAAGTCCACCCCTGGCAGGAGATGTCATGTGGTAAGCATCGCTATTCATGCCATACCCGACCAGTTCACAGTAAATTCTTGCTGACCGCGTCCTGGCAAGTTCATATTCCTCAAGCACCAGGACTCCTGCCCCGTCTCCCAGCACAAATCCATCCCGGTCAAGATCGAACGGGCGGCTGGCCGCTTCCGGATCGTCATTGTGAGACGAACACAGCGCCCTTGCTGCAGCGAATCCACCAATTCCCAGTGGACACGTAGCCATTTCGGCCCCACCGGCAACCATGATGTCGGCATCGCCAAATGCAATCATCCTTGCCGCATCGCCGATATTGTGGGTGCCCGTCGAGCATGCCGAGACAATGGATACGTTCGGTCCACGAAAACCGCGCATGATGGACAGATTGCCCGAAACCATGTTGATGATATTGCTGGGCACGAAGAATGGTGAAACCTTCTTGGGCCCGGATTTCAGGTAAGCTTCGTTGCTTTTCTCGATACCGGGCAAACCGCCTATGCCACTGCCAATCGCAACCCCTATGCGTTCGGCTTTCTCTTCAGTGACCTCAAAGCCGGAATCTTCGATGGCCTGTACAGCAGCTCCGATTCCGTAATGTATGAAGGGGTCCATCTTGCGCTGATCTTTCTTCGACAGATAGTCATCAGCATTGAAATCCCTGGTTTGACCTGCAATCTGAACAGAAAATGCACTCGCATCAAAACAGTCAATCCTGGAAATTCCGCTCTTGCCTGCAGTGATGTTCGCCCATGCCCTTTCGGTACTGGATCCGACTGGAGATACAATTCCCAAACCTGTTACTACAACGCGCCGCCGGGATACCATATCTTCGCTATATACGAGCAGAAACCGGAACGAGACGGTCTAGCATACTTTCTTGCGCCCCGTACACACTCTATTGATGTGAGTTTACGTAGTCTATCGCCTGCTTGACTGTAGTGATTTTCTCAGCCTCTTCATCGGGAATCTCGCATTCAAATTCCTCTTCCAAGGCCATTACCAGCTCAACAGTATCCAAAGAGTCTGCACCCAAATCATCCACGAATGATGCGTCATCCGAGACTTCATTCTCGCTTACGCCCAACTGCTCAACGATAATCTTTCGAACTCTTTCTTCAATGTTACTCATACGGTTGCTACCTCTTTAGATAAATTTGTACAGGCTGAATCAGGCTAAGTCGCATATTGTATTGAAAAGAATATGCCCGTGCCATTATTAACACGAACTGAAATGGCGATTTCGCCCTCCCATGCGCTCTTGGAAAATATATTTTTATATATATTATATGGTTATGTATTGTATCTGAATCAGATTATCATGTATTTTCATCATGCCATGTACAGGCCGCCATTGACGTGGACCGTCTCTCCCGTAATGTATCCTGCCTCAGCAGAAACCAGGAAACTGACGACATGCGCGACCTCATCTGTGCTGCCGATACGGCCCAGGGGAATCTTTTCGACGAGCTTCGCCTGCTGGCTTTCGCCGAGTTTTGCAGTCATGTCCGTTTCGATAAAACCCGGTGCAACGGCATTCACCGTGATCCCTCTCGAAGCCACCTCCAAAGCAAGAGATTTCGTAAAGCCCACTACTCCCGCCTTTGCAGCAACATAATTGGCCTGACCCGCATTGCCGGAGAAAGCCGTGACCGAAGTAATGTTCACGACACGCCCGCCCCGCATTTTTAGCATGTCTCTCAGGCATGCACGTGTCAGCCTGTAGGCGGATGACAGGTTCGTGTCAATCACGGCATCCCATTCATGATCCTTCATCCGCAGCAGCAGATTGTCCCGGGTAATCGCCGCATTATTCACCAGGACATAAGGGGCTGAATACCTGTCCCGGATTTCATCGAGCAGACTGGCAACCGAGTCGGCTTGTGTGACATCAAGCACCAGTCCCTTGCCGCTGAGGTCAGCCTGGGCAAGCCCGGAATCAATCTTTCCCGCTCCTTCATTCGTCGTGGCGGTTCCAACCGCCACAAATCCCATGGATCCGAGTTTGTGCAAGATCGCCTTGCCGATTCCCCTGCTGGCACCAGTTACGAGCGCAACCCGGCTGTTCATGCGGGTTCCAGGGCATTCATTGCATTCAACTGCTGCAAAGTCTGGTCAAGGCTTTTGAGATCAGAGACACAGTAAGCCGGCACCGAGCGGTCTATACGCCTGCTGAAGCCGGTTAGCACCCTGCCTGGACCCAGTTCGACCAGTGCACCAATACCTTGCGAGATCATATGCTGAACTGTATCAACCCACCTTACCGGGCTGAACAGCTGTCTGTACAGGGCATCCTTGATATCGGCTTCACTGCGGTACGCCCTGACATCAGCATTCTGGATGACGGCAAACCGCGGAGCACGCATTGCGACATCCTGCAGGTATTCCCGCAACTGCACGGCAGCCGGTTTCATCAGGGTACTGTGTGACGGCACACTCAGGGGCAACGGGACACATCGCTTGGCACCCGCATCCTTGGCTGCTTCGACCGCCCGGGATACCGCGACCCGATCACCGGCTATCACGGTCTGACCGGGGGCATTGAAATTTACAGGTTCTGCCCGCTCATGCTCCTGTGTACACTGCCTGCAAATCCGGGCCAGCACATCCACTTCCAGGCCAAGAATTGCAGCCATCGCTCCCTGGCCTTCGGGCACAGCCTCCTGCATCACACGTCCACGGTATCTGGCCAGTGCAATGGCGGCTTCAAACTCCAGGGCCCCTGCACAGGCCAGCGCAGTATACTCGCCGAAGCTATGCCCCGCTGCAAGCAGCGGGAAGTCTGGAAATTGTGCCCGGAAGATTCTGTATACTGCCACACAGGCGCAAAGCATGACGGGCTGTGTGTTTTCCGTGCGGTTCAGGTCTGCTTCAGGACCCGAAGTAACCAGTTTCCATAGGTCCTGCTGAAGGATGTCCGAGCCCAGCTCGAAGAGCTGTCTTGCCTCAGGATATTGCTTGTCCAGGTCCCCCATCATGCCCACCGACTGTGAGCCCTGACCAGGAAAGATGTATGCGAATTCCATAGCACTGTTTAGGAAGGAACCTGTTCCGGCATTGTACTAAAATACGCGCAGCCCTTGTTTTATTTTTTCGTTTCACGATAATGAGCACCACCTACAAACTTCCCAAGGAGCAGCATGGCGAAAGAAGATCATATTGAAATGGAAGGCACTGTGATTGAAACCCTGCCCAATACAATGTTTCGGGTCGAACTGGAAAATGGCCATATAGTGACAGCGCATATTTCAGGTCGAATGCGAAAGCACTACATCAAGATTCTGACGGGCGACAGGGTTACTGTAGAAATGACTCCATATGATCTTAGCAAGGGAAGAATCACATACAGGGGAAAATAATCCGGCCAATACTACAAGATCAATTCAGCACCCTGTCCAGGTATTCGATTTCCAGCCCATCCTCGCAAGCGCGCACGACCACTTTCCCGCCATTTTCCAGGCATCCAAACAGTATTTCCTCGGCAAGAGGCTTCTTGACATGCTCCTGTATGATGCGCTCCATGGGACGTGCTCCCATCTTGGCATCGTATCCCATGCCCGCAATCCATTCCTTTGCGGCCGGTTCAACACGAATCTCAATCTTCTTGGCTTCCAGCTGGGCTTCCAGCTGGGCAATGAACTTGTCCACGATGTGCATCACCGTTTCCCTGTCCAGTGCTTTGAACTGGATGATTGCATCCAGACGGTTCCTGAATTCCGGTGTAAAGGTGCGCTTGATAATTTCCATGCCGTCTGCCTGGTGGTTCTGGATCGTGAAACCCATGCTTGCCCGGCTCATCTCTACGGCACCGGCATTGGTCGTCATGATCAGGGCGACATTGCGGAAATCCACCTTTCTGCCGTTTGTATCCGTCAGTAAACCATGGTCCATCACCTGCAGTAACAGATTGAATACGTCCATGTGTGCCTTTTCTATCTCGTCCAGAAGCAATACGCAGTGGGGAGACTTCAGCACGGCATCAGTCAAGAGGCCACCCTGATCAAAACCCACATAGCCAGGAGGGGCTCCGATCAGGCGTGAAACAGTATGGCGTTCCATGTACTCGGACATGTCAAACCGCAACAGTTCAACCCCCAGAATCATTGACAGCTGCCTCGCAACTTCAGTTTTGCCTACACCCGTCGGTCCCGTGAAAAGAAAGCAGCCTATGGGTTTGTTCTCATTCCCGATTCCAGAGCGTGACATTTTGATTGCAGTAGACAGTGAATCTATTGCAGCATCCTGCCCGAATATAACGAGCTTCAGATTACGTCCCAAATTCTTGAGCACTTCTGTATCACTCGACGTTACGTGCTTGGAAGGTATACGGGCTATTTTGGAAACAATATCCTCTATCTGCCTGATAGTTATTGTTTTCTTACGATCAGACTTTGACTTTAGATTCATGTTGGCACCGGCCTCGTCAATCACATCGATGGCCTTGTCAGGCAAATGCCGATCATTGATGTATTTGGACGCCAGTTCCGCAGCCGCACGCAATGCCTTCTCTGCATAACGGACCCCATGGTGCTTCTCAAAGTGGCTTCGCAGGCCTTTCAGAATCCGATAGGTTTCCTCGACGCTGGGTTCTTCGATATCAATGGTCTGAAACCGCCTTGCCAGCGCACGGTCCTTTTCAAACACACCCCGGAATTCCTGGTATGTCGTCGAACCGATACACTTCAGCTCACCAGAACCCAGCATGGGTTTTATGAGGTTTGAAGCATCCATGACCCCCCCAGATGCGGAGCCGGCACCGATCACGGTATGGATTTCATCAATAAAAAGGATAGCGTGCTGTTCTTCCTTCAGTTGCTGCAAAACACCTTTCAGGCGTTTTTCAAAATCACCACGGTATTTCGTGCCTGCAACCAGGCCTCCCAGGTCCAGCGCATAGATCGTATAGCCCTTGAGGATATCGGGAACCTCCCGGTCCACAATTTTTTTTGCCAGACCTTCGACAATTGCGGTCTTCCCCACACCCGCTTCGCCGACCATGAGGGGATTGTTTTTCCTGCGTCGGCACAAAATCTGGATAGTGCGCTCGATTTCGTTTTTCCGGCCAATCAGCGGGTCAATTTTTCCTTCATCCGCAAGCTTGTTCAGATTAATGGCATAGCAATCAAGCGGTCTCGGGCTTTGCGCATCCCTCTGCTGCCCGGACTCGCTCTCTATCCGGGCATCACCATCGGATTCAGATACAACCTTGGAGATGCCATGGGCGATATAATTCACCACATCCAGACGCGCCACGTCATGCTGGCCAAGGAGGTATACGGCATGCGATTCCTGTTCGCTGAATATGGCAACGAGCACATTCGCGCCGGTGACCTCAGCTTCCTTTCTCCCGGATGACTGCACATGGAATACTGCACGCTGCAGCACGCGCTGGAACCCCAGGGTGGACTGCGTATCACGGTCATCCCCTTCAGGCAGCAATGGCGTGTTGCTGTGAATGAACTCGGTGAGTTCACGGGCAAGTCTCGGCAGGTCCGTCCCGCAGGCGCGCAGCACATCTGCCGCGGTCGGGTTCTGCGTCAGGGCAAGCAGCAGGTGCTCTACCGTCATGAATTCATGACGCCTTTCGCGCGCTTCCTTGAAGGCAAGGTTCAGTGTGAATTCAAGCTCTTTGTTCAGCATCGCTGAGTTACGTCTCTTCCATGGAACACAGCAAGGGGTGATGGTTCATGCGTGAATATTCATTGACTTGCGCAACCTTGGTCTCCGCGACTTCACGTGTATATACACCGCATACCCCCTTGCCCCGAGTATGAACGTGAAGCATGATGCGCGTCGCTTTTTCCCGGCTCATCTTGAAGAAATTCTCCAGAATATGGACTACAAACTCCATAGGGGTGTAATCATCGTTCAATAATACCACTTTGTACATCGGCGGCGTGCGAGTCTTCGCATCCTTTACAGCCACCTTCTCATCGTGAAGAATTTGATCTTGCTCAGCCATACTCAAGAATCAGTATTTTCTACCGTAGATAGTATAACCGGTGTCTTCGCAAAGCGGATAGCAGCCTGGATGATACACCCGCCTGCCCAAACCAGGGCAATTGCACTTTTCCCACACGGCGGGGAGTCATCGAGCCTGAATGCACGGGTACGAACAGGTGCTCGTGGAAATATCGCTCCATGCCGGATTCGGTCATGGCAAGGATCCCTGCAGGCTACATAAAAACACTTTTTATTATATAGTTACGCAAGCATATGATGAGCCCATCGAGTACATTGTATCCATGAACTGGCAGCCCCATGTTACCGTTGCTGCCGTCATCGAGCGCGAACACAAATTTCTCCTGGTTCAGGAGCGGGTGGATGAACATACGGTGTTCAATCAGCCTGCCGGACATTGGGAACAGGGCGAGACACTGATCGAGGCGGTCCGGCGGGAAACCCTGGAAGAGACCGGCTGGGAATTTTATCCGGATGCCCTGGTAGGGGTTTACTGCTGGAAACATCCGCACAAGGACGAAACCTACTTGAGATTTACACTGTGCGGACAGTGCAGTGAGGAACGTATCAGTGATGAACTTGATGCCGGAATCCTGCAGGCGTGCTGGTGCAGTGCTGACTCGATCCTGTCACTGCCGGAACACAAGCTCAGAAGCACCATGGTCACTCACAGCCTGCAAGACTACCTCGATGGCAAGCGTTACGGACTGGACCTGATCCGAACGATTCACCAGCACTGGTAATCCCGGATTCATGGGAGGGCAATGAACTTGACCAAGGTGATCGTCGGCATGTCAGGGGGAGTGGACTCATCCGTCGCAGCGTGGTTGCTGAACAGACAGGGCTTTCAGGTTGAAGGCCTGTTCATGAAAAACTGGGAAGAGGACGATGAGGATGAATATTGTGCAGCCGCGGCAGACCTCGCGGATGCACAGCAGGTGTGCAGCGTGCTCGACATCCCTTTGCACACTGTCAATTTCTCAAGCGAATACTGGGATCGAGTCTTCCATTACCTGCTGAGGGAATACCGGGCGGGACGCACGCCAAACCCGGACGTGATCTGCAACCGCGAAATAAAATTCAGGGCCTTTCTGGACTATGCGCTGAACCTCGACACGGACTACATTGCAACCGGGCACTATGTCCGGTGTGAAACCGCCTCAAAACCTTTCTGCCTGAAAAAAGCGAATGACCACGATAAAGACCAGAGTTACTTCCTGCACACGCTACATCAAGGGCAGCTTGAAAAATCACTGTTCCCCCTTGGAGAGATGAAAAAGCCGGAAGTTCGAAACATTGCCAGACGACAGGGTCTCAGGGTACACGACAAGAAAGACAGTACCGGGATATGCTTTATCGGTGAAAGAAAATTCAGGGATTTTCTGAAAACATACATCCCGCCCAGGCCAGGTCCAATACTGACCAGTGACGGAGACCTCGTGGGTGAGCATGAAGGCGTGGTGTTTTATACCATTGGCCAGCGACAGGGACTTGGAATCGGGGGGCTGGCGGACCAGCCTGAAGGGCCTTGGTATGTGGTTGACAAGGACCTGCGTGCCAATAGCCTGATCGTGGCACAGGGCAAGCAGCATGAAGCGTTGTTTCATTCGACTATCCTGACAAGAAGCATCCACTGGATTGCGGGCTCACCTCCCGGCAACATGGAGAACCTGAAAGCCAAAATCCGCTACAGGCAGCCTGACCAGGACTGTACGCTTGGCCCTTACGACGGTACTTACCATGAAATTGCCTTCGCAAATCCCCAGTGGGCCGTAGCGCCTGGACAGAGCGTGGTATTCTACAGGCAGGATGCGTGCCTTGGAGGAGGCATAATCGAGGCGCGCAAACGCTGAATTCCGGGATGCCAGCCGTTCCCTATGTTTAACGTGACGACCGATCAGACGATTGCCCTTGCCGGCCTGTATCAGGCACTGGCCCTCGTGCAGCAGCTTGCCTGGCAGGGCAGTTCCGATGACCCCTGCCTGGCACCCTCTCTTGCAAGTGTCCTGAAAATTGATACGGAAAAATTCATGGACACCTACGAATTGCCTCGCAATATCCAGCTTGGCCTGCAAACGCTCAGGGAAACTCTGGAAAACCGCAAAGATCCTCGCTCGATCGAGCGTAACCGCCATGCGATCAGCCTCATATACCTGGAAAGCAGACTGCAAACCGATGCACAGACTGTTACTGCCCTGCGCAATGATATCGAGCATGTTTCAGCCCTGCATGCCAGCAGGGATGAATCCTTGACCGCCCTGGCACATGACCTTGCCAGGCTGTATCAAACCCACATCAGCCCACTGGGACCTAAAATCATCATCGAAGGTGACCCCGAGTACTTAAAGCTGGAAAATTGTGCAGACATGATCCGCGCCTTGCTGCTGGCAGGCATTCGGGCTGTTGTTCTCTGGCGTCAAGCCAGGGGGAAACGCCTGGCTTTGCTGTTTGGCCGTTCCTCGATCCTCAGCAACATTGCCATTCTGAGACAGGACGGTTAGTGTTCGGTTATCACTTGAAGGTAGTTACCTGCAGCACTCGATTGCCAGATAATTGTCGCCCCTGAAGCCTTCACCCATTCATTCTGATTGCATAAGGAGCCCGCATGAACAACAGTTTTGACACCCGGTCCAGCTTGAACGTGCATGGGAAAAGCTATGAAATTTTTGATGTCAGCAGGCTGGCCGGGTCCGAGCGCCTGCCCTATTCATTCAAGATCTTGCTGGAAAATCTTCTTCGCCACGAAGATGGGATCACGGTAACGACGAAAGACATCGAGGCCGTTTTACACTGGAAGGCCAGCTCCGAGCCTGGGAATGAAATCGCATTCCGGCCTGCCCGCGTACTGATGCAGGATTTTACCGGGGTACCTGCTGTAGTGGACCTTGCTGCCATGCGCGATGCCATGCAGCGGCTCGGTGGAGAGCCAGGCAAAATCAACCCCTTGCAACCTGCAGAACTGGTCATTGACCACTCTGTCCAGGTAGATCATTTCGGTTCAGACCAGGCGTTGAGCCTGAATGCCGCGCTGGAATTCGCACGCAACAGGGAACGTTACAACTTCCTGAAATGGGGTCAAAACGCATTTTCAAACTTCAAGGTCATTCCGCCTGACAGGGGCATTGTGCACCAGGTAAACCTTGAATATCTTGCACGTGTCATTTTCTCCAAGCAGGTGGAAGGCAAGCTGCAGGCATACCCGGACACAGTGGTAGGCACAGACTCACACACCACCATGATCAATGGCGTCGGCGTGCTTGGATGGGGGGTGGGAGGTATAGAGGCAGAAGCCTCCATGCTTGACCAGCCAATCTCCATGCTGCTTCCCAAGGTGGTCGGCTTCAGGCTGGATGGACATCTCCCGGAGGGCTCCACCGCGACAGACCTCGTTCTGGTAGTGGTGGAAATGCTGCGCAAACACGGAGTGGTTGGAAAGTTCGTAGAGTTTTATGGAGATGGACTGGACGAACTGCCTTTGGCAGACCGGGCGACCATTGCCAACATGGCACCTGAATACGGAGCCACATGCGGGATATTCCCTATCGACAGGGAGACGATCCGTTATCTGACGCTGACCGGACGTGATAGCGAGCAGGTTGCACTGGTCGAAGCCTACGCACAATCCACCGGAATGTGGCGTGGACCTTCATCTGAAGCGGCCGAGTATAGCGAACATATCCATCTGGACCTGAACGAGGTGCTGCCCAGCCTTGCCGGGCCCAGACGCCCGCAGGACCGCGTTGCGCTCAAAGATGCCAAATCCGCATTCCTGCGGGACCGCCAGGTCATGGAAGAAGAACGCAATGTAGCCAGTCAGGGCAGTACAGAAATTGAAATTGATGGCAGGAAATGTACGCTGGCAGATGGTTCGGTAGTGATTGCTGCCATCACTTCCTGTACCAACACCTCCAACCCCGGCGTGATGCTCGGTGCAGGGCTGGTAGCCAGGAAAGCCGTGCAGCGGGGTCTGGAAGTAAAGCCCTGGGTCAAGACATCACTTGCGCCAGGTTCACGGGTTGTCACCGAATACCTGGAGAATGCAGGAGTAATGAAGGATCTCGAAAAACTCGGTTTCCATAATGTTGGCTATGGCTGCACAACCTGTATTGGCAACTCCGGGCCGCTTCCCGAGCCGGTAGCCAACGCAATCCAGGACTGCAACCTGTTCACCGCATCGGTGCTGTCCGGAAATCGAAATTTTGAAGGCCGTGTGCATGCCCTGGTTCGTATGAACTATCTGGCTTCTCCGCCACTGGTCGTTGTTTATGCCATTGCAGGGCGCATGGATGTCGATTTATACAATGAGCCCCTTGCGACAGATCCGGAGGGTAATCCGGTCTTTCTCAAAGAGATCTGGCCCAGCCAGCAGGAAATTGCTCATGCAGTCAGGGATTTCCTCTCAACAGAACAATACCTTCGTGTCTACGACGACATCTACAACGGCGAAAATAACTGGAATTCGCTGGCTGCCGATCGCAGCCAGTTCTTTTCCTGGCAGGACTCATCCTACATTGCCAGTCCTCCATATTTTGAAGGCATGGGGAAAACGGTTGAAGAGATCACTGATATCCAAGACGCACGTGTGCTGGCGCATCTGGGGGACTCCGTCACCACGGACCATATATCGCCAGCAGGCGCAATCGCCCCGGACAGTCCGGCGGGACTATACCTGCAGAACCAGGGAGTGACCCCTGCTGATTTCAATTCCTACGGGTCTCGGCGGGGTAATCACCACGTCATGATGCGGGGCACATTTGCAAACATACGTTTGCGAAACAAGCTCGTTCCCGGCTCAGAGGGAGGTGTCACTTTGCATATGCCCTCCGGAGAACAGGCCTCGATCTACGAGGCCGCCATGCGCTACAGGCAAGAAGGTACCCCGGTCATTATCCTGGCAGGCAAGGAATACGGGTGCGGGTCGTCCAGGGACTGGGCAGCCAAGGGACCAAACCTGCTGGGCGTAAGAGCGGTGATTGCCGAAAGCTACGAAAGAATCCACAGGTCAAACCTGGTGGGCATGGGTGTGCTGCCATTACAGTATGAACCTGGTGAAAATGCGGAGAGCCTCGGACTGACCGGCATGGAGCGATACAGCATAAGCGGCCTGCAAAACGGTTCAGCCAGGCAGGTCACTGTCACCGTGTCCTGTGACGACGGTGCAAATAGGACTTTCCAGACGATCGTGCGTATCGATACCCCGCAAGAGATCGAGTACTACCGCAATGGAGGCATACTGCACTACGTGCTACGCCAGTTGGCGGCCTGAATTCACGGTCGATGCCTGGCAGGGCTCAGTCCTGCAGCCCGCCATGAACCAGCCTGGAAGGATCCAGGAGCCTCCTCAGCTGCTCGTCGTCAAGGTCCGTCATTTCCTTGGCCACCTCCAGGATTGGCCTGCCGGATGTATAGGCAGCCTTGGCAATTTCCGCACCCTTTTCGTAACCCACGATACGGTTCATGGCCGTGACAAGCATCGGGTTTTTGGACAAGGCATCCTGCAGCACGTCTTCATTTACAGTGAACCCTGCAATTGCCTTGTCTGCCAGTGCCCGGGAGGCATTTGCAAGCAGTTCGATGCTCTGTAACAGATTGTAGGCAATCACCGGCAGCATTACATTCAGCTGGAAATTTCCTGCCTGTCCTGCAATCGTTATGGTCGTATCATTGCCCATCACCTGCGCACACACCATGGTGACTGACTCCGGTATCACCGGGTTTACCTTGCCTGGCATGATACTGCTGCCAGGCTGCAGGGAAGGCAGCGAAATTTCTCCAAGTCCTGCCAGAGGTCCCGAGTTCATCCACCTCAGGTCATTGGAAATTTTCATCAGGCTGACTGCCAGGGTTTTCAGCTGGCCGCTCATTTCGACTGCGCTGTCCTGACTGCTCAATCCTTCAAACTTGTTCAATTTGGATTGAAATGGAAATCCCGTCAATCCTTCAAGCCGCTGGGCAACCATGACTCCAAACCCCGAATCCGCATTGACTCCGCTGCCCACGGCCGTCCCTCCCTGCGCCAGCTGGGACATGCGACCCAGCGCATGATCCAGGCGTTCCTCGCAATAGGCAATCTGCTGTGCCCAGGCCCCAAGCTCCTGCTCCAGGGTCACGGGCATGGCATCCATCAAATGCGTACGCCCGGTCTTTACATGCTTCCCATACAGCTCGGCCTTGTCTTGCAGCACCTCGACCAGATGTGCAAGGGCAGGCTTGAGAGCCCTGTCGGCCTGCAGGCATGCGCTTACATGAATGGCAGTAGGAATCACATCATTGGAGCTCTGGCTCATATTGACGTGATCGTTCGGGTGTACATCAGACTCCATCAGCGAACTGGCAAGACGGGCAATGACTTCATTTGCATTCATGTTCGTGCTGGTACCGGATCCTGTCTGAAAAACATCAACAGGAAAATGCGTATCATATTCACCGGCCGCGACGGACATGCATGCCTGTACGATTGCTGACTCCGTATCCCCTGCCAACAGGCCAAGCTCTGCGTTTGCCTGGGCACAGGCAGCCTTGATCAGACCAAGTGCCTGGATGAAAGGCCTGGGAAGAGTCAGACCGCTTATGGGAAAATTGTCAATGGCTCTTTGTGTCTGCGCACCATACAAGGCGTCAGCCGGCACGTTCAGTTCGCCCATACTGTCTTTTTCGGTACGGAATTTTGAATCTTTCACTGGCATATCCAGACCCGGGTCAAGAATGGTCGTTTGTTTTCAGCCCTGCTGCTAGGGCACTGTAGTATAATGAACGATTGTACGGATTATAAGTTGATTTGCGATAAATAATGAGTTCAGCCAGTCCGCTTACCGCCATTTCCCCCATCGACGGTCGATACTCCAGCAAGACTCAAGCGCTGCAGCATATCGCCAGCGAATTTGGCCTCGTCTACTACCGGCTCCTAGTTGAAATAGGATGGCTCAAATCCCTGATGGAAAATCCTTCAATTCCTGAAGCCAGGCCGCTATCCGATTCTGCACGCGAATACCTAGAGGGTATTGTTTCAGGCTTCACGATCAATGAAGCACAAAAGATCAAGGACATCGAGACCAGGATCAACCATGATGTCAAGGCGGTCGAATACTACCTGAAAGAGAAGCTTGCCTTGCACAGGGAGTTGAGAAGCATGGCCGAATTTGTACACTTCGCGTGTACCTCTGAGGACATTAACAGCATGGCCTACTCACTGATGCTTACGGACCTGCGCGCCAAAGTGTTAGTGCCGAGTATTGAACAGCTCATCTCATGCCTGCTAGGCCATGCTCATGAATGGGCAGACATGGCCATGCTGTCACGCACACATGGACAACCGGCATCACCGACTACCCTGGGCAAGGAATTTGCCAATGTAACGGTTCGAGTACGGAGCCAGCTTGAAGGCTTTCAGGCCACCAGGCTGTATGGAAAGATGAATGGTGCATCCGGCAACTACAATGCACACCGCATAGCCTATCCGGATGTTGACTGGGAAGCGCTTGCGAGGAGGCTGGCTGAAGAATTCGGCTTGAGCTGGAATCGCCACACGGCGCAGGCAGAACCCCATGACTGCATAGCAGAGTTTTGTGATGCGTTGCGCAGGATCAACATCATTCTGATTGATTTCTGCAGGGATATATGGGCCTACATTTCAATCGGCTATTTCAAGCAGAAACTCGTCAAGTCGGAAGTTGGCTCGTCGGCCATGCCGCATAAAGTCAACCCGATAGATTTCGAAAATGCCGAGGGCAACTTTGGCATAGCCAACGCATTGCTGGACCACTTTTCATCAAAGCTGCCCATCTCCCGCTGGCAGAGGGATTTAAGCGATTCGACGGTCTTGCGTAACCTGGGTGTCGCGGCAGCACACTGTGAGATAGGCTATCGCTCGCTGATAAGGGGCATGACGAGGCTCGAAGTGGACAGCGACCAAATGCTTCAAGACTTGGACCGCAACCTGCAGATACTTGCCGAGCCCATTCAGACGGTGATGAGAAAATACAAGATCGAAGGCGCATACGAGAAGCTGAAGGAATTTTCGCGCGGCGAGATACTGGACCGCGACAAGCTTGACAGCTTTATCCGCTCACTGGACCTGCCAGATCACGAAAAGAACAAGCTACTGGTACTGACGCCGGCCAGCTATACCGGCTTGGCTGCAATGCTTGCAAGAAACGCCTGATCTGCCCTACCCATCTTTCTGCAGCAGGATGTCCTCCAGACGCTTGACCATCGCGTCCTGCGTTATGGTGGGTAACTCAAAAGCCCAGCCCGATACTTTCGGCTCCAGGGCTTCAACAAGTCTCCTGACCTGTGCAGCAGACGCCTGCCGGTTTTCTTCAGCACTTTCCAGTTCGATTTCGAGATTCAGCCGGACGTAGCGGTTTTTGCCTATTGAGAAAGTTCTGGCCTCCACATGCAATCCGTCATAGGTCCTGAATGTCGCAATCGTGGAAGGCAGGATTTCCTCCCGGATGGATTGAAGCGAGACTACATTCCTGAGCTGCAATGACGAAAGTGCATTGGCCACCTGGTACAGTTCGGATTCGGATACCTGCATGTCATCAGAGACCGGGTGGTCCAAGGCAAACTCATAGTTTTCCCTGCTTACGTTTACTATGACAAGTTCATCCCCATCCATGTGCCTTATCCTGATGCTTTCAATGTCCTCGGGCGGAATGTCCAGGATGTCCTTTCGTAACCACCAGGCAGCATCCCTGTCCAGATGCAGCCTCCTGTCAATTAACCAGCTCTGTGCATCACCCGCCTTTCTGATGAACTGGGTGTCCTGCAGGTTGCCCTTCTTCCCGGTAATAACCCGTACCGTTTCAGGAAGTCCCGTAATTGTAAACTGCACACCCTGTGCATCGGCATTGGAGATATCCTCAACTCCGATTCTGGAATAATTTTCCTGGCTGGCTGTCTTCTTCTCGATCAGCCTGGCCTGGGCCATTTCACTGAATATTCCCCGTACCGCAGAGATGTCCGCTTCATAGTCATGCCGGTTCGAGACCACCCAGCCGTCCTCGGACTTTCGTACCTCAGCCAGAAGCTGGTTGCCTGCCCTGTGCAGAGTGAGTTTCGTAACCAGACCAAGGTTCTGCGCCAAGTCTGGGATCAGCTGTGCATCTTCTACCGAGACCCCTTTTTCAGATTCAAGAGCGGTGAAGTAGTACGCAATGCCACCTGCAATAACGATGAAAGTAAGTATGATCAGTGACTTCAGACTCATAAGCCTAATGCACGTCTCCTTCTCCTGCTGCGTACGATGGATAACGCCAGAGCCAGTATGGAAATGATCAGGGGCACCAGCCCGATATTAATAAACTTCAAGGTTGTCCCAAGCCGTTCGATATCCAGGTTCAGGTTATGGCGGACTTTTCGCAGCTCTTTGCGAATACTGAGTTTTTCCTGCTGGAATTTCTGGATTTCCGCTTCCTGTTCAGGCGAAAGTACCAGGGCATTGATGTCGTCGCGCTGATTCTGCAGGGCAATCAGCTTTTCTTCGGTTTCCTTGAGTCTCGCCTGCAGGGATTCCTCCGTAGCGCGAAACTTCTGGTCCGCTTCAAGCCGCAGCTCATTGACTCTCTCAAAGGGGCGTGAAGAGGTCTCCCGACCACGGATACTGATCAGGTCCGAACTCCCGGTAAAGTTGTCCAGCATATTGGCAAACAGCGCACCGTTGTCAGACCAGGCATTCAGGATTTTCTGACCAAAAAACTCTTGAACCTGTACCCACATGCGGTCACTGAGGGTGTCCGTGTCGGCAACAACCAGGAGGTTGGTATCCCCATTGGTCCTGGCAACATGCTCTCCGGTACCCGCCTGATTGCCAGGTTCTGCATCAGGCCGCCCATCCGGAAAGGCTGAACTCAAAACTCCCTGGATGCGGCCCATCAGGGTATAGGATGAGCCCGTTGCTTCAAATCCGGATGACAACTGGTCCAGTTCAGGCAGGAAACGGAATCGTGTCGCCTTGACCAAATCCGAATCCGTGCTGGAGCTTACGATAGGCACCAGCCTGATCGCGGCATCTTCCCTGACTCCGATATGACCCGCCACGCCCAGGCTCACCAGTTCCAGTTCAGAAGTGACCACATCCTTGCTGTTCAGGCCCTCTTTACTCACGGCCAGCAGCCCGTAATGGCGTGCCTGCCCCTGGTCTCCGGTACTCACTGTGAGGGCATACTTTCGATCCAGTACGACATCAGCCGGATCAAACTCAATGCCCCAGGCATCAAACAGTTTGGGCACGCTCGAGCTTCGACCCCCCTGCACTTCCAATGGAGAGCCTTCCTGGCGTACCGGGGTATCGACTTCGGAATGAGGGTCCACGAAAAATATTGCCTTGCCACCCCGCATCACGAACTGATCAATCGAATACAGTGCCGAATCACTGAGATTCTTGGGGTGGATCACCATCAACAGGTCAATTTCATCACTGATCTTGTCCGCGGCCACATCAAGCTGCTTGAGCATGAACGACTGTCGCAACTGGGTGATAATCGCCCATTCTGTCGTCATTTGGGCGGATTCCATGTCAAACCCGCCGAACACGGGTAACAGGGTATGCACCCCTACCACCGGTTTATCAGGGTTCGACAGGTTAAAAATCATCCGTGAGACGTCATATTCCAGAAACTGCTCACGTTGCGGCTGGAAAAAACCGATGGTCTCGGTTTCCCCTATTGCATTACTGGCCGCCAGTCCAAAATATATCTTCTCGCCTGAACTGCCGATCGGCACCCCTTGCAGGCCCAATGCTGAAGCCCTGTCTTCTTCTTCAGAATACGGCAAAGGATCGACGACATTGAGTACCACCTTGCCTTCCGAAAGGGTTGCGTATTCCTGGAGCAGTTCCCTTACCCGCATCGCATAGGTCCGAAGCTGCGGAACATCTTCACTGGCCTTGTCGGAATAAAACAGGTACAGGGTGATCGGTTCGGCAATGCTGCCCAAGATATTGCGCGTGCCCTCCGTCAGGGTGTATAGCTTGTTTTCTGTCAGGTCTGCCCGCATGGATGTCAGCAGGAGATTGCTCAGCATGTTCACCACGAGAAACAAGGCTGCCACCCCGAGCAGGCCAGCTGATGTGATTGTCCTCTTGCTGCTTTCCGCCACGAGTATCAATCCGCTTTTTTCATGTCTACAACCAATGCGTTGGCATAAAGCCAGCAGCCGATCAGCGAGACAAAATACACCAGGTCCCGTACATCGATGACACCTCTGGCTATCGAGCTGTAGTGAGTAAGAAAACTCAGCAAGGCCAGCGAATCCACTATGTTCTGCGGGATCCAGATCTTGAAGAAATTAAGCACCAGGGGTGAACCAGCCAGCAAAAACACGAAACAGATGACCACAGTGATAATGAATGCAATAACCTGATTACGCGTCGTGGCCGAAATGCAGGCCCCAATGGACAAGAATCCTCCAGCCATCAAGAAGCTTCCCAGGTAGGCTGTAAAAATCACGCCATTGTCAGGCTCGCCCAGATAATTCACCGTAAGCCACAGGGGAAAGGTCAAGGCCAGAGCGATCCCGATAAACAGCCACGCAGCAAGATATTTTCCAACGACGGCCTGACCGACTGAAATGGGCAGGGTGATCAGCAGTTCAATGCTTCCTGTTTTTCGCTCTTCTGCCCAGAGGCGCATGGCGATGGCAGGAACCAGGAACAGGTACAGCCATGGGTGAAACTGGAAAAATGGATTCAGGTCTGCCTGACCGCGTTCATACAGGTGGCCCAGGTAAAAAGTCAGGGCACCGCTCATGATCAGGAAAATTACTATGAATACATATGCAACCGGCGTCGCAAAGTAACTGCCCAGTTCACGCCTGAAAATCGTGATTACACCATTCATGACAGCTTTGCTTGCGTGATTTCACGAAATACATCATCCAGCTTGTTCGAGGAAGATCTGTTACGCAGTCCCTCAGGCGTGTCATCTGCCACAATCCTTCCTTCATCAATGATGATGGCCCGGCTGCAGATGGCATCCACTTCGCCGAGGATGTGAGTAGAAATCACAATGACTTTTTCAGATGCGATACTTTCAATGAACTTCCGGACTTCATGCTTCTGGTTGGGGTCCAACCCATCCGTGGGTTCGTCCAGAACCAGTACATCAGGATCATGCAGGATGGCCTGCGCCAACCCGACCCGTTTCTTGAATCCCTTGGACAAGGTCTCGATGGATTGACCAAGCACCTTTTCCAGGTGCAACCGGTCTATCACCTCGTCCTTGCGCATCGTTTTCCGGGACCCTCCCAATCCGCGCGCCCTGGCAATGAAGTCCAGATACTGCAGCGGTGTCATTTCACCATAGCTGGACCCCCCTTCGGGCAGGTAGCCAATCTTCTTTTTTACTTCAATGGGCTGCTTTGCAACATCAAAACCACAAACCTGGATCACACCTGATGTTGGAGCCAGGAATCCGGCAATCATCTTCATGGTGGTGGACTTGCCGGCACCATTCGGACCTAGAAAACCGAGTACTTCGCCAGAACCGACCGAGAAAGAGATATCGTCGACGACCACTGAGTGACCAAATTTTTTGCTTAGGCGTTCTATGTTTATCATGTCGATAATGCACTATGGCGAACTGCATTGTGCGTTCGCAATCGGCGCAGAATGTTACTAAAGATCAGTGAAGATTCAAACACCCCTGCATCGGGTGCCCATAGTCCATTTACATTATTTCCAGCAAGGCTTCATAATCTTCCCGTGTGTCCACCCCTATCCCTGGCAAAGCCTGGCATAACTCGACATGTATCAAGACACCGTGTTCCAGTGCACGCATCTGCTCCAGGGACTCCTGCCGTTCGAGCATGGACCGAGGCCATTGCGTGAACCTGCACAGGAACCCTGCGCGATAGGCGTAAATACCGAGATGCCGGTACACAGTATGACTGACCGGCTGGCCAAAAGTTCTCGCATCCCGGCTGAAACCAAGTGCGACATGGTTCTCATCATGTATCACTTTCACTACGTTCCTGTCCCGAGTCTCGTCCTCGCCTTTCAATGCCGTACACAAGGTAGACATGCTCACATCGGTACGGTTGTACAGGTTCGATGCAACTTGACGGACGTTCGCTCCCGGCATCATGGGTTCATCGCCCTGCAGGTTTACGATGATTGCGTCATCCTCCCAGGCATATCTTTGTGCGACTTCGGCAATCCGGTCCGTGCCCGACATATGCCGGTCTGAGGTAAGGCAGACTTCTGCATGAAAAGCCTCGGCCGCCTCGGCGATCCGCATGTCATCCGTTGCAATGATCACCTGTCCGGCACCACTGCCACACGCCTGGTTGTAAACATATTCAATAATCGGCCTGCCCCGGACTTCCAACAACACCTTTCCAGGTAGCCGTGCGGATGCGTAATGAGCAGGAATGACTACTTTGAATTCCATGAACCTGTGCGTCGCATGCGGGATTCAGCTGACAGCGGTCACTTGGATTTGTATTTGTCGTACTCCTCGTCAGTGATGGTTCTTGCTTCATGCTCCAGCATCACTGGAATACCATCGCGTATCGGATAGGCGAGGTGTGCAGACGTGGATATGAGCTCCTGTCGCTCCCTGTCATACTTCAATGGTCCCTTGGTTACCGGGCATACTAGAATTTCAAGCAATTGTCTGTCCACGCGGAATTCCCTCGATCAAATTTGAGATTCGCTGTTCCAGTCTCGGATTGGGCAACACTATTATGGGTAGATACCAGATATCCCTGTCAACAAACAGTTTGCACTTCAATGCATCTTTCTCGGTCATGAGAATCGGCTCATCGTCCCCAAATTCCAGGTCAGCCTCCGTATAAGAGTGATGATCGGGAAAAACATGCCTGAAAAACCTGATGCCGGCACTCTCCAGCATCCTGAAAAACCGTGTTGGGTTTCCAAGCCCAGCCACGGCATGTACGCAGCAGCCTTTGAAATGCTGCAATGGCCTGCGTATCGTGTCCGAGCAAAGCGAAACCGCATCTTCCGCTACCACTTCGAAACTGTACTCGTAACCATCACAGCGACCGTTGCTGACCACCAGGTCACAACTCCGGGCACGTGAAACCGGCTCCCTCAACGGCCCTGCCGGCAAACACCTGCCATTGCCAAACCGCCTGTCCCCATCCACAACCAGAATTTCCACATTACGTGGCAATTTGTAATGCTGCAAGCCATCATCGGACAGTATCACGTCAGGCTTGTACTTTCTCGAAATCAGGCTCACTGCCTGCATGCGGTCTGCGGCGGCGACTACCGGGCATGAAATCTTCTGCACCAGCAACAAGGCTTCGTCCCCGACCTCTTCTGGCAGACTGTCAGGCTGGACATCAACGATTTTTCCGGCCTTGCGCTTCCGGTAACCCCGGCTCACCACGCCCACATTCAACCCCTGGTCCCTGCATCGTCTTGCCAGCCAGATCACAAAGGGCGTCTTGCCTGTACCCCCAACCGTGAGATTGCCCACGACCAGGATGAATACTGAAGGTGGAACTCGTCTGTGATGATAGACACGGTAGTAGAGCCTCCTGGCCCCTGCAGCAGCACGGAACAGCCAGGATAAAGGCAGCAGCAGCACAGAAACGATATTTCTCGAATACCAGATTTTTTCAGGGTCGAATCTCACACCGGATAAACCGAACTCTTGGCTACGGCACACCTTCCGTCATGCTTGCTGAACGAGTTTGCATCTTGTAGAGGTCTGCATAAATCTGATTGCGTTCAAGCAGTTCGTGATGCCGTCCTGTCTCCACAATTTTCCCTTTATCCATCACGATCACCCTGTCCGCGTTTTCAATGGTTGACAGACGGTGGGCAATAATCAGTGTTGTCCTGTTTTCTTGCAATACGTCCAGTGCGAGCTGTATGAATTTCTCAGACTCGGTATCCAGAGAGGATGTGGCCTCGTCCAACACCAGGACAGGTGCATCCTTCAGGAATGCCCTTGCAATGGCTATGCGCTGCCGTTGTCCGCCCGACAACAGCACTCCGTTTTCACCTGCCAGGGAATCCAGCCCGTCAGGCAGCTTGTCCGTGAATTCCAGGACGCGTGCCAGTTTTGCTGCCTCAACAACCCTGGGGTCATTTGATGCATACCCTTTCGCGTACGCAATATTGTTTGCGATCGTATCATTAAACAGAACTACTTCCTGGCTGACCAGTGCGATTTGCTCACGCAAAGAGTCAAGATCAAGCTCCGAGATATTCATCCCGTCCAATAATATTTCTCCCTTGTCCAGATCATAAAATCTTGGGAGCACGTTTACGATTGTACTCTTGCCACTGCCAGACCTGCCTACAAATGCCACCGTCTCGCCCGGCTGTATGTCCAGGCTGACACATTCCAGTGCCTTGTCCTTTCTTGAGGCATATTTGAAACACACCTCCTTATATTCAATCTTGCCCCGGCATCTTCCTATTTTTTTACCAGGCAATGCATGCTCTTTTTCCGCGTCAATGAGTTCGAAAACACTTTCCCCTGCAGCAATTCCTGTCTGCAGTATCTCGTTGACCAGCGTCAGCTTTCGGGCTGGTGTCAGAATCCACATCATTGCAATGATGAAAGCCATGAACTCGCCTGCCGATTCCTCGGATGCGATGGCGGGCCTCGCAGCGATAGCTAGAACAGCTACCAGAACAAACCCCACCAGCATCTGGATCACGGGTGTGCTGGCAGCTTTTGTCATGACTTTTCTCAGGTAATTCCGGATATACCGGGCATTGGCATGTTCAAACTTGTGGATTTCATACTCCTGACCACCGAAAATTTTCACGATCCGGTGTCCGGCTACACTTTCCTCCACAATGTGAGTGATTTTCCCGACCGACTGCTGCATGCGAGTACTGAACTTCCTGAACAACTTGCTCGTATACCCCACAACCAGTGCAATCAGAGGCGCTACAACCAGAAACAGAAGGGTAAGCTTCCAGTTGTTGATGATCATCACTACCAGCAGAAACACGATTTTTGAACTGTCCTCCACCAGGCTGCGCAGGCTTTTGGAAGCTGCTCCGATCACCAACTCGACATCATAGGAAAACTTCGACAGCAGATTGCCGGTGACCTGATGGTCAAAGTATTTCGCGGGCAAGTACTGAAGACGACCGAACATGCTCTGGCGCAATGCCTTGATGACGTATGCACCGACATAGCCGATGTAGTAAGTGCCTATAAAGTTTGCAATCCCCCGGAATATGATCACCAGTAACAAGGCCACTGGAATCCACTTGATATCATCGAAACTCTTATCTACGAATGCACCATCCACAAAGGGTCCGAGCAGGTAAACCGCCAGTGCGTCCAGCCCCGAAAACGTCAGCAACGCTATCGAGGCCAGCAGCAGATACTGCCACTTTGCAAACGTGTAGCCCAGCAACCTGCGGTATGTATGCCAGCTACTTTGTCCAGGAGCTTTATTGGCCATGCTCAAGTGAGATTATCAGGAAGTAAGCAGCCGCGTCAGGATAGGGACAGCTTTCCGTCTTCCAGCTGATAGGATATTTCCATCGATTCAGCTACTGCCGGATCATGTGTCACAACGACGAATGCAGTATTGAGCTCGGTACTCATCTGTAACAACAACTCTTGTACCTGCTCTACATTGCTGCGATCAAGATTGCCGGTAGGCTCGTCTGCAAGAATTATCTGTGGCTTGGTAACCAGCGCCCGGGCAATGGCTACGCGCTGCCTTTCACCTCCGGACAATTCCGCGGGCTTGTGCCGCATGCGCTTGGAAAGCCCGACCTTGGACAAAAATTCCTTAGCCTGCTCAGATGCACGCGCACTGGACTCACGCCGCAGCAACAGGGGCATTGCGACATTCTCCAGTGCAGAAAATTCCGGCAGCAAGTGATGAAACTGGTAAATGAAGCCAAGGGTTTCATTACGCAACCGCCCGCGCTGCGCATCGGACAGCCTGGACATTTCCTGGCCACAAACCTCCACTGTCCCTGAATCCGGCATGTCCAGCCCTCCCAGCAGATGCATCAAGGTACTCTTGCCGCTGCCTGATACGCCGACAATAGCCTGCCTGCTTCCCGCCTCGACACTCAGGTCCACACCCCTGAGAACCTCCACTCTCAAAGGCCCGCTGGCAAAAGTCCTGACGAGCGATTTACACTGCAATACCCGATTCATCAGAGCTTACTCGTAACGCAATGCTTCAGCGGGCTGCGTGCGGGACGCTTTCCATGCAGGATAGACCGTGGCAAGAACGCTCATGACAAACGCGATGGCACATACCAGTACCACATCTGAAGCATTGATGTGGGATGGAAGATCGTCAATGGGGTAAAACCCGTCCGTCAGGAACTTCATATTGAAGATGGACTCGATCCAGCCAACGATGTCCTCCAGGTTTGAAGCAAGCAGAATTCCAAATACAGCCCCCAATGCAGTTCCAACCAGGCCAATGACGGTACCCTGGATCACGAAAATACCCATGATGCTCTTCGGCGATGCGCCGAGTGTGCGCAATATTGCGATGTCACTTTGCTTTTCAGTCACCACCATGACCAGAGCAGACACAATATTAAAGGCAGCAATCAGGACCAGTAACGACAGAATTATTGCCATCATTATTTTTTCTATTTTCAAAGCACGGAAGAAATTCTGATTATATTGTGTCCAGTCGGTGACCCAGTATTCCTTTCCCAGGTAAGTACGAAGTTCACGGGTCAGGGAAGGCGCATCAAACAGGTCTTCAAACTTCAGGCGCAGTCCAGATACCGAGTCTCCCAGCTGGAACAGCCTTTTAGCGTCTTCGATGTGGATCGCCGCAGTGTTTTGGTCATATTGAGGAATCCCTACAGAATAGATGCCTACGACCGTGAAACGCCTGAGTCTGGGAAGAATGCCCGCTGGTGTCACAGTCGCCTCCGGGGTGATAACGGAAATCTTTTCACCTGTGCGAACACCCAGGCGGTCTGCCAGGTCATCACCAAGCAGAATTCCGAATTCCCCCGGCCGAAGCACATTCAGATTGGCATCCAGCATGTACTCCCCCAGGCGTGAGACCCTTCCTTCTATTTCCGGATCAATTCCACTTAACAGGACACCGTTCACCTTCTTTCCTTTCACGGCCATGCTCTGGCCCTGGACAAAGGGTGCAGAACCCTTGACCTCCGAAAAATCCTTCAGCTTTTTTTGCAAGCCTTGCCAGTCCTGGAGAATTCCATCCCGTTCATATGCCGAAGCATGGGACGTCATGCCCAAAATCCTGTGCTTGACCTCATGCTGAAAGCCGTTCATCACGGACAGGACGGTGATTAGTACAACAATGCTGAGCGCTATTCCCACCAAAGAAATCAAGGATATGAATGAAATAAAGTGGTTGCGTCGCTTCGCACGCAAATAGCGGGAACCAATGAACAGTTCAAATGGTTTTAGCATCAATCAGATTTGGCTTAACTAGAAGGAAGGTTCTATATCATCCGACAACTTCGCACAGGACCCGTTCTGGCCTGTACTGGCCCGAGTTCGACGGCACAGTCATGGACCCCTTGCAGCCATGACCGGAACCGCCTCACTTGAGTCGTGCATGCTCGCAATTTGGCCAACTGCAAATAGATCATACTTCATCATGAACCACAAACCAATTCTGACGTGGTATTCAAAAAGCCTGAAACTTCATGAGATAAATCCCTAAATACTTTTTCGATAAGTAACCATTGATGAACGTACAAAACCATGCCGCTCGTAGAACCTGTGTGCTTCGGCATTGTCATGGTCCGTAAGCAGGGTAATGCGCTTGCATCCCTTCTGCACGGCTGTCTTGAGACAGTAATCTATCAGCCTGGATCCGATACCCGACCGGCGGGCTTGCGGCAGAACAACCATGTCTTCAAGTATTGCAACCGGACTGCCCAGCGCAGTCGAGACGGTAAACAAAAGATTTGCCATGCCAATTATGTCATTTCCCTCACGGGCTACAATGACATGGCCTGTCTCCGGGCTGGAAATGATCTTTTTCAAACCCTCGCTTTGGACTTCAGGATCGGGGTTGAATTCCGCTTCCTGAGAAAACAGCTCTACAAGAAGGATACATAACTGAGGAATGTCTTCCATCGTGGCGGTGTCTATGTGCATGAAACTACCAGGATTCAGCAGAATTTAAACCACAAGGAACATTTCACCCGGAATTGAACTGGAGAATTCGCATCCCGCATCCGTATGGTCGAATGCCCCTTCTGCAGACGCACAATGAAAGGCAATGGAAGAATAGCAGCGCTGGCAACATTTTTGTGATTGAGAATTTTGTAGTCAGGCAGTATAACAGGCTCCCCTTGCCTCATGCCCGTGCCAGATCAATACAGAGGGTGAACCCGATGTGTCGGGTATTGACCTCGATCGCCAATTCAGTCTGTACAGCGCGTGCAAAAATGCGAACTCCAGCTCTGATACGGAGCTTGTCCGGCGATTTTGATTCCAATTCCCTAATCCCTTTGTGCATGATAATCTGCCGATATCCACCGTTCTTAATGCCCGTAACTTGAAAGCATTTTTACCTGCATATCGTGACATCTTCCGCGGCCGAAGGACCTCGTCATGTTTTGTCCGGGACCCTTGAATTCGGCCGCTTGCAATCATTCAGCTGACCCTTCGCAACGAAAAGATTTGCATTAAAATACCTGCTCTACTACGGCAGGGTAACCGGGCTCAACAACTGGAGAGTAAGCATGGCAAAAGATTTGGCTCAAATCGCAAAAAACAAGGGGATTAAGTACTTTCTCATAAGTTTTGTGGATTTATTCGGAGTACTTCGTGCAAAACTGGTTCCCGCCGATGCAATAAAAGGCATGCAAAAAGATGGCGCCGGATTTGCAGGATTCGCGGCATGGCTCGACATGACCCCCGCAGATTCAGACATGTTTGGAGTCCCGGATCCAGGCAGCCTGATTCAATTGCCCTGGAATCCTGAAGTTGGCTGGCTGGCATCTGATCTGTGGATGGACGGTAAAGAAGTTGAAGCCTCTCCAAGGGTTGCTCTCAAAAGGCAAATTGCCAAAGCCCACAAGAAAGGTTATCGGGTCAAGACGGGTGTCGAATGCGAATACTTTTTAATCAACCAGGATGGAAATTCCATATCGGACCCGCTGGACACCCAAACCAAACCTTGCTATGACCAGCAGGCACTGATGCGCCGTTACCCGGTAGTAAAGGAAATTTGTGACTGCATGCTAAAACTTGGCTGGGGTCCATACCAGAATGATCACGAAGATGCCAACGGCCAGTTTGAAATGAACTGGGATTACAATGACGTATTGACTACAGCTGACCGTCATGTGTTTTTTAAATTTATGACAAAAACCATTGCCGGGGATCATGGCATGCGGGCAACCTTCATGCCCAAACCATTTCCAAACCTGACGGGAAACGGGTGCCATACACACCTATCTGTCTGGAACAAAAGCGGAGAAAGAAACCTGTTTCTAAACAAGTCCGATCACCTTGGCTTGTCAAAACTGGCTTACCATTTTCTCGGAGGCATCATGGAACATGCCGTTTCAATGTGTGCCATACTCAACCCGACAGTGAACAGTTACAAAAGAATCGATGCAGTGCGGACGGCTTCAGGCGCCACCTGGTCGCCCAATGCAGTGACCTATTCAGGCAACAACCGCACCCATATGATCCGGGTTCCCGAGGATGGACGATTCGAACTGAGACTGATGGACGGTGCGACAAACCCTTACCTCGCACAAGCTGCAGTGATCGCGGCCGGACTGGATGGAATCCAGAACAAACTGGACCCGGGAAAACCCAGCTTCATCAACATGTATGAAGAGGGCGACAAGTTGAAAAATGTGAAAAAGCTTCCGTCTACCCTGCTGGACGCACTGCGGTTACTTGAAAAGAACAAAACATTAAGAAGTGAACTCGGTGCAGAAGTCGTGGATTCGTATATTAAATTGAAAATGATGGAGTGGCGTGATTACACAAGCCATCTCAGCCAGTGGGAAATGCAGACCACAATCGATTGCTGACCTGCCTCCTGAGCGTACCCAGTCTCAATACATCCGGATGGCAGTACACAGCGTGCCCGTTACCCGAACAGATGAATGCACACGGACACACATCGCGACTGATCAAAGGGTAGATACGATTCTCACATGATTCACATCACAGAAATCCTTGGCCATGTGCATGACTCGAATTTGTCGGGCACACTTCATGACCTGTCTCATCGAAATGAGGTTGAATACATAATACTTGACCGCTCAAACCTGCTGCGGCGGCGTTTCAGAGCCAAAACAGACCAGGGTACGGATTGTGCGGTTTCTATTTCACGATTGGCCAAATTGACTAACGGTGCAGTGTTACTGCTGGAAAGTAATCGTGCGATTGTAGTGAAAATGTCCGAGGAACAATGGCTGCGGCTCAGGCCCAGAGACATTTCATGCGCGATCGAAATAGGCTATTTTGCAGGAAACATGCACTGGCGAGTCAAGTTTGAAAAGGAGTGTCTCAGCATAGCGGTTGAAAGCCCGGAGGAAATATACCTTGAGCGGCTGAAAGATTTTTTCACAACAGGAAAGATCAGGCGTATCGATCATGATGAATGATGACCGGGTTTTCACTCTGTTACAGCACGGGGATAGCATTTTTCCTTCCGGTTCTGTTTCCTTTTCCTGGGGGCTGGAAATGCTCAAGAATGACAACCTGGTCACTTCATCAGTCGGAGTGGAAGACTTTATCGAGAGTCAGCTTCACGACAAATGGGGAACGTTCGAACGTGTGGTGCTGGCCCATTGCTATGAGCATGCGAAAGACCTGCAAGCAGTCATCCCTGCAGACAACCTTGTAGAATGCATGACTTTGCCAAGCGAATTGAGAGAAGGGTCCAAAAGATTAGGCTCTGCTTTGCTGTCTACCTATGTCAAGCTGGACAACCCTGTCGCCAAGCAATACCAGGCATTCATTCATGATAACAAGGCACACGGACACCTGGTTGTCAGCCAGGGACTGCTTTGGCACTCCATAGGGTTACCCAAAAATCCAGTGCTGACGCTGTCCGCTTACAATTTTTGTACTTCTGCGCTCAGCGCAGCCTTGCGCCTGGGGCTTATAAGCCATATTGATTTCCAAATGACCCTGACCAGACTGGGCAAGTCAATTTCCAAAATCCTGACTTGGCCTGTGCCTGAGATTGAAGAGATCCATGGATTCACGCCTGTTTCAGACATCGCTTCAATGAGACACGAGAAATCAGAAACAAGACTATTTATAAACTAGCTTATGATTCAAATCTCTGGAGAACTCCCATGCTGCTGACACCAACTGAACTGGAACGTTTAACCATCTATACCGCTGCTGAACTGGCCAGAAAGAGAAGGAAGAAAGGGCTCTTGTTAAATTACCCTGAAGCCACCGCCATAATTGCCGATGAAATCCTGGAAGGAGCCAGAGAGGGCCGAAGCGTAGCAGAACTGATCAGCTTCGGATCGACACTGCTCAGCACAGACGATGTCATGCCTGGCATCAGCGAGATGATGAGCATGCTGCAGGTGGAAGCGACGTTTCCTGATGGCACCAAGCTCGTCACAGTACATGAACCCATTCGTCCAGGGAAAATGAAGATCAAAGAGAGCACCTATCCTGGAGAAATCATCCCTGGCGATGGTAATGTGAAAATAAATGCCAAAAAACGGGCAGTCAAGCTGAAGGTGCTGAACACCGGTGACCGGCCTGTGCAGGTTGGCAGTCACTTCCACTTTTTTGAAGTGAATTCCGAATTAGAATTCAGCCGGAAAGAAACATTCGGAAGACACCTTGATATCCCAGCAGGAACTGCAGTGCGGTTTGAACCTGGCGAAAGCAAGGAAGTACGGCTGGTCAAATTTGGAGGAACCGGAGAAGTATACGGCTTGAATCATTTAACCGATGGTTCAACATCCAGTGATATCAAAAAGAAGGAAGCACTGCAAAAAGCAAAAGTGCGTGGATTCAAAGGGGCGTAACAATGATTGAAATTTCAAGAAAAGAGTATTCGTTGATGTATGGCCCGACCAAGGGAGATGCCGTCCGGCTTGGAGACACTTCACTTTTGGCAGAGGTTGAACACGATTATGCTGTACCTGGCGACGAATGCCTGCATGGCGGAGGCAAAACACTGCGTGATGGACTGGGTCTGACACCCGGTTACGACAGTACTGCAGGTTCTCTGGACATGCTGATCAGTAATGCACTGGTCATAGACCCGGTCCTGGGAATTGTCAAAGCAGATATTGGAATCAAAGCAGGCCGGGTTGCAGGAATAGGAAAAGCAGGCAACCCGGCCACCATGGATAAGGTTGACTCAAACCTTATCTGTGGTGCAGCGACAACTGTACGGGATGCTGAGGGATTGATTGCAACACCCGGTGGAATAGATGTTCACGTGCATTTTGACAGTGCGCAGCTGTGTGAACATGCTGTCAGCTCCGGCATCACGACAATGATTGGGGGCTCTCTGGGCCCTATCACTGTAGGAATAGATTGCGGGGGTGCCTGGAACGTAGGCAAGATGTTGCAGGCCTCAGAGCAATGGCCAATCAATTTTGGCTTCCTGGGACGCGGCAACTCGTCCAAGCCAAGATCTCTGATAGACCAGCTCCGGGGAGGATGTTTGGGGCTCAAGATTCATGAAGACTGGGGCGCAATGCCTGCAGTAATCGATACCTGCCTGTCTGTTGCAGATGAGCTTGACTTTCAGGTTCAATTGCACACAGATACCCTGAACGAGAGTGGCTTCCTGGAAAATACACTGGCTGCGATCAACGGCCGTACCATCCACATGTATCACACCGAGGGAGCGGGGGGTGGACACGCGCCCGACATAATACGGGTTGCCGGTGAGCACAATTGCCTGCCCTCCTCCACCAATCCGACAAATCCATATACCGTAAATACATTCGATGAGCATCTTGATATGACCATGGTATGCCATCATTTGAACCCTGCAATACCGGAAGACGTCGCTTTTGCTGAAAGCCGAATTCGCGCTCAAACCATCGCTGCAGAAGACGTACTGCATGACCTCGGGGCGATCTCCATGCTGGGCTCAGACAGTCAGGGCATGGGCAGGATCAACGAAGTCATCTGCCGAACCTGGCAGCTTGCCAGCAAGATGAAGGATCAATTTGGAAGGCTTTCCGAAGAATCTACAAAACGCGGCGACAACGAAAGGATCAAACGCTATATCGCAAAATATACAATCAATGCTGCACGCACATTCGGGATAGACCCATACATCGGCTCACTAGAAAAAGGAAAACTAGCCGATGTCGTGCTGTGGAAGCCCGCGTTTTTTGGAATCAAACCCGAACTGATAGTCAAGGGCGGCTTTATCATCTGGTCAGCAATGGGTGATAGTGCTGCATCGTTGATGACCTGTGAACCCATGATCCTGAGACCGCAATGGGGAGCATTCGGTAATGCCAAGCAGCACTTGAGTGCAAACTTCGTCAATCAATCTGCAATTGAAGATAAAGTCGGAGAAAAGCTACAGCTTCAAAAAATGAACCTGGCTGCACAGGGCACCCGAAAACTCAATAAGAACCACATGCTGCACAACAGTTCATGTCCAAAAATTACGGTCAACCCTGAAACATTTGAGGTCTTCGTGAATGGCAAGCTTGCCACTTGCGATCCGGCTAAGAACCTTCCCCTGACACAACGCTACATGCTGCGATGATCCAGCAGAATTCCCGTAATGGCCCTGCACGAGTGGGTATCGGTGGCCCGGTTGGATCGGGCAAGACAGCCCTGATCGAGCAATTGATCCCGCGGTTTATCAAGCGGGGAAATGAAATTGCAGTGATTACGAATGACCTGGTCACCCGAGAAGATGCAAAGCGTCTGCAAAGATCCGGATTGCTTGCTCCGGAACGAATCGTTGCAGTGGAAGCAGGCGCATGTCCGCATACAGTTATCCGTGAAGACCCTACCTTGAACTCGCAGGCTGCAGAAAACCTGGATAGGGAGTTCGAACACCTGGATGTTATCTTGATAGAAAGCGGCGGAGACAATCTGGCATCCACCTTTTCCCTGGACCTCGTAGATTACTGGATGTTTGTGATAGACACTTCAGAAGGAGACGACATTCCTCGCAAAAGAGGACCTGGTATCGTCCAATCAGATTTGCTTGTCATTAATAAAGTAGACTTGGCACCGTTTGTGGGAGCAGACGTGAACTTGATGGTGAAAGAGGGACTTGAAGTGAGAGGTGGAAAACACCTGGTGCTGACAAATTGTAAAACGGGTGAAGGCATAGAAGAGGTTGCAAACCATATCATCAACAACGTTCTATTCGACTAGAACACCAGTCTGAATGGGTAACTTGCAACTTGAGTTTTCCACCAGTCCGGGTGGAAAGACATACTTGAAGAATCAGTATGCAGCCTACCCTTTTCATATTTGCAAGGCTCAGTATTTTGAAAATGACCCGCCCGGAATGGCAAATATATATATCCAGTCCGCTTCAGGAGGCATATATGAAGATGAAGCCCTCTCTACAAATGTTATCGCCCATTCGAGTTCATACAGCCAGATCACTACCCAGGCGTCAACCATAGTACACGGAATGCCTCATGGCATGGCGCACCATTCAGTTGATATCAATGTCACGAACCATTCCTATACAGAGTACATATCTGACCCGCTGATTCTGTTTCCGGAATCGAAATTGTGCTCAAGAATCAATGTATTCATAGACGAAACCAGTACCGCAGTAGTCGCCGATTCTTTCCTGCTGCATTTTCTGAGTGGCGACGGACGCGTGTTTGAACTGCTGAACAGTTCCTTGCAGATTAATACTGAAGATACCGAACTGCTTACAAAAGATGTTTACCGGGTAAATTCAAAAAACTTTTTGGACAATAACCGTTCCTATATTGGAATGGGTACCCTTTACGTGATCAACCGTGCTGACAAACATCAGCACTTGCTGGAGTCGCTGCAATCCAGTATGCAGGTGAATAAAGATGTTTACGGCGGCGTATCCTATCTGCCCAATCATTGCGGATTACTGGTGAAATTCCTGGTAAAAGATGGTGATGTGCTGAAAAAAACCATTCAGGATTCATGGATTGCAATCAGGCAGTATCTTGTCGGAGTCAAGCCAAATATCCGAAGAAAGTAAGCCAGGCAAGACAGACCGTGCAGGTACAAGAGCTAACAATTCATGTGCTTGCCTCTTGAATCCCTCGAATAGATTTGATTCGAAATGCTTATCTCTTAACACTTAAAGATGAAGTAAAATCCTCCGTTCAGGGATGGCGCGCCCGGAGAGACTCGAACTCCCGACCACCTGGTTCGAAGCCTCAAAATAGAGAGAACATTTATTTACTAATCAGTCACTTGCGGTGTTTGCCCTTTTAATACCACAGTTGACTAATCAATCACTTACATTCTGCTACCTATACTAGTTGGTACAAATCCGGCACAACAGTCAAATCGCTCATCTTGAGATAGCTGATCGAGATCGTTAAAATCAATTATTAAGGTACCCACTTGTAATGCTTGAGTCTTGCAGTGATATCTGGATCTGGAAAAAGCGTACAATTAACTTGGTTCACCTGCCAAGTGTAGAAAGAACATTCGAAGCTGTTCTAGTTCACTAGAGCGGCTTCAGCCTCTCTATCCATCCCAAGCCATCTTTATGTGAGTTTCTTTTCTTTTCTTGGTTCTTTCCAACAGACTCTGCAGTTGAGGCAACAGGTTGAGCACATCTTCTTTTACCATTGTCCAGACAAGGGCGTCTCCACCTCAGTCGCAAAATAATCAGAATGGCTTAAAAAGGATCAATCCATCAACATGAACTTTAAGTTCACTTCACACCATGCCCAAGATGGCTCAGGTATACCTGAGTACCCTCTCTGCGGGCAAATTTGAACGCAGGAACCAGGTCACTATCCCCAGTCATCACTACAATGGTATCTACAATGTTCCCAAATGCCAATCGCGCAATATCAAGCCTGTAGGGAATACATAGTCTGTCCAGTCTTGTAACACACGATCTGTCCGGTTTTCATTGGTCCTCATAAGGGGTACCAGATGAGACGGACACAGCGGTTACAGGAGACGCGCATGAAGCGATTTGAAGAGGCATATGGTGCCTAGACGAAGCATCGGTTGAGTCAGGAGGAGGCGGCAATGCTGTTAGGGGTATGCGCCCGTACTTTTCGGCATTATGTGGACCGTTATGAGGAAGCGGGTCTGGAAACTCACCCGTCGACTGGCCACCCACAATCTGTACTTCAGCAGCCTGGATGTGTTGCAGACCGCGGTCGAGACCTACTTCGATCCATGGCAAAAACCGAACCGCGTCCTCCAAAGATTATGTTCATTCATTAAGACGCTGTGTTTAGAATGGATTTAACATCTGCGAAAAACAGTCAAAGTCATCTACAGCATCAGTGAGTGTTTTTCGTTTCAATAGACTCAAATACTCTGCAAAGGCACGGGTTTGGCAGTTGATTTGCTTTTTGGAGTTGAATTCAATATCGGTAAATGCGTCGTACAGTACCTTTTGTCTAATCCAGTCGGTATGTTGCATTAACGACCGAATATAGAGCCAATCGTAAAACGCATTCTTGGGAGATAGAGGGTAATCCTTTCCCAAGAATTTGTATCCTGTCAGTTTGCCACGATCCGTTGAATGAATATACCGCCTTACATCTCTAGGCGTAAGCTCAAAGAGATGAGTGAAGGGACCGCTGTGGTCGAAAACTTTACAGCCCTGATAAACACTTTCCAGAGAATATTGCATTGATTTGATTTCGAGTTTTAAACTAAAGGCACTTAATCTTTGACCAATCTTGCTGTTGGATTTCGTTGATATTTCAAGTATTCGCTCAATCCCATGCCGCTTGGCTTCCTGATGCAGAGCCACAATGTTTTTTTTCTTTTGTGTTGGAGAGAATCCTGGCGACCAGTCGATCTCAAAGATACGCTCTTCAACTAACTGTGTTCCACAATATTGTGGTACGAATACAGGTCGGCTTGCCATCTAGAATACTCCGACAATCAGTTCTCTAGGGACGGCATTGGGCACCAGCACTTCAAGCTTTTCAGCAGCCTGCAGCCGATTTTGGATCTCTGGGTTGGACCAGTCGGTTCTGGAATATAGTACTTCGATGTCGAGTTGTGGAATGGCGTCGGACACCGGGAGGATTTCGACATTTTGGAGTTTGCGACCTCAAACGTAATTCTGGTTCCCTTTATTTCTAGGGCCTCTAGCTCGATAGCTAGGCACCGCAGGTCAGGCAATCTTCCATCGCATTTTGCAAGATATGATATTCTGTGGTTTCTTGTCATGCATAGGCTTACATAAGGATCGATCCCTCGGTCTGTGTTAAGTTGTCTACTCAACTTATTGCCGCTGGTTGCACGTGGCCTCCAGTCCTGTTGGCACATCTGTACTTTTGACAATAATCCTTAGGCTTCAATTGAAGGAAAATTTTCCTCATCAGTGAAATGATAGAGGTATCGATGCTGGGTACTTGCCTTGATATGTGCGATTAGTTGTTTTATATCCATGGCTGTAAATTCCTAAGTTCCAAAGGTTTAGGCAATGTTCTAGGAACGTTCGTTAGTAACGGTGGAATCAAGACTCGAAGGCAGGGCTGATCATGTATCCAACCAAAGTTTAGTGGTCGATTGTGCCGTCGTCGGGGGATTTTAGGCCACGGGCGTTGGTCGGCGCCAGCGTTTAGACGAAATCCAAGATCACTCATGTCATGCCCCAAACTTTAATCCAGATTTGGTTGTAATACTCCCATACCGAATTTGGATCACAGGGGAGCACCGTGCAAGCGACGACCAACCCTGTTTGATAGGTTGCAATCCCTATGAACTCTATCAATTGGAGATCATTTAAAAAATTGATTATTCTGAAAAATCTCCAACACCCTATCTGATAAAGAAAGCCTCTCAAGCCAGACAGGATTACCTGTTTCCAGATCAAGTGTTCGCCACTCTATTGAACCCCGTGGAGAATTTCTTGATTCCAGACTATAAACTCTCCTGCGATCTTTTGAATCATATTCGGAATACCTGTTTAAAGGTGATGTCCCGTGCTTAAATTCTAAATCTTTTTTTAACAGTGGCTTATCTTTTAATCTGTCTTCTTTAGCTATCTCGTGTTTGTCAAATGGAATTCTTAACAACCTCAGGTGGTTTTCCAGTTCATAAAATGCACTGTTTTCTTGGATAAGTTTTCTCGTTTTTAGCAGTCTGAATATTTCATAGATTTCAGAAATCCAAATTTTTGAAAACATGTCTTGACACCAGTGTGCAAGATGGAATTGGTCTTCATATTCATTCCTGCTAGCACTATCGAGATTGAATACAGCTTTAGTCTCGCTTTCCATGCATCGCAAAACGAGATCGAGTGTACCAATGTCATGAACTGAAGGCCCTAGCAAAGAAAACGGTAATGCCCTGCCGCCAAGCTGGGTAGAGATATCAATCCAAGATTCATAAAGTTTTTGATCCTGCCTGATCGCTTGATCAAACGCATCGTTAACAAGTGCATTAATTGACGTGGGCATGGGTTGAAATATTTTTGAGACTTACCCTAGATAAACTCATAATGACAGAGTTTTACAATTACTCTGTAATCCAATCTTCAATACTTGGATGATTGTTTGGTCCGTGATGCCTGCACATCATTGGGTTCAGTGAGTGGGTAAATACTACCCATCATCCTTGTCCAAAATACTGGAGTATCCACGTTGTAGTAAGTTCTCACGTGCTTTTTCAGCATACGCTTTAACCGAGTTATCAGAGTCTTCAAGTCCAACCTGCAGGATTTGCTTAGCTATCTCAGGTCGAATATAAACTGCACTTCCGTTTGCAGGTAGAAGGTTTGTCAACTCCACAAAACATTTCAAAACTAGTGAGGTGTAGCTTTTACGCATGCTATGCAAAACATCCGTTTCAATATATGTTGCAGTAGCTTCTGCTTCACTAAGTGAACTTAGAACTTTTAAATATGATCCCAGTCGCCACTCAGCACAAAAGCACTCTGCGCGCAACCAATTGAAAAACATTTCTAACTCAGACTTTTCTTTTTTCCCAACCCGCCAGTTAAAAAACTCAATAGATTTCTGCCTTGTACTATCTTCGAGTTTTCATTGCGCCCCAACATATCGCCTACATTCTGAAATAACATTGCCCAGTAAGATTTGTTTCCCCTGATCTTTTTGTAAGACCTTGTCAGCCCGGTGAACCGGTTCGCCCGAGCGGCTCTCCCCGCTCCTCGAAGTACTGCCTCGTGACCCGGAACACCATCGGTGCAAGCAGCAGCAGTCCGATGAGGTTCGGCACCGCCATCAGCCCGTTGAGGGTGTCCGACAGGTTCCAGACGAAATCCACCTTCATATTCGCGAAGGACAGCGCCGCCAGCACCCACAACCCGCGGTAGACCATGAGGCTCCGCTCGCTGAACAGGTACTGCCAGCAGCGCTCACCGTAGTAGCTCCACCCGAGGATGGTGGTGAACGCGAACACCGCTAGGGCGATCGTGACGATGTATTGCCCCCCCACGATCGACTCCTGGAAGCCGGTCGAGGTGAGCACCGCCCCGGTCAACCCGCCCCCGCCCGCCCCGGTCATGGTCCAAGCACCGGAGGTGAGAATGACCAGTGCGGTCAGGGTGCAGACTATGAGGGTGTCGATGAAAGTGCCGAGCATGGCGATGATGCCCTGACGAACCGGGCTGTCGGTCTGCGCCGCTGCGTGGGCGATTGCTGCAGACCCGAGGCCAGACTCGTTCGAGAACACGCCGCGGGCCACCCCGAAACGGATGGCTGCAGCCACGGCCGCTCCTGCGAACCCGCCAGTGGCTGCAGCAGGAGTGAAGGCGTGAGTAAAGATGAGCCCGATCGCCGAGGGGACTTCGGCGATATTGATGGCAATGATGAGCAGTGCCGCCCCGAGGTACAGCACGATCATGGCGGGTACCAGTTTCCCGGCAACGTCGCCAATCCTGCGGATGCCCCCAATGATGATCACACCGACGAGTCCGGCAACGACAACTCCGGTCAGCCACTGGGGCACGCTGAAACTGTTCCCAAGTGCCACGGCCATCGAGTTCACCTGGACCGCGTTGCCAATGCCGAACGCAGCGAACGCACCAAAGATGGCGAATGCAAGTCCAAGGTACTTGCCGAGTTCCGGAGCAAATTCCCCGACGCCGTTGCGCAGGTAGTACATCGGACCGCCGACATACTTGCCGTTGGCGTCGACCTCCCGGTAGGTGACCGCGCAGACGGCTTCCGCGTACTTCGTTGCCATCCCGAACAGGGCGATGAGCCACATGTAGAAGATGGCCCCCGGGCCACCGAGAGCGATGGCGGTCGCCACACCGGCGATGTTGCCGGTTCCCACCGTGGCGGACAGCGCGGTCATCAGTGCGTTGAAAGGCTTGACTTCGCCTTCGCCAGTCCCCTGGTCCTTGTCGAACAACAGCCGGAATCCGAAACCAACCTTGCGCCACGGCATGAACACGAGCCCAAGCGTCAGCAGCACCCCGGTCACTCCGAGAATACCCAGCATGGGTGGTCCCCATGCGAACGAATTGATGGAATTGATGATTGAGTTCAGTTGTTCCATGATGGTTCTCCTCCCGTACGCACCCCGTGATACAAGCCGGGTTCGGGTGAAATGATCATTTTCGCACCCACAGGGGAACTTATACCCCAATATCCATGCAGGCGACAACCCCACCGTCTGCAGCCTGCTCCTTGCTGAACGAAGGATTACTCTGTTAGGAGCAAATAGACCTATCCGGTTTTATAACGGCGTTATTATACTTGACAAACCAAGGCTAACCCTGTAGTCTGTAAATCATCAACTTA